>JAPTVL010000320.1 GCA_028065725.1 Betaproteobacteria bacterium
TGCGCCTGTGCCTGCAGCTTGGGCGCGAGTTCACGCTGCCCTGGGTCGCCAAGCTGGATGCGGCGCAGCTGCCCACCGGCAGCAGCCGAGCGTGGATATCACGCTCTCCCGACGGACTGCTTGTGCTCAAGCCATGAACCAGCTTTACCTCGACACCGCACGTCTGCTGGTCCAGGTTGCCCCGCCCGTTTTTTCGGATGGCACGTTTGCGCTCAAGGGCGGCACGGCAATCAACCTGTTCATCCGCGACATGCCTCGCCTATCGGTGGATCTGGACTTGGTGTTTGCAGATTACAGCCAGCCGCGATGAGGTATTGGCCCGCATCAACGAGGCTATCCGGCAAGCCACGGAGCGCCTACGAGCACGCGGGTTTCAAACCCACACGCTCGCGGCGCCCGACGTCGGCGAAACCAAACTATTGGTGCGACTCAGGGGCATCGAGGTGAAGGTCGAAGTCAATTTCGTGATACTCGGCACCGTCAACCCTGTACGCTCCGCGGCCTTGTCGCCTGCCGCCCGCGAGAGCTTGCTGGCCGACCTGGCTTCCAGTGGTATCGCGGGAAGACGTGTACGGCGGAAAACTCGTCGCCGCAATGGACAGGCAGCATCCACGCGACCTGTTCGACGTCATGCAGCTGCTTGCGCATGAAGGTATCACTCCAGGCATCCGGCGCGCATTCGTGGTCTACCTGGCCAGTCACAACCGACCGGTGCATGAGGTGCTGTTCCCGACTTTGCGCAACATTGAGCAGGAATACGAGCGGAACTTCAAAGGCATGACCGCCGATCCAGTGGAACTCGCCGCTTTGCTGGCCGCGCGGGAGCGCATGCTGCAGGAGCTGCAGAGCGGGTTGGATGCGGACGAACGCGGCTTCCTGCTGTCGCTGGTCGAGGGGAATCCGCAGTGGCCGCTGCTCGGAATCGCGCATCTCGATCAGCTTCCTGGCATCCGTTGGAAGCTGCAAAACCTGTCACAACTGCGACAAAAGAGCCCGCGGAAATTTGCCGAACAGATCGAGATGTTGGCCAATCGGCTACAGTAGGCCACCACCACCCGTCTTCGCGGCTGGAACCGTCTGGGCGTAAGCACGTCCTGATAACCCAAAAGCCTGCGGATACTGCTCGCCTCTACCGGGCCGATCACTTCAGAGAGTCTAGATAGGCGTCACCATCGTCGATACCCAACTCGATCCACATCGGCAGGTGATCGCTCATGCGGCAGGTGCGCCACTCCTTGAAACTGCGGCCGGGCTTCTCGACGCGTTCCTGTGCGTAGGCACCCTCATCGTCCAGCCGCAAGGTCGTCAGGCAGTTCCATCCGTTCTTTTTTCAGACGCAGTCGGTCGGCCACGGCGTTCCTGGCCACTTCGTACAGCCAGGCGCTGGCATTGTCGATTTCGCCCAAACTGGTATCCGAGATCAAGCGAAACCAGCGCTTAGGAACGACAACCCCCAAGTTGATCCGCTGTACACTTTGGCATTGGCAGCCCCACCAAAAATCGTTTTCGCACGCTGATTTCATGTGAGTCCACACGCTGTGCCGATACCTTTTTCATGAAATATCCGGGCTTGCCTCTGGTCTGACGCCATGTTGAGGCATGCTTCAATACAAAGTAAAAACAGACATGAAAAACATCAGGGAAATATTCGAGAGTCACCAAGTCGGCATTTACTTAGGGGCAGTTGTGGTTGCTGCGCTTGTCGCCTTGCTCGTACCCGACACTGCAGCGCTTGAGGGCGGCGTCAACCCGGCGCTGGCCCTGATGTTGTTCGTCACCTTCTTACAGGTGCCGCTTGCTGACCTGGGCCGCGCCTTCACCCGTATTCGCTTCCTGGGCGCGTTGATGGCTTCCAATTTCCTGGTCGTGCCGCTACTGGTCGCGCTCCTGGTGCAGTTCTCGCCAGCCGATCCGATGGTACGGCTCGGCCTGCTGCTCGTGCTGCTGACGCCCTGCATCGACTACGTGGTGACGTTCTCGCACATCGGCCGCGCTGATGCCCGCTTGCTGCTTGCTTCCACCCCGGCGCTGCTTATCGCGCAAATGCTCCTGCTGCCGATCTACCTCGGCCTGTTCCTGGGCGATGCGTCGGCCGACCTGGTGCAGCCTGGCCCGTTCGTCCATGCGTTCGTGTGGCTGATCGCCGTTCCTCTGGCCCTGGCGGCCATGGTGCAGCTTTGGGCAGCGCGAAGCAATGCCGGCGCGCGTGTCGCGGCCGGCCTCGGCTTGCTGCCCGTGCCGGCAACCGCCTTGGTGCTGTTCATCGTAGTAGCGGCCGTAGTGCCGCAGCTCGGGTCCGCCATCGAGGCCGCCTTGCGTGTCGTCCCGCTCTATGTGGCCTTCGCCGTGGCCGCCCCCCTCATCGGCTGGACAGTCGCCCGCGTGGCCCGGCTTGAGGTGACGGCCGGCCGTGCCGTCGCGTTCAGCGCGGCCACGCGCAATTCGCTGGTCATACTGCCGCTGGCCTTGGCGGTGCCAGGGGCCATTCCGGTGCTGCCGGCCATCATAGTCACGCAAACGATGGTCGAGCTGGTCAGCTCGGTCATCTACATGCGCCTGATACCGAGGCTCGGCACGTCCGCCGTGGCCTAGGCATGAGCGCATCGGACAAGCCCAAGGTGCCGGGGCCGTGCATGTCTCGCGACTGCGCGCTTCACGCGCACGCATTCCATGCTGGCCAGGACGTGCGCAGCCGTTAGCGCCTTAGCCACCGGCAGTGCGCGCAGCCGGACGCAGTAACCCGCGCAGCAGGTAGTCGCGCACGATACATACGCTCATGCCGGCATCCTGGGCCAGGCGCGACACCGTGTAGGTGTTCAGCAAACACCTCCTTTTCTTCAGCCGGCGCAACACGACAGCTGCTTCACGTCTTTGGTGAAGGTCTGGGCGCACAGCTTGAGCCCTTCCACCATGGTGAGGTAAGGAAAAAGCTGCCCGGCCAAGTCCGACACGGTTAGGCGGTTTTTAATCGCCAGGGCCGCGGTCTGGATGACCTCGCCGCCTTCTCCCGCCAGCACCTGCGCACCCAGCAGCCGTCCGGTATTTTTATCCGTCACCAGCTTGATGAAGCCGCGCGTGTCGAAATTGGCGAGTGCGCGTGGCACGTTGTCGAGCGCAAGGGTGCGGCTGTCGATTGCCAGGCTACGTTTGCCTGCCTCGGCTTCGGTGAGCCCGACCGTGCCACCTGCGGAT
>JAPTVL010000339.1 GCA_028065725.1 Betaproteobacteria bacterium
TCAAAATCAAGATAAAGGACGAGCTCCCCGCGGCCAGTTGGACGTTTCATAGCTTGCATCCCACCGGTTTCATGAGAGAGGTTGGCCCCATCAGAAAACATCGTTCGGGACCGAGGCGATACTGGCGGTTAATGGAAAATACCGTTAGTTAACAAGGATATAGGACATTTTGATTGTCACCCTGAAGTAAAGATTCGGTGATGACGTAGGGAGCCGTTACCGACGCAGGATGGCTGCGTAGTCGGGACGCAGGGGGTACAGCCAGATGTCCTTGAGCGGCAGGGCCTGCTGGTGCGACAGGCTCTTCTTGCCGCGGCCGGTCGTTTTGCCCACGAGAACCCAGTTGGCGGCCTTGTAGCAGGTGCCCTTATGTCGGGGATTTTCGACGAAGGTCTCCAGCAGAACGGGCTGGTAGGCGTAGCGCTGCTGCCAATCCTTGGGCAGGCGGCGCGCGGCGAGGGCCAGGATCTTCGAGGCAAGCCCCTTGGACTGCACCCAGGGCAGGATCAGGAAACGCGTGTTGTTGACGACGCGCTGCAGGTTGTTCTGCCGCTGCTCGTGGTTCCAGCCGATGAAGCGTTCGCGATCGGCCAGCTTCCACGCGCTGGCGCCGAAGCCGAGCAAGGCGACGAGCCGATCGCCAGCGTAGACGTTGTAACGGATCTGGCTGCCCGACATGGGCGTGTAGCCCAGGTAGTGGTAGCGGGCCACGTATTCGTTCCACAGCTTGGAGGCCGCGCCCACCCCGGCGACGACCTCCAGGCGCAAGGCATCCAGAGCATGCACGGGCAGCGCGATCGCACCTTGCGCATCCGTGGCTGACGTGGGGTCGAACTGCGCCCGGCGCCGCGGGTGAGGCATCTGTGAGGGCGGCAGCGTGATCCATCCGTCAGCCTGCATGCGCAGCATCGCCACCCGACAGCTCATGTCGCTGAGGCGTCCGTCAGGGCGGCGCCAGTCGAGCATCTCGCACACCCTGCGCGACAGCGGCGCGCGCTTGAGCTGGGGGTTTTGCGCCATCAGCTCGACGATGGCGTCAAGCTCCTCCTGCGTGAACACGCGCCCGCAGTACCGTTTGTTCATGAGCTGTCGATTGTTGCGCAGGCCACGCCGCGCATCGCGCTCAGCCGAGCCTCATCCATCCGCCAGGGCAGGAAGCGGTCGAGGTCCACCGGCATGCAGCCGCCCGCGTGTGCGCAGGCATGCAGATACGCGCTCAGCCAGGTGCGCGGATTGATCCCCCAGCACTTGAGCGTACCCAACACGCTCATCATCGTGGCGGCCAACTGCCCCGACCACTGGCTGCCCGAGCCATAATAGTTTTTGCGACCCACCACCGCGGGCCGCAGCGCGCGTTCGGCGGCATTGTTATCCAGGTCGATCTCGGGATGTTCCAGAAACAGGATCAATCCGGCCCAGTACGTGCGCAGGGTACGCAGCACCTTGTGTGCCGCGCCTGCCAGTGCCGCGTCGGCCAACTCATCCAGGCAACGCTGCCCCATCAATGCCACCAGCGCGCGCGACTCGGCATCGCTGTCTTTGAAGGCAACGTCGCCATCCGCCCATTGTTGCCGCCGCCGGGCGTGCAAGGCATACAGCTCGCCGATGAGCCCGACCCAACCCATGGCCCAGTCCCACAGCGCCGGATGCTCGTTGGCCGCGCGCAGGAAGTCGCGCCGCTGGTGCGCCCAGCAGATCGACAGCTTCACCCCCGGGTTCAACCGGGCGAACTTGCGGTACGAGGCGTAGCGGTCGACACTGAGAATCCCCGCGTCCACATGTTCGAGTGCGGCCGCCGGCACCGAGGCCGAGCGTGAAGGATCGAGCACGAAGCACACCGCGGTGGCCGACTGGAACACCCACAAGTACCAGCGGTGCCCGACCTTGCCCTGGCGCTCCTCGAACACCTCCCAGCGCGTTTCGTCGGCATGCCAGTGCGAGCCGCGTCGCAGCTCATCCAGACCGGCATCGGCCACCGGCCCCAGCATCGGCAACAGCTTGCGCAGCCCCTCGGTGAGCGTGCCCTGCGCAACGTGCAGCCGCTGGTCGTCCCAGTCCTGCAGAAGCCTGTGGCTGGGCTGCCCATAGAGGAACTTCGACAGCAGCGCCTCCACCCAGATCGACACGCCGAGCTTGCCTCGCGCAATGAGCTGCGAGGCAGGCGGCGCCGTCACGATGCCGGGCAGACAGCCACAACGACATACCGGCCGGTAGCGGTGTCGGCGCACGATGCGGCGGTACGCCTTGACCTCGATCTCCACAATCTCGGCATCCTGAGTGCCCGGGAACGCGCTCAACCCCAGACCGCAGCGCGGACACTGCGCTTGCAGCGTCACCTCCTCGACCCTGGCTGGCAACGCCTGCGCGCGGGTACGGCCATGGCCGCGCCGCCCACGCTGCTGGCCCCGCGGCCGTGCAGGGCCGGCGCTGACCTGGCTGCCCGCGTTGACCGAGCGCGACTGTTCCGTCTTGGCACCAAACACACGCAGGCGAAGATCGCGGATCTGCGCCTGCGCGACCTCCAACGCCGACCTCAACTCGACTTCACGCTGCGCGAATCGTTCCCTCTCGGCCTGATGCCGACGTTCCACAAACTCGATGCGCGCCACCGCTCGCGCATGCAGGTCCTTGTATGAACTTGCACGCTGCTTCAGCTCAATGTGCTCGCGCCTGGTCAGCGTGACCAACTCCTGGTCATAGGGTTTCGGCGTCGGCCGTCCTGCGTCGGGGACCGTCCCGATCGCCGAGTCCAGGTCTGCGGCTGTGTCGTTCACAGCAAACAGGGTACGTCGGAAAAACTTCTGTGTCCAGCACGTTCTGCTCCCTGCTCGGTCAGCCTACGTCATCACCGAATCTTTACACCCTGAATATAGCCAACTACAGTCATTGCGTCCAGTCGACGTGGAGGCGCAGACGATGGAAGTGAGGCCAGTCTGTTGGCGCCGATGCCGATTTGAGCCACATGCCGATCGGCGGCTGGGCCATGGAAAACGAGCTGCGCGGGGCGTCAGGCTTGAATTTCGTCGCGCTCTAACCGGCTCACCGCAAACCCGGCGCATGGCTCAAATCCGCATCGGCGCCAACACATAAGACCTCCGTTGTTAAGCTAAGCCGCCGCCGCACCAGCGCCGTTCTGACTATCCAGGTGAATATCTCTTGAGAGACAACGGCGCTCGCACGAGGCCGTGAGC
>JAPTVL010000447.1 GCA_028065725.1 Betaproteobacteria bacterium
AATGCCCAGAGCGGGTCTGAAACCGAGCGTCGTGAATAAGAGAGGTTAGGGTTCCTGAAGATCACGCGGGGATTGATGATGTAGGGAGCGAACAAGAACGTCGCACTCACACAGCCGTCTGTGGTCGCGTCAATGCCGATCTCATCCCATAGGAGGCTGGCCGCGCGAGTGTAATGGCGAGGGTCTTTGATCGCTTGAGCAAGTGGAAAGGCTACGACAATGCGCGCCTCTGCCTTTGCTGTGAAATCTGATTGTGTGTCGATCTGGTAAGTTGGGTAAGCTAGTCTGGCTATGGCTTGTTCTAGCTGCTGGCGCTTGCTGTATGGATATTCAAGCATGATGGCTGAGCAATTCAGTACATCATCTTTTGTGTCAACGGCGGAGCAATTTCCGGCCACCGGGCGGAGCAAAAGTCGGCCACCCTTGCGCCCGGCTGAGACCGCCGTGAGGGCGTAGCCCGAGCGGGGTCTCAGCCGGGCGCGGCGATTTTTTTGAAAGGTTTCAGCCAGCCTTTCGGGCGCGGCTTTGGGCGAGACGATAGCTGTCGCCGTTCATTTCGAGAATGTTGACGTGGTGGGTGATGCGATCGAGCAGTGCGCCGGTCAGTCGTTCTGATCCCAAGGTTTCGGTCCATTCATCGAAAGGCAGATTGCTGGTGATCAGGGTGGCACCGCGCTCGTAACGCTGGGAGATCAGCTCGAACAGCAATTCCGCACCGGTCTTGGAGAGCGGCACGAAGCCCAGTTCGTCGATGATCAGCAGCTTGTAGGCGGCCATCTGCTTCTGGAAGCGGAGCAGACGCCGCTCGTCTCGAGCCTCCATCATCTCGCTGACCAGGGCCGCCGCCGTGGTGAAGCCGACGGATAAGCCTTTCTGGCAGGCGACCAGGCCGAGGCCGAGCGCGACATGCGTCTTGCCCGTGCCGCTGGGACCGAGAGCGATGACGTTCTCGCGGCGCTCGATCCATTCACATCTGGCCAGTTCCAGCACCTGTATCTTGTTGAGCTTGGGGATGGCGGCAAAGTCGAAGCTGTCGAGGCTTTTGACGACCGGGAATTTGGCCGCCTTGATCCGCCGTTCGACCTTGCGGCGATCGCGCTCGATCATCTCCCGCTCGGCAAGCCGGAAGAGGTAGCCGACGTGATCGACGTCCTCGGTTGCGCAGAGTCGGGCCAGCTTTTGGTGCTCGCGCTGGAAGGTCGGCAGCTTGAGGGTCTTGAGATAGTGGGCGAGCAGGATGTCAGGTGCTTCGGTGCTCATGCCGCCTCTCCCGCATCAGACGACAGGAGGCGCATATACGCCTTCGCCGAGGTCTTCTCGACCGTCGCCCTCGGAAGGTACGGATAGATCGACAGGTCCAATCGCGGCGGTCGGCGTTCTACGCGGCACAGGATCAGATGCTTGACCGCATCGAAGCCGATCGCGCCGAGCTGAAGGGCCTGCCTTACCGCCGCATGCAGGTCGGCAAGCTCGAAGCTTTCCAGCAGACGGAGAACCTGGACGTATTCCCGCCGGCCATGCTTTGCCATGCGGCCTTCCATCAAACGGCGCAGCGTGGCGAACTCGTCCGGCAGATCCCAGCCCTGCAATGGAGCTGCCTGATCCAGCGCATTGATCTTCTGCTCGATCAGCGGCAGGTAATGGACGGGGTCGAAGACGATGTCTTCCCGTTCCCAGCTCCGGGGATGGCGGGCGATGATCTCACCACGGCAACCGATCACCACCTGATCGACATAGCCCCGGACCCAGACGTCTTGATGACCGTAGGCAACCGGCACGGAATAGTCGTTCGTTTTGTAGCGCACCAGCGATTGGGCTGTCACAACAGCGCTGGTCTGGTCGCAGGCATCAAACGGCGACGCCGGCAAGGGACGCATGGCGGCAAGATCGCGCTGCAGCCGTTCGCCGATCGTCTCGTTCTCGCCGCGTAGCTTATCGCGCTGGCGCTTTCGGCACTGCTCCTCCAGAAAATCGTTGAACGCATCCCATGTCGCAAACTGCGGGATCGGCACCATAAAGTTGCGCCGGGCATATCCGACAAGACCCTCCACATTCCCCTTGTCATTACCCTTTCCCGGACGGCCATAGCGATCGCGGATCAGGTAGTGGGACAAAAAACCGCTGAACAGCGCTGCCCGCTTGCGCGTGCCGTCGGGCAGGATCTTCGCCACAAGGCAACGGTCGTTGTCGTATACGATCGACTGCGGCACGCCTCCGAAGAAGGCAAACGCATGGATGTGGCCGTCGACCCAGGCCTCGGCCACCGCCGCCGGATAGGCCCGCACGTAGCAGCCGTCGCTATGCGGAAGATCGAGCACGAAGAAGCGCGCCTTCTGCTCGACGCCGCCGATCACCACAGTCGCCTCGCCAAAGTCGGCCTGCGCATGGCCGGGAGGATGCGACAGCGGCACGAACACCTCCCGGCGGCGCTGATCCCGCTCGCGCATGTAGTCCTTGATGATCGTGTAGCCGCCGGTGAACCCGCATTCGTCGCGCAGCCGGTCGAACACCCGCTTGGCAGTATGCCGCTGCTTGCGCGGCACCTTCATATCCTCGTCGAGCCAATGCTCGATCGTCGAAACGAACGCATCCAGCTTCGGCCGCCGGATCGGTGATCGCCGCTGATAGCCGGGCGGTATCGAATACGACACCATCTTGGCGACGCTGTCGCGAGATATGTTGAAATGCTTTGCTGCCTGGCGCTGCGTCATCCCTTCGGAGACAGCCAGGCGAACCTTCAGATATAGTTCCACGGTGTAGATCCCCTGTCCCTCCTGCCGTCATTGCAGAAAGGAAATAGGTGGCCGGATTTTACTCCGCCCGCGGCTGGTTTATTCCGCCGCTACCGTGGCCGACTTTTGCACCGCCGCTCTCAGCAGATTGACGTTTTCTGCTTTTGGTCCGCTCAAGCTGAAGTGAAGCAGCAAGGACCACCATTGCCCTTGGGGATCGTGGATCACAGCATCTTGTGGGCGGACTTTGCCTGAGCGCTCTTTCAGGTTCCAGTATTGCTCCTTGGTCAGCCGAAACAAGGTGAAGCCGTCAAACCTGTCCACTAGTAGTGCGGCATGTGGCGCAATGTCGCTGGCGGGGATCTGATTGTGGCGCGCAGCACCTCGTCGGAAATTGCGTCGGAAGTCGGTTGAGGTCCGACCACATGCCAGCATGACGTGCGTATATTCAGATCGGA
>JAPTVL010000071.1 GCA_028065725.1 Betaproteobacteria bacterium
TGGTGGGCGATGCAGGTTTCGAACCTGCGACCTTCCGCGTGTGAGGCGGACGCTCTACCCCTGAGCTAATCGCCCAATCTGCACCACCGTTTACACCAGCGATGCGTAAATGGTTGATTTCTCAGCGCTTCACCCTGCCGTGTGAAGGCAATTCGTCGCGTCCTGTCGGCCTGTTCTCAGAGGGAGAGCGGCGCGCCCAGTGCGCGTTTTCAGGCTATTGCGCGCCGCTTTTTACACCAAAACGTGCACCAGGCTCCGGCGCAACCAGCGCCCTCACCTGCTCATCGTCGCCCATGACCAGCGCCAGATCCGCCACCAGCGCCTTGATGATCTGGCTCGGCGTACCGGCTGGCGTGATGAGCATGGGTTTCGGTGGCAGGGTGGGCGCCGGGCACGGAACCTGCACCGGGATCGGAACCTTGACGATCTGCGTCTGGATCGTCGGCACTTGGGCGGCGCAGCCCGCGAGCAAAGCGAAACAAATCGGGGTCAATTTCCAGGTAAACGAAAGTGGCCTAGAGAGTTTCGTTTTCACGGTTGCCACCCCTCGATGAGCTGTCCCGCCTGCCCGGCTGCCCACGCCGCGGCCTGGTCGCATTCCTGCGGCACCCGCGCGGCCTCGATGCGCTCGACGCGCGTGCGATAGACCACGCGCACCTTCGCCGCCGCCTGGACGCGCTGAGCGGCTTGCGCTTTCGCTGCCTCGACGTTGGCGACACCCTGCTGCAAGATCCGCTCGACGCCTGCGTTCTGCGTCTGGATTGCTGCCTGCAGGATCTTGGTGTTCGCCACGGCGCGCGCTGCACTGGCCTGCGATGCGAGCAGGTCGGCTTTTAGGCTATCGGTGCGCCAGTAGAGAAATCCGCACGCCAGCAGCAGCGCGAGGATCAGAAGTTCGAGCGGATGCGCAAGCAGCCAAGAGATGGCCGACTTGATCGGGTCGAGAATGAGACTGACCAGGAATTCCATATCAGTCCCTCCACATGAGATAGAGCAGAACGAATGCGCATGCGCAGAATCCTGCGAACCACAAGCTAGCGGTCGTTGCCATGTCCATCAACCTCTCCCTCTCGAACGATGTGCAGTGTGGCGCGGGCCTGGATACGGCGCCAGTCCACGGACAGCGGGACCATCCACGGCAACAACCAAGGCATCCACCAGAATGACCAGTAGGCGAGCATCACTTGGTCCCTCGAATCCAGACGGTGACGCCGAACGCGCCAGAGATCCCCGACAAGCCGCCCACGAATGGGGTGATGACGGTCGGCCAAGTCGAGAGTCCCTGCGTGCATGCCCATATGGCCCACAGAATCAGGTAGAGCACGATGGCCAGCACAAAGCCAAGCCGAGCCTCATCGGGCAGCCCGGACGGATCGGCGAAAAGCCCAGCCCACCACGCGATGAACTTGCCCATCTCAGCCGTCCTTGTGACAGTGGCCCGACACTTCAAAAGGATCGAGCATGTTGGCGCATACCCACTTCGCCACGCGCTGGCGGTAGGCGTTCAGGCCCGTGGGATTGGTCAGCGTCAGGTAGCGGTCAAGCCGCAGCGTGAGCAGCATCTCGCGCGGTGGGTCGAGCCAGATCGGCGTCGAGACGACCTGCAGAGCGAAGTCGAGCAGCACGCCAACGCCCAGCGCCGGCAGCGCCAGGACGAACACGGGCTTGGACAGCTTGCCAGCGAGCTTCGCGGCCCGAAATCCCATGATGGCGACGAACAGCAGCCAAGTGGCGTACATGAGGCCGAGATAAAATCCGGCGACGTTGAGGATCAGCATGTTCAGACTCCGTTTCGGTGTCGCGCGTCCTGCTCGCGCTGGAAATCATCTCGGCAGGAACCGCCCGCATCCGGGCGGCAAAACAATTCACCGGGCGGCACGGTCTCATCGCAAAAGAAGCAGTGACCGCATGGGCGCAATCGAAGGCTGCGCGCCTCGAACTCGCGGTTTCTCAGCGCAGCTTCGCGGAATCGCTCTTCGGCGTCGGATGCCAGGTCGTCGAGGCTCATGGTGTATCGGCCGCGCCATAGCGCAAGTCAGCCGCGATGCGACGCGCCCAGCCTTTGCCGAAATCCATCCATGTAGACAGCCCCGTCATGAACATCAGCCGCTCGGCCAGAAACTTCATGATCGTGTCTGCAGGAGATTGCGCTTTGAGCGCAGCCAAACTCACAGGGCCGAAGTTGCCATCGTCCGCAACGCCGACGGCGCGCTGCAACGCTCGGATAGCCGTTTCAATGCCGCTGTTGACGGCGAAGTCCAGTAGTTGGAAGCCGACGCCAGGGGGCATCGCGTCACCGTCGATCTTGTCCCAAAAATCGCGCTTGTAGATGGCGATGGCTTCGTCGCGCGTCAAATTGGCGATGTCGAGATGCGGATAGCTGCGCTTGCTGATGCCCCACTTTGTTTCACCGCCCGGGTCGGCAGGGTTGTTGACATACTTGCCTTCGTTTCCGAGTAAACGATTGATGGCGACGGTAAATGAGTTCATGATTTAGCTTGACGTTGAGCCGCGATATGCTCGGCAATTAACTGCGCCTGGAATCGCTGCACGGCGTAGGGATCCAGGAAGAAGGTCTGCGTGTTGTTCTGCGCCTTGAAGCCATTCTCGCCCGGACGCACCGAGAACGTGCCCTCACCAGAGGTGGACCAGTTCGTGGACCCTTCGGCGCCCACAACGCCGTCGGCCACAAAGCCTTTCGTGTGCGAAATTTGATGGGTTGCCGACTGCCCGATGACGAAATGCGTGCGGTAGCCTTCCGGGTCTTTCGCGGCGTCCGATTCCAGCAAGCGCCTCTCGTGCACACCGCCAGCCTGCGACTTGTCGAGGGTGATGAGAACCGTGATGCGTGGGTCGTGCACGAGGCCCATGATGATGTCGTTCAGATCGTCATCGTCATAGCCGAACATGTTGAGGTAGAGGCTCGTCTTGACGCGGCCAAGGACATGCCGCAGCGCGCGGTGCACGTCATCGCGGCCGACGAACAGCAGCCGGAAATCAGGGCTCGCCGTGGCCGGGAATGCCTTCTCGCTGGTGTAGGGCGCGAGGTCATCCAACTTGAAATCATGCAGGCTCATTTCTGCCGTCCCGTCTGGTACGTCAAGTCGCTGATCTGCTGCTGCAGCATCTGGAACTGCTGCATGCTGTCGCTGTGTTCCTGGGCCATCGTGCGGCG
>JAPTVL010000244.1 GCA_028065725.1 Betaproteobacteria bacterium
CGGGAACGAGCCAGAAGGCCGACTGGCGCAATCCGCAGGAACCCCCAACCACACGCGGGAGCCGGCGCGAGCGGGCAAGAAAAAACCCCAACCGAGAACGGTTGGGGTTTCGTTATTGGTGGTGGGGCGGAACCCTGCGCCAAACCTCAGTAACTCAGCGCCTTACAACCGCTTCGAACTTCTGCGGAAAGGACCGGAACCCAGCCCATACCGCTGACGGTCCTATCAGTTACGCCCGGATGATGTCACCAGCCGAGAGCCTCAGATCGGCCACCAGTTCGATTCCCATTTGCGGAATAGAACCCGCGTCCGGTTGCCGACCCAGATAGTAACGCCCCGACTTTGAGGGCGGGGATTCGATGAATTGAGCAATCCTCGATCCGCGATCCTGCCAAGTCGCGCATCCTGCTCCCCACACCTTTTGGTGGGACAAGGCAATCTTCTTGGCCCTCGAACACACATCATCAAATTGCGCCGTATGTAGTCGCATTTAACGACTTATTGACGTTCGATTTGGATGTGCGTATGCTTCCGCAAAAGCTACGGAAACTGACGCACAACCATGTCCAGCGAACGACTCGCAGAAATGACTCAGGCGCAACGGGACCGGCTCGCATTCGTCGAGCTGCGCCTGCGGTTCGTTGGCGAGATCCGCAGGCAGGACTTGGTGACTCGCTTCGGCATCCAGGCTGCAGCCGCTACGCGGGACATCGCCCAGTACAAGGAGCTGGCCCCACGCAACATGGAGTACGACACCAAGGGCAAGGTCTACGTCCGCGCCTCTTGGTTTCGCCCCTTGTTCGACTTCTCGGCTGAGCGCGTCCTCACTTGGCTGTCCCAGGGCTATGGCGACGGCGAACCCATCCGCTGGAAGGGTGTTGTGGCGCAGGAGGGCACCAGCCTGCCGGGCAAGATCGATCTGGATCTGCTGTCTATTCTGACGCGTGCGATCCACCAAGGCGGCGCCGTTGAGATTGCCTACCGTGCACTGTCGAGTGGGCTGACCACCCGCCAGATCGTGCCGTTTGCGCTTGCCGACAGCGGTCTGCGCTGGCATGTCCGCGCCTTTGACCGGCGCAGCGGCGAGTTCCGCGACTTCGTGCTGGGGCGGCTTGACGACGCCAGCGTCCTGCAAGGCCAGGTGGCCGACCACGAGAAGCCCGATCAGGACATCCAGTGGAACCGAATCACCGAGCTCGAGCTCGTGCCGCATCCGGCCAACGTGCAGCACCCGGACACCATCGAGGCCGAGTACGGCATGGAAGGCGGTGTGCTCAAGGTCCGCGCCCGCGCGGCAATGGCCGGCTACCTGCTGCGCCGCTGGAACGTGGACTGCACCGAGGACCACAGCCTCAAGGGTGGCGAGCACCACTTGTGGCTCCGAAATCGCCAGGCGCTCTACGGCGTCACCAACCTCGTTCTTGCACCGGGCTACGGCGCGTCAGAACAAAGGGAGTGAAGGTGCTCAAACTCGAACAGATCCAGAAGAACGCTGCCATCTCGGGCCTGGAGCCCGGGCAGGTGGTGCGCATCGTCACGACCGAGCCGGTCGGTGATAACGCCCTGACCGTCTACTACAAGACCGCCGACGGGAAGCTGCTGGAGCGGATGCTGTTCCGCACCGACGAGGCCAAGCTGTCGCTGGCCGAAGCGGGGCGCCCCTGGGCCTTCGATGCGCCAGGCGACGAGTTCAAGCTCGCCGCCGAGGCCTACCGCATCAACCTGGCCCATCTGTTCGATCCGATGATGGCCGTGCACACGTCGAACGTGGAGCCACTGCCGCACCAGATTACCGCGGTCTACGAGTCGATGCTGCCGCGCCAGCCGTTGCGTTACGTGCTGGCCGATGACCCCGGCGCCGGCAAAACCATCATGGCCGGCCTGTTCATCCGCGAGCTGCTGATGCGCGCCGACGCCAAGCGCGTGCTGATCGTCGCCCCAGGCAGCCTGGTCGAGCAGTGGCAGGACGAAATGTTCGAGAAGTTCGGGCTATCGTTCTCGCTGTTCTCGCGCGAGCAGGTCGAGCAGTCCCGCAGCGGCAACCCCTTCGACGACATCGATCTTCTGGTCGCCCGCGTCGACCAACTGGCCCGCGCCGAAGACCTGCAAGAGAAGCTGCGTCTGTCGCACTGGGACCTGGTGGTCGTCGACGAAGCGCACAAGCTCTCGGCCAACTATTTCGGCAACAAGGTCAACAAGACCAAGCGCTTCCAGCTCGGCGAGCTGCTGGGCTCGATCACGCGGCACTTCCTGTTGATGACCGCCACGCCGCACAACGGCAAGGAAGAAGACTTCCAACTGTTCATGTCGCTGTTGGACGCCGACCGCTTCTACGGCAAGTTCCGCGACGGCGCGCACAAGGTCGACGTCACAGACCTGATGCGGCGCATGGTCAAGGAGGACCTGCTCAAGTTCGACGGCACCCCGCTGTTCCCTGAGCGGCGGGCCTACACCTGCAACTACAAGCTGTCCGACCTCGAAGCCGCGCTCTACACCGCCGTCACGGACTACGTGAAGACCGAGTTCGCGCGGGCCGATCAACTGGCGGACGGCGGCCGAAAAGGCACTGTCGGCTTCGCCCTGACTTCGCTGCAGCGCCGGCTGGCCTCCAGCCCCGAGGCGATCTACCAGTCACTCAAGCGCCGCCGCAACAAGCTCAAGCGCCGGGTCGAGGAAGAGAAGCTGGGCCAACGCGGCAAGTCGCTGGCCGAGACGCTCGTCGGCACCGGCACCAACGGTGTGCCAGATGACATTTGGGAGTCGGCCGACGCGCTCTCGCCCGACGACTACGAGAACTTCGAAGAAGCCGTGGTCGACCAGGCCACAGCCGCCCAGACCATCCAGGAGCTCGAGGCCGAAATCATCATCCTCGAAGATCTGGAAGAGCAGGCCCGCAAGGTCGTGCACTCCGGCCAGGACCGCAAGTGGGACGAGCTGTCGCGCCTGCTGCAAGACACGCCTGAGATGCACGACTCCTTGGGCCGCCAACGCAAGCTGATCATCTTCACCGAGCACCGCGACACGCTGAACTACCTGGCAACCAAGATCCGTGGCCTGATCGGCAGCGAGGAGGCCGTGGTCATGATCCACGGCGGCGTGAAGCGCGAAGAGCGCCGCAAGGTGCAGGAGATGTTCCGCAACGACCCGACCGCGCGCGTGCTTGTCGCCACCGACGCCGCCGGCGAAGGCGTGAACCTGCAGAACGCCAACCTGATGGTCAACTACGACCTGCCGTGGAACCCGAATCGCCTGGAACAGCGCTTCGGCCGCATCCACCGCATCGGCCAGACAGAGGTCTGCCACCTGTGGAACATGGTGGCATCCGAGACGCGCGAGGGCGACGTCTTCCAGCGTCTGTTCGAGAAGCTGGAGATCGAACGCCACGCACTGGGTGGCCGCGTGTTCGACATCCTGGGCGAGGTGTTCGAAGACCGCAGCCTCAAGGACCTGCTGATCGAAGCCATCCGCTACGGCTCCGACCCCGAAGTCCGCGCCCGCCTGCTGCGCAAGGTCGAAGGCGCACTGGACACCCGCCACCTCGAAGACATCATCAAGCGCAACGCCTTGTGCGAAGAGGTGATGGACGAGAGGCGCCTCTTCGCCGTCAAGGAGGAAATGGAGAAGGCCGAGGCCCGCAAGCTGCAGCCCTTCTTCATCCGCTCGTTCTTCACCCAAGCCTTCCAGCAGCTGGGGGGCGAACTGCGCCCGCGCGAACCGGGCCGCTACGAGATCACCAACGTCCCGGCCATCATCCGCGAGCGCGACCGCCAGATCACCGGGCGCGACCGCCGCAATGCCGACCCCGTGCTGCGCCGCTACGAGCGCGTCTGCTTCGAGAAGCAGTACGTCCGCGTACTTGACCGCGTGGGCGCGCCGATGGCCAGCCTGCTGCACCCAGCCCACCCGCTGATGCAGTCGGTGACCGACCTGGTGCTCGAAGCCCACCGCAACAAGCTCAAGCAAGGCGCCGTGCTGGTGGACCCGGCAGACATGGGCCTGACCCCGAAGGTGATGTTCATCATCGACCACTCGGTCAAGGAAGGCGCCGACCCGACGCACGTGGTGTCACGCCGCATGCAGTTCGTCGAGATCGACCCCAAGGGGAACGCCATCAACGCCGGCTGGGCCCCTCACCTGGATCTGGAACCACTGGCGCAGGCCGACATGGCGCTGATCGAGGATGTGCTGGCCGCCCCCTGGATCGCCAAGGATCTGGAGCAGGTCGCGCTGGCCCACGCCTCCACGCACCTCGTGCCCGAGCACTTCGACGAGGTCCGTGCCCGCCGGGAGAAGACCGTCGACAAGACGCTGGCCGCCGTCCACGAGCGCCTGGTCCGGGAGATCAGCTTCTGGTCCGACCGCTACATCAAGCTGCAGGACGACATCGCCGCTGGCAAGGACGTGCGCCTGACGCTGGAGAACGTCCGCCGCACCATCGATGACCTCACCGCCCGCCGCGAGTCGCGCGAGAAGGAGCTGCTGGCCATGCGCCACGTCATCTCCGCTACGCCGGTGATTTTGGGCGGCTCGCTGGTCATCCCCGCCGGCCTGCTGCTGCAGCGCAAGGGCCAACCGGGATGGACGGCCGACGCCGCCGCGCGCGCCCGCGTCGAGCAGATCGCGATGCGCGCCGTGATAAACGCCGAGCGCGCGCTAGGCCACGATGTCATTGACGTGTCGGCCGAGAAGTGCGGGTGGGACGTCACCAGCCTGCCCAAGGCGCTGGACGGCAAGCTGCCACCGTCGCGCCACATCGAGGTCAAGGGCCGCGCCAAGGGCCAGACCACGATCACGGTCACGCGCAACGAAATCCTCTACGGGCTCAACCAGACCGACAAGTTCATCCTGGCCGTCGTGATGGTGGACGGTGAACAGCATGAAGGGCCGTTCTATGTGCGGCAGCCCTTCACCCAGGAGCCCGATTGGGCAGTGACCAGCATCAACCTCGATCTCGATCAGTTGCTCGCCCGTGCGCAGCGGCCTGAATAAAGGAAAACAACACATGGCGACCATCAAGGCACCCAAGAAACTCATCGAGGTCGCGCTGCCGCTCGACGCCATCAACGTCGCGTCTTCGCGTGAAAAGTCGATCCGGCACGGACACCCCTCCACGCTGCATCTGTGGTGGGCGCGCCGTCCCCTTGCCGCTGCTCGTGCGGTGATCTTTGCGCAGATGGTCAATGATCCGGGTTACCAGCGGGGCGGCGGGTTTCGCTATGGCGTGAACAAGGAAAGGGCTACGCTGGAGCGCGAACGCCTATTCAAGATCATTGAAGACTTGGTTCAGTGGGAGAACACCCACAACGAGGACGTCCTGGAACGTGCCCGTGCCGAGATCCGGCGCTCGTGGCGCGAAACGTGCGAGCTCAACAAGAACCATGCGCAAGCCGCGGAGCTCTTCAACCCTGAAAAGCTGCCCGGCTTCCACGACCCGTTCGCGGGCGGGGGCGCGATCCCTCTGGAGGCGCAGCGCCTGGGGCTGGATAGCTACGCGTCGGACCTGAACCCCGTCGCGGTGACGATCAACAAGGCGATGATCGAGATTCCGCCGCGCTTTGCCGGGCAGGCACCGGTGGGACCGCTGCCCGCGGGCGAAAAGCAGACGCGGCTGCACGAAGACTGGCGCGGTGGGCGCGGTCTAGCGGAAGACGTGCGCCGATACGGGGCATGGATGCGTGCCGAGGCCGAGAAGCGCATAGGGCACCTCTATCCCAAGATCACCGTCACGCCGGAGATGGTGGCCGAGCGACCAGAGCTGAAGTCGCTGCAAGGACAGTCGCTCAAGGTAATCGCTTGGCTGTGGGCACGAACGGTCAGAAGTCCCAACCCGGCATTCAGCCACGTTGAGGTGCCTCTGGTTTCGACTTTCGTACTCTCTAGCAAAGAGGGTAAGCACTCATATGTCGAGCCCGTGGTGCAGGGCGACAGCTACCGGTTCACGGTAAAGGGGCGGATTGCACCTGCCGAGGCTGAGGAAGGTACTGCGGCTGGCAAGCGGGGGGGGTTCTACTGCCTACTGTCGCGTTCGCCCATCGACTACAAGTACATCCGCAATGAAGGAACAGCGGGACGCATGGGTACGCGTCTGATGGCCCTTGTGGTCGAGGGCGCACGAGGCCGCATCTATCTGGCACCTACCGCCGAGCACGAGGCCATCGCGCGTCAGGCTGTGCCCGAATGGCGCCCCGAGGTAAAGCTTCATGGCAAGTGCCGCGTCAACGTCAGCAATTACGGGCTCGACACCTACGGCGACCTCTTCACGCCACGCCAACTGGTCGCTCTGACCACATTCTCCGATCTGGTCCAGGACGCCATCTCCCGCTGCCGACACGATGCAGTGGCCGCCGGGGTGGCGGACGATGGTGTCGGATTGGATGCGGGCGGATGCGGAGCGACGGCGTATGCCGAGGCCGTTGCGGTGTACCTCGGACTGGCCGTCGACAAGACAACGGACTACAACAGCTCGCTCGTAGCCTGGAGCCCGACGCGTGATCAGGCGAAGACCACGTTTGGTAGGCAGGCGTTGCCGATGATCTGGGACTTCGCCGAGATCAACACGTTTGCCGGGGCCGCAGGCGACATCGCCGTTTCGATAGAGGGCATTTGTCGCTCCGTAGGTGCAGCGTCGTCACGGCCTGGTCACGTGCAGCAGGCAGACGCGCAGAGTCAGTCGATCTCGCGCAGCAAGGTCGTTTCGACTGATCCGCCGTATTACGACAACATCGGCTATGCGGACCTCTCCGACTTCTTTTACGTCTGGCTACGCAAGAGCCTAAAGCCGATCTTCCCGGGTCTTTATGCCACGGTCGCGGTTCCGAAGACCGAGGAGCTGGTAGCCACACCTTACCGACACGGTAGCAAGGAAAAGGCCGAAGCCTTTTTCTTGGACGGCATGACGCGGGCCATGCACAACCTCGCGGAGAAGGCGCACCCGGCTTTCCCGGTGACGATCTACTACGCGTTTAAGCAGAGCGAGACCAAGGCTGAAACCGGCACGTCCAATACGGGTTGGGACACGTTCCTGCAAGCCGTATTAGACGCAGGCTTTGCAATTACCGGCACCTGGCCGATGCGCACCGAACGAGATTCACGCTCAATTGGCATCGGCACCAACGCCTTAGCGTCGAGCATCATCCTCGTTTGCCGCCAACGCGCCAAAGACGCCGCCACTATCAGCCGTCGCGAGTTCATTCGAGAACTCAACGCTACGTTGCCTGACGCGTTGGACGAGATGACCCGCGGTGGCGTGAACTCGCCCGTAGCGCCGGTGGACCTGTCACAGGCCATCATCGGCCCTGGAATGGCGATCTTCAGCCAGTACACCGCTGTGCTGGAGGCGGACGGCACACCCATGAGCGTCAGGACGGCATTGCAGCTGATCAACCGATTTCTAGCGGAGGACGACTTCGACCACGACACGCAGTTTTGCCTGCACTGGTTTGAGCAGCAAGGCTGGGCGACAGGCAGATTCGGTGAGGCAGACGTGCTGGCCCGCGCAAAGGGAACCAGTGTCGGCGGCCTGCAGGCAACGGGCGTCGTGGCATCTGGAAAAGGCGATCTCCGCCTGTTGCGCTCAAACGAGCTGCCGCGTGACTGGTCGCCCGAGACGGATGCGCGACTACCGGTTTGGGAGGCGCTGCACCACCTGATCCGCGCCTTGAATCAGGACGGCGAATCGGCGGCGGGTGCACTACTGGCGCGAATGCCAGCCCGCGCGGAGCCGATTCGTGCCTTGGCCTACCGGCTCTACACGCTTTGCGAGCGCAAGGGTTGGGCGGACGACGCTCGCGCCTACAACGAACTGGTCACTGCCTGGAGCGGCATCGAACAAGCGGCCGGCGAAGCCGGCGTGCTTGGCTCGCAGGCGCAACTTGATATCTGATCGGGGAACAAGAAATGGCTTTGAAACCCTGGCGCGAAGTCGCCGTACCGCACGAAGACGTACTCAAGGGCACGTTTCAGCAGGCTGAGTTTGCGGCCGACCTGTCGCGGGTGCACGCGGGCACAGCAACGGGCGAGTACCAGAACCCGATGCTGTTCTTCCAGCGCACCTTCATCACCGAGGGTATGCGTCTGCTGCTCGACTCGGTGGTGAAGCGGCTCTCTGGTAAGGGTGGCGACCCGGTCATTCAGCTGCAGACCGCCTTCGGCGGCGGCAAGACGCACACCATGCTGGCGGTCTATCACCTGGCCAAGGGCGAGGTACCGGCCAGCGACCTGCAAGGCGTGGCGGCCATTCTGGACTCGGCGCAGATCACGGAACTGCCCCGCGCTCGCGTCGCGGTACTCGACGGCATCAAGTCGTCGCCTAACCAGCCTATCAAGCGTGACGGGCAGGTGGTGCGCACGTTGTGGGGCGACCTGGCATGGCAGCTGGGCGGCGCGGAAGGCTACGCCCTGGTGGCCGACGCCGACACCTCGGGCACCTCGCCCGGCAAGGCGGTGCTGGAGATACTGCTAGCGCGGTGTGCGCCGTGCGTCATCCTCATCGATGAGCTGGTGGCTTACGTCCGCCAGTTCGAAGAAGGCAAGGCCCTGAGCGGGGGCACGTTCGACTCCAACCTGTCGTTCGTGCAGGCGCTGACCGAGGCGCTGAAGGCCGTGCCGACGGCGGTGCTGCTTGCGTCCCTGCCGGAGTCGGACAAGGAAGCCGGCAGCCAGCGCGGAGTGAAGGCGCTGGAGGCGCTGGCGCACTACTTCGGCCGCGTGCAGGCGCTGTGGAAGCCGGTGGCCACCGAAGAGGCCTTCGAGATCGTGCGGCGGCGCTTGTTCGCGTCGATCAACGACAAACTGGCGATGGAGTCGGTGTGCCGCGCCTTCGCGGACTTCTACACCGCCAACCGCGACGACTTCCCGCAGGAGACGCAGGAAAGCCGCTACTTCGAGCGCTTGGTTCACGCCTACCCCATCCACCCCGAGGTGTTCGACCGGCTCTACGAGGACTGGTCCACGCTCGACAACTTCCAGCGCACCCGTGGTGTGCTGAAGATGATGGCCAAGGTGATCCACCGTCTGTGGAAGGACGGCAACAACGACCCGCTGATCATGCCGGGCAGCCTGCCGCTTTACGACGCCGATGTGCGCAACGAGGTCATCTACTACCTGCCTCAAGGTTGGGATCCGGTGCTCGAACGCGACGTGGACGGTGAGCGCGCCGAGACCACCGAGATCGAGAACAAGGACACCCGCTTCGGCAGCGTGCAGGCCTGTCGCCGTGCGGCGCGGTCAGTGTTTTTGGGCAGCGCGCCCAGCACCACGAACCAGCTGGTACGGGGTCTGGAGCTCGAACGCGTGATGCTCGGCATCGTTCAGCCCGGCCAGCAGATCGGGCTGTTCAAGGACGCACTGCGCCGGCTCGGTGACAGGCTGCACTACCTCAACCACGCCAACAACCGCTTCTGGCTCGACACGCGACCCAACCTGCGGCGTGAGATGGAAGAGCGCAAGCGCCGCTTCCAGGACAAGGAGGACGTGTTCCCGACCGTCCGCGAGCGCGTCCAGCGCGGCTTTGCCAGCGGCGTGTTCGGTGGCATCCACGTCTTCACCGACAGTGGCGACGTGCCCGACGACTGGGCGCTGCGCCTGGTGGTGCTGCCCCCCGATGCCGCATTCAGCAAGAGCGGCCAGAGCCTGGCCATCGACCGCGCCGCCGAGATCCTGAAGAAGCGCGGCGACCAGCCCCGCTTCAAACAGAACCGCTTGATCTTCCTCGCGGCCGACTACGACAGCGTCAGCCGCCTGAAGGACAACGTCCGTTCGTACCTGGCGTGGCGCAGCATCGTTGCCGACTACAAGGACAACCGCATCGTTCTCGACAACCTGATGGCCAAGCAGGCAAACGCCAGCCTGGAGCAGGCTGAGGAGACCGTACGCCGCATGATCCGCGAGACCTACAAGTGGATCGTGGTGCCGATGCAGGAAGCCCGGCCTGGCAAGGGCCTGTCCGAACTGCGGTGGGAGCACTTCCAGGCCAACCCGAGCGCGCAGAACTGGGCGCAAGAGGTCGAGCGCGTGCTCAAGGAAAACGAGCTGCTCATCAACGAGTGGGCGCCGATCCACCTGGCCAAGGTGCTGAAGGACTGGTTCTGGAAGGACGACGCCAAGGAGACAAGCGCCTTGAACGTCTGGCAGCAGAGCTGCCAGCAGCTCTATCTGCCCCGCCTGAAAGACGACACGGTCTTCCAGCTGACGATGGCCGCAGGCGCCGAAAGCCGCGACTTCTTCGGCTTCGCGCAGGGCAAGGACGATGGTCGCTACGTCGGGTTCAGCTACGGCAAGCGCACGTCGCTGATCATGGACTCCTCGCTGCTGCTGATCGAGCCGTTCGCGGCGGCGGCCTACATGGAGGCGCTGCGTGCGGCAGAGGAAGCATCGCGCGCCAAGGCAGCTGAAACCGGCGGGGGCGCATCCAAAACAACTGTGACCACCGGCGGTAGCGGCGACACACCCCAAGTCGAAGACTCGGGCAAGGGCGGATACCCGTCAGGCACGGGCGCCGCCGGCCAGGCCTTGAAGAAGCAGTTCTACGGCAGCATCGAGCTCGACCCGATCCTGGCGAAGAAACAGTTCGCCGACCTGGTCGACGAGGTTGTCCAGCAGTTCACCATGCGCACCGGCGTGAAGGTCAAGATCGCCATCGAGATTCAGGCTGAATCAGCCACCGGCTTCGACGATGGACTGCAGCGCGCGGTGAAGGAGAACTGCAACGTGCTGAAGTTCAAGAACGCCGAGTTCGATATCGGGGATTGAACTGTGAACCGGGAGGATTAGATGGCAAAGAAGACCGCGGGCACTCCATCGCTGAAAGCTGAGAACAGCAAGACCATTTGGCTGCTGGTAAGCGCCGATATTGTCGTGATCGTTTTGGTGTTGACGGGTTTCGCGTTCACCCGAGCGTCGATTTCAGCGCTTGCGCAATCGGCGTTCGTCCAAGAGCTGCTCTTTGCCGGCGCCGGCCCGCTGATCGCGGTCTTCCTGAATGACCTGCTGCCATCCAACGCCAAAGCGTCAATCGTCTTCTGGCGCATCAAAGATGCCCTGCCTGGTCATCGCGCGTTTAGCGAGCACGCCGAAACCGATCCGCGAATCGACATAGCAGCGCTGAAGAAGAAGATTGGAGACATTCCGCAAAGCGCGAGGGAGCAAAACACCTCTTGGTATCGGCTTTTCCAGAAGCATAAGTCGAACGTCGTTGTCAACGACTCGCACAAGCGATTCCTCCTCTTTCGAGATTCGGCCAGTCTGACGCTTCTGATTCTCCTGATTGCCTGGATAGCGTCTGCATTGTCGAAGGTGCCGTTTGGCCCCCAAGCAGTGACTGTCGGCGGACTCACGATCCAATTTCTTTGGCTCGCCATATCCGCTAGAAATACCGGCATACGACTCGTCCAAAACGTCTTGGCGCTGGAATCGTGCGACGATGGAGGTAAGAAGAAATGACAACCCGCTCCATCATCACGAGATTCCGCGCTTATCAGCTTGGCACGGCTGGCGCTTCGTTTTCATTCTTCGCCGACGGCACGTTCACCCTGATCGAAGCTCGGTTAACTGACCTCAGTCGTCCAAACCTGAAGCAAGAGCTTGCCGAGTGCGGGAAGAGCGCCATCGACGTTCTTCACATCACTGGCTGGGACCAGGACCATTGCGCTGTGGCCGACCTCGAAGAAATTCTTTCGTCCTACAAGCCAGCGACGATTGAGTATCCTGGATATCCGCCGCACAGTGACACGGCCAAGGAATGCTTGAAGCTTATCCAGAATCATCGGTTCGCGAATGCGAAGAAGGGGCGGTCCGTGAAGTGCATTGCCATTGATCCCGATTACATCAAAGGGCTGAAGAGCGCCGAGGACCTGGCGTACCGAGATGTCATGTACCACCCGCGCGTCTTGCTGAGTGGCGAGTCAAACAACAACTCTACGGTCAAGTTGTTTCGCCAAGGTTGCTTTAACGTCGCCAGCCTGGGTGATGTAGAGGATGCCAACATCAGCGCATACCTACGTCGCTGCAAGATTTTCAAGCGCGAAGTCGACGTCCTTCTGCTTGCGCATCATGGATCTGATTGCCCCACAAATTCTAAGACGTTCTTCGAAGCTGTTAAGCCGAGAATAGCTATCTGTGGAAGCCAGTTTGACAATCAGTTTGAACACCCCAAGCCGGAGGTCCGCCAGAGACTGTTCGATCTCGACATTCCAATTATGACGACCAAGACCGGCGACGTGATCATCCAATCGCTTCCGCCACATTCGCAGAAGTTCCGAGCCACGAATCTGATTGCCAATTCAACGAAAGTTTCTAGTCAGATCGATTTCGTGGCACGAAAGAGTCACTGGCTTTCGATGAATGCCGACACGCTCCGAAACTTGTATCGGCCGGGCTTCAAGGGGCTTCGTTAGTTCGATAGATGGGGGAGCAGCATGGAGCTGAAAATATTCGACGTTGAGCATGGCGCCTGTGCCTTGCTTACCTGCGACAACGGCTCCCGCCTGATGATTGATTGCGGGCACAATGGCGACACGGGATGGCGGCCGGGACACTACCTGCGTAATGTGGGCGTGTCCCGCCTCGAGATGCTGGCGATCACGAACTACGACGAAGATCATGTCAGCGGTCTGCCAGACTTGTTGGAGAACGTAGACGTCGAATGGCTGTGGCGGAATAGGTCAGTTACCCCAGAGACTATCCGCTATCTGAAGTCTGAGGACGGCATGGGGCCTGGTATTGGAGCTTTGGTTGATATGGCTTCAAGCTATACCGGTGGCACAGATGCAACGCCGCCGATATTCTTTGGGGTCGAGCGGCAGGTCTTTTGCAACAACTACCCGGAATTTGATGACGAAAACAACCTGAGCATGGTTGTGCACCTCCGCATCGCCGGCATCAACTTCCTTTTTCCTGGCGATCTTGAATCGGCAGGATGGGAAGCATTGCTCAAGCAACCCGCCTTCCAGAGTGCCGTGTCCGGCACGCATGTCCTGATTGCTTCACACCACGGTCGAGAAAACGGAATTTGCACTGAAGTTTTCGATACCTACGGATGCAACCCGTTTTACGTGGTGATTTCAGACAAGGGGTACATGTATGACACGCAACAGACAGTTCCATATTATCGCAGCAAAGCTCGCGGGGGACCGTTCCGTGGAGAAGCCAGGCGCGTTCTGACCACGAGAAATGATGGGCGCATCGCCTTCGTCTTTCAAAACGGCCAATGGTGGCCACAGTAATTGGACGGACAAGCCTCTACTTTCAGCGTGCCTTGCCCGTATCCCCACTCCGACACTTTGCGCCGCCCCCTTCACCCGCTCCGCCACGTGCAGCCCGCCGAGGCCCAACATACCGAGCGTGAGCGTGAGCGTGAGCATGGGCAGCGGCCCGCGGTCGGGCAGCGGCAGAAGATTCATTTGTTCTGAACAGCGAGTGCACCCGCCTGCTCCCGATACCACTTCTGAAACTCCACCACCATCAGCGTCGTCTGCGCCGCATCCTCGGCTAGTTTTTCGCAGACGGCGGAGTTGGGTTGCTTTCCGGCAGCAGGTACAGGGTTGGTGGAGGCTGCATCAGTTCCGGCGGCAACGGCGGGAACTTCGGGCACTGCGCCGGCACCACTTGGGGCGTGGTGGCGCACGCGCCGAGGAACACGGGCAAGCAGATGGCGGCGATCCGCCACGATCCTGGCTTTCTCGGTTTCAAATTCATTCGAAATCTCCTGGTCGATGTTGGTCTGATGGGTGGTGACGGCTGCGACCTGCGCGGCTTGCTTGGCCACCGCCTGTGCTTGCGCGGCCTTCTCGGCGTCCCATTGAGCCGTGACGTGCTGTTCGCCATAGCGGTAACCGCCTACGAACACCGCGAGCGCGAGGGCAGCCGCGCCGATCAGCCGCCAAGGCAGCCATTTCAGAATGTCGAGGATCGGCAACATCACGCGGCTCCTCCCGGTTCGGTCTTGGCCTTGAAGCCCAGCGCAGCCCCCCCGGCGGCGAGCGTGGCGCCCAGGCCGATGCCGAAGGCTTGCATGTCGAAGGAATGCCCCTGGCCTACCACGCTGTAGACGGCGAGCCCCATGAACACCATCACCCCCTGCGCCCAGAGCACGCGCCCGATGTCGAAACTCTCGCCGTCCGCCGTGGTGAAGCAGTCTTTGAGCAACTTCATCATGCCGGCACCTCCCCATTGAACTCGGCTTCCTCGGCCAGACGCCGGTGCAGGAGTCCCGCCAGCACCCGTCCCGCATCGCGATCCCACAGCGGAAACTGCTGGGCCGCCGCCGCGAGATTTCCGGCATCGAGGTCTTTCAGCATCGTCGAGCGCGCGAAAGCCCCGATTCCGAGGTTGAAGACGAAGTCCACCAGCGCATCGAACTCGGGCTGCTTCAAGGGCACGGTCACCAAGCTGTTGACCGCATCGGCGGCGGCCTGTGTGTCCTGTTCCAGCCAGACTTGCGCCTGCTCGGGCGTGCAGGTCATGCCGGAATGCACCCCGTGGGTGTGGCCGTAGCCGATCGTCCACACGCCGCCGGTGTCGGGATAGGATTCCAGCCGGCAGCCCTCGAAACGCTCGGTGAGCTGGATGCCGGTCTTGCTGTAAGTCATGGGCGGGTTCATCGTTCGTCCTCCGGGATGGATTTCTGGTACTGCGGTTCGTTGGCCTTCACCCAATCCCACAGGCGATCGAAGGCCTCTTCGTAATACCGGGCGAGCGCGTCGGACTCGGTGAAGCACAGGTCATTCAACTGCTGGCTGGCACTCACCGAGTAGTTCCAGGAGCCGTCCTCGACCATCGCCTTGCCGTCCGGCGTGCGGATGACCGTGGCTTTCAGATGCACGATCTGGTGGTGCACCGGCGAGGTGCCGATGAGGAAGTGTTCGCCATCGACCAGTCCTGCGGCCATCAGCCGCGCGATCTGCGGCGCCTCGGCGCGACCCGCCGCCTGGGTGTGGTCGAAGATCACCCTCACCTCACACCCCGCCGTGTGCGCCGCGATCAGCGCATCGAAAAAGGGTGCCAGCGTGCAGCCGTAGATCATGGTGCGAAGCCGTGCCCCCGGTTGGGCGCCACTTGCCAGGAAGGCTTCGAAGGCCGAGAGGCCGTCGGCGTAGGGGGTGATGAGCCGGGTCTGCTGGGCCTGCTCGTGCAGGATGCCAAGGGACGCGAGGATGGTGTTCATTTGATCACCCCGTGGCCGTGGATGACGCCCCAGATCACGGCGATGCCGCTGCCAACCACCGACAGCCACATGACGACGCGGGCGCCGAACTTGGCGGCGAGGAAGGTCTGTTTCATTTCGTTCATCTCCTCCGAATGTTTCTGGTGGAAGGCTTCGATGTAGTGGGCAAGCAGCCGGAATTCGGGCGACTCGATCTTGTCGATCTCGGCGCGCAGGTTCTGCAGGGTTTGTTCGAGTTCGGTCATGCTGATTTCTCCTGTCGATGGACGTAAAAAAACCGCCCGGAGGCGGTCGATGGGGTTCTGCAGTTGCGCGTCAGTACTGGGCGCGAATCACGCAGCCTTCGAGCGTGATGCGTTCGTTGGCGGCGGCCGCCTGAGCCCGAATCGCGAGCGTCTGGCTCTGCGAGAAATCCACGCTCAACCCGCCCACGAGCGATCCTCCGCTCGAGGCGTACAACTGGCTGTTGACCGCTCCCCGATCGATGAGCCACCAGCGGCTGATCTGCGGGCTCGAGGTGAAGGCATTGGCGTCGATTTTGGTGGCGCCCACGTACCAGGAGGTCGTCTTGGCGTTGGCGGATGAGGTGCCGTCGAAGAACACCTGGCAGTCGAGCGAGCCGTTGGCCGAGAGGGTTCCCGCCGGAATCGGGATGGACGCCATCACCACGTCGGTGGCGACCGGCGTCACGGTCGGCGTGCCGAGGCCCGCGACATAGGGCAGTTGCACCGTGAACGCGGTCGCGCTGTCGACGGAAAGAACCTTGTAGAACCCGGACACGCCGGTCCCACCCGACCACGCGACATAGACGTTCGCACCGACGGCAGGAGTGGCGGTCAGCCCATGCGCGCCCGTACTCGACAATTGCACGTTGCCGCCATTATTGGCATAGGCCGCGCCCGTGAAGGTGGCGGCGACTGCGATGAACGACAGCGACACCGCGTTCTGCGCCAGGACCCGAACGCTGCCCGCCGGCTGCAGGTTGCCGCTGATGCGCTCGTCCGTGATCATGGCGTTGGTGATGCTGGTGGTACCCGGTGCCAGCAAGACCTGGGCGATGGGCAGGAAGCCCGCCGGAATCGCCGGGGCCGTGGGTGTCGCGGACTCCGCACCGAGAACGGTCGCGATCACGCCGGTTCCCGCATCGATCACCACGCGGTCGATGCGCGGGTTGGTGACGGGTGCTGCGATGACGGCGGTACTTTGCGCGGCGACCGGCACGACATTGCCCCACACCATCACGGCGCCGGCGCCAATCGCCACCGTCATGTTGGGTGTGGCCTGCTGGCTGGGGGCGAAGGCGGCGGCCAGGCGGGCCAAGACGTTGATATTGCCGTCGATGGCGGCCTTGTAGGTGGACGCGTCCTGGGTCGTGAAATCGGTTTGCAAAAACGTTGCGACGGGCATGTCTTCTCCTCAACTATCGAGCGTGACGCGGAATGCGGACAGGCACGGCGTGCCCTGCGCGGTGTCGATGACGACCCGGGCCTCGATGAATCGGGCGGTGACGGTGCCATTGCCCCACGGACTGAAGTCGGAATAGGTCACTCCGTCGGAACTGGTGCTGATCGCGAGCTGCGGCAGCATTACTCCGCCCGGGATGGGGAGCGTGCCAGCGAACGCGCCCCAGGCGCGCACGGTTTTCACCGAACCCAGATCGAGCACGGCCTGCGGCGTGAACGAGCAGGCGGGGTACGGATTGGCCACCAGCGCATCGAAGGTGTCCCAGCCGTCGTCAGACGTCGGGTTTTGCCCCTGCGGGACGAGCTTGCCCGTCCAGTGCTCGACGAGATAGGTCAATGTTCCCGGCCACTGCGGCCCGCAGGCAAGCAGAGCCTGCACGGTCAAGCTGTCGGCGACGCTGAAATCCATCCGCGCCGGCGCCGAATAGTTGCCCCCCGAATCCTGCGCCGCCAGCAGGAAGGTCCAGGCGCCCGGCGGCACCTGCGCCGAGGCATAGGCTGTCTGGGTGAGGCCAGTTGCGATCAGCACGCCGTCGCGCCAGTCGGCGGCATTGCTCTGCGGCACGTAGCGCAGTTCATAGCGGGCGCTGTTGATCATGGATCCGATCCAGCTGAAATCGACCGTCGTACCGCTTTGCGCGACGGTGAACCCCGAGGGCGCGGGCGGCACGGAGAGTTGCCCGCCGACGGTGAAGGCCGCCGCCGGTACCTGGGCGATGTCCTGCACGGCGACCGCGCCGGCGTTGAACGCCACGAACTTGAAGTAGAGCGTCTTGCCTTGCAGCGCCGGGTTGTAGGGATAGCGAAACAGCGTCTGGTCGCACAGCACGAACCGCGCGCCCGCCGCGACCGTGTTCCGGTCGGCGCTGTAGTAGAGGCCGCGCAGCAGGGTGCTCAGCGTGTAGTGTGACGTCGCCGTGAGCGTCGCATCGCGCCAGGCGATGAATTCGTTGCCCACCAATGACAGCGTGCCGTAGGTCATGAGGGTGGCCTGGTTGACGCCGGTCAACACCCCACGACTTGCCGACAGGTCGACGCCCACGGTATCGACGGCGTCGAGCACCCCGGGCGAGGCGGATGGCGCAGGCCCC
>JAPTVL010000480.1 GCA_028065725.1 Betaproteobacteria bacterium
GCTTGATCTCGCCCGGGGCAGTGACTCAGCATGGTCGTGAACGTCGTGGCATCGCCCATAGCGGCCCAGCCTTGCAGCGGCAGCAAAGCCAGCAGGACGGCGAGCAGGACGACACGCAAGGCGTTCATGCAATCAGGCTCTTGAGAAAAGTAAGCGGATATAAATGAGCGTCATCATGCAAATCGTTATAGAGTTCTGCATACTTGCCGGAGTTCCAGCAAAAATTGGTTCTCAGTGTGCATACTGCTACTACGGTGCTGCCCTCGTCCCGCAGGCGACCGCGACCATGCGTGCGACGCACCATAGCGCATACCGATCCTATTTGATTCAGGGATGAATTTCTGTGAAAACCCTTTAGGAAGCACTGATTTATTCGCCCGACCGTGACGGGGTGGTCGAGCCGAGCTTGAACTGGGACAATGGTGAGGGGTGGCCAACCACGAGGAACGGCAGTGCAGACGAGCTTTTCTGAGTACGAGTACGCGAGCAAGGCGCGTGTGACCAGGCGGGACCGGTTGCTCGGCGAGATCGAGGTGATGACGCCGTGGGGCGAGTTGGTTGCCGCGATCGAGCGGCACTATCCCAAGGGAGGCGGGCGGGGTCGTCCGCCGATCGGTCTGGAGCGCATGCTTCGCATGTACATCGTGCAAAACTGCCTGGGGTTGTCGGACGAGGGGATCGAGGATGCGGTCTACGACAGCCAGGCGATTCGCCGGTTTGTGGGCATCGACCTGGGGCGCGAAACGGCACCGGATGCCACGACGCTGTTGAAGTTTCGGCGCCTGCTGGAAGACAAGCAGTTGACGGATGTGATCTTCACGACGATCAACGCGCACCTGGCGGCGAAGGGCCTGTTCCTGCGGCGCGGGACGGTGGTGGATGCGACGATCATTGCCGCGCCCCCGTCGACGAAGAACGAGGCGAGAGCGCGCGATCCCGAGATGCACCAGACGAAGAAGGGCAACGCGTGGAAGTTCGGCATGAAGGCGCACATCGGCGTCGATGCCGAATCGGGTTTGGTGCATACGGTCATCGGCACGGCGGCCCACGTGGCCGACGTGACCCAGGCTCAGGCGCTGCTGCACGGCGACGAGGAGGATGCCTTCGGCGACGCTGGCTACGCGGGCGTGGACAAGCGCGAGGAGAGCGTCGGTGTCCCGGTCAACTGGCATGTCGCCATGCGCCCCGGCAAGCGGCGGGCGCTGCCCCAGCACGGCTGGGGCGAGAAGCTGGAGTGGGTCGAGCAGATCAAGGCCAGCCTGCGGGCCAAGGTCGAGCATCCCTTCCACGTCGTGAAGAACCTCTTCCGGCATCGCAAGACCCGCTACCGCGGCCTGGCCAAGAACGCCGCGCAACTGCTCACGCTGTTCGGCATGGCCAATTTGATGCTGGCGCGCCGGCATATTTTGAACCTCGGCGCCCGAGGTGCGTCCGGAATTTGAAAAGTGGAGGGAAAAACGCCCCCAGGCGTCTGTTTGGGCCTGATTTCTGAGCCATTTCGACCGCATCTGCATCATTTTGAAGCAGCGCTCCGCCGCTGGTCCAGAACCCGTCGCCGCAACGTCATTTGTTCAGCGCTTCCTTAAAACGCATAACTCGCAAGCGCAAAACTACTTTTATGGCACAGTAAGATTAGCGAGCGGAACGCCGTATTCGTCCGCGATCCAGCATCCAGAGACGGCCAGACCCGCCCTGCGGCGCGCGAGCGAAATTCATGCAGGCATGGCACGCCGGAGCCCATCCATGCGTAGATTTGCTGTTTCGTTCGACCCGATATTTTTGCAAGGTCGGCCTGCTGTATTCCGAGGGCCGCCAGGCAGTCCTTCGTTCGCATCCTATGGGCGCGTCGCAGTTCCTTGGTTGGCCCATAACCCATCACGGCTTCATTCCCGGCGCTTGCTCACCGTCCGGGTCAGGGCGTTCCATCCTGGAACGCACGATCGCCACGAACGACTCGGCCTGCTCGACCATATTGCGGGCGTCAGCCAGGTCCACGGCGTTGTCGCTGTAATCAGCGACGTACCGGAAGGCTTCGGCATGCTTGAGCAGACGCCCCGCTTCTTTCGGCATCGGGCCGTCCTTCACGAGAAGATCGTTGAAGGCGTTGAGTACGCCACGGTGCGTTTTGCCGACATCGTTCCCGGCGGCTCGCAGCGCGGCGCGAGCGGCGTCGAACATGGCGTAGTAGGCGCGGTTGCAAGCACCGTTGGCGTCGCCGCGTGCGAGCAATGCGCGGGCGGATTCAGCCGCCTGTGCGGCCTTGGCCATCAGGTCGTCCACGTTCACAGGCGAACCCCTTCCTGCGCGATGTTGCGCAGCAGGGCGGGGTTCGAGTAGGTCTCGGGGTGTTCCCACTCGTCCATCCAGATCGGGAGCGGGGTGATGTTCACGCCCGTCTCCAGCAGCACGTCATAGGCCACGTCAGCCATCGCCAACGTCGTCGGCAGCAACCGCTGGTGTTCGCCATGCAGCAGCACAGCCACGTCCGCATCGCTGTCTGGCCGGTGCGTGCCGCGCGCCCGGCTGCCATAGAGAATCGCCCCGGCCATGTCGTAACTGCCGGCGATCAGGCCGAGAAAGCGCTTGACCGCTTCCTCGGTGCCGGGATCAATCGCGTGCGTGCCCATGCTCGACCTCCGTATTCAAGTCCGGTTTGAGTCTAGCAAGGGATCCAGTTTCCGGGGGCAAGGTCAGAGAGGTCAGAGTGAGCATAAGGAAGTTGGCTGGATAGATACTCCATGCCGACATCGCCGATTCGTCCCGAATAGAGAGCAAGAAGCACCCTATTCAAGGGCGGATCGATCGGCGCATCAGTTTGCAAAGAATGAGGCCAAGTCACTTACCTGGTCGTCGCTGGTGAAGGCGAGCAAGGGAAGGTCCCACGACTCCTCGATCGTCTTGAGCATCGAATAGTGATTCGTCGCCTGATGATCCACCATGTGGTATGGGTGCATGCCGGAAATCACGATCAGCGGCACATTGGCTCCCCCGTAGACGCCACCTTGCGGGAAGACCTGCGCACCCGGTTGCAAAATAGGGCTGTCCGGTGCGCCCTGAGTATTGGCCCAGCCTCCGTTAGCCGCGTTTCCGTCGTAGTCGCCCTCGTCCCAGGTGATGAAGATGACATTGTTGCCGTTGTTCCAGATCGGCGACTGCATGA
>JAPTVL010000466.1 GCA_028065725.1 Betaproteobacteria bacterium
CGACCCAGAAGCCTGCTTCCGGCCGCCCGGCTTCTGCTGGCCGTCCGCGTGGCAACGGTGGCCCGCGCGGCGGCTTTGGCGAGAAGCACCCTGAAGGGCATAAACGCAGCTTCGGCGACCGCAGCGAGCCGCGCAGCTATGGCGACCGTCCGCCGCGCGGCGATAGTCGCGACAATCGCGACCGCGGCTACCGTGCCGATGCGCGCCCCGCCCGCAGCGATGCGCCGCGCGGCAACCGTTTCGAGCAGGCCGCGCGTGGCCCGTCCGATGTGCCGCGAATGACCGGCGACCGTCCGCCGCGCAACGATTCGTATCGTGGTGCCGCTTCGGCGGCCGCGCCCCGGGCTGAAGTCAATGGCAACAGCGTCGAGTACTGGGAAAAGCGCGAGCGCGAGGCGAAAGCCAAAGCTGCCGCCGCCCGTGGTGGCTATGGCGATCGAGGCAACAGCGCACGCCCTGGCCAGCCGCGCAGCTATGGCACTGAAAACCGCGGCGGTGGCAACCGCGTCGGCGTGCGGGGACGTTTCAAGGACTGATCTTCCGCACGATCAGCGGCAATAGAAGGGGGGTTTCACGTGAAACCCCCCTTTTTTATGCGTGCGTGCTATTTGATGAAGCGTACGCTCGCCACCATCGCCTCGAAATCCGCCAGACCGCGCTGGAAATAGACAATCGCCGGGCTTCGTACTGAATCGACAGCCGGCCTTTGGCATCGACCAGGCCGACCAGGATGCGCTCGATGGGCAGTCCGCGTTCGTTGGGTAGCGGATGTGCACGCGTGCAGCGGGCTTGCCGCCGAGCATCACGGGGGTGTTGGACAGGATCTCGAGGTTGGCGGTGGCCTCGTTGCTTTTCCATTCGGCGATGGCGAGTTCGTGCGGCAGCATGTCGGCGCGCGTGACGCGCTTGGTGCCCGGCAATTTGCGGTCGTGCGGCTGGCGGTTGACGACGATGTAATTCAGCGCGTGCCCGTCGCGGGCCACAAAAAAATCCGTGCCGTCGGCGTTCGCTTGACCCAGCCGAGCGGCAGGTCGAGGCTGAAATCGTCGCGCCGGGTTTCAGACCGGCTGCCTTGATCGATGCGGGTCCAGGGGGTGCAGGCAGCGAGGCTGGCGATTACAAGGCCGATGGCGAGACTGCGGCGCAGGGTCATGGGCAGGGTGCCTTTTTGATGTGGGGGTGCTCACGACCCTGCTTGGCTAGTGGAGGGCGCCAGGTTGGCCGGCCGATTGAAGTGGCAAACCTGGTTTCTGCCGTTGTTCTTGGCGGCATAAAGGGCCTGGTCGGCCTGGTCGAGCAGCTCTGTCAGAACGCGGGATGTTTCCTGTTTCTGGGCCTGGGGCGGCAGCGTGGCGACGCCGATGCTGACGGTGAGGGGCGTTTTCATGTTTTCGATCGCGGCGATGGCAGCGCGCAGGCGCTCGGCCACCACCATGCCTTCGGCTTCGGACAGCCCGGTCGCGGCCACGGCAAACTCCTCGCCGCCATGCCGCGCCACAATGTCGTTTTCCCGCGCGGTGACCCTGAGCGTGGACGCAACTGCCTGCAGCACGCGGTCGCCTTCCGGGTGGCCGAATCGGTCATTGACCTGTTTGAAGTAATCCAGGTCGAGCATCAACAGGGTCGCGCTTTCCTGCCTGCGATGCGCGGTTTTGAGCATTTGTCCGGCGTGTTCGTAAAATGCGCGCCAGTTGTACAGGCCGGTCAGGCCGTCATGGCTGGCCAGCTCTTTCAGTTCGGCATGCAATTTTTTGAGCTCTTCGGTCTGCTGCCTGAGTTTGTTTTCCGCCGCCTTGCGTTCGGTGATGTCGCGTAAGACGCAGAGGGTGAAGTGGCGGCCGTTCACGATCATCGGGCTCAGCATGATGTCGACCGGCAATTCATCCCCGCGCCTGGTCTGGGCAAAAAGTTCGATGGCGCCACCCATCTGCCGGCTGTGCGCTTCGCCCTTGAACCCGTTGCGGTGGCGTTCATGGTCGGCGGCCAAGCGGGGCGGCACCAGCATTTCAACGGGCTTGCCGATCAATTCAAGGCGGTCGTAGCCAAACAGGGTTTCCGCCTGCGTGTTCGCGAGCGTGATGCATCCTGCCGGGTCGACCACGAGCAGGGCGTCCGGCGTGTATTCAAAGATGCGTTGGTAAATGGCGTCCATGTTTGCTCTGGTTGGGCCGTATTGGAGGCCGGTTGCTGGCGCGACGTTCCGTCCGGGGGAAAGGAACATGCATACTCATTGGGGTGCACGCTGATCATTATCGGCAGGATGCTGCGTTCCCATGAGGGTAAGGTAGTACTCGACATATGCGCGGTCCGCTGCGCCAGGCGCAAGCGCAAGATACTGACGCAGCAGCGCAGCGGCGCGTGCGGTGTCCCCACGCTTGAAAAACAGCAGGCCGAGCGCCCGGTGGGCGGGGGCGTATGAAGGGACGGTCTCGATGACCCGGCTGAATTCGCGTTCGGCGGCGTCCTGGTCGCCTGTTTCATTGCGCAGGCGGTAGGCTTCGCCCAGGTAGTACGCAGCTTCAAGGGGATAGTCGCGGCGGCGCGCCGGATCGGCCAGTACCAGGATGATCTGCCTGTAGCGGTAGGCCGCCAGATCGGCCTCCAGCGAATCCAGGCGCAGCCGGGCGGTGGCTTCGATGAAGCGCTCGCGCGCCCGTTCGCCATCGTTGCCGTTCCTGGCCAGTTTGCTGAAGCTGTCGATGCGCTCCTGCAGTCTGGGGTGGCTGGCAAAGAAGAAGGGTTCCTTGATGTCGGCCTGTAGGTGCTCGAAGGTGCGTATGGTTTCGCGCGGCGCGTAACCGGCCGCGATCAGGCGCCGGTAGCCGATTTCGTCGGCTTCGCGCTCATGCTCGCGCGAATAGCCGAACATCGACGACAGGGCGGGGAGGTCGCCCACCAGCGGCACTCCCAGCATGCCGACCACCAGGGCAAACGCCGCCGAACTCTTGACGTTTTCGGCCTGCTGCAGCGAGTGGCGATGGGTGAAGTGCGCCCCTCGTGCGCCAGCACGGTGGCGAGCTGGGCTTCGTTCTCGAAACGGGCGATCAGCCCGGCGTTCACGTAGATGCTGCCATTGGGCAGGGCAAACGCGTTGAGGTGCCACCGGAGGAAATGAAATCGGATTCCAGCACGATCAAGGCGGCATCAGCGCCGGTCTG
>JAPTVL010000019.1 GCA_028065725.1 Betaproteobacteria bacterium
TTGTCGACGCGACGAGCGTTCACGTAGTTTTGGTCGGACCAAATGACGCGATGGCCTCGGCGGCCGCCGGGCGCAACCATGATGAGGAGGAAGGGCGGTGGACGTTCCGGTATCGCAAAACACGGTGCGGCGCATTCAGGAGATGATCCGCACCGGCGAACTCAAGCGCGGGGCGCCTCTCCCGCCGCAACGGTCGCTGTCGCAGCGACTCAATGTGAGCCGCGCCTCGCTGCGCGAAGCGCTCTCCGTGCTCGGCACCCTCGGCATGCTGAAGACCGAGCCGCGGCGCGGCACGTTCGTGCTGAGCGAGGCCACGTCCGCAGCAGCGCCATCATGGCGCTTCGCCAGCCGCTATGCGCCGCACGAAGTCTATCAGTTCCGCTTCATTACGGAGGGCGAGGCCGCGCGCCTGGCCAGCACGGCGCAGAGTGACGAGGAACTGCGGCAGCTTCAGGAGTCGCTCGAGGCGTTCAAGGCCGCCGTCCGCGATGGCGATCTGCTAGCCAGTTCGCAGCTCGATTTCGCGTTTCACCGCCTAGTTATGAAGCATTCCCGCAACCGCGTGCTCACCGATCTCTACGCCAATTACGGCGCCGTCCTGCTGGAGAGCCAGCGTCTACCGCTCGCCCATCACGCGCGGCTGTGGGAGCCCGTTTCGGAGCACGAGAACATCATCCACGCCATGGAAAAGCGCGATCCCGAAGGGGCGCGGTATTTCATGCACGTCCACATCATTCGCGCGGCCAACCGCGTCGGCGTCGAGCTCAACGAAACGGCCTGATCTCGGCGCCGGCCAGACCCCGTCCGGCCCTCAGTGGCTGCGCAGGCTCAGGATATAGGCGGTGAGATCGTCGATCTCGGCGCGCGTCAGTTGGTAGTCCGGCATGCGGACATGGGGCGTCTGCAGAAACGCCTTGAGCGACATTTCCGTTGTCGACGGCATGCGGGCGATGGAGGTGAAGGTCGGCGCGGTGTCGCGGGCCCGCTTCTGGCCGGGGCCGGTCAAATGGCAGTGACTGCACCATTTCTCCGCGAGCGCCTTGCCGTCCGCGAGATCGGCGGCGTGAGCGCCTGGGTTCGCCAGGGCAAGGAGCAGTCCGGCCGCCAGAACACCCTGAATCGTTGCTCGCATGGTCGACTCCGTTTCGCCTGTGATCAAGCATGCGCTTGCGCTTAGTCACCCTGCCAGACCGGGCCGGATGGCGCTAGAGCAACGTCCGATCAGACTGAACCGCTTCGCGGTCAGTCTGATCGGGCAAAGTTGCTCTAATCATGTGGTTTCTAGAGCACGACCGTCCGATCGGATGATTCCATCCGATCGGACCGTGCTCTAGATGTCGCTGCTATGGAGGTTGTCCCTCCGGGGCTGGGCTGAGAAGCTGTGGTTGCGAGGCCAACACCCCACAGCCCGGAGCCCCGGATGGACATCCATGAGAATGCCAGAACGACGCGGCATGGTCGAATGCTGATGATCGAGCGTCTGCAGGCCGGCTGGTCGGCGCCGGCGGTGGCCCGGGCATTCGGCATCACCGCCAAAACAGTGCGTAAGTGGCGCCATCGCTTTCAGGTTGAAGGAGCCGCTGGCCTGACGGATCGTTCCTCCCGACCGCATCACAGCCCCACCAGGCTCGACAGCCAGGCGGAGGAAGAGATCGAGGCCTTGCGTCGAAGCCGGATGACCGGCCCGGCGATTGCCCGCCGGGTGCGCCGGCCACTCTCCACCATTGGCGTCGTCCTGCGCCGCTGTGGCCTCGGACGGATGGCGGCTCTCGATCCCCGGCCGCCCGTCACCCGCTATGAACGCGAGCGGCCGGGCGAGCTGATCCACATCGACATCAAGAAGCTCGGCCGCATCGACGGGATCGGTCACCGGATCACCAGCAGTCGCGCCGGCCAAAGCAACCGTCGCGCCGCCGGACGCGGCCTTGGCTGGGAATATCTGCATGTCGCCATCGATGACCGCTCCCGCCTGGCGTTCACCCAATTGCTGCCGAGCGAGCGCAAGGAAGACGCCACCGCCTTCCTCAACAGCAGTCTTGCCTGGTTCGCCGGCCACGGCGTCTCTGTCGAGCGGGTGATGACCGACAACGGCTCAGCCTACAAAAGCCGGATGTTCGCGGCCGCCCTCCACGGCCACGGCATCGCTCACAAGCGAACCCGGCCTTATACGCCTAAAACCAACGGTAAGGCCGAGCGCTTCATCCAAAGCAGCATCCGCGAATGGGCCTACGCGCGCCCCTTCCACACTTCGGCAGAGCGCCAAGCCGCCATGCACCCCTGGCTGCACCACTACAATACCGCCCGACCACACGCCGCACTCGCAGGAAAGCCACCGATCTCAAGACTCACCAGGGACAACCTCCTTGGTAGCGACATCTAGAGCGGGATGACCGCAGGTGGAATCGGCGCAGGTCTGAATCACGCGATCAAACCGAGAGCATAGAGTGGCATGGCTGAGCGAACGCGATGTCATCCCACGCTATGCTACATCACACCGCCAGATAGCGGCGCTTGATCTCCTCGTCCTGGCTCAGCCGTTCGGCCGTGTCGCGGTGGACGATCTGGCCCTTGTCGATGATGACGATCTCGTCGGCGACATCGACGCAGAAAAACATGTTCTGCTCGGCCAGCAGCACCGTCATGCCCATCGTCCGCAGCCGATGCAGCAGGGCCATGATGCGCTCGACCACCACCGGCGCCAGCCCCTCGGTCGGTTCGTCGAGCAGCAGCAGATCGGGGTTGCCCATGAGCGTGCGCGCGATGGTCAGCATCTGCTGCTCACCGCCGGACAGCCGCCCGGCTGCGCGCGCGCGCAGCCGATGCAGTTCGGGCAGCACCTCGTAGACCGTCGCGATGGTCCAGAAACGCTGTCCCGCCGGCCCCGGCTTCGCGCCGATCGCCAGATTGTCCTCGACGCTGTGTTCGGGAAACACCTGCCGATCCTCCGGCACGTAGCCGATGCCGGCGCGCGCGATGCGATGCGGCGGCAGCCCCGCCAGATCGCGTTCGCCGAACCGCACCCGCCCGCGGCGCGGTGGCGCGATGCCGGCGATCGCCTTGAAGGTCGTGCTCTTGCCGGCGCCGTTGCGCCCGAGCAGGGCGACGATTTCGCCCGCGCGCATCGCCAGATCGACGCCGAACAGGATCTGGCTGGCG
>JAPTVL010000453.1 GCA_028065725.1 Betaproteobacteria bacterium
GGCATGGTTATCTGTCCCCTTTTACTCGTTTGCAGTTTCCTGCCGATTGTTCACCTGCTGCGGGCCGTTCGCCATATTCACCTGCTTGGCGACGATCAGCGGCCCCATTTTCATCCCACTGATCGCCTCCGCCGCACGGACGGCTTGTGACTGCGCTTTGAGCGCCAGCCGCGTATACATCTCCAGCATGCGCGGTGACGGCGCAGCCTTGGCCTTGTCCATGAACTCATGAAACAGGTTGTCCAGCGTGGCGATATGAGCTACCAGTCGCCCCTCCAAATCGGATAGGTCGCCTGCCTTGACGCGCTCGATCTGCCCCATGATGGCCCGCATGATGGCTCTGGAGTCGGTCTTGTCGGAGAGACTGCGCTGGATCGTGATGGCCGCGTTTGCCACGCCGTTTATCAGAAGCTCGGCTCGGCGCGATTCTTGGTCTTGGCTGGGGGTGAGCGCGGTTTGCATCGGTCAATCTCCAAGTGCATGGCAGCGCACTCGGTGCGCCGGGTAGGGTTTGAGCGCCACGGCAGCAAGCCCCAACAGGCGCGCCGCAATGGGTGAAAACGGGTTTCCTCCGCCATCCCCTTGCGAATCGTGCGAATCCTGCGAATCGCTAGTGTTTATGCGGGTTCCAGCGGTTGCGAATGGTCTGCGAATTTTGCGAATCTCAGCGACGGCCTGCTGCTCGGGCAGTGAGCGGCATTTTCCCTCTGGACGTGGCTGCGAATTCTGCGAATCGCTAGTGTTTATGCGGGATTTCGCAGAATTCGCAGCACTGTCTCGACCCCTTTTAGCGGCGGCGCATTCGCAAAATTCGCAAACCGTTCGCAAGCCCGCAAACCCAGTATTCATGCGGGGTTTCGCAGGATTCGCAGCATTCGCAGGGGTAGCCCGACCCCAAAGGCTTTTGACGGCCTCAGCGGTCGGCATGCTGCACTCCCAAAGCGGTGATTTGGTCGCTTGTTATGCGCACCAAGCCGCAGGCCTTCAGGCGGTCGATGGCTTGATCGCGTCGGTTCGCAGGGCGAACGGTTGCGGGGCCAATGCGTGGAATGTCGCGTATGGTGGCCGAGCACCCTCGTTCAGCCAGCCAGCGATACAGCGTCAACGCCCAACCGGGCACAGGGTCAGATTTTCCAGCCAGCGCGTCAAGCCAATTTCTCAGCGAGTACTCGGTCAGGCGCGCCCCGCATTGCGCCGTTGCTGCATCAATGTGCTGTTTGCCTTCAAACGCAGCCAGCACGCCCGCAATGCGGCAGGATTGCTCAGTGGCGCGCAGTGCAAATGCGCGCACATCGCGCAGGTTGCCTTTGCGCCCCTCACGCTCCATCCGCTCGAAGAATGCCGCAACGTCCTTGAGTGCTTCGGCCTGCAAGGTGAGCGTGGGCAGGTTGTCGCATTCTTCGGGCATGGGGTGTGCCAGCAGCTTCTCGCAGCGCTGCCAGTAATCCCGAATCGCCGCGCTGTGCTCAGCCTGCCAGGGACGGTGTTTGCGCGGCTCCAGCGGCGCGGGCCATGCCAGCAGGAAGCGCGGCCAGAATCCGATGCCTGATAGTGTCCCGTCGGCCAGCACGTCACCTAGCGCTGCGGGCTGAATGAGCAGGTGTGCGCTCAAGCGCACGCCGTAGCGCTCGGTGCGGCCTCCGCCACCACGCACTACGCTGATATGCCCGCGATCCCACAGGCCGCACAGGTTGGCGGCGGTCTTGATGCGGTTTTCTTGCGTCATGGCGTGACCAGCCAGCACCGCGCCCGCCTCGGTGGAGAAAATGCCTTGGCTGGCGATGCCTTCATCGAAGCTGCGGCGCAAGCCCTCAATGGTCAGATCAGACGCAATGCGGTATGGCGCGCGGCCAAGGTCGAGGGGCGCAGGCTCGCCCTTCTTGCGCTTGGATTTGGCGTCCTCATACGCCGAGCGCCGCAATTGATACCGTTGGCCCTCTTGGCGCTGATGTTCGTGCAGCGTGCGCAGGGCGGGGCGGTCTGCGGTGTCTTTGCCGTCGCCGCTGTTTGCCACGGTCAAGCAATACAGGCTGAGGGGCTTTGTTGAACCGTCTAGGGTCTGCACGTTCGCCGTGGATTGCACCAGCAGGGCGGCAGCGGCCAGCAAGGATTGGCCAGCCATCGCTGGGGCGACTTGCGCGCCAGCGGAAAGGTCTGCGGCGGCCTGAGCAAGCGACGCCAGCGCGTCCACCGGATAGGCCTGCGCGCTCACCTCCAGCGTGGGCATCAGCAGCGCCTGCGCGCGGTCGATGGCGGCAGCCAAGGGCAGGGCGTCGGGCTGCGCATTGCAAGCGGGTAATGCGCCTTGGTCAAGCTCACGCACCAGATGCTTTACTGTGCCATAGGTGATGCCGCCGTCCGGCCTGTAGCTGCTCCAGGTGCGGGCAAAATCCCGGTCGTCCCACTTCTCAGCACTACGCATCGACCATTCCCGCGCCAGTCCCTCGGCTTCGGGCAGATCGGTTGACGCCACGGCCCACAGCACATTACGCCAACCCTCATAGCCCATGCTGGGGTCAAGCCGTGCCAGATCGGCGCGCACGTCCTCTGCGGTGTGCTGGTGGTTCAGAACGTCGGCGGCTAGTCCCTGTACCTTGACCGGCTGTGCCTTGGGCTCGGGCTTGATCTGCGCCAGCAGTGTGTCCACGTCCAGCGGTTCGCCGTTGATGGCTGCGCTGCGAGCATCTTCCAGCGCAGATTCTGGGCAGCGCGGCAGGTAGTAAAGGCGTGCCGGCTCCAAAGCGGCCTTGTCCGTGACAGGCGCTAGGCCCAGCAGAGCAGCCACATGCAGCCCAAGCGGTTTGAGTTCGCCGGGCTTCAGGTCGTGGGTGACTGCAAGAATCAGGCGATAGCGCGGAGCATCAGGCCGATGCTGGAATGTGGTGTGCGCATACGCTCGCCAGCCCTTGGCTCTTACGCGCTCGACAACTTCCTCGAAGGGCGGCGGTTGCACGTCAGGCACGCCCTTGACCGCTTCAATGTCCAGCACCACGGCGCTGATGGACTTCACGCGCTCGGCAGTGCGCGGCCCCACGTCGATCTGCGCAGGCATCCACGCCTTGCCGTCCTTCATGGCGTCGATAGTTTCAGGGGTGACGTGTCCGGGGACGGTTTCATGCCGTGTGAATATGGCATCCAGCTTGGCCCATTCA
>JAPTVL010000529.1 GCA_028065725.1 Betaproteobacteria bacterium
GGGCGGGATATGCGGCGGGGTCAACACACCGGCGCGCGCCAGCAACGGCGCACAGGCCAAGCCGAGGGCCAGCAGGCCCGGGCGCAGACTGGATGACATAAATGGAACTCCTAGGGCGCCGGCGGCGCGTGCGCGTTGGACAGCGGCGGCAAGCGGAGGTTGCATCGCGCATCCGGTGACGCATGTTCATACAACGTGACGGTGGCCGCGCGGCGCTGGCACCGTCCCTGCCGCCGCGCGAGACTGGCGGCGCGCATGCTGTCGATTCCACGCGGCGCCGTGCGTCGTACCAGCTAGGGCGGACCGTGCGCCGCCTCGCTGCCGGGAGAGCCCAATGCGCTACATGATCATCGTCAAGTCCACCCCCGCGTTCGAGGCCGAGACCGGTACCGGCTTTCAGCCCGACCCCACCGTGTTCGCCGAAATGGCCGCCTTCCACGAGGAACTGGCCCGTGCCGGCGTGCTGCTGGATGCCAGCGGCCTCAAGCCCAGCCGCGCAGGCTGGCGCGTGCGCTACGACGGTGCGCGCCGCACGGTCGTCGACGGTCCGTTCACCGAGGCCAAGGAGCTGATCGCGGGTTACACGCTGATCCAGGTGGCCTCGCGCGAGGAAGCGATGGAGTGGGCGCGCCGCTTTCCCAACCCGGTGGGACCGGGCCAGCCCGCGGAGATCGAGGTGCGGCAGTTGTTCGAGCTGGACGACTTTGCGCCCTCCGCCGAGGTTGAGCGTTTCCGCGAACTGGCGGCGTCGAAATCGATCGGGTCGAAATAGACCGGGTCGGATCGTCGAATTCGCGCGGCTTCGCACGTCGTAACAGCAGGGCGCGATGCGCGCCCATTGCCACCACCTGCCGGAGAGTCCCATGAACAAGGTCAAAGCCATCCCCGACGGCATGCACAGCCTCACCCCGCACCTGGTCTGCCGCGGTGCCGCGGCCGCCATCGATTTCTATGGTCGCGCCTTCGGCGCCATCGAGCTGTTCCGCCTGCCAGGACCCGACGGCAGGCTGATCCACGCCTGTGTGCAGATCGGCGATTCACGATTGTTCCTGTTCGACGAGATGCCCGAGCACGGCGCGCACAGCCCGCAGACGCTGAAGGGCACCCCGGTGACCATCCACCTGCAGGTCGAAGACGCCGACGCCACCTTTGCGCGCGCGGTCGCCGCCGGCGCGACCGTCACCATGCCGCTGGCCGACATGTTCTGGGGCGACCGCTACGGGCGCGTCGTGGATCCCTTCGGGCATCACTGGAGCATCGCCACCCACCTGCGCGAGGTCAGCCGCGAGGAGATGGTGGCCGCCATGAAGGCGGGCCGATAATCAGATTGCGCGCGCCGGCCTTGCGGCGCTGCCACGCAAGTCGATCGAGGGAGCACACCATGCGTTACCTGCTGCTGATCAGCGAGCCACGCGGCCAGCGCGAAGCGCGCAGCGATGCCGAGGCCCGTACGTGCTACGCCGAGATGGTGGCCTTCGGCGAAGGCCTGGGCGGCAAGCTGCTGACCAGCGAATCGCTGCGTCCGGACCGCCACGGCGTGCGCGTGCAGGTGCAGCACGACAAGCCGGTACTGCGTGATGGCCCGTTCGCCGAGGCCAAGGAGATGATCGGCGGATTTTTCCTGCTCGACTGCGCCAGCCTGGAGGAGGCCGTCGCCATCGCGCAGCGTTGCCCGGCTGCCCGCTTCGCCACGGTCGAAGTGCGCGAGTGCGCGCCGTGCTATGTGCCGTGAACCCGGAGAACCGTCATGAGCTCCATCGCCCGCAACACCATCTGCCTCTGGTTCGACAAGGACGCCGAAGACGCCGCGCGTTTTTATGCCGCCACCTTTCCCGATTCCTCGGTCGATGCGGTCCTCCGTGCGCCCGGTGACTACCCCAACGGCAAGGCGGGCGACGTACTGACGGTGCAGTTCACCGTGCTGGGCATTCCCTGCCTGGGCTTGAACGGAGGGCCGGCGTTCCGGCACAGCGAGGCCTTCTCGTTCCAGGTCGCCACCGACACACAGGAGGAAACCGACCGCTACTGGAACGCCATCGTCAGCAACGGCGGCGAGGCTAGCGCCTGCGGCTGGTGCCGCGACCGCTGGGGCCTGTCCTGGCAGATCACCCCACGCGTGCTGATGGAAGCGATTGCCGACCTCGACCCCGCCGCGGCCAAGCGCGCGTTCGCCGCGATGATGACCATGGGCAAGATCGATATCGCCGCCATCGAAGCCGCGCGGCGCGGCTGAACCCGCGGTCCGGCACCGGGAGCAACGCGATGAGCAAACTCAGGGTGCACAGTTTCGGCATCTCGCTCGACGGCTTTGCCGCCGGGCCGCATCAGGACCTGCACAACCCGCTGGGCGTGCGCGGGCTGGAACTGATGCAGTGGTTCTTCCCCACGCAGGCGTGGCGACAAATGCATCGCCAGCCGGGAGGCGAAACCGGCGTCGATCACCGCATGGCCGTGCAGGGCTTCGCCGGCGTCGGCGCATGGATCCTTGGCCGCAACATGTTCGGCCCGGTGCGCGGGCCGTGGCCCGACGAATCCTGGCGCGGCTGGTGGGGCGAGGAGCCGCCGTATCACACGCCGGTGTTCGTGCTCACCCACCACGCCCGCGAGCCCCTGGAGATGCAGGGCGGCACGACTTTCCACTTCGTCACCGGCGGTATCCACGCCGCGCTGGCGCAGGCGCGCGCCGCGGCGGGCGGGCTGGACGTGCGCCTGGGTGGCGGCGTCGCCACCGTCCGCCAGTACCTCGCGGCGCGGCTGATCGATGAACTCCACCTCGCCGTCGGCCCGCTGCTGCTGGGGCAGGGCGAGGCGCTGTTCACTGGTCTGGACCTGCCGGCGCTGGGCTACGCCTGCACCGAGGTCGTGCCCGGCGAGCGCACCACGCATTTGCGGTTGCAGCGTGCCCTCGCGGCTGCAGGCTGACGCTCGCCCATCACGCGGAGACGCGCATGCGAACGCTCAGAATCGTCGAACATATCTCGCTGGACGGGGTGATCCAGCACTCCGTCGATGACGACGGTTTCCCATACAGCGACTGGAGCGCGCCCTACCGCACCCCCGTGGGCCGCGATGCCGTGCTCGCCGCCTATGGCGAGCGCTTCGATCTGCTGCTGGGCCGGCGCACCTACGACCTCTGGTC
>JAPTVL010000200.1 GCA_028065725.1 Betaproteobacteria bacterium
CGGCTGGCGCGCGGCCGGGACGCTCGGTACTGTGTTGAGGTCAGCCATTCAGCACCCCGCCTGCGCCGTCGGCGTTCGCTGGGATGATCAGCGTCTTGACGCCGGTCACTTGCGGGTCGGTCATGTTGTTCGCCCTAGCAATACCCGTCCAGGCCGTCGCATCGCCATATTCCTTGGCCGCCACGCCGTAGAGGTTCCCGCCGGCCACCGTGACCGTCTGCGGCCCGCTGTTGATGGCGCCGAGGTTGATGCCGACGCGGCCCAGGACGTTGCGCAGGTTGATGAGCGACGGAGCTCGCTGCATGGCATTGACCTGCCCCAGCAGCCTGGATGTCTGCTGCGCAATCGGATTGTTCGGCAGCACGCCGCCGATGGTCGTCACCGTCTGGATGGTGTTGCCGACCGAGGCGATCAGCGTCCCGACCTGCGACTGCACGGCCGCCAGCGGCACGAGCACGGTATTGATGGTGCTCTGAGTCGCCTTGGCGAAGCTCGACACGCCGCTGATGGCGGTATTCAGCGTCCCCATCAGCCCCGACAGCGTGGAGTCGCCGACCTGACTCGTCAGCGTGTTGGCGGTCGCCATGTCGCCATTCACCAGCGAATCCACGTTCGCCGGCGAGGTGACGCCGGCCGGTTGGCTGTAGTCGATGACCGCGGTGCAGGAGATGCGGTACGGGATCTGGTAGAACCGTTCGAAGTCGGCCTGGAACGACTCGATCAAGACCCAGTACCGCAGCTCCGACCAGGTGAGCAGCATCGGCGTGCCGGCGATCCGCTTCTGGTTCAAGACGCGCGCCCGCGGGAGCGCCGACGGCCCGCGCAGGAGCCCGGACCACTCCAGCGGCGCATCCTGGCGCCCCATCGCATCGACCACGCGCACGCCGCCGACCAGATCGTGCGGCACCAGCACCTGCTTGCCGCCGAAGCTGATCTTCTCGGGAATCTCCGAGTCGGCGAAGGTGAAATCACCGAGCGTGAGCGTTACGGTCGGAACGCTCATCGTCCGTATCCCATGCCTACGGGTGCCAGACCCATGCTCCAGTCGTAGCCGGTGGCGCCGGCGAGCGGGCGGCTCGCTTCCTTGGCCTGGTGCTGCGTCACTACTTCGGCCAGTACGCGGCCATCGGGCATGACGATCTTGTTGTTGATCGTGGTCGGGGTCGAACTGCGCGCCGGCGCGATGGACTGCACAGGCGCCATCCGCTCGGCCGCCAGGCGCTTGCCGGCTTCGGTCGGGGTCTCTGTGCTGAAGAGCCCCCACGGCCTGAAAGAGCCGTCTGCGTGGTGCAGCCTGTCGTAGTAGAGGGCACCCAGCGTCTCAGGCTTGCCGCCATTCTCTTTCGTCAGGTGCTGGTTGATCTTGTCGTTCAGGTAGCCGCCGATCTTCCAACCGGCATAGGCCGCCACGAACACGCTGGCGGCCTGCGCGAGCAGCCCCAGCCCACCGGCCACCGTCCTGATGCTTGTACCGATCTTCATCAGCCCCGGCGCGCCGCCGACCTGAGAGAACAGGAGCGCCTTCCCGAATGTGACGATGCCACCGGCCAGGGTGGCGAGTCCGGTAATTCCGCCGATCGGAGTGAGCTTAAGAGCGAGTCCTAGAAGAGAAAAACCGCCCCAGATCGTCAGCCCAGCGCCGCCCACCAGCATCACGGCAGAGAGTCCCGCCAGCGAGTACATCAGTGCCCGCGCCGCCATCTGGTGCTGATAGAAGAACTTCCCAAGCGGGCGCAACGTGTCGATCATCAACTGCATCCCCTTGATGACCACCGGCATGATGCTGTAACCGAGGATGGCGAGGATGTTCTGCCATTGCTTGTGCATGGCGATCGACGCCATTTCCGGGTCGGTCTTGAGTAATTGCTGATAGGCGCCGAGCCCTTGCGCTTTGGCGATCAGTTTCTGGTCGCGCTGGAATTTCCAGGCCTGCGTCACGAACTGAGACATGACGAAGCCGGCCGTGCGATTCGGGAACAGGTACTGGATCGCCTGCTTCTGCTGTTCCTCGGTGAGATAACCGGCTTTTTGTAGCGACGGTACGAGGTACTTCTGCGCCCAAACATACGGGTTTGCCTGAAACTCGGTAGCGCCGAGAATTCCACCAGGGGCGATCCCCTTCGCTGACCCTACCTTGTCCCATACCACCTTCGAAGGATCGAGCATGTGCAGCTTCTGCCACAGCTTGAGCGACTTCTGCGGGACGGTTCCCCCGACGACAGCGGCGTAGGCTGACATGAGCGCGGACCCTGGCCCACCCGTCGCCCCACCCGATCCACCACGCGTCTTCATTTCCTGAATCAGCGTCGGCAGAATGGAGTAGGTGAAGGCGTTGTTCCAGTCAGATGTCGCCGTGCGCGCGTACTTGAAAGCCGAAAGAAAATCGGCCGCAGACACTTTGCCGCCGGTGGCGACCAGCGCTTTGGTCATCATGTCGGCTTCGGTGAGGAATTGGCCAGGGGTTTTGACCGCCCCCTTCATTTCCAGCGCCTTCGCCATTTCGTAGGCATCCTGCTTGGCGGACCCGCGTTCGCCGTGCCGGTACGTTCCGAGAATCGCCTGTGCCTGCTGAACAGCAGGCATGTACTTGATGGCGTCCGCTGTATTGCCGAAGACCATTCGCAGGTCGCGGATGGCGGAAAGGTTCTCGACGGTATTGGAGGTCGGAACGGACTTGGACGCGGCCCAGGCCGCCTGCGTGGCCCTGACGATTTCCAGGTGCTTCATGCCCGCCGAGTTCATCAGGGCGAGTTGATGCGCGTATTCGCGGCCGGCATGCATCGTCTTGTCGATCAGCGCGAACCCGGCAGCCCCACCGGCCATCATCACGCCGCCGACGATCATCCGGCGCTTTATGCCGACGAGTAGCCGATCGGTATCTGTGAGCTTCCTGTTTGTCAGGTTTATCTGGTTGTCAAGCGTCCTGAATTGGCCTACGATTCCCAATAGGCCGGACGTGACCCCATTCAGGAGCGACAGCCGAATCCCGATTTTATAGGCTTCAAACATGAGCAGATCGATCCGGTATAGGGTTCATGAGTGGCTGGCGGATAACGTGTCGTGGGTGCAATACCCGGGCATTTCCGATGCCGCAAAACCGGCTTTCGGGTGGCAGTACAAGATGCCTTGGGAGTACCGGATTCTCGCGGTGCTGTTCGGCTCGCTGATCATCCTAGTGTCGATCGCGGCTCTAGCCTTCGTTGCCTTCTGGCTGTACGCCTTCATAGTCAGCTAGCCGCACCGAGTAGCCGGCATCGCCGTAAAGCATCGCTCCCACGACGGCCGCGCCCAGAATCTCCTCAACACGTTTTCTGCTCTTGATCGCCGCCGGCCCCAGGAATGGACGTGGCGGGATGGTCGACGTGCCGAGTTCCTGATACGAAGCGATGTCGGAGTCGGAGCCGATGACGGCTTCCAGGCCCGATACCTCATGCGTGATCGAGTCGCGCAAATCCCCCGCGCGCAACAGCGGCTCATTCTCTGAGTAGCCCTGGCTGATGCGGTCCTGTTTCGTGCTGGCGGACAGTTCCTGCCATTCCGGGAATGGTCCGATGGCTGCCTGGTAGTGGCCGATCTGGTCCTTGGCCGCCTTCTCAATGACTTTCGACGCCTCATTCAGGGCGCTGTGAGCGGCCCGATCGATGACCGCGGCGCGCTCGGCGAGGTGCAAAGCAAACGCCAGCGGACTATCGAAGGTCAGGCTCATTACGTCTCCTCGAAATCCATCGTCTGCCAGTTGAATTTGTTCCCGAGCATCTCCGAAAACATGATCGACCAGGCCGTGCGCGTGATGTCGTCAATTTGGAAGGCCACGTCGAAGGGAATGCCGTTCTTGATGAGCCAAAGGCACTCCCGAATCGGCGCGGCCTGCGCTAGTTTTTTAGAGCGGCCTTGTCGGCTTCGGGGTCAGGCGTCCCGAAGTTCTGCTGCACGCCATCCATTACAGCGGCGATGCCATGATCGTCGAGGCGCTGAATCAACGCCTCTACCTCGCGCTTGGTGCTCGGCTGCGGGACCGGCTCCCCATCGATTGCCGAAACGAAGATCAGGGGCATCGTCATGCCCATATAGACCTCGTTTTTCGATGAGTCGCCGAGCACTTCAACGAGCCGATACTGCGCGAGGACTCCCGGCTTCTTGAGCGTGATGGTGCGGCCCGCAGAATCGGTAACGGTCGCCTCTCTCGCCGCCTTGGCGATCAATTCCTCGCTCGGCGTCGCATCCTTCATCGTGAGCTTTGCCATTACAGCCTCTTCAGCTTGTCTTGAGCGATGAACGAGAGCTTCAGCTTCACCGACTTATCGCCCTCCCAGTCGCCGGCATCCTCCAGCTTGAGGACCACGCCGATGTACTGGTATTGCGAGATGGCCCCGCTGACCTCCGTGATCGTCTCGGTGATGGTGGCCGGTGTCGAATTCAGCCCGGCGTAGTAGTTCGCGTCGAGCTGCAGGAAGTAGTCCTCGATCGAACTATCCTGGCGCTCAACCTCGATGGTGCCCTCCCAGCCCTGCGGAAACGAGATGGGCCGAACGATGCCGTCCATGCCGATGATGGGATGGTCGGCGGTCTTGCGCTTGGCCGAGTGCTTCGTGACCAGGCTCACGCTCAGCGGGCCGCTGGGCGTGTTGAAGTTGAGCGACATATCGCGCCCGGTGGAGAAGGAATTAATCGGCATGTTTGGCTCCTGAAATGAAAAACCCCGCACATGGCGGGGCTTGTGTGGTGATGAAGGTCAGGCGGATTAGGCTGCCGGCGCGGTATTCACGCGGTTGACGACGACGGTCTGGCCGCCTTGCAGATTCACGATCAGGTACTCGACCACGGCGAGATAGACCACCTTGACGTCGACCTGCAGGTAGCCGGCCGCGATGCGCTGCGGCAGGTTGTTGTTGAGATCGCACTGCGTCTGGAAGCTGTCGATCATTCCCTGCTGCACCAGCACCTGCAGGTAGTTGTCGATGGTCGTCTTGACCGACTGGCGCGTGGCGTCGTTGGGCTGCTGCGACTGGAGCTTGCCGACGAAGAGGCCCATCGCCGAGTTCAGCGTGTCGGCAAGGAAGTCCGTCATCCGCGTGTAGTTGTCGCCGTGGATGGCGAAGTTCGATGAGCTGTTGTGCCCGAAGCGCGGGCCGAACATGCTGCCTGCCGGAATCGGGTTGGTGATGACATCGATGCCGGCCTGGCCGAGTTGCTGTAGATCGGCGGAGGAATAGACCTGGCTGTTGTAGCTCTTCTGCGTCCCGACCACCCCATAGACCTGCTTGTTCAGTGAGGATTGCTCGGGCGAGAGGTTCGCCATCAGCCCGGAGACGAAGCCCTGCGGCGACACCATGCGGATGACGCCGTTGGTCGTGTCGTTGAAGTAGATCCAGTCGCCGAACAGGTACTTGAAGGCGAACGAGTCGATGCCGGCCGATGCCTTGGTCGCTACCGCGTTGGCGATGCTGTCACCGGCCGGCGTGACCCCGACCATGTAGGTGCCCTCCGACAGGCCGTAGGCGACCTGCGCCGAGAAGGTCGTCGTGTCGTCGCAGTCGGCGAGGAAGGCCACGCCGCAGCCGGTGCTGCGCAGGCAGTACATGCCCTTGCGCGGGCTCGTGTCCTGGCCGACCAGAACGGCGCCGGTGATGGTCGTGGCGCCGTCAGTACCGGTGGCGAAGGTCTGCGTCTGGCCGGCGGTGCCGACGGCCGGCGCGGTGACTCCGGCGCCGGCGGTGGCGATGACGAGGCTCGACGCGCCACGCTGCGGCGACAGGCCGTTATTGATCGCGTTGGCAATGGCAATCCAGAGCGCATTGCCGGACAGTCCCGCGCCGATGTTGTCGAACACCTCCGGCACATAGCCGGGCATCGCGACCGTCAGGCGGTAGGTGCCCGTCTGGCTGCCGTTGGAGAGCGTGGCGACGAGGGAGTTGCCGAGCGTGCCGGTGTATTTCGCGGTCAGCGATGCGCCGGCCACGGAGAGCGTTGCCGTCGCCGTGGCGCCGGTGCCCCCGGAAACCGGATTGACCGTCGCAGTCGGCGCGACCGTGTAGCCAGAGCCGGGGTTCGTGATCGTGACGGTAGTCAGCGTGCCGGTGCCATTGACGACGCCGGTCGCCTGCACCCCGCCGGTGGGCGGAGCCGAGAAGCTGATCGTCGCGCCGCCCGTGTAGCCGGTCAGTGTCCCGCTCAGCGCGACCGATGCGACGGCGCCGTTGTTGAGGGTTGTGGTAGCTGCCACGTCGGTGCCGTCCGTGACGCGCACCGCGCGGATGTTGTTGGCGCCCTGGAGCGCCGCAGTCCAGATCCCCGTCAGCAGGTCATACTTCCGGTTCTGCGCGCCGCCGAAGGCGAGCACAGCGGATCGCAGGTCGCCGACCGTGACCGGCGAATTGACCGGCCCCCAGGTGGCAGTCCCGACGACGCCGAGGACGTTGGTCGGCAGCCCGTTGATGACGATGGGCGGCTGCTGCTCTTGGACGTAGACGTCCGGGATGACGAGGGCGGCAGTGTTGATGCTGCCTTGCTGAAAGACGGGCATTTTCGGACCTCCAGAATGTGAAAGGCCCGCTCAATGGCGGGCCTCTCTGGGTGATTGGGTAAAGCGGCGATCAGGCGGCGGGAGCGGCCTTCTTAGTCTTGGCCTCCGGCGCATCGGGCGCAGCAGCCTTCACGACGTGCGCCGCCTGGTCGCTGTTCAGAATGGCGGCGATGTCGTCCTGGTTGGTGATTTCCTCGCCGGCCTGATGGTCGGCGAAGGGCTGGATGACGATGAGCTTGATAGCCATGGCGGCGACCTCACAGGTTGAGTTGATTGACGATGGATATTTGCGCAGTAGTCCCGTCCTGCGCCGTGACGTTGATTTGCTCCTGCGTGACCTGCGTTGCAGTCGCGGTTTGCGTGGTGGCGTACTCGACCGTGTAGATCAGATCGCGCCGGTACAAGCCGGCCTTCTGCTGGGAGTCGATGACGGTACTCCCCCGGTAGATCAGGCGCGCGGCATAGCCGTCCGGCATCGTCAGAAACTCGGTTGCCGCCAGCGCGACATCGACGGTCTGCGCGATGGCGTCCCGATGCGCCGGCGTGTCGGCCCAGGCCGTGATCTGAAACTGGCGATCCTGCCGGCGAATCTCACGAATCATCGTCCCGGTGATGCCGACGCGCGCCGCCTCGATCCTGGCCGGCGCCGGCAACGTGATGACCGGGCCGCTGCTGGTCGTGCCCGAGATGCCGACGGCGATCAGCGCAGCGAGCGCAGTAGCAATGCTCGTCAGCGTGTCCGCGGTCTGCACTGCATAGGCGTAGGGCTGTCCATCGGCCAGCACCATCACGTTGTGCGGATTGGTCGAAGGCGGAATCGTGCCGCCGACCGTCACCGTCTGACCGGAAATCGTCATGGTCAGCGTCGGTGCGTTGATCGTCTGCTGTAGCCAGTCCTTCGGGTAGCGCGATGTATTGCGCTCCGCGGCGGAGGGAAAGACGCTCACATGGCAGGTGCCCACGGACAGGTCGGCATCCAGCGATGCGGCATTCGGCCAGCCGGGGTAAATCCTGACCGGAGCGGTCACCGCGGACGACTGCCCGGTTCCGTTCGGATACAGCACCTGCGCGGCGGCGGCGACAAGTGCATTCTGCACGTCGATGATGTCGGCCATCGTCAGACCTCTAGCCTTTCGCACAACAGGTTCCAGCCCAGACTGTTCCAGTAGGCTGCCGTCACCTGATACCGCAGACCGCCATCATCGGTGAGGATGTCTCGATCCCGTATAACACCTACTGAGAGGCCGGCGCTCACGGGGATCAGCACGACCCATAGTGTTATCTTGGTGATGTCCCCCGGCAGATCAGTCTCGGGATGTCTTCCCTCTTTTTTAAGCTGGATCGATGCGCTTACCCCAGATGTGACTGGCGTTTCGGTCGACGGCATTTGACCGCCATAGCCGATTGTCCCCACTCCTGATTGCACGGCTGGCCGGGTAATCGTGATCGTGCGCGGGTAAATAAATGACATGGCGATTACATGAATTTGCGCGCGTGGTAGGGCACCAGCAGCGTCTTCGTGTCGTCGCTGAAATAGGATGCCGTCGCCATCGTGATTGCCGTATCGCCAGCCTTATAGCTGCGAATGTTGCCCATTTGCGGAGACTGCGCCATCACCGTCACAAGCTGCGCGCACGCCTGCTTAATCTCGGAAGGTAGCGATGCATACGTCCAGCCGGCGACATAGTGAATTTTGACCTCGGTGTAATACGCCAGGAGCACGCCCGCCGGAACCCAGATTTCGCCCGTCTGCGGATCGATGCTGTTGGCCTGAAGGTTGAACGGTTCCCACGCCGGCGGCCCGCCGAACTTGGACATGACAGCCAGTAGGTTGTACGTGTCCATGTTGCCGAAACCATCATCACCGCGCCGCTGGTAGCCGTAGCGGCCAACCCCAGACAAGGCATTGACGATAGGTGTCCGGCTGATCTGCGTGATCGGCCTGCCTTGCGGCATCGTGCGCTGCTCAACAATCGTCAGTCCGGCGGCTAGAACTGCCCCTTGCAAATGGGCGAACTGGACATTGACGAACGTCACCACCTGGCCCATGATCGCCTGCACGACAAGCGCCTCGGTTGCGGCAGGCGTGGCGATGTCAGCGATCAGGACCGAGCCTGGCGCAATCATCGATGTCGGGCCGGTGACGGTCACCTGTACCGCCAGTCCCGGCGCGATTGCGGCCCCCAGGGCGAGCGATATGGTCGGCTGCAAGCCCTGCATATAGGCAGGACTACCGTTGGCATCAGGCACCCATATCAGTCCCTCTCTGCGCGACAGATACCCGTCGATCAGAGATGATGCGGCGGTGATCTGCGCCGCCGTCGCCGTCGGAACGCCGAAAGCGGCCAGGTCGGCCCCTTGAAGGTACGATGGCATCAGCGGCTTTGCATCAGCACGCCAAATCCCGTCACCGTCCCCGCGCCAGTAATGGCTACCGTGTAGGACAGAAATGGTGCGCCATCGGACACGTTGAGGATTCCCGCCACGCCACCCGTGAGCGCCTGCGTCAGCGCGGCTCCCTGCGGAATGGTGCCGGCGGCATCGATGTACCGCTGAATAGCGATCGAGCCCGCGACGGAGTTTGTTGCGCCAACCGCGATCCTCGGGTAGCCGCCGGACTGGATCAGCGCGCTAGTCCCCGGTGCGGTCAGCCCGATCTGCGCCGCTGTCAGAAAAACTTGCAACAGCGGCCCGGAGTCCGCCGGTAGATGCGTATCAGCTTGAGACGGTGCAATCATGGCGTACCCCAAATATCAGACGGGAGAATGACCGGAGAAAGCCGCGCCTGTCCGGTATCGATCATGTATCGCCCCAGGTTGTCGGGCACGTCGGCCCGGCCCCCTCGGAACGCTACCCGAAACGTGCGTGGCTCCTCGCCTTCCATCCAATCCGCGCACTCGCGCCCCCGCGGGGTTGCCGCAGGGGACACGAAAACGAGGTGGTCAGTCGGCTGGTCAGGTTTGTATATGTGCATTACGGACGCTGCACACACACCACGGCATGTGCGTAGCCCGCGCCCTTGGCGACCACGCAATCGAACTTGACGCCGACGAACTGACCGGACAGATTGCCCGTCAAGCCGAGTTGGAAAAGCATCGGCTTGGGATCGTCGCTCTCGCCCGAGACATACGGCATCTCGACCATATCTTCCATCAGGACGACGGCGAAGTAGTTCTTGAGGCCGGCAGGCGGGGCGCCGAAACCGTAAGCGGCACCAGTAGCAGCAGGCAGGAACGCATCCCCCACGATCGGCAGGACGCCGGCTTGCGTGCTCATGGTCTTGACCTTGACGCCCGCAGCCACCTCTTCCTCGTTCATGGTGATCTGCTGGGCCTTGGCTTCGCGGTCGATGTAGTCGCCGAGGACCGGATTGACATACACCGCCGTCGGCTTGACCACGTAGCCGGCCTGGCCGACCAACTCGGCGACGACACTCTTGATGCCATCGATGATCGATGCGCCAGAAGCCACCGTCGCCTGCGTGGTGATCTGGGTCAGCAGGCCAACATACTGATTGGTGGTCGGCGTGGTCAGGCTCGTATCCGTGCCGTTCCAGATCGCGGAGGCGCGGGTGACGTTGATGCCGTTGACGATGTCCTCGATGTCCTGCGCGATGACGGCGGCGAACTTCTTCTGCTGCTGGGTCACGAGCTTGTCGAACAAGGCAATGTTGGACTGATTGACCACTGCTTTGACGAACGCAGAGCGCTCGCTACGGGTCGGGCTGGCAGGCGTCGGGGCAATTGCCGAGCCGCCCTGGCCGCCGGTGTTGCCGAAGGCGGCAGCAGCGATAGCGGTTTGCTCGAAGTAGCGATGCGGCTGCCCCGTGGCCGGAACATCCTTGATGCGCTGGAGCGCGACGGATTGACGGCGAACGATGTCGGCGATGACCGGCTCGTAATCGTTCACTTCGATAGCGCCAGTGCCGAGGTAGTCGGCAGCGGCCTGGAGACTCATCATTTGTGCGGGCATGACTATTTCCTTTCAGGCAGAAAAAAAGCCGCCCGGAGGCGGCTTAGTTGCGAGGTAGTGAGAAGGGGCTTAATGCATGCCCATCTTGGTTTCGAGGATCGCGGCGAGGCGCTTGACCGTCGATGCCCCGGAGGCCTTGAGGTCGGCATCCAGCTTCACCAGGTCGGGCTTGTCGGCAGCTTCCAGCTTCGGCTTTTCACCCCCCGCCGCATCGGTCTTGCGCGCCGGGGCAGCGGCAGCGACGAACAGCTTCGCCTCCAGCTCGCCCACCTTGATCTTGAGGCTTTCGACCTCCTGATTAGGCGCGGCAGCGGCATCGATATAGCCGAAGTCATCGTAGATATGGGGCAGCTTGCCCATGACGGCTTCCGCGTCAATCTTGTCGGCCATGCGACGTAGATGCGAGACGTGGCCGCGCTTGTCATGCAAGCCGACTCCGTCTTTCTCCATGCCATCCGCAGCGGCGCGCAAGGCGTCGGAGTGCGGCTTGACCTTGTGCAAGACACTGGCCGCCGACAGCGTGGCGCTGCGAGCTTCCATCGTCGTGACCTTGTCCATCAGCGCAGCGTTTTGCTCGGTGAGCTTGGCAACTGCGGCCATCAATTCGGTCATATCCATTTCGTTGATCTCCGTATCGGCGTGAGCCGTGAGTGAGGTAGTGGTGTAGGCAGCTTTGTCCTTTAGCAGGATTGCAGCGCCCGTGAATACACAGCTCGTCACCTCGACCGGGTCTTGTTTCCAGTCCGCGACAGCCGCTTGAGCCTCATAAGAGAAGCCCAGGAGCGACTTGCGCAACTGAATGTCCTTGACCACGGCCGGAAAGTCCGCGCCGTACAGAAAACCTTGAATGTTGATGGCATCGCCATCGATGGTGGCGGCCGTTATGACGCCAATCTTCTTTTGTGCGTCATGCCCGGAAAGGCCCGGCGCGTAATCGACGCCCATGCCCAGCAGCGACGCCAACGCAGACTCGGCGACCGCTTTGGGGATCAGCACCCGCTTGCCATTTGCGCCCCCTACTGGGTTGTCGCTTGCAGCATCAACGCGCGTCATGATCCCGGAAAATGGGACGCGATTTGGATGGTCCGGCACATCCGGAACCTCAAGGCTCATCGCTTCAAATCGCATCGCCTGGAATGAGCCGCCGTCATTTTCTCCGGTCGGCTGCATGGTCATGGCGTGCGAGTCATGCGCCTCCCATCCAGATGTATCGATGCCGATCTCTTTGGCGCGATGCAGAATACGGCGCTTCGCCTCTGCTTTCTCGGCCTCGGTGAGCCCCTTGGTATGGTTGAGCATCGACCACGCCATCTTGACGTGATCGCGGTCGGGCATCGGGAGCGCCCGCTTACCGGGCACCGCGAAATCATCATCCGGGAGCGCGTCCCGCTGGGCTTTGTCTAGCGCCATATCTGGCCTCACAGGGTCTTGATTGTCTCGACGATGTCGGCATGCTCCGGGCCGAGATGCTGCGCCACGCTCGCGGCGCGCGACTTGAGATCTTGCAGCGCTTGTGCGATGGCATCGAGGGCGGCACGCGTCGGCGCGGGATCGCCAGGGCGATGACTGAGCCGGGATTGCAACGATGCCGCTACTGGATCAACCTCGACAGGCTCAACAGCCTCGACAGGATCGGCATCGCCAGGCGCATCATCAGTGCTTGCCGCCCATTTAGGCGGTCGGCCAGAGCGTGCCATTACGCAATCACCGTCACGTCAAACGTCCCCGCCGAAATCGTCGCGGTGCCCGACAGCGGGACGAGATGGACGTTAAAACCGGCATTGGTCTTGCCGTCGGCATACGCCATGCAGCCTTGGCCGGGATTGATATGCACAGAGTAGGCCGCCGGCAGATCGGCCATCGCAACAGCAGTTGTCACTGTCACGCCAGCAGCGCCGGAGAGATTGGCGACGCCAGCCAGATTGCCGATCAGGGTCCGATCAGTATTGGCCGGTTGCGCACCGGCGGGGATTGTCACGGTATGTTGATCAATTGCCATTGTCATCACCTCCAAAAGATGCCGGATTTGCCGGCGGTGCCGTTACCGGCAGATCAGGATCATCGACTTGCTTGCTGCCTTGTGCGGCCTTGATGGCGATCTGCACGTCGGCCCAGGTCTTGTCACCCCACGTCGATGCCATTGGGGGGAGCCCGAGCCGAGCGCGCTGCTCATCCGGCGTGATCGCATTGCTGGCGTAATACATCTGGTATATCTTGGCCGTCGCCGCCTCGTCCTCACGGTCGATCCCGACGAAGCGGAACATCAGGTGCGGCATGCCCAGGCGCATCGCCAGGATGTCGGTATTAATGTGCGATTCGATCAGCGACGCCATCGGCTTGATCGCGCCGTCCCAGTCTCGATCCTCGGCGACCTCGGAGGTATTGCGATTGACATCCGCCTCGAGGCCGAGATTCTGCGGGCTTAACCCGAATGCCGTAGCCAGCTCGCGGATCAGGAAAGACTGCCACTTGAGGTAGAGCGCATCATCACCGCCCGCGTGCAGCTTGAGCACGTCGGGCTTGATCGTGTTGCCGATGATCGGCGTCTGCCCCTGCCCCTCGATCTCGTTGCGCCAGTAAGCACGGAAGGCCGCGATTTCATCCGGAGAAGCTTGGCCGGCATAGATCATATTCTCGGGCTGGGCATTGCTCGCCACGTTGGCGGCATAGGTCGCCACGCCGAGCTGACGAGCGACGCTCATGTACGCGATCTCTAGCGGGCCCCAGCCAGAGGGCGAATCCGTCGCCGGGTTGAGCCGGATGCATACGATGTCCTGCGCCTCAAGCTTGCGCGCCGTGACATCGTTCATCAGCGAGGCGCCGGCATAGCCGACCCCCTGGACGTAGCGCGGAGAGTGAGGCTGGCCGTCCCACTTAGGCAGCGGTTGCACAGTGAGCGCATCGACCGGCCAGAGCCACAGCGGCCGCGATGCATCTCCGCTGACCGCCTGCTCAATGATGCCCGATCCGCTGATCAGGACATCCTCGATGACCTGCTCCAATAAAGAGTGCATCGAGTCCTGCGCATTGGGCCGGTCCAGACACCTGGTGATGATGTCCGCATCCGATAATGCCTGCTTGGCCTTGGCGTAGTCCTCTCGCGGCACTACCTCCCACGCCAGCGACGTGACCGGCTGCTTGATCGCATTGATCGCTCGGCGCGCATAGGGGGTGCGCGAAAAGTACCGCAGATTGCTGGGCGTCGGCTTGACCTGCCCCAGCGATTTGCTCGATCCCATCAAGCTAATGAGCTTGGGATACGCGAGCGTTTCCCGCTGCGGGCCGTATAGTCTGTTGGCCGCCCACAGCTTGATGTCGCGCAGTAATCCCATCGGTATCCTCTTAGGCGTAGCTCAGTCCAGGTGCGCTCAGCATTAGGCTTGTAAGCGCCCAGACGAGGGCATCGAGACGGTTGGGCGAGGCCCGCGCCGTAGTCTGGTCGTACTCACACAGCTCATCCTCAAGCAGCCCGAGGCTCGCGCCGACATGTGAGACGCGTCCCTGCTCATAGAGTGCCGCGACCGGCTCGGCTCGTGCGTACTTGCCATGCCGCGCATGTACGCGGGTGTAGCTGATCGCGGGATCGATGCTGCGGATGATCGTCTCGATCATGTCGCCGCCTTGATTGCCCTCGGCCACGATCCGATCTGCGCCCCAGCGGTGGTATGCCTCGATTGCCCGAGCGGCCCATCCTGCCGGCGACTCCTTGCAGGTCTGATCCTCCAGGATGTAGCCTCGGCCGTCCTCGCCCAAAGCTGCCACGATGATGCCCGTCTCGTCAGAGGCCTCATTGCTCGTGACCGCCGGATCGATCGCCACGACAATGCGCCGGACGTAAGGCAGGTCGCTCACCCGGTACGGCTCGATCATGCTGTCTCGATGCCAGAGCGCGCCGGGGTTGTCGGTCAGCACCTCGGCATATAGCTCTTGCCGACCCAGCCGAGTGCCCTCGTATCGGGCGACGATTTGCGACAAAAATTGAGGGGCGAGATTGATCGCATTATCGTGCGTCGCTCCCCGCGTCACCCTGCAGCGCGGATCGGCCATCAGATCGCGGATGATCTTGATCGGCCGTGGCGTCGTGGTGATCGCCACCAGTGGCCGGTCTCCCAGCCGGAGTCCCATCATCAGCATGTCCCATGCCTCAGGGTAGGACCACGACGCAAGCTCGTCACACAGCGCTGCATCGTGCTGCGGCCCGCGTAGTCGGTCCGGCTCGTCCGCACTGTACGTTGTGGCAATTGCGCCATTGGGCCAAGTGAGCCGGCGCTTGCTGGGCTCATACAGGGGCCGCTCGGCATCGGGATGCACGCGGAGTATGCCGCTCTCCCCCTCCACCAGCACGTCTCGCGCATCAGCCGCAGTAGCTGCCACCAGCGCGATGCGTCGGTAGCCCGCCCGGACCCAGGCTCGTACTGTCTCCGCCCCCGTCCGCGTCTTGCCCCATCCCCGACCAGCGAGAATGAGCCACTTATCCCAGTCATCTGCAGTCGGCAACTGCTGCTCCGGGCGCCCCCAGAATGCCCAGTCGTAGGCCAGGTCGTCCATCTCAGCATCAGTGATGCCGGCCAGGATCGCCGCCCGATCATCAGGGGGGAGCGCTGCGACGATCTCCGCGCGCGACATCCCCATCGATCAACCCCCTATGCTCTAGTTATCTACATATAGTAGGTCGGCCGGTATAAACCCGTGTTTTTTGCCACTTTTGACCATCGACCTACTATAGGGATTTATATCGATGACTCCCGCGCAAGTTTCTTCTGAGTCCGGGCGCGCTTCTTCGCGGGCTTCGATTTCGGCTTCGGACGATAGGCCAAGACGCGATCCGCGATCACGTCGAGCAGGGCGGGAGGCGTCGGTTTCTTCGTCGTCATGCGATCAACTCCGCGTAGGTCAGGCGTCGGCCGATGGCCGCACCGATCAGGCTATCGAGCCGCGCCAGCGTGCGGCGCTTCACGTTCCCGTCATTAAGCCGGAAGGCGAACTCGTTGACGTAGCGCCCGATGTGCTTGTCGCTGGCGTGATGGTAGACGCCGTGCAGGCCACGCTTGAGCACCGCCCACACGCTCTCGATACCGTTGGTGGTCACGCCATCGCGGCTGTACTCTACGGCCGAGTGGTTGATGGTCTGATGGCCGAAGAACAGGCCGACGAGTCCGCTGTACGCCTTGGCTTCGTCGGTGTGCAGCGTCGAACCAGCCTCAACGTGCGTATGAATCGCCGTGTGGATGTTCGCCACGTCGGCCGCGTCGATGGGCTTGGCGATCATCCGGCCGCCGCGCTCGCGCATGCCGAGGACGGCGACCTTACCGACTGCGCCACGGCCCATCTTGAGCTTCTTCGATTCGTGCTTGGCCCCTTCCTTCCCGCCGATGTAGGTTTCATCTACCTCGACGATGCCGGCGAGAACAGTCGGATCGTTGCCGCACGCTTCGCGCAGCCGTTGCAGCATGAACCAGGCTGTTTTCTGCGTGACGCCGATTTCCTTCGACAGTTGCACGCTGCTGATGCCCTTGCGGCTGGTGACGAGCAGATACATGGCATACAGCCATTGATGCAGCGGAACATGGCTGCGCTCGAAGATCGTGCCAGTGCGAACGGTGAAGTCCTCTCGGCACTGGTTGCATCGGTAGTAGCCGCCTTTGCGAACAGTGATGCGCTCGGACAGGCCGCAGACCGGGCAGCAGACACCGTTAGGCCAGCGGCGTGCCTCGAAGTAGGCTCGCGCCGATTCGTGGTCAGGGAACATGCGGAACAGTTCGAGCAGGCTGATTGTGATTCCGTCGTCGGCCATCAGAATTCTCCGTCCATCCAGAGCCGCACGGCTTCCTCAGTCAAGCGGCCAATGTCCCATCGGCTGGTGTCGATCTGGTCGGTGCGTTCCAGGGTGATGCGATCCTTAGCCGGGTCGGTCGGACTTGGCGATACGCGAGCGACGACGCCTGACGTGTGGGTTGCGGTGCGGCTGATCCGTTCGCACGTCCAGCGAACGCGCCAGCCCCGGTTCTTGTGGTTATTGCGGCCCATGTCCCTCGGCCCTTGCGATTGCGGAGCGAATCTCGTCGATGAAGATGCCACCCTCGTGGCCGTCGCCGGCAAGGACTTCCTCGCACTGCTTCAGCAGTTCCAAGAGGTCGGGTGCGGCGGCGATCAGGTTGGCGTTCGCATCCTGGCAATGCTGGATGTGGATGTCCGCGATGAGGCGCGGGCCGGCGAAGATGCGGTAAGGGTGGAGCGAGCCTTGTTTCGCTTCCCACGGCCCCGGCGTATGTTGAGTCGTCATCTTTTTCTCCAAGAGAATGGCCGCCCCGAAGGGCGGCCGTGGAAGTTAGGCCAACGCGAACGTCTTGGCGTCTTGTGCCGAGGTTTCGGCGGGATCGTCCATGTATTCGTTCCGCGCCGTGAGCGTGTCGCCGTTGATCGTCTCGACCTGACCGGCGTTGTCGTAGGTGACGGTCACAATCGCCATCTGATAGCGCGAGTGCAGCACGCCGCGCTTGAAGACTTCCAGCGCTACTTCGGCAATCGCCTCGCCTTCGTCGGTCTTGCTGGACGCCGGGAAGAACTCATCGCCTTCGGCCGGGAAGTAGTTGTTGTTTCCGACGTGGCCCTTGCTGCTGTAGAGCCTCATGTCGCCCGCTTCGTCGCGCTGGAAGCGACCGCCCCAGCCGTCGTAGGTTGCGGCGTCCAGCACTGCGGTAGCGAGTTCCGAGTACGGGCCACCTACGATTTCGCCGGACTGGCTCTCAACGAAGTAGCGAACGATGTTGTTTTCCATCTTGGTTCTCCTAAGAACTTGCCCTCAGATGCCTCGGGGCGCAGGTGGAATCAGCGATTCCTTAAACACATAGTAGATGACTCCCTAGCGCATTGCAAGTGCTTTCGTCATGAAATGTTTTTATGCCGAAGTGGTACGGGAGTTATGTATATAAGCCCCCTACTATATGTAGTAGGTTCGATCCACCACAGTCAGGGATTGTCCCTAGCCGCCCTGCCCCGACCGCGCCGCCAGCGCCGCTAGACGAGACTCGATCAGCTCTCGCGCCGCGCCCGCCACTAAGATCGGAA
>JAPTVL010000410.1 GCA_028065725.1 Betaproteobacteria bacterium
GCTCTCTCCGCAAGCGACTGGGCCACGGCGCGGGCGGCACCGTAATCCAGCGCCACCCCTTGGACGCTCACTCCGATCTCGCGCATCACCCGCGCTCCGCCGCGATTGCTATTGCGCGCTCCCCTCTCGGAGAGCTTCGATAATCTGGCGCTCGATCTTGCGCCCAATCTCCTTGGCCTTCGGATGCGGGTCCCGGGCCAGCAGATAGCTGGGCCGGACGGTGATGAGGGTTACCACGCCCGGTTTGTTTTTCATGGTGTAGGCCGTGACCTTGAACGGGCAGAGGATGGACCAGTCCATGTTGAGGTTGAACACCTCCTGGTTGAGCACCAGGGAGCAGAAATGGACGGAAGTGGCGTCCTGGAAACCGATGGTGTTCCATTTATCCGCACCGAAAACCTGCTTGTTGTTTTCCAGCCCCTTGGCGAGATTTTCCTCGCCGGTGATCGTGAATTGCCTGGCCTCCAGGCCGGCCTTGAGATTTGCCAGCACCGTCGCGAACTCGCCCTTGACCTGGTGCTTCCAAAAAGCCGGATTTTCGGCCGCCTGTACCGCTAAAGGGAACAGCGCCACCAACGTCGTGAGCACCGCCACTGTCCGAATCGCAATTGCTTTCATGTGCGTCTCCTCCAAAGGGTTGGTCAACAAACCACGCCCATTTCCGCCCTGGGCGCATAGGAGCAAAACAGTTTCCGCCCCTGAATCTAAATATAGACGACGATCCTTATTGCTTCTCCTGATTTCTCCTACGTCTTAGATAATGCATCTATCGAGGCACCTTCCGGGGTGGCTACTGCCTGCCCCAAATCTTGTTTTTCTTGCTACAGCTTTCCGGAGCGCAATATCGCTACCACCCACCACAGGCCCAGCACGGTTGCCAGCACATAGCCGAGCAGGCCCAGCAGGGGAATGTCCTTGTAGTGGGGGCCGGTGTGGAAAGACATCACCAGGGAGGAGCCAATCACGATCGCTGCGATGATCAGGCTGAAGCTCAGCCGGTTGCTGGCGCGGTCGATGTGCTGCTCCAGTCCCTCCAGTTGTTCGTGGCGCACGCGCAGGCTCGCCTCGCCCTTCTGCAGTTGGCGCAACGCCTTGCTCAAAATGTCCGGCAATCCGAGCGCTGCGGCGCGCAGCACGGCTGCAACGCGGTAACTCCCGGCCAACGCTTCGGCCCGGCTCAGGTCCGGCACGAGCTGCCGCCCGATCATGCGCGGAATATATGCCTGCAAGGCGCTGATCATGTCGAAGTTCGGGTCCAGGCTGCGCGCCTGCGATTCCACCGCCACAAAAGCCTTGGCCAGCAACAGGAGCTCCCTCGTCACCCGGATCTGGTGGCGGCTGCCCAGGCGGATGAACTGGCGCAGCGTCTCGGCGAAGGAGTAGCCGTGGGCCGATGCGGCGTAGTATCCCTCCAGGGATGCGTCCAGGTCCCGGGCGAAGGCGTCCCGGTCCGTATCCTCCGTCGCCACGCCCATCTCGAAATAGAGGTCGGCCATCCACGCGGCGTCGCGCACGATGAGGGCGAGGAACAGTTGTTTCAGGTTCTCCCGGTCACGGGGATGGAGGCGGCCGACGATGCCGAAGTCGTGGAAGCAGAGGCGTCCGTCGTCGGTGACGAAGACGTTGCCCGGGTGGGGATCGCCATGAAAGAAACCGTGCTCGAACACCTGGATGAAAAACAGGCGCAGCAGCGTCTGCGCCAGCCTTCGGCGCTCCGCCGGGTCGGCCGGGTGTTCGGTGTCCACGCGGTGCCCGTGGCTGTGCTCCATGGTGAGTACGCGCTTGCTGGAAAACTCCCAGAAGATGAGCGGCACATACACTGCCGCCTCATCCCGGAAGTTCTCGCGGAAGCGGTCTGCGCTGCGTCCCTCCAGGCGGAAGTCCAGTTCTCGCGTGATCGTTTCAGCGAACTCCTCGACGAGGCCCAGGGGGTCATAGCGCCGGCTTTCAGGCACGTGGTCGTGCAGCAGGCGCGCGAGACAGAATAGGATCTCCAGGTCAGCTTGGATCACTTGCTCGATGCCGGGGCGCTGCACCTTCGCGATTACGGGGGTGCCATCCGGGAGCACCGCGCGGTGGACCTGGGCGACGGAGGCCGCCGCAAGCGGCGTCTCCTCAAAAGTTGCAAAGAAGCCGGATATGGGCTGGCCCAGTTCTTCCTCGACGATGCGGCGCGCCTGTTCCCCCTGGAAGGGTGGCACTGCATCCTGCAGCTTCTGTAACTCCTGAATGATGTCCGGCGGGAACAAGTCCTGCCGCACGGAGAGCATCTGGCCGAACTTGACGAAGGTGGGGCCGAGCTCCTCGAACGCCGCGCGCAGCCGCTGCGCATCGCTCAGGCCCGGCGGGGCGGGCGCGGTGGTTCCCTGCGGCAGGTAACCCTTCAGGCGTAGTCGCTCGACGTAGTGTCCCCAGCCCTTTTGCAGAGCGACGCGCACAATGGCGCCAAGGCGCCCCGCGTCCCGGACGGGAAAGTGGGGCGCGGCGGGATGGCGGCGACCCATGGCGCTAGCCTCGGGATCCCCGGCAGCCCAGGCAGCGCGAGACCGGGCGATGCATGAAGGCATAGAGGATCCCGGCTGCGAAGCCGCTCAGCGTGACGCCCGACAGGCCGTAGAAGAACACGCCGGACGTGAACGGCTGGGCCGTCGCTTCCAGGGCGCGCAGATTCAGGCCGTGGAACCAGGCGCTGAAGAATTCGAGCGTGCCTTGCGGCCGCAACGCAAAAGCTGCCGCACACACGAGATACAGGATCGCGCTGGTCAGCGCGAGGGAAGGCAGCGCAAAGGCGCTGAAAATGGCAATGACAATACGCTTTTTCATGTGTGGCTCCTTTATAGTGCTTGGGCGGAGCTGAGCGATCTCGTCGATACGGTCAGATTTTAAAAAGACTATCGATTTTTGCGGCACAAATGAAATCGTTTTCTGATAATCCACCGATGGCGTGAGTGGAATAGCGCACGCGGCATTGGTTGTAACCCACCTCCAGATCGGGGTGATGATCCTCACGGTGCGAGATCCAGGCGCTTGCATTTACGAAAGCCATGGTCTCGTGATAGTTCTTGAAGCGGTAAATCTTGAAAATTTCGTTACCGGCCTGCGTCCAGTCATTCAATGCCTTCAGCAGTCGGTCT
>JAPTVL010000386.1:0-888 GCA_028065725.1 Betaproteobacteria bacterium
ATTACACGCTGGGACGCAAGCTGAGCGACACGATGACCGGCCGGCGCATCAGTTGGCGCGTCATCCTGAAGCTGGACGCCTTGTACTACAGTGGCGTCACCGCCATGGTCGGCTTCTGGCTGCTGGCCGCCGATGTAGCCACGCCGTTTTCGGCCTGGGCGGCCTTCGCCTCATCCTACCTGGCTGTCGTGGCGGTTGAGCCGTTGTTCACCTATGCCCTTGTCCGGCTGCTGAAGCGCCATGAGAACACGCCGCTGGTCAACACCTGCTTCGCGGTGAAATCGCTGAAGCTGGCGGACTGAACATGGGCAAGGTGTGGTTTGTCGGCGCCGGTCCGGGCGACCCGGAATTGATCACGGTCAAGGGGCGGCGCCTGCTCGAAGGGGCGGGCGCCATTCTTTACGCCGGATCGCTGGTGGACCAGGCGGCTACACTCTACGCCCCGGCAGGCTGCGTCATCCGCGATTCGAAGGACATGACGCTGGAAGAAATCGCCGCCTGGCTCATCGATCAGGCCGGACGGCATGAGGCAGTGGTGCGCCTGCAAACCGGCGACCCTACGCTTTACGGCGCACTGATCGAGATGGCGCAACCGCTGGATGCCGCAGGTGTCGAGATCGGCGTAGTGCCGGGCGTGTCGTCGGCGATGGCCGCAGCCGCCGCGGCGGCCGAGAGCCTGACCCTGCCCGAGGTGACGCAAACCGTCATCCTCACCCGCATTGCCGGTCGCACGCCCATGCCGGAGGGCGAATCGCTGCGTGAACTCGCGCAGCATCACTGTACGCTGTGTCTGTTTCTCTCCATCACCCTGCTGCACAAGGTGAAGGAGGAACTGCTCGCGGCCGGCTGGAGCGCGGATGCGCCGGTGCTGGTGGTGCACAAGGCAAG
>JAPTVL010000386.1:898-3130 GCA_028065725.1 Betaproteobacteria bacterium
CTGGCCGGGCGAGGAAAAGCTCATTCGCGGCACGCTCGCCGATATCCGCGACAAGTGCCGCGCGGAGAAGGTCGCGAGCCAGGCCATGATTATCGTCAGCCCCGTGCTGGGCGCGCGCCAGTGGCCCGAATTGAAGAGATCGAAATTGTATGATGCCAGCTTCACCCATCGCTTCCGCAAGGGCGTGAATACAGCGCAATAACCTTACGGCAGCACTTTCTGCTTTCTGCACACGAGGAGACGACAATGCAACAAACCAAACCCGGACAACACCAGCAAACCGCCACCGCCGCCCCCAAGGCGCCGGTGCCGGTTATCGCCGTGCGCAAGAGCTGCAACCCGGAGGGGGTCGGTCTCTCGCATTATGTGCTGATGGACCGGAAAAAGGCGAAATGACGGCTGCGGCCCTAACCCCGGTGGACATCGGCCACGCCCGCTACGTGGCGCTGATCGACCCCGGCACCGCCTTCTGGGCGCTGGTGGACAAGACGCGCGTCAGCGACACCCTGGCCGGCGGGCCGCTGCTCGATGCCTACCGCGAGAAGGCCGGCGACTTCAGCCGCGAGCTGCACGCGCTGCGCTTCGATCTGCAGCCGTCGGCCGTCTACGTGAACCCCACCGAGCGCTGCAATCTCGACTGTACCTATTGCTACCTGCCCGGCAAAATGCGCCACGACGGCAGCCACATGCCGGAAGACAAGTTGCTGGCGGCGCTGGACAAGCTGCGCCGTTACTTCGCGACGGTGATGCCCGAGGGGCGCCGGCCGCGCATCATCTTCCACGGCTCCGAGCCGCTGCTGAACCGGCATGCGGTGTTCGCCGCCATTGATGCCTTCGGCGATGATTTCGTCTTCGGCCTCCAGACCAACGGCACGCTGCTCAACCGCTCGGCGATCGATTTTCTCACCGCCCGCGAAGTCAGCATCGGCCTCTCCCTCGACGGGCCCGAGGCGGCGATCACCGATTCGACGCGCCGTACCTGGAGCGGACGGAGCGTGCATGAACGGGTGCTGGCGGCGATGGACAATCTGCGCGGATACGACGCCTGGAGCGTGATCACCACCTGCACCACCGAGAACCTCACCCATCTTACGCGGATGGTCGAGCTGTTCCACGCCCGCGAGGTGCCGACCTGCATGCTCAACACCGTCCGCTGCACCCTGCCCGGCGCCCGCGGCGTGAAACCGGCCGACCCCGATATGGCGCGCGCCTTTATCGCCGCGCTCGACCGCAGCCACGAACTGTATCTGGAAACCGGGCGCAAGCTGGTAGTGGCTAACTTCGCGAACATCCTTCTTGCCATCCTCGCGCCGTCGGCGCGACGGCTGATGTGCGACATTTCACCCTGCGGCGGTGGCCGCGCTTTCTTCGCCCTTGCCGCCGACGGCGATCTCTATCCGTGCAGCGAGTTCATCGGCCTGCCGCGTTTCCGCGGCGGCAACCTGTTCGAAGCGGACGTCGAGGCGATGCTCCGTTCCGAGGGTTTCCGCCTCGTCACGGGACGCGACGTGGACACCTTTTCGCCCTGCCGCGACTGCGCCATCCGCCACTTCTGCGGCTCGCCCTGTCCGGCGGAAGCGCACGAGATGAACGGCGGCATGGACCGCACCGGCGCCTTCTGCGGCTTCTACGAGGAACAGGTGCGCTACGCCTTCCGCCTGATCGCCGACGGCATCGCCGACGATTACCTGTGGGACGGCTGGGACGATGGAACGGACACGGTTTTCAACTATGCGCTCCGCTGACGGGCACGGCCTGGATGCGCCCCGCGCAGAGAGGAAAGGAAACATCATGAACGAAACGATCTTGCTAATCGGCCACGGCTCCCGCAACCCGGCGGGAAACGAAGAGACCTTGCGCTTTGCCGCCACGTGGCGGTCCCGCCATCCCGATTGGCGCATCGAGGCGTGCTTCATCGAACTCGCCGACGTGTTGCTCGATGAAGGGCTGGATCGCGCCGCCGCCGGTAGCCGGCAGGTGATCGCGCTGCCGCTTATCCTGAACGCCGCCGGCCATGTGAAAATGGAAATTCCCGCCGCAATCGAAACTGCCCGCCTGCGCCACCCCGGCGTGACGTTCTCATGCCTGCCCCACCTCGGCATGGGCCGCGAGGTGTACTCGGTGCTCAAGCATCGCATCGGCTACCTGATGCAGGAACTGGCCATGCCGGACCCCAAGACCACCGGCGTCATCCTGCTCGGCCGCGGCTCCTCGGATGCCGGCGCCAACGGC
>JAPTVL010000491.1 GCA_028065725.1 Betaproteobacteria bacterium
ACCAGATCGATCAGCGCAGACATGCCATGATGATGGGTGCCTTCGCTGATGACCGATTCGTGTTCGGCGAGATGCAGAATGTCCCAGCCGCCGAACCATTCACGCAGAAGATCTGCTGTGTACATGTTGGCGGCACTGGGCGGGCCGCCGGTGGCGAACTCGATCTGCTTCGGCGTGTAGCCCTGCAGAATCAGCACGCCGCCCGGTTTGAGCGTGCGGCGAATGCCGGCGATGATGCGCTCGCGCTCGGGTGGCGGCGCAAACTGGATGAAGATGGCCGCGACCATATCGTAGCCTGCCTCCGGCCAGGTCCAGTTCAGCACGTCGGCCTGCTCGAACTCAAGCGTGACGCCGCGTTCGGCGGCCAGCTTGCGTGCCTTCTCCAGCGCCACCGGGGACACGTCGATGGCATGCACCTGCGCACCCTGCTCGGCCAGCCACACGCCGTTGCGGCCTTCGCCGTCCGCAATCGCCAGCACGCGCATGCCGGGGCGAATCAGCGCCGCCTGGCTCGCCAAGAACACATTCGGTGCGGTGCCGAAGATGTAATGCTCCGCGGCATAGCGCGCGTCCCAGAACTCGGAACTCACTTGGCGTTGGCGGCGAGCAGGCGTTCCAACTGCGCGGCCGGCACCATGCCCGGCACGCGCTGCCCGTTGGCAAAGATGATCGTGGGCGTGCCCGACACCTTCAGCTTGCTGCCCATTGCGATGGTGGCCTCGACCGGGTTGACGCACTTGCCATCGTTGCCCGGCACCGTGCCGCGCGTGATGTAGTCGTTCCACGCCTTGTTGCGGTCGGGTGCGCACCAGATCTGCTTCGATATTTGCACCGCCTGGGGATGCAGGCCCTCGACCGGATAGAGGAAGGTGTAGACGGTGATGTTGTCGACCTTGGCGAGTTCTTCCTCGAACTTGCGGCAGTAGGGGCAATCAACGTCGGAGAACACCACCAGCTTGCGCGCGCCGTTGCCTTTCACGGTCTTCAGCGCGTTGTTGAGCGGCAGCGTATCCCACTTCACCGCTTGCAACCGGTTCAGCCGCGCCTGGGTGAGGTTGGTCCGGTTTTTCAGGTCGATCACGTCGCCGGCAAAAACGTATTGCGCCTTGGCGTCGACATAGATCAGCTGACCGTCCAGATAGACCTCGAACAGGCCGCTATAAGGCGTTTTCGTCACCGAGGCGATGTTGGCGCCCGGGAATTGCTGCATCAGTGCCTTGCGGATAACGGACTCATTGGCCTGCGCGGCCGCGGCGAACATCAGGGTAGCGGCCAGCGCAAGGCCGGAAAAACGACGTGCAAACTTCATGGGAACTCCAGAAAAAATTTCAGAAAAGATCAGGACATGGCTTCGCGCACCAGCGCCGCTTTCAGCGGCGGCAGATGGTCGACGACCCGCATCCCGGCATTGCGCAGCCACGCTGCACGGCTGTCTGCAAACAAATAGTGCAGGCCATGTGTGACAGCCTGCATACGCTGCACCGGCTCGGCGCGCTGGCGGGCATAGGCCTGGAGCACCCTCAGGTCGCCGCAATGCGTGCGGCGATGCTGGGCCAGCACCTCAACCAGCGCCTCGGCGTCGCCGAAGCCGAGGTTCACGCCCTGCCCCGCCAGCGGATGTACGCCGTGCGCGGCGTCGCCGACCAGCGCGACGCCCGGCGCCACGACAGCCTCCACCCGGATCAGCCGCAACGGGAACGCGGCCGCTGGGGTCAGCAGGCGCAATGCGCCCAGCCGGTCGCGGCCCGCCGCCCGCACCTTGTCGGTCAGCGCCGCCGCATCCAGTGCGACCAGTTCGTCGGCATGCGCCGTACCGGTTGACCAGACCATCGACATGCGGTTCCCCCCTGTCGGGGGATCTCGATGCCCCTCGGGGGTGCTCCGATCCGCTACGGGCTCTTGTGCCCCTAAGGGTAGAAGCCCGTGTGGAGTCGTATGCCCCGGCAAGGGCAGCCAGGCGAGGATGTCGCTGTCGAAGAACCACTGGAAGGCGGTGCCGCGGTGCGGGCGCTCGCATGCAAAATTGGCGACCACGCCGCTCTGGCCGTAGGACGTCAACGTCGAAGCAAGTCCGGCCCATTCGCGGATGCGCGAGGCGGCGCCGTCGGCGCCGACGACGAGTTCGGTCTCCAGCGTCGTGCCGTCGGCGAGTGCGATCCGCGTCAACGATTCTTCCCCGACGATGGATTCGATCGCCGCCGGACAATGCAGCGCCACGTTGCCGTCGGCTTCGATTGCCTGCCACAGTGCATATTGCAGACGCCCGCTCTCGATGATGGTCGCCAGATGCGATACGCCTGACGCATAGGCGTCGAGCCGCACGGCGCCCTGGGTGTCGCCCGCCACGTCCATGCGATACACCGGCTGGATGCGGGATGGGTCGAGGCGCTGCCAGGCGCCGATGCGTTCGAGGAAGCGCTGGGGCGCCGGGCTGATGGCGTAGATACGGGTATCCCAGACGTCGTCCGGCGCCTGGGGCGGGTGGCGCTCGATCAGCGCGACCCTGAAGCCCTGCCGGCCGAGCGCCAGCGCAGCGGCAGCGCCGACCAGTCCGGCGCCGACGATGACTACCTGAAAGCGTTCCGGCTTCATCCGCGCGCCCCGAAAATCATCCGCCGCGCGACAAAGCGTTTCAGCGGCGGCAGCGCCTCCAGCGCCATCAGCCCGAGCCCGCGGGCGTGGCGCAGCGGAGGGATGTCGTTGGAGAACACGCGCACCAGAAAGTCGGTGAAGCCGACGCCGCCCAGCACGTCGGCCCGCCGTCCGCGCGCGTAGGCGGCCAGCATGGTGGCGCTGCCGACCTCGCCCGCCGCCGTGTCCCCGCGCTGGCTCGACTCATGCAGCGTATCCCCGCGCTGGTTTAATTCATGCGGCGTTTCGCCGCACAGTGCAGCCAGTTCCCACGCATCGCGCAGGCCGATGTTGAAGCCCTGGCCTGCCACCGGGTGCAGCGTCTGTGCGGCATTGCCGATGCGCACCACGCGGTCGGCGGCCTCGCTGCCGGTCCAGGCGAGTTTCAGAGGGAAGGTCTTGCGCGGGCCGGCCTGCATGAAAAGCCCCTGGCGCCCGCCGAAATGACGATACAGCGCAGCGAGAAATTCGTCGTCCGGCAACGCCGCAATACGCTGG
>JAPTVL010000411.1 GCA_028065725.1 Betaproteobacteria bacterium
ACAGCATCCTGCCATTTACCCGCCCTGCGATCGACGAAGCCACCATCGAATCGGTAACGGCCGTACTGCGTTCCGGCTGGTTGACCAGCGGCCCGAAAGTACAGGCCTTTGAAGGCGAACTGTCGGCACTCATGGGCGGACGGCCGGTTCGCTCGCTCAATTCCGGCACCGCCGCGCTCGAAATCGCGCTCAACCTCATCGGCATCCAGCCTGGCGACGAGGTCATTACCACCCCGTTGTCCTGGGTGGCAACGGCCAATGTCATCCTGCATGCTGGCGCCACGCCTGTATTCGTCGACATCGATCCGGTCACACGCAATATCGATCCGCGCCGCGTGGCAGAAGCCATCACCCCGCGCACCCGCGCCATCATACCGGTCGATCTGGCCGGCCTGCCGGCGGACCGCGACGCGCTCTACGACATCGCATGGAAGCATGGACTGCGCGTGATCGAGGATGCGGCACAATCTTTCGGCAGCAGCTGGCATGGCAAACCGATCGGCAGTTTCGGCGACCTGGTGGCATTCAGTTTCCACGCCAACAAAAACATCACCACCGGTGAAGGTGGCTGCCTGGTCCTGCCCGATGCAAGCCTGGTTCCGGCGTGCGAAAAAATGCGCCTGCAGGGCGTGGTGCGCCTGGCGGACGGCAGCATGGAAGTCGATCTGCCCGGCGGAAAATTCAACCTGACTGACCTTGCCGCCGCCATTGGCCTCGGCCAACTGCCACATCTGGGCGAATTCACCGCGCGGCGCCGTGCACTGGCGCGACTGTATTTTGCCCGCCTCGACCCGGCCGCAGGCTTCGAACTGCCGCTGGCCAATTTCAGCGACAGCAACTGGCACATGTTCCAGCTCGTGCTGCCGCTCGTAGACATGCGTTTCGGCCGCGGCGAATTCATCGCCCGCATGCGCGCGCGTGGTATCGCGCTTGGGGTACACTACCCACCCATCCACCTGTTCCACCTATACCGCGCGCTGGGTCACCACGAAGGCGAATTTCCCCAGGCCGAACGCATCGGCGCGGGCACCATCACACTGCCGCTGTTCCCCGCCATGTCCGACCACGACGTGCAGCGCGTCTGCGATGCGCTGCACGTCACGCTGCAGGAAGCCCTGTCATGAACACTCCGGCCCTGTCGGTCGTCATACCGGTCTACAACGAAGAACAGGGACTGGCCGCGCTGTTTGCGCGACTGTACCCTGCCCTCGACGCCCTCGGTATCGCCTATGAGGTATTGTTCGTCAACGACGGCAGCCGCGACCGCTCCGCCGCCATACTGCGCGAGCAGTACCAGCGCCGTCCCGACGTGACGCGCGTGATCCTGCTTGCAGGCAATTTCGGCCAGCACATGGCCATCCTCTCGGCATTCGCGCAATGTCGCGGCCAGCGGATCGTAACGCTCGACGCCGACCTGCAGAATCCGCCCGAGGAAATCGGCCGCCTGCTGCAGAAGATGGACGAAGGCTACGATTATGTTGGTGGCGTACGCCGCCAGCGTCAGGATGTCTCCTGGCGTCGCCATGCGTCATGGATGATGAACCGTATACGCGAGCGCATCACCCATGTGGTGATGACCGACCAGGGATGCATGCTGCGCGCATACAGCCGCGACATCATTCAGGCCATCAATCACAGCCAGGAAGCCAACACCTTCATACCGGCGCTCGCATACACCTATGCGCGCAACCCGGGCGAAATCGAGGTGGCGCACGAGGAACGCGCAGCTGGCGAATCGAAATATTCGCTCTATAAACTCATCCGCCTCAATTTCGACCTTGTGACCGGCTTTTCTCTCATGCCGCTGCAGATTTTCTCGCTGGTCGGCGTCGGACTATCGCTACTTTCAGCGCTGTTCGTCATCTACCTGGCGCTGCGACGGATATTGCTCGGACCGGAAGTCGACGGCGTATTCACCCTGTTCGGCATCCTGTTCTTCCTCATCGGCGTGCTGCTGTTCGGGATCGGTCTGCTCGGAGAGTACATCGGCCGCATCTACCAGCAGGTACGCCAGCGGCCACGCTACCTCATCGATACCATCCTGCAGAGCCCGGACGAACAGCCGCCGGCAGCAGCGCTGCTCTCGCGCCCGGAGACACATTCGTGACGCGCGCAGTGGTATTTGCCTACCATAATGTCGGCGTGCGCTGCCTTTCGGTGCTGCTCGACGCCGGCGTGGACATCGCCCTCGTGGTCACCCACCACGACGCTCCGGGCGAAAACATCTGGTTCGACAGCGTCGAGCGCCTGGCTAAGCGCAATGATCTGCCGTGCATCACCCCCGACGATCCGAACACCGAAGCGCTACGGCACCACATCGCCGCGCTACAGCCCGATTTCCTGTTCTCGTTCTACTATCGCAACATGCTCAAGGCGCCGCTGCTCGGATTACCGACGCGCGGCGCCCTCAACCTGCATGGTTCGCTGCTGCCGCGCTATCGCGGTCGCGTACCGGTCAACTGGGCCATCGTGCATGGTGAAACCGAAACCGGCGCCACACTGCATTACATGACAGAAAAACCGGATGCCGGCGATATCGTTGCCCAGACGGCCGTGCCGATCCTGCGCGACGATCTGGCCATCGACGTTTTCAACAAGGTTGCCTGCGCCGCCGAACTCACGCTGTATCGCGCCCTGCCAGGGCTGATCGCCGGCACCGCGCCACGCATCCCGCAGGATCTGACGCAGGGCAGTTATTTCGGCGGCCGTCGGCCGCAGGACGGCCGCATCGACTGGACACAGTCTGCAACGACGATCCACAACCTGATCCGGGCTGTGGCCCCGCCCTATCCGGGCGCATTCACCGAACTGGGTGGGCAGACGCTACGCGTGCTGCGCAGTCGCGTGTCCGATGCCACCACGCCCGCCCCGCATACCCGTCCTGCCCTGTTTTGCTAGAATCGCGGCTGTTTCGTCCATTGCGGTGGAGGCGGAACACTGCAACTGCTCAACGCCGAACTGGATGGCCGCAGCTGGCAACCCGCTCCCGGAGCGCAACCCATTGCGCTTGACTGATTTCACCACCTACCCACGAAGAGAGCCAAATGAAAAAAATCCTCATCCTCGGTGTCAACGGTTTTATCGGCCACCATCTGTCCAAACGCATCCTCGAATCCACCGACTGGGAA
>JAPTVL010000435.1 GCA_028065725.1 Betaproteobacteria bacterium
CTTCAATCGCTTCTTCGTTGCTTCGCTCAACCGCTTTTGCGCCATGACAACATTCTCCAATATCACTCTTGGAGATACAACGTTTCAGATGCTCAAAGGTTGTCATGTTTTACGGAAATATCAATAAGCCCTATCTGTTACAGACCGACTGTCTTTTTTGGAATCCCCGAAACCCGCGCCATTCAAGGAAGTCGGTGTTACAGACTCTCTTCTGGATATCAGCGTCCGGATTCTTCAGGCGCCTTGCGCAGGCGGAAAATATTTGTCCAGCATCAGGCCGAAATCGGTTTGCGTCGTGTACCGCAGCAGGACCTCGTTGTACGGAAACGCCCGATGCAGGTTTTCGACGCTGAAGCGGTTTTCCGGCTGGGTGCAGACCACCACCACCGCATTGCCCTCGCGTCCCCATGGCAACCACTGGTATTGCAGGCATCCGGCGCGGTTCAGGCGTTTCACCAGTTCCGCGTCGGCGCGCCAGGAGGTCTCGTACGGCAGGTAGGGCAGGTTGGTCAGCCTGGCCAGCGCCTGTCCGATCTTGGCCAGCGGCACCTTGAAATCGCTCACCAGCACCTGTTCCAGATCCTTGTTCTTGCGCTGCGCCCAGCGCTGCGCCAGTTCCAGTTCCAGCGCTGAGATCACGCCCTGTTCCGCGAGGACTTCATAGCGCCTGGGCAGCAGGGCGCCGGTCTTGATGCGCTGGAAAAACGCCAGCGCCAACACCGCACACAATTGCTCCAGGCCGTCTTCCGAGACGCTGTCGAACTCGCGGTCGTCCCGCTGGTTGATCAATTGCAGCACGCCGACCAGTTCCTTGCCCAAGCCCTGCAACAGGGGCGCCACCAGCATGCGCTCCGACCGGTAGCCGGTGGACTGATCGACCTGCTGGTTGAACTGCAGTTCGGGGTCGATCTTCTTCAGTTCCCCGGGGTCGCTCAGATTGTTGATGCGCAGCGTGGTGCCGGTCAGCGCGACATAGCCGGCGATGCTCTGCTTGTCGATCGGCAGCACCAAATCCTCGTTCGAATCGATACCCGTCTTGATCTTCGAGACCAGCACCCCGCGTTCCTTGTTGACCACGTAGAGGGTCAGGCGTTCGCATTGAAACAGGTCGCAGATTTCCGGCGCCAGGTCGATCATGATCTGCGCGATGTTGTCGGTCGCATGGATCTTGTTCGACAAGGCCTGCAGCTGTTTCGCAAAACCAAGCTTGGCCTGCATGGTCGCAAGCTGCGGGTTGTTAGTCTGGGGCGAAGCAGGAAGAGTCATCTGGAATCCTCTGAAAAAACCGGCCGCGTTGCGCTGATCGGGTTGGCTATATTAAAACCGCAAACGCCTGCGCGGTTCAAGCCGTTTCGTCGGGCGGGCGGCTTTCGAGCAGTTTGACCAGCGTGTACAGCACGCGATTGACCGGCGTCGCGATGCCCAGCGCCGCGCCGCGGCGCAGCACATGGCCGTTCAGGTAATCGATCTCGCTGGGCTTGTGGCGCGCCAGGTCCTGGGCGGTCGAGGACAACTGATCCGGCATGCTGCGCGCGATGCGCTGCACCGCCTCCCGGACATCGCCGGACACGCTGACGCCGTCGGCGCTCGCCACGGCGAGGCATTCCTGCACCGCGTCGCGCATCACGTCTTCGACACCCGCGCCCTGCACCAGCCGCCCGTAGGGCAGTTGCGTGATCGCCGAGAGGGCGTTGTAGGCGCAATTCAGGATCAGCTTGGCCCACAGCGCGCCGGCCACGTTGTCCGAGATCTGTACCGGCACATCGGCCGCGGCGAACAGCGCCACCAGATCCCGGCTCGCGGCGGACGGCCCGATCACCAGCTCGCCGCGGCCGCGATGCCTGACGTGGCCGGGTCCGGCCATTTCGGCGGCGACGTAGACCACGGCCGGCAACACCTCGCGCCCCAGCCGCGCCCGCAGCCGCTCGGCATTGTCCACGCCGTTCTGCAGGCTCAGCACGGTCGCGCCGGCGGCGAGATGCGGCGCCATTTCCGCCGCGGCGGTTTCGGTGTCGGTGGATTTGACGCAGCACAGCACCAGCCGTGCCCCGGCGATGCCGTCGGCGTCGGTGGCGGCCTGCAGCGGCACCTGCTCGCGAAAGCTCTGCGTATCCAGCAGCAGGCCGTCGCGGCGCACCGCGGCCACGTGCCGCGGGCGGCCGATCAGGGTCACTTCATTGCCGGCGCGCGCCAGCATGCCGCCGTAGTAGCAGCCGACCGCGCCGGCCCCCATCACCGCGATCTTCATGGCGCTCACTGCAGGGCGTTGCCGATGACTTCGGCAACGCCCCTGGCCAGATCGTCGCAGGCAGCGATCCGTTCCAGCGCGGCGCGGGCATGCGCCTGACGCGCCGCATCGAACTGGCGCCAGCGGTCGAAGCTGCGCGCCAGGCGCGCGGCCACCTGCGGATTGATCGCCTGCAATTCGATGATGACCTCGGCGGCCAGCTGGTAGCCGCTGCCGTCGGCGGCATGGAAATGGCGCGGGTTGGCGGCACAGAAGCTGCGCAGCAGGGCGTACACCTTGTTCGGGTTCTTCAGGTCGAAGGCCATATGCCGCATGAGTTGGCGTACCCGCGCCGTGGTGTCGGGCAGGCGCGAGGTGGCCTGCATCTGCAGCCATTTGTCGATCACCAGCGCCTCGCCCTGCCAGCGCGCATGGAACACGGCAAGGCCTTCGTCGCGCTCGGGCAGGTCGAGATTGGCCAGGGTGGACAAGGCGGCGATCACGTCGGTCATGTTGCCGCCCCGATCGAGTTGGTGCAACAATCGCGGCAGCACCGCATCGCGCACGTAGCCATCCTCGCTGTCGGCCAGATAGCCAAGGCAGAGGTTGCGCAGCGCACGACGGCCGACCTGCACGCCATCCGGTGCATAGGCTTCGCCGGGTGCGAGCGCGGTCCACGCGCGTTCGAAGGCGTCGCGCAAGGCCGCGGCAAGATGGCGGCGCAGATTGAGGCGGGCGCGGTGGATCGCATCCGGATCGATCACGCCGCCGCGTGCCGCGACTTCTTCGGCCAGCACCTGCTCGGCCGGCAGCACCAGCGCTTCGGCGGCCAGCGCCGCATCGCCGCCCTTGCCCAAACGCAGACCATCCTCGAGCACGCGCCCGACGGCGCCGACCAGTGCCGCCGGAATCCAGGCCCCGCCTGCGCCGCCGGCGGCAATGCCGGCCAGCAGCACGCGCGTGGCCAGGCGCTGCCCGGCTTCCCAGCGGTTGAAGGGGTCCGAGTCGTGCGCCATCAGGTGGGCGAGCTCGGCATCGGTCTGCTCGAAATCGAGATGCACCGGCGCCGAGAAATCGCGCAGCAGCGAGACGACCGGCGCGGCCGGGATGTCGTCGAAGACGAAGCTCTGCGTGGTCGCGGTCAGCGACAGTACCCGTGTAGTTTCCGGCAGCGCGTCGCTGCCGTCGGGCAGCACCAGGCCGACCGCGACCGGGATGTGCAGCGGACCGGCGTCGATCGCCACGCCGGCCTCGGCGAGGCGCCGCTCGTAGGCGGTGGGCGCCAGCGACTGGGTCAGGGTCAGCGTGTAGCGTTTGCCGGCCGCGTCGTAACTGCCCACGGCCTTGAGCTGCGGCGTGCCGGCGCGGGCATACCAGCGGCGGAACTGGGCAAGGTCCACTTCCGATGCATTCTGCATCGCGGCGACGAAATCGTCGCAGGTCACCGCCTGCCCGTCGTGACGCTGGAAGTAAAGGTCCATGCCCCGGCGGAAGCCTTCGCGGCCGAGCAGCGTGTGGATCATGCGCACCACTTCGGCGCCCTTTTCGTACACCGTGGCGGTGTAGAAATTGTTGATCTCGGCATAGGAGGCGGGCCGGATCGGATGCGCCATCGGCCCGGCATCCTCGGGGAACTGGGCGACGCGCAGCTGGCGCACTTCCTGGATGCGCGTCACCGCGCGCGAATGCGTGTCGGCGCCGAACTCCTGGTCGCGGAACACCGTGAGGCCTTCCTTGAGCGAGAGCTGAAACCAGTCGCGGCAGGTGACGCGGTTGCCGGTCCAGTTGTGGAAATACTCGTGGGCGACGACGCGGTCGATGTTCTGGTAGTCCATGTCGGTCGCGGTATCGGGGCGCGCCAGCACGTACTTGGTGTTGAAGATGTTGAGGCCCTTGTTCTCCATCGCCCCCATGTTGAAGTCGCCGACGGCGACGATCATGTAGTGGTCGAGGTCCATCTCCAGGCCGAAGCGCCGCTCATCCCAGGCCATGGCCTTCTTCAGCGCCGCCAGGGCGTGGCCGCACTGGTCGAGCTTGCCGGGTTCGACATAGATGCCAAGGCGCACCTTGCGCCCCGAACGCGTGACGAAACTGTCTTCGAGCACGTCGAGCTTGGCCGCGACCAGCGCGAACAAATAGGCCGGCTTGGCGTAGGGATCTTCCCAGCGCGCCCAGTGGCGGGAAGCATCGCCTTCGCTGGTGCCGGACGCGACGAGGTTGCCGTTCGAGAGCAGTTGCGGAAAGCGCTCGCGCGCCGCCTCGATGGTGCAGGCAAAGCGCGCCATCACGTCGGGCCGATCGGGAAAGAAGGTGATGCGGCGGAAGCCCTCGGCCTCGCACTGGGTGAAGTAGCCGTCCTGCGAACGGTAGAGGCCGGATAGCTGGGTGTTCTTGTCCGGCTCGATACGTACCACGGTTTCCAGCGTGAAGCTGTCCGGCAGGGGTGCGGAGTCAGCGCCGACGATGCTCAGCGTGTCCTCGGCCAGGGTATAGCGCGAGGGCGCCAGCGCCGTGCCGTCGATGCCGACTGCGCGCAATGAAAGCTCCTCGCCGTGCAGCACCAGCGCACCGCCCGCGCCCTGCGGGTTGCGCCGGCAGGCCAGCCGGGCGCGGACCTCGGCATGGCCGTCGTGCAGCGCGACGTGGAGATCGACCGTATCGACCAGCCAGGCCGGCGGCGTGTAGTCCTTGAGATAGATGGCGTGCGGGGTTTCGGTGCGCATGGGCAATTCCTGGAAAGCGATGAAGTCGGCGTGAACCATGCCGGGCACACACAGAGCGTAGCAGACCCGGCGGCTTTGACCCAGATGGGCCGGCTTAAGCCACATGCACTGGCGGCATGACTACTTCCACCCTCGGCAAAACACGCTGAAAACTGCAACGGATCAGGGGAAGATCAGTTACCGCCGTCCCGCCAGTGCCGACTTTCCCATTTCTCGAATTACGAAAACCGTGAATAACCTGTTGCTTTATAGCTGAATTATCCGTATATTCGCTATTTGCAAATAACGAATTCGGTGTCGCCATGTACCGTTCCAAGTCGAATCCACAAGTCGTGCTCCGTCCCCAGGATCTGGTGGTTCTGCTACGGCTGTCGCTCGAACAGGGCATATCACCGACCTATGCGGTGTTGGGAGGGGAACTCGGCCTGACGGCTTCCGAAGTGCATGCCGGTCTGGAGCGGGCGACATTGGCGCAGCTAGCGCGTAAGGATTCGGCGGGTAAGGCGACGGTGGTGCGCGAAGCCTTGCGCATGTTCATTCAGCATGGCGCACGCTACTGCTTCCCCGCAACGCGGGGCGAAATGACGCGCGGCATGCCGACAAGTTACGCGGCGGCGCCGTTGAAAGACCTGATCATGCAGCCCAACGAACCGCCGCCGGTCTGGCCACACAAGGCGGGCAGCGTGCGTGGCGCGGCTTTTTACCCTTTGTATCCGACGGTGCCCGACGCGGCGACCCGCAATCCGGTGCTGTATGAGCTGCTGGTGCTGTTCGACGCGGTGCGTGGCGGCAGCCCGCGCGAACGTGCCATCGCCCTGCAATTGCTCGACCAGCGCCTGACGTCATGAACCCCAACGATCCCAATGTCGTAATGATGGAGCTGGTGGCCGAGCAGCTGGGCGACGGCTTGCGCGAAGAGCTGGTTTTCGTTGGCGGCGCCGTGACCGGCCTACTGATTACTGATCCGGCGCAGCCGGCCATCCGCCCGACCGAGGATGTGGACCTGATTGTCCAGGCGACAGTCCGCGCCGACTATGTACACGTGGAAAAGGCTTTGCGTGCGCAAGGCTTCGTCAATGACATCAGCAAGGATGCGCCCATCTGCCGCTGGCGCGTCGGCGCCGTCACGGTCGATGTGATGCCGACCCTGAAGGAAATTCTGGGCTTTTCGAACCGCTGGTATCCCCTCGCGCTAGCGACCGCCCGCAAAACGCCCTTGCCGAGCGGCATGGTGATTCGACTGATTACCGCGCCGGTATTCGTTGCGACCAAATTCGAAGCGTTCGCCGACCGCGGAAATAGCGACTATCTCTTCAGTCACGATCTGGGCGATCTGATATCGGTGATCGACGGGCGCGATGAACTCATGGCGGAGTGTCGTCAGCTCGACGATGCGCTGAAAGTCTATCTGCGCGACTGGGTGGGCCGACTGCTCGCGACCCCGGCATTTCTCGAAGCGCTGCCTGGACATTTGCCGGGCGATGCCGCCAGCCAGGCACGCCTGCCCGATCTTGAAGACAAATTGCGCCTGTTGGCAAAATTGAACTGACCATGAACGCTTCCACTCTCGTGTAGAAGCCATGCGAAGCCGTATCTCCTGATGAGTCGGCGCCGACGCTACGGCGACTACCTGGCTTTCGATGCCAGCTTGACGGTTTCGCCGGCGATCATGAAGTAGCCGCGGCCGCGGTGGTGCAGGGTGCGCGGGTCCTTGCAGGCCGGATCGATCCAGGCCTGCTGCACTTCGAGCACGAAGAAGTTGTAACGGTTCACCAGCCGCGTATCGGCCACGCGGCATTCGAGGTTGGCGTAGCACTCGGCGATCAGCGGCGCGGCGACGGTTTTGGCCGGCAGCGGCGTCAGGCCGAAGCGCTGGAACTTGTCCACGCGGCGGCCGGAGGTGTTGCCGCAGCCGATCACCTTGTCCGCGATGTCCGCGGTCGGGATGTTGAGCACGCATTGCCGCGTCGCCATCAGCGCATCGAAGATGAAGTGGCGGCCGCTGACGAGGCAGCCCACCAGCGGCGGCTCGAACTCCATCATCATGTGCCAGGACATGGCCATGACGTTGAACTTGCCCTGGTGTGCGGTGCTGAGCAGTACCACCGGCCCCGGTTCGAGCAGGCCATAGACTTTGGACAGGGGATAGCTGCGTTTTGCCATGTCGTCACCTCGTTTCGCCGGTGCCCGGTTGAACAGTTTTCTGCCACAACGGCAGGCTGCGCAGGGCCATGACCCAGAGCAGCGCGGCGACCATGCCGAAGGCCACGTCGCTCGGAAAATGGACTTGCAGATAGATGCGGGACAGCGCGACCGCCGCGATCAGCAGGCCGCCCGCCAGCGCCTCGCCGTACGCGAAACGCGCGCCCGGTCGCAGCAGCCAGGCGGCGACCAGGGCGGTCGCCTGCATGGCATGGGCGCTGGGAAAGCTGGCGTCGTCCGGCATGGCGATCACGGCCGGGAACAGGTCCGGGCGCGGCCGTTCGATGGCCAGTTTGGCCAGGCGCGTCAGAATTGCGGCGCCGATCAGCGCGACCGGCACGAAGGCCGCAGCGCGCGGCAGACTGGCGCGACTCGCGCGCCACGCCAGCAGCAAGGCGGCCGGCAGCAGGACATACAACGAGCCGAGCCAGGTGAGGATCATGAATCCTCGATCGAGCCAGCCGGTGCGCCACGCGTTTGCCGCCGCCAGACCGGCGGCATCGAACGCCGGCACGGCGCAGGGCCGCCCGTGGCAGACCAGCAGGGCGCCGCAGGCCAGCACCAGCAGGGCCGCGCTGGCCAGTGCCGCCGCTTGCTTCATGTGCTCTCCTGCTTTGCCGATTCCGGCATTGTCATCGCTTTCCGCCAGTTCCGCATCGACCTTGCCGCGGCGCTGGTATCCTGCCCATCCGTCTGCACTGGATCTCCAACCATGACCACGCTGTTCACTCCGCTCACCTTCGGCGCCACCACGGCGCCCAACCGCATTTTCATGGCGCCGCTGACCCGCTGCCGGGCCGGCGCCGAACACCTGCCCAATGCCATGATGGCGGAATACTACGCGCAGCGCGCCGGTGCCGGCCTGATCATCGCCGAAGCAACGATGGCCATGGAGGGCAACTCGGCCTTCTGGCGCGAGCCGGGCATCCATTCCGCGGCCCAGGTCGCCGGCTGGAAGCTGACCACCGATGCCGTACATGCGGCCGGGGGCAGAATTTTCCTGCAGCTCTGGCACGGCGGGCGCGCCTGCCATCCGCTGCTCAACGGCGGCGCGCAACCGGTGGCGCCCAGCGCGATCGCCATCACCGGCGATGAGGTGCATACGCTGCAGGGCAAGCAGCCTTACGTCGTGCCGCGCGAACTGCGCGACGACGAACTGCCCGGCATCGTCGCCGGATTCAGGAAGGCCGCGGAGAACGCCCTGGCCGCCGGCTTCGATGGGGTCGAGGTGCATGGCGCCAACGGCTATCTGCTCGATGAGTTCCTGCGCGACGGCGCCAACAAGCGCAGCGGGCCCTACGGCGGCAGCATCGAAAACCGCGCGCGGCTGATGCTCGAAGTGATCGCGGCGGTCAGCACGGTCTGGGGCAGCGAGCGCGTCGGGCTGCGCATTTCGCCGCTCAACAGCTACAACAGCATGATCGACAGCGACCCGATCGGCCTCGCGGCCTGGCTCGCGGGTCGGCTCAACGACTGCAAGCTGGCCTACCTGCACGCCATGCGCGGCGATTTCTTCGGCCAGCAGCAAGGCGACGTGATGACGCCGATCCGGGCCAACTACCAGGGCGTACTGGTCGCCAACATGGGCTACACGCCGGCCGAGGCCGCAGATGCCGTGGCTGCCGGCAAGGTCGATGCAGTGGCCTTCGGCACCGGCTTCCTGGCCAATCCCGACCTGCCGGCGCGGATCGAGGCCGGCGCGGCGCTGAACAAGCCGATTGCCGCCACGTTCTACACTTCGGGGCCGGAGGGCTACACCGACTATCCGACGCTGGTCGCGGCCTGAGGCGCGGGAGTGCGATGACATGAACATGGAACTGAGTTTGCACGAGACCCGCGTCATCGGCTGCCTGATCGAAAAGGAAATCACCACGCCGGAGCAGTATCCGCTGTCGCTCAACGCGCTGACCAATGCCTGCAACCAGCGCAGCAACCGCGAGCCGGTGCTGGACCTGGACGAGGTCGCGGTACAGCAGGTGCTCGACGGCCTGGTCAGGAAATACCTGGTCAACGAGCAGGGCGGTTTTGGCAGTCGCGTGCCGAAGTTCCAGCATCGCTTCTGCAACAGCAATTACGGCACACTGAAGTTCACGCCGCAGGAACTCGGCGTCGTCTGCGAGCTGTTTTTGCGCGGCCCGCAAACGCCGGGGGAACTGCGCAGCCACACCGCCCGCCTGTGCCGCTTCGGCGACGTGACGGAAGTCGAGGCGGTATTGCAGCAGCTCGCCGAGCGCGAGGACGGCCCTTTCGTCGTGCGCCTGCCGCGCGAGCCGGGCAAGCGCGAATCGCGCTACGCGCACTTGTTCAGCGGCGAAGTCAGCGTCGGCATGAGCCAAGGCGCGGAGCACGCCGGCGCCGCGGTTCGCGCCGAGCCGTCACCGGCGAGCGCGGAGCGCCTGGCGCAGCTCGAACAGCGCATCACGGCGCTGGAGGCCGAGGTGGCCGTGCTCAAGCGACAGGGTGCGGACCCGACCGCCAGCTGAGCCGGACGATTCAGGATTCGCCGACGCGACCGCGCAAGGCCTTCCGTTTGCCGCGCAGGACCTTGCTGTCGACGCGGCGTTGCTGCGAGCCGCGGGTGGGCTTGGTGGCGCGCCGCACTTGCGGCACGAAGGCGGCCTGCGCGATCAGCTCATGCAGGCGCGCCAGCGCGGCAAAGCTGTTGCGCTCTAGGCTGCGGTATTGCTGCGCCTTGATGACCACCACGCCGTCGGCGCTGATGCGCTGGTCGCGGAATTGCAGCAGCCGCGTCTTGATCGCTTCCGGCAGCGAGGATGCCCGAATGTCGAAGCGCAGGTGCACGGCGTTCGACACCTTGTTGACGTTCTGGCCGCCCGCACCCTGGGCGCGGATGGCGGTGATTTCGACCTCGTCGTCGCGCAGTTGAAACTGGGGTTGGGGGCTGTGCATGGCGCTCGCTGGCGTGATCGGACGGGACTGTGGGCACAAGAGTCGGCGCTGGTGGTACGGCGGCGAACCCGTGCCGTTCAGTTCAAACAGGCTGCCACCGCCTGAGACGGTGCCTTGCTCAGTAAAGGCGTTGTCCGCAGATCAGCCCGGCGCGCATGACGCATTACGGCAGCGGTCGAAGCGAAAATCCCGGCTCAGGCGGCGCTGCACTTGCCGATCGCCAGGGCCGGCGTGTTTTCGCCCTCGCGCGACATGCCGCCCTTGTCGCCGTCGCTCCAGTAGCCGATCGGGTAGAAATAGAGGAAGCGCAGATTCCGGTTGTTGAAGCGGATATCGAACACGCCGGAACAGAACAGGTTGCCGGCTTCGTTGAAGTCCGTTTCGCAGATCGCGCCGGGCCGGCTGTCGCCGACTTCCTTGGCTTCCCAGGCATGCGACTTCTGCTTGCTGCGGGCGATGACGAGTTTTTTCTCGGAGCGGAAGTCGGCACTCTTCCATTTCTTCTTGCCGCCATCGAAGGAGAAGCCCGTGGTCAGCTCGGCCACGCAAACGTAGGAATCGGCGGCGCTCGCATGGAACGTCAGAAGCATGCCAAACAGGAAAGCGCCGAAACAGCGGGCCGGTGACATCATGAGCATTCTCCCGAGCGTAATGGCCGGCAGTGCCGGTGTATGGCGGCGCGATTTGCCGTTCGATCAATGTTAGCGGGGGAATTGTGCAGGCGCAAGGACGCTCCGGACTTCCAGAGACATTCGTTCTGGCAATGGCTTGCTCCGGGCCGCCCGGATTCAATTACCCGATTGGCAGTGCTCAGTGATGCGCCAAGGGACCGGATTCCAGCGCGGCAAAATTTCCGTTTTCCGCCTGACGTGCCAGCGAGCGCAACAGCGGAGCCTGCACGGCGTCGGAAATATGCGAGGTTAGCTGGCGATCGACCAGAATCAGCTGGGCCAGCAGGCGACCGCGATCAGCGTCCAGTACGCAGGAACGCAACAGCTCGAGTTGGGCCAGCACGACATTGTGCATTTCGCGATGCACCGGGTCGGGAATCGAGCTGAGGCAGGCCATCAGCCGCTCCTCCTGCCTGAAGCTGGCGTGGGTACATTCAATGAGTCTGTCCAGTGCGTCGAGAAAATGCTCTTTGGACTTTTTCTCCAGATACATCCGCAGGACTTCGACCTGGGCATCGACGAGTTCGTGACGTAGATTGAACGGATTTTCGTCCGCAGAAGCGAATGTTGCGGATTTCAAGGGCACCGGATCAGGAGTGTTTTTCGGAGTCGACACTTTTTATCTCCCTGGAAAACAGATCAAGGCATGCAACAAGTCCAAGTATAGCCATGATCATGACATGGTCAAATATAGTTTCAGCCGGTCGCAGTGTCGCGGCGCCGGGTGAGCTGTTCGAGGCGCTGCTTTTCGGTGATGACTTTGTTGGCGTAGGCCTGCTCCGGATCGTCGCTGGCACCTCCGTAGTATTGCAGACCGAGCCTCAGGTCGCCCTGGCGGCGGATCGCCTCATGCAGGATCTGGGCCCCCAGTTCGACGTTGGTCACCGGGTCCAGGAAAGACGCCTTGTCGCCGACTTTGGCCAGCTTGTCCTGGTGGTAGCGCGGAATGATCTGCATCAGGCCCTGCGCACCCATGTTGCTCTGGGCGTAGGGATTGAAACCCGATTCGATACTGATCACCGCCACGATCAGCAGAGGATCCAGGTTGCGCTCCCGGGCCGCTTTCTGCGCCGCCTCGAACACCGGTTGCAGCGCCGTCGGCGCGACCCGGTAGCGTTGTGCGACGAAATCGCGTGCCGCCGACATGGCGGAGCTCAGCGAGGGCCGGGGTGCCTCGGCCTTTTCTTGGGGCAGGGGCCGGCTCAGCGTAACCCTGGCGATGATTGCTTCACTGGAAGCGGGCAAGTCGATGCTGCTGCTCAGGCCGGCACCGAGGACTATCATCAGCGCCGCGCCGACAACCGCAGCGAGGTCGATGTGCAGGTAGTTGAGGATGGCATTGCTGCCGTGCGGAATGAAATACCGGTGGGAAAGGATTGCGGACATGATTTCTCCTTTGCTTTTGGCGGTACCTACAGGCCTGCACCAAGTCCGGGCAACCGCTGGCGGTTGATGGCGTGGAACCTGGGGCAGATGGACTGTTGATGCCGTCGGGCGTTGCTGCTGCCCTGCTATCGCTTTGCAGCGACGAACTGATGGTCGATCAGAAAAGATGGGCGCGCGTGGCCCGAATTTGGAGCCTGCCGGGAGCAGGACTCCGAAGAGCTACGGTAAGAGATGTGCCTAAGCGGCCTTTTTACCCTGCATGAGTGCAAATTTTGTTGCCACGGCCAGATTGGCTTCGGCCAGTTCGCCGGCCTGTCTGGCCGCCTTGTTCATGCTGTCGTACGCCGAGTTTGCGGCCGCGAGTGCAGACCGCAGGGCGTTCAGCGCCAGATCCGAGCCCACCGGAGCGGTCTTGACCGCCTGGTCCAGCTTCATGTCCAGGTTTGCGTTCAATTCCGAAACCTGCGACTCCACGACCTTGGACAAGGCTTCGCGGGTCTGGTTCGCGATTTCGTAAACCCGGCGCGAGTAGTCGGCGGCTTTTTCGGTATCGGTTTTGGCCAGCTTGCCCTGCAGGGACAGCAAGGCTTGTGCGTCACCTGCCGTCAGCAGGGCGCGGCTGGTATCGGCGCCTTGTTCCATCAGGGTCCGGGCAGCATTGAGGTTCAGTGCGGCAAGGCGCTCCATGCCGGCGAAGGTGGCGCTGGCCAGACTGGCGAGCGTTTCGATGCCAGCGGCGCTGTTGAATTGGTCGCGTACGGTGTACATGGTGATCTCCTGACAAGGCTCGAAACCGGTAGAGATGCTTTCGGCCAGCCAATTAGCAATCATTGGTGCACTGCAATATTGTGCAATTTAAATGACTTAGCTTGTTTTGTCAAGCCAAGCCTGTTGCAACGCAACACGTGGATTTGATGGTGACCGGGTGGCGCTGGACTCGGGCCGGGGTGAAGCCGGGCGGCGGCAGTGGCGAAAAAAGCCCGATACCGCAGTATCGGGCGAATCCAATCCTTGCGGATCAGAGGAGGAGTAAGTGCATCCTACAACTCCCCGGCGCGAATGATTAGGCGCAGGCCTCTAAGACAAGCTAAACGTCGATATTCCTTGCGTACAGCGCATTGGATTCGATGAAGGCGCGGCGCGGTTCGACATCGTCACCCATCAGCGTGGTGAAGATTTCGTCGGCGGCGATGGCGTCGTCGATCTGTACCCGCAGCAGGCGACGTACCGTCGGGTCCATGGTGGTTTCCCACAGCTGGCCGGGATTCATTTCGCCGAGGCCTTTGTAGCGCTGCTTGGCCAGGCCGCGCTCGACTTCGTTCAGCATCCACTTCATGGCGTCGGCAAAACCGGTCACCGCCAGGGATTTTTCACCGCGCCGGATGATTCCGCCCTCGCCCATCAGTCCGGCGATCATCTGCGCGGTACGGCGAATCTGCAGATAATCGCCCGAAAGCAGGAAATCCTCGTCGATGCGCCCGGTGCGCAGGTTGCCGTGGCGCATGCGGATCACGGCCAGCATCCAGCGCTCGTGCTTGTCGTCGAAGCGCGATTCGATGCGGACCTCGCCCGACAGGTGGGCGCTGATGCGTGCCGCACTGTCGCGCGTGGCCGCCTCGTTCGAGGTATCGACCGCGATGTCGTGGGCCAGCAGGGCGTGGAGCACTTCGCTATCGATGAAATCGGTGACGCGCCGGATCACGGCTTCGGACAGCAGGTAGGCGCGCGCCAGGGCGCCCAGGGCTTCGCCTTCGACCACGGCAGCACCGGTGCGGGGCGTCAGCTGGGTGCCTTCCAGGGCAATCCGCAGCAAATGCTGGTTGAGCTCGTGGTCGTCCTTGATGTAGGTCTCGGACTTGCCGTGCTTGATCTTGTACAGCGGCGGCTGGGCGATGTAGATGTAGCCGCGCTCGACCAGCTCCGGCATTTGCCGGTAGAAGAAGGTCAGCAGCAGGGTGCGGATATGGGCGCCATCGACGTCGGCGTCGGTCATGATGATGATGCGGTGATAGCGCAGCTTGGCGATGTCGAAGTCCTCGGTGCCGATGCCGCAGCCCAGGGCCGTCACCAGGGTGACGATCTGCTCGCTGGAAATCAGCTTGTCGTAGCGCGCCTTTTCCACGTTGAGCACCTTGCCGCGCAAGGGCAGGATGGCCTGGAACTTCCGGTCGCGGCCCTGCTTGGCGGAACCGCCGGCGGAATCGCCCTCGACGATGTACATCTCGCACAGCGCCGGATCCTTTTCCTGGCAGTCGGCCAGTTTGCCCGGCAGGCCGAGCCCGTCGAGCACGCCCTTGCGCCGCGTCATGTCGCGCGCCTTGCGCGCCGCTTCGCGCGCGCGCGCGGCCTCGACGATCTTGCCGGTGATGATCTTGGCATCGAGCGGTTTTTCGAGAAGATAGTCCGCCAGTCTCTGCGCCACGACTTCCTCGATCGCCGGACGTGCTTCGGAGGACACCAGCTTCATCTTGGTTTGCGAGGCGAACTTTGGATCGGGCATCTTCACCGACAGCACGCAGGCCAGTCCCTCGCGCATGTCGTCGCCGGTGATTTCGACCTTGGCCTTCTTGGCTATCTCGTTTTCTTCGATGTACTTGTTGATCACCCGCGTCATCGCTGCGCGCAAGCCGGTCAGGTGGGTACCGCCGTCGGACTGGGGAATGTTGTTGGTGAAGCACAGCACCTGTTCGGCATAGGAGTCGTTCCACTGCATGGCGACTTCGACATCGATATTGACGCCGTTCTGCACCGAGACTCCCGACGAATGGAACACCGATGGATGCAGCACGGTCTTGGTGCGGTTGATGTATTCGACGAAACCCTTGACGCCGCCGGAGAAGGCAAAGTCCTCCTCCTTGACGTTGCGCTGGTCGACCAGCTTGATCCTGACCCCGTTGTTGAGAAAGGACAGCTCGCGCAGCCGCTTGCCAAGAATGTCATAGTGATATTCGACATTGCCGAAGATTTCTTCGTCGGCCATGAAATGCACTTCGGTGCCGCGCTTCTCGGTATCGCCGAGAACTTTCAAGGGCGAGACCTCCACGCCGTTCTGGACCTCGATCAGGCGATCGACGGCATGGCCGCGGTTGAATTCCATGGCGTATTTCTTGCCGTCGCGACGAATGATGAGCCGCAGCCATTTCGACAGGGCATTGACGCAGGAGACGCCGACACCGTGCAAACCGCCGGAAACCTTGTAGGAATTCTGGTTGAACTTGCCACCGGCATGCAGCACGCACATGACGATCTCGGCCGCCGAACGCTTGGGTTCGTGCTTGTCGTCGAACTTGATGCCGGTCGGTATGCCGCGACCATTGTCGGTAACGGATATGGAACTATCGGTGTGGATGGTTATTACGATCTCATCGCAATGACCGGCCAGGGCTTCGTCGATGGCGTTATCGACGACTTCGAACACCATGTGATGCAAGCCGGTACCGTCCGAGGTGTCACCGATGTACATGCCCGGCCGCTTGCGAACGGCTTCGAGCCCTTCAAGCTGCTGGATGCTCGATTCGTCGTAGGCGGGTGAGTTGTTGCTTGGTGTCATGGGACTCTTTTCGTTTTCAGTTTCAGATGCGCATCGGCATCACGACGTATTTGAACGTCTCGTTGCCCGGCAGAACAAACAGTGCGCTGGAGTTGGCATCGGCCAGATGCAACTCGATGGTTTCGTTGTTGACGTTGTTCAGCACGTCGAGCAGGTAGGTGACATTGAAGCCGACATCGAGCGCGTCGCTGTCGTATTCGATTTCGATTTCTTCCTGGGCCTCTTCTTGCTCGGCATTGCTGGAGATGATTTTCAGGCTGTTGGGCGCCAGTACCAGGCGCACGCCGCGAAACTTTTCATTGGTCAGGATGGCCGCGCGCAGCAGGGAATGCAGAAGCATGTTGCGCGACAGCTTGATGACCTTGCTGTGATGCTGCGGGATCACCCGCTCGTAGTCGGGAAACTTGCCGTCGATCAGTTTCGATACGAGTTCGATGCTGCCGAAACTGAAACGCGCTTGGGTGGGCGTCAGGGTTATTTCGAGCGGATCGTCGCTGTCGGCCAGCTGGCGGGACAGTTCCAGCACTGTCTTGCGCGGCAGGATGACTTCGATCGGCGTCGGTGTTTCGGCCAAGGTTTCGGCGGCGTAGGCGAGGCGATGGCCGTCCGTGGTGACCATGCGCAATTCCTTGCCCTTGGCTACCAGAAGCAGACCATTCAGGTAGTAGCGGATGTCCTGCTGCGCCATGGCGTATTGCACCAGGCCCAGCAAGCGCTTCATCTGTCGCTGGCTGATCGAGAGCCGCGACGGCTGGCCGTCGGCGGTGCTCATGCGCGGGAAGTCTTCGGCTGGCAGGGTCTGCAGGTTGAAGCGGCTCTTGCCGGCTTTCAGTTGCAGGCGCTTGTCGTCGAGGGCAAGACTGACTTCCGCGGTTTCCGGCAAGGAACGCAGGATGTCCTGCAGCTTGCGTGCACCTACGGTCATTGCAGCTTTCTCGGCACCTACCGTGGGCGTCTGGGTGGTGATTTGTATTTCGATATCCGTCGCCAGCAAAGTCAGCTTCTCGCCATCCTTTTCCATCAGGACGTTGGACAGGATGGGCAGGGTGTGACGTTTTTCCACGATTCCGCATACGGACTGCAGAGGGAAAAGTATCTGATCACGTGGACCTTTGAATAGGAGCATATATAGAACTCTTATAATTAATAAGGGCAGCTCTTGGCTGTGAATAACTTAATATTTTCTAACAAATACAAAATATTGTAACGTGGATAAACGGGTAGATAACTACTGGATCGATTTGTGAATGATTGTGGATGAATCTTGCCGCCATGGACGGTGGCAGGCCTTATCCACAATTTTTAACGCTTTGGTTCATTGCTTTCCCCACAGGCTAGCCTTTGATGGTTTGCATCAGGACATGCAGGTCGTTGTTGAGTCGTGTGTCTTTGCTGCGCAAGTCGAGAATGGTGCGGCAGGCGTGCATCACGGTGGTGTGATCGCGACCGCCAAAGGCTTCGCCGATCTCGGGCAGGCTGTGCGAGGTCAATTCACGGGTGAGCCACATCGCTACCTGGCGCGGTCTGGCGATGGCGCGGGTGCGTTTCTGGGAGTACATGTCGGCGACCTTGATCTTGTAGAAGTCGGACACGGTTTTCTGCACCAGTTCCAGCGATATCTGGCGGTTGGTGGCGCCGATGATGTCGCGCAGGGCTTCCTTGGCCACGTCGAGACTGATTTCGCGGCCGTGAAAGCGGGCGTAGGCGACGACGCGATTGAGTGCGCCTTCGAGTTCCCTGACGTTGGAGCGCAGGTTTTTTGCGATGAGGAAGGAGACCTCGTCTGAAATGTTGATCTGCTCCGCTTCAGCCTTTTTCTTGAGAATGGCGATGCGCATCTCGAGCTCGGGAGGTTCTATGGCGACCGTCAGTCCCCAGTCGAAGCGCGAGACCAGGCGTTCTTCGAGGCCCTGAACATCCTTAGGATAGGTATCGCAGGTAATGATGATCTGTTTTTTCGCCTCGACCAGGGCATTGAAGGCGTAGAAAAACTCTTCCTGGGTTCGGTCCTTGCGATTGAAAAACTGGATGTCGTCGATCAGCAGCAGGTCGAGCGAGCGGTAGTAGCGCTTGAAGGCCTCGCGCGAATTCTGCTGAAAGGCCCGCACCACGTCCGAGAAATAGTCTTCGGCATGTACGTAACGGACTTCCATGCCCGGGTTGGCGCTGAAAATCGAGTTGCCGATGGCATGGATCAGGTGCGTCTTGCCCAGACCGACGCCACCGTAGATGAACAGGGGGTTGTAGGCGATTCCCGGGTTCATCGCCACCTGCTGGGCCGCCGCGCGCGCCAGATCGTTGGCGCGGCCGGTGACCAGGGTGTCGAAGGTGAACTCGGCGTTCAATCGGGTCTTTTCGTAAGCCGGATCGCCGCTTTTCGGGATTGCGGCAGGAGCGGGCGCATCGGCTGCCGCCGGCTGCTCGATGCTGTCCTCGACCAGGGGTGCATCTGCCACCGAGTCGGCGACGCCGAGGCTGATGCTGACCGGTGCGGAAAAAAACTCCCGGCCCAGAGCCTCGATCTGCGGCAGGTAGCGTTCCCTGACCCATTGCATGACAAAACGGTTGGGTGCAACCAGACGGAAGCAGCCCGGTCCTGCTTCATCGTTTTCCAGGCGCAGGCCTTTTATCCAGGTGTTGAACTGCTGGGCAGGCAGATCCTGCTCGAAGCGGTTCATACAGACGGACCAGAATTCATTCATGGCAAACGGATGGATTCGGGACGGGAGACAGGTTGTGTGGTCGCAGGCATGTTGTTATTTTGGCGCCCGGGAGTGTATCGGGTCGGAACGCATTCTAGCCGTTTCACAAAAAGTTATCCACAGCCCCGGGAAGTTGTTTCCCTTGACAAATCGGTCGTTAAACGCTGTAATCCCCCGTTTTTCTTAATTCAAGGGATATAGCCATGAAACGCACCTACCAGCCTTCGGTTGTGCGCCGTAAGCGTACCCACGGCTTCCTAGTGCGCATGCGTACTCGTGGCGGTCGTGCTGTGATACGTGCGCGACGTGCCAAGGGCCGTCATCGTCTCGGCGTCTGAAACCAAAGCCTCGTTTGGCTACGTCCAGCGCCTGCACACGCCGAAGGAATTTTCGGCAGTCATGGCGGCGCGACGGGTGGTGCGGGGTGAGAGTTTCGATTTGCACTTCAGTCGTGCCGCAAGTGACGGCGCGGCACGGCTCGGATGGATTGTTCCGAAGCGACTGGCGCGGGCTGCTTCATTGCGCAATGCGATCAAGCGGCAGGGACGCGAAGCCTTCCGCTTGATGGCGGGCGGCATTCCGGCGGGCGATCTGGTGCTGCGCCTGAAGCGGCCGCTTGCCGGTATCAGGGCCGCCGACAAGCTGCAACGCAAGGCTTGGCGGGCGGAAATCGAAGTCCTCTTGAGACGCGTGCCGACGAATTCGCCATGAGGTTCATGCCTGTCCAGCCTTTTGTGTTGCTGATCCGCGCCTATCAGCTGGCGGTCAGCCCCTGGCTCGGCAATCGCTGCCGTTTTCACCCAAGCTGTTCGGAATACTCCATGGAGGCTTTGCGTCGCCACGGTTTGTTGCGGGGGCTGTGGCTGGGTGCGCGGCGGGTCGGGCGTTGTCACCCCTGGCATCCGGGCGGGTATGATCCGGTTCCCTGATTTGTTGATTGTGGCCGTTGCGCTCGATGTCGATCGAACCGGTGCCGGCCATTATTGAAATTTCATTTTGTATTTTTGACCTGAATCACTGCCGAGACAGTAATGGATAACCGACGATTGATACTGCTTCTGGTGTTCAGCTTCTCGCTGATCATGCTTTGGGACGGCTGGCAACGGCAGAACCAGCCTAAGCCGGTAGCGGCGACGACGGCAACGGCACCCGCGGCAGCTGGTGCCGCCGGCGTGGTACCGACGCCGACTTTGCCGCCCGCCACCACCGGGGCGCTGCCGACCGCCGTGCCGGCGACGGCTGGCGCAGTCGTGCCTGGAGCCGTGACCGCAAAGATTCGTACCGATCTGTACGTGGCGCATATTTCCGCGCAGGGCGGCGACATCACCCGGCTTGAACTGGTCGGCCATCCCGAGACGGAAGATAAATCCAAGAACTTCGTGCTGTTCGATAGTGGCGAAAAGCACATCTATCTGGCGCAGTCGGGGATCATCGGCGAAGGCCTGCCGAACCACAAGACGGAGTGGCAGCTGGCCGCCGGCGAGCATGTGCTCAAGGATGGCGAGAAACAGCTCGAGCTGCGCCTCGAGGCGCTTGGCCCGGGCGGCGCCAAGGTGGCGAAGACTTATGTTTTCCAGCGCGGCAGCTACCAGATTGAAGTGCGTCACGAAGGGGTGGCGCCGGGGGCTCATGCCTACTATCAGATCACCCGCGACGGCAAGCCTGCCGAGGGCCAGGGCAACTCGATGATGATGGGTGTGGTGACCTTCACCGGTCCGGCGGTCTACACCGAGGCGGAGAAGTTCCAGAAGGTCGAGTTCGCCGACATCCTGAAGAACAAGGCAAAGTTTGCGCAGAAGGCCGACAACGGCTGGCTGGCGATGGTGCAGCACTACTTTGTGTCGGCTTGGCTGCCGGCGGCGGGGGTGACGCGTGAGTTCTACATGCGCAAGGTCGGTGAGGATCTGTTCTCGGCCGGTGTCATTGTCCCGGTGGCTGCCGACGGGAAAAGCACGATATCGCTCTATGCCGGCCCGCAGGAACAGGACAAGCTGGAAAAGATCGCCCCCGGGCTCGATCTGGTGGTCGATTACGGCTGGCTCACGGTCATCGCCGCGCCGCTGTTCTGGGTTCTGGGCGCCATTCACAAGCTGGTCGGCAACTGGGGCTGGGCCATCATCGGCCTGACGCTGCTGCTCAAGCTGATGTTCTTCCCGCTGTCGGCCGCGAGCTACAAGTCGATGGCGAAGATGCGCGTGCTGACGCCCAAGCTGGTCAAGCTCAAGGAAACCTACGGCGACGACAAGCAGCGCCTGAACCAGGAAATGATGGCGCTGTACAAGAAGGAAAAGGTCAATCCCCTGGGCGGTTGCCTGCCGGTGCTGGTGCAGATTCCGGTTTTCATCGCGCTGTACTGGGTGCTGCTGGGCACGGTCGAGATGCGCAACGCGCCTTGGCTGGGCTGGATCACCGACCTCTCGGTGAAGGATCCCTTCTACGTCTTGCCGCTGATCATGGGCGCCACCATGTTCATCCAGACCAAGCTCAATCCGACGCCGCCCGATCCGATCCAGGCCAAGGTCATGCTGTTCATGCCGATCGTATTTACCGGGATGTTCCTGTTTTTCCCGGCGGGATTGGTGCTCTACTGGACGGTGAACAACATCCTGTCGATTGCGCAGCAATGGCAGATCACCCGCCTGGTCGAGGCCGGGGAAAAGAAATAGGCCGGCTTCCGGTCCCGCGGGACCGGAGAATTTGCCGGCGCGTTTCGTGCAGCCTCCAGGAGGGCGCATGAGTCAGCCGCGCACGGGAATCATCGCCGCCGTCGCCACTGCCCCGGGACGTGCCGGCATCGGCGTGGTGCGGGTCTCGGGTGATGGTCTGGCGGCCTTCGCCCAGGCCTTGACCGGCAAGCTGCCGCAGGCCCGTCATGCCACGCTGGCCGATTTCTTCGCTGCTGACGGGCTTGCCATCGACCGGGGGATTCTGCTGTATTTTCCCGCTCCCCATTCCTTCACCGGAGAGGATGTTCTCGAGCTTCAGGGCCATGGCGGCCCGGTGGTGCTGCAGATGCTGCTGGCGCGCTGCCTCGAGCTCGGCGCGCGGGTGGCCGAGCCGGGCGAATTCTCGCAACGCGCGTTCCTCAACGACAAGCTGGATCTGGTTCAGGCCGAGGCAGTGGCCGATCTGATCGAGGCTGGTACGGCCGCGGCAGCGCGCTCGGCCTTGCGTTCATTGTCCGGGGAGTTTTCGCGCGAAGTCAATGGGCTGGTGTTGCGCCTGACCGAACTGCGCATGCTGGTCGAGGCGACGCTGGACTTTCCCGAAGAGGAAATCGATATCCTGCGGGATACCGATGCGGCACAGCGCCTTGCCGCTTTTCGCGCCGATCTGTCCGCGCTTCTGGATCGGGCGCGCGCCGGCAGCCTGCTGCGTTCGGGGCTGCACGTGGTGCTGGCCGGCCTGCCGAACGTCGGCAAGTCATCCCTGCTCAATCGGCTGGCGGGCGCCGAGCGGGCGATCGTGACCGAGGTGGCCGGCACCACGCGCGACGCGGTGCGCGAAACGATCCAGATAGAGGGCATACCGCTGCACATCATCGACACGGCGGGATTGCGTGACACCGATGATGTGGTCGAGAAAATCGGCATCGAGCGGGCCTGGCGCGAAATCGAGCGGGCCGACGTGGTGCTCCAGCTGCTCGATGCGCGCAGCGGTGAAACGCCGGCCGACCATGCGATCGCGGTGCGCCTGCCGGCGGGCATTGAACGCATCGTGGTGGAGAACAAGTGCGATTTGGCCGCACAGGCGCCAGAGCGTCTGGTGTCCGGCGGCCGCGTGCATCTGCGGTTGTCGGCCAGGACCGGCGCGGGCATCAACCTGCTGCATGACGAACTGCTGCGCGTCGCCGGCTGGAGCGGGCATGGCGAAGACGTGGTGCTGGCGCGCGAACGGCACCTCGAAGCGTTAGCCATCGCTGCCGAAAAGTCGGCGCTGGCGGCACGCCGACTCGACCGGATCGAGCTTTGCGCGGAGGAACTGAGGCTGGCGCAGGACGCGCTGTCGCGCATCACGGGCGAGTTTACGGCGGACGATCTGCTGGGGGAAATTTTCTCGCGCTTCTGCATCGGCAAGTAGCCCCTGCCCGGCATGGCTGAATTCGATCTTGTCCTGTTGCTGCTGGCCGCCCTGTTCGCCGGTTTCGTCGACGCGGTGGCGGGCGGCGGTGGCCTGATCCAGGTACCGACCCTGCTGGTGACCTTGCCGGCCGAATCGCCGGCGACCGTGTTCGGCACCAACAAGCTGTCCAGCATATTCGGCACGGGCAATGCCGCGCTGCGCTTTGCACGGAGGATCGCTTTGCCGTGGCGCATAGCGCTGCCGGCTGCGGCCGCGGCCTTCCTGTTTTCCTTTGCCGGCGCGGCCGCGGTGAGCTGGCTGCCGCGGGAAGTTGTGCGTCCGCTGGTGCTTGGGCTGCTGGTGCTGGTGATGGTTTATACGGTCGGCAGGCCCGATTTCGGGGCGGTGTCCGGCGCCCGTCTGGCGCCCGGGCCGGAACGGCGCTGGGCACTTTTGGCCGGCGCCGTACTGGGTTTCTATGACGGGTTTTTCGGGCCCGGCGCGGGCAGCTTCATGATTTTCGCTTTCGTGCATTTCTTCAGGCTCGATTTCCTGCACGCGTCGAGTGCCGCGAAGGTGGTAAATTTCGCCACCAATGCTGCGGCATTGGCCTATTTCGTTCCGACCGGGCATGTCCTTTGGGTCTTGGGTCTGGCGATGGCCGTTTTCAACATCGCCGGAGCATTGCTCGGCGCGCGTCTGGCCTTGCACCATGGCAGCGGCTTTGTGCGCGGCGTGTTCATCCTGGTGGCGTCGGTATTGATTGTGCGACTGGGATATGACACATTTGCGTGAGCTTGGCAGGCTTAAGTTGTAATATAAGGCACTTTGATTCATGATTGCGTATACTGAAGCACTACAGTTCATTGTATGCGGTCGATCGTCGGCCCCATGCGCTTTGCTGGGGTTTTAATTGAGGGAGGAGACCCTGATATGAAACTTGGAAAATTGGCTGTTGCCCTGGCAGCGGCAGGTACTGCATTTGCGGCGGCCGCAGACATCACCGTCGGCGTAACCGTATCGGCTACCGGGCCGGCGGCTTCGCTCGGCATTCCGGAAAAGAACACCATCGCCTTGCTGCCGGTCACCATGGGCGGACAAAAGGTCAATTACATCGTTCTTGACGATGCGTCGGACACGACGACGGCAGTAAAGAACGTGCGCAAGCTGATTTCGGAGAACAAGGTCGATGTCATCATCGGGTCCACGATCACGCCGAATTCGCTGGCGATGATCGACGTTGTGGCCGAAGCGGAAACGCCGACCATTTCCATGGCCGCATCGGCACGGATCGTCGATCCGGCCAACCCCAAGACCAAGTGGGTGTTCAAGACGCCGCAAAACGACCAGCAGATGGCGACCGCAATTGCCGCCCACATGGCCAATGCCGGCGTCAAAACCGTGGCTTTCATCGGCTTCAACGATGCCTACGGCGAAGGCTGGTATCAGGAATTCACCAAGTATGCGGATACCTACAAGCTCAGGATCGTGGCCAACGAGCGGTACAGCCGGGCGGATACATCGGTAACCGGACAGGTACTGAAGATCATGGCGGCCAAGCCCGATGCGGTGCTGATCGCCGGTTCCGGCACGCCGGCGGCCTTGCCGCAGGTGGCACTCAAGGAGCGCGGCTTTGCCGGCAAGTACTATCAGACGCATGGCATCGCCAACAACGATTTCCTGCGCGTCGGCGGCAAGAATGTCGAAGGGACTTTGCTGCCCGCCGGGCCGATCCTGGTTGCCGCACAATTGCCGGACAGCAACCCGATCAAGAAGTCGTCCCTGGCCTATATCGCCAAGTACGAGGCAGCCCATGGCAAAGGCAGCATCTCGACCTTCGGCGGACACGCCTGGGATGCCGGACTGCTGCTGCAGAATGCAGTGCCGGCCGCGCTGAAGAAAGCCCAGCCGGGGACCAAGGAGTTTCGTGCCGCGCTGCGCGATGCGCTGGAAGGCACCAAGGATCTGGTGGGCGTGCATGGCGTGTTCAACATGACACCCGGCGACCACCTCGGCTTCGACCAGCGCGCGCGCGTCATGGTGCGCATCGAGAACGGCGCCTGGAAGCTGGACAAGTAGGGCGATTTCGGCAGCAACTAAAAAATGAAGCAAGCGAGCGGGGCAACGTACCCCGCTCCTTTTTTCCGGAGGCGGCGGATGCGATATGCATCCGCCATGGATTTTGATCTTCACGCCAGGGGCGCCTCGAGCGGGACCCCCGGCAAACCGAGAACGGATCAATGGATCTGCAAATAGGCTTGTTGCTGGGACAGGACGGGGTCACCAACGGCGCGATCTATGCGTTGCTGGCGCTGGCGCTGGTGCTGGTGTTCGCGGTGACGCGGGTGATCTTCATACCGCAGGGGGAGTTTGTCGCCTTTGGCGCCCTGACGCTGGCGAGTTTTCAGGCGGGCAAGACGCCAGGCACCTTGTGGCTTCTGATCGGCGCCGGAGTGGCGGTGGCGCTGATCGACATCAGTCTCGCGTTGCGCGCGCGCGCGCACAAGAAGCTGCCGCGCATCGTCGGCTGGAATCTGGCCTATCCGGCCGCCGCCGCCGCCGTGGTGTTCCTGCTCAAGCCCGGCGAGTTTCCGCTGTTGGCGCAGATTGTTCTGGCCCTGGCGCTGGTGGTGCCGCTGGGTCCCATGATTTATCGCCTTGCCTACCAGCCTCTGGCCGAAGCCAGCGTGCTGGTGTTGCTGATCGTCTCGGTTGCGGTGCATCTGGCCCTGGTCGGGCTGGGTCTGCTGTTCTTCGGCGCCGAAGGTTCGCGCACGCCGGCGTTTTCTGATGCCAGTTTCGATCTGGGACTAGTGAGGCTGAATGGCCAGACGCTTTGGGTCGTGGGGGCCAGTTTGTTGCTGATCGTGGTGCTGTTCATATTTTTTGAGCGCACGATCTATGGCAAGGCCTTGCGCGCCACGGCGATGAATCGTACCGGCGCGCGCCTGATGGGGATTTCCACGGTAATGGCGGGAAAACTCTCCTTCCTGCTGGCGACACTGATCGGCGCCTTTTCCGGAATCCTGATCGCGCCGATCACGACGATCTATTACGACACTGGTTTTCTGATAGGCCTCAAGGGCTTCGTCGGCGCCATCGTCGGCGGACTCGCCAGCTACCCGATTGCGGCGGCAGGAGCCGTGTTGGTCGGCTTGCTCGAAGCCTTCTCCTCGTTCTGGGCCTCCGCCTTCAAGGAGGTGATCGTGTTCACCCTGATCATCCCGGTGCTGGTCTGGCGTTCGCTGACGACACACCATGTCGAGGAGGACGAGTGATGCCTTCACGCCTTTGGCTCGCCGGCTTCCTGGCACTGCTGCTGATTGCCCCGCTACTGGCGAGCGAATTCCATGTCACGCTGCTCAATTACATCGGGCTCTATTCCCTCGTTGCCCTGGGTCTGGTGCTGTTGACCGGGGTAGGCGGCCTGACATCATTCGGCCAGGCGGCGTTTGTCGGACTCGGCGCCTACACCACGGCCTATCTGTCGACTGCCGGGAATCTGCCGGGCTGGGCGGCAGCCTTCGGCGGCTCGCCCTGGATGGGACTGCTGGCAGGTTTGCTGCTCACGGCGGCGGTGGCGCTGGTACTCGGTCTGCTGACCCTGCGCCTGTCGGGACACTACCTGCCGCTGGGCACCATCGCCTGGGGCATCAGTCTCTACTTCCTGTTCGGCAATCTGGATTTTCTGGGCGGCCACACCGGCATGTCGGGGATCCCGGCGTTGTCCTTGTTCGGACTGGAACTCAAGGACGGCCGCAACTTCTATTACGTGATCTGGACCGCGGTGCTGGCTGCCGTCTGGCTGACGCATAACCTGCTGGATTCGCGGGAGGGCAGGGCGATACGCGCACTCAAGGGCGGCGTGGTCATGGCTGAATCGATGGGCGTGGATACGGCCCGCTCCAAGGTGGTGATCTTTCTCATCGCGGCGCTGTTTGCCTGCATCTCCGGCTGGCTTTACGCCCACCTGCAGCGCTTCGTCAATCCGACGCCGTTCGGCTTGCATATCGGCATCGAGTATCTGTTCATGGCGGTGGTGGGCGGGGCGGCTCACGTCTGGGGCGCCCTGCTCGGTGCCGGCGTGATCACGGTGCTCAAGCAGTGGCTGCAGGACTGGCTGCCGAAGCTGCTGGGCGCTTCGGGCAACTTCGAAATGATCGTCTTTGGCGTCATGATGATTTTCGTTTTGCAACGTGCGCGCGACGGCCTTTGGCCGATCCTGACGCGCCTGATTCCGCAGCGCCGGAATCAGCGCGAAGTGCCGCAGGCCGCAGCATTGCCGAAGAAGCCGGCACCGCAGGCCGGTCAGGTGCTGCTTGAAGCGCGCAACGTGGTGAAGCGGTTCGGCGGCCTGGTCGCCAACAACAACATGAACCTCACCGTGAAGGCGGGCGAGATCATGGCGCTGATCGGCCCCAATGGCGCCGGCAAGTCGACCATGTTCAACTGCGTGTCGGGGGTGGACTCGCCGACCGAGGGCGAGGTGCTGTTTCGTGGCCAGGCGGTGACCGGACTTAGCTCGCGGCAGATCGCCCGATTGGGCATGAGCCGTACCTTCCAGCATGTCCGGCTGTTGCCGACCATGAGCGTGCTCGAAAATGCCGCGATCGGCGGGCACATGCGCGGCAGCAAGGGCGTGCTGCCGGCGATGCTGCATCTGGAGCGCAACGAAGAGGCCAGGTTGCTGGCCGAGGCGGCGCGACAGGTGGAGCGGGTGGGTCTCAAGGATTCCATGTTCGAACCTGCCGGCAGCCTGGCGCTGGGCAAGCAGCGCACACTGGAAATTGCGCGCGCGCTGTGCGCCGACCCGACCCTGCTGTTGCTCGACGAACCGGCGGCCGGCTTGCGTTATCTGGAAAAGCAGGCTTTGGCCGAACTCTTGCGCAAGCTGCGCGGTGAAGGCATGGGCATCCTGCTGGTGGAGCACGACATGGATTTTGTGATGGGCCTGGCCGATCGCGTGGTGGTCATGGAGTTCGGCGAAAAGATTGCCGAAGGTCTGCCCGATGAGGTCCAGCGCGACCCGGCAGTGCTCGAAGCCTACCTCGGGGGGGTCGATTGATGAGCGAAACGAACACCGTTCTCGAGGTGGTCGACCTCTGTGTGTCCTACGGCAAGGTCGAAGCGCTGCATCATGCCGGGATCAAGGTCGGCGAGGGGCAGATCGTCACCGTGATCGGCCCCAACGGTGCCGGCAAGACCACCATGCTGTCCTCGATCATGGGGCTGTTGCCGCATACCCGCGGCTCGATCCGCCTGCTCGGCCAGGATGTCGGCGATGCCGAGGTGGAGGACATGGTGACGCTGGGCGTCAATCTGGTGCCCGAGTCGCGCGCCTTGTTCGGCGAAATGAGCGTCGAGGACAATCTTCTGCTGGGTGCCTTCATGCGGCACCGGATGGGTCATCGCGATCAGCAGCAGACCATGGAAGAGGTATTCCGGATTTTTCCCCGCCTCAAGGAGCGACGGGCGCAGTATGCGGGCACGCTGTCCGGCGGCGAGCGACAGATGCTGGCCGTGGCGCGTGCCTTGATGGCGAAGCCGAAGCTGCTGATGCTGGACGAGCCCAGTCTTGGTCTGGCGCCTTTGATCGTGCGCGAGATCTTCCGGGTGATCGCCGATCTGAAGCGCACCGGGGTGGCGATCCTGCTGGTGGAGCAGAATGCGCGGGCTGCACTGCAGGTGGCGGATTACGCCTATGTACTGGAAACCGGCGAGATTGCGCTGGAAGGGCCAAGCGCCAAGCTGATCGACGATCCGAAGGTGGTCGAGTCCTACTTGGGGCTGGGGGGCAAGCACTAGGGGTGTGTTTCACGTGAAACCAGACGTTTCCTGTTTCACGTGAAACAGCCATGCCAGCCGGCTTCTGGTCAGGCTGCGTTTTTCAGACCAGAGGCGTATGATTGCGCCTCTTTTTGTTTGGTGCGCGCGGCGTGCAATTTCCGGCTTGCTTCGATGTGATAGTGATTGGCGGTGGCCATGCCGGCACCGAGGCAGCGCTGGCTGCGGCCCGTTCGGGCGCGCGGACCCTGCTGCTGACGCACAACATCGAAACCCTGGGCGCCATGTCCTGCAATCCATCGATTGGCGGCATCGGCAAGGGTCACCTGGTCAAGGAGGTCGATGCCCTGGGCGGTGCCATGGCGGCGGCAACCGACGAGGCCGGCATCCAGTTCCGTATCCTCAATGCCTCCAAGGGGCCGGCGGTGCGGGCCACCCGCGCACAGGCGGATCGCCAGTTGTACAAACAGGCGATCCGCAGCCGCCTGGAGAACCAGCCCAATCTGACCTTGTTCCAGCAGGCGGCGGATGACCTGATCCTGAGCGGCGACCGCGTCAGCGGGGTGGTGACCCAGCTCGGGATCCGCTTCGAAGCGCCTGCAGTGGTGCTGACCGCGGGCACTTTCCTCAATGGCCTGGTGCATGTCGGGCTGGCCAATTACCGGGCGGGACGCTTCGGCGATCCGGCCGCGATCTCGCTGGCCGAACGTCTGAAGGAAATCCAGCTTCCCGTCGGACGGCTGAAGACCGGAACGCCGCCGCGGCTCGATGGACGCAGCATCGATTTTTCGCTGCTGCAGGAGCAGCCCGGCGACGATCCGGTGCCGGTATTTTCCTTCATCGGTTCGCGCAGCCAGCATCCACGGCAGGTGCCGTGCTGGATCACCCATACCAACAGACGGACCCACGACATCATTCGCTCCGGGCTGGATCGGTCGCCAATGTTTACCGGGGTCATCGCCGGCGTCGGCCCGCGCTACTGCCCGTCGATCGAGGACAAGATCCACCGTTTCTCGACCAAGGACAGCCACCAGATCTTCCTCGAGCCCGAGGGTCTGGATACCCACGAAATCTATCCGCAGGGGGTGTCGACCAGCCTGCCCTTCGATATCCAGCTGGCCCTGGTGCGCTCCATCCGCGGTCTCGAGCAGGCCCATATCACGCGTCCGGGCTATGCCATCGAATACGACTACTTCGATCCGCGCAATCTCAAGGACAGCCTGGAAACCAAATCGATCGGCGGGCTGTTCTTCGCCGGCCAGATCAATGGCACCACCGGCTACGAGGAGGCGGCGGCGCAGGGCCTGCTCGCCGGAATCAACGCCGCGCGCCAGGCCAGGCAACTGCCGTCCTGGGCGCCGCGCCGCGATCAGGCTTACCTCGGGGTGCTGGTCGACGACCTGATTACGCGCGGTGTATCCGAACCCTACCGGATGTTCACCAGCCGCGCCGAATACCGCCTGTCACTGCGCGAGGACAATGCCGATTTGCGCCTGACTGAAATCGGCCGCGAACTGGGCCTGGTGGATGACCGGCGCTGGGATGCATTCAACCGCAAGCGCGACGCGATCGCCCGCGAAGCGGAGCGCCTGAAATCGACCTGGGTGAATCCGCGCCAGCTGCCGGAGGCCGACGCGCTGCGGGTCCTCGGCCAGCCCATGGAGCGCGAGTACCGCCTGTTCGATCTGTTGCGGCGGCCGGACGTTGGCTATGCCAGCCTGCTCAGCCTGCCCGGGGCGGGGGAGGGTGCGGATGCTGCCATTGCGCCCGAGGTGATCGAGCAGGTGGAGATTCAGGCCAAGTACCAAGGCTATATCGAGCGGCAAAAGGATGAGGTCGAGAACAGCCTGGCTCACGAAACACTGCCGCTGCCTGCCGACCTCGATTACACGTCGGTGCCGGGCCTTTCCTTCGAAGTGCGGCAGCGTCTGGCGCAAAACCGGCCGCAGACCCTGGGCCAGGCGTCGCGCCTGCAAGGCATTACTCCGGCGGCGATTTCCCTGTTGCTGGTACACCTCAAGCGGCGCAAGGCGGCATGAGTCTGGCGCAGCAGTTACGCGAGGGCCTTGCGGTCCTCGGACTCGAGCTGCCGGACGCAGTGCAGGCCAAGCTGCTGGCCTATGTCGCGCTGCTCAAGAAATGGAATGCGACCTACAACCTGACTGCGATTCGCAACGAGGCCGAGATGGTCACTCAGCATCTGCTCGACTCCCTGTCGGTGCTGCCGGCTTTGCCGGAGTCGGCGCTGGCGGCACGGCGCTGGGCCGATGTCGGCAGCGGTGCCGGCCTGCCGGGAATTCCGCTGGCGATCGTGCGCCCGGATCTGGCGATGGCGCTGATCGAGACGGTGGAAAAGAAGTCCGCGTTCCAGCGCCAGGCGAAGATCGAGCTGGGCCTGGCGAATATCACCGTCGTCAATCAGCGCGTCGAAGACCTGGCGGCCGGCCAGTTCGATGCCGTGATTTCCCGTGCCTTTGCCGATCTGGCGGAGTTTATCCGCCTGGGCGGGCACCTGCTGACGAAAGGCGGCCGGCTTTACGCCATGAAGGGCCTGCTGCCCGAAGAAGAAATGAGCCGCCTGCCGCCGGGCTGGGCGGTGGCCGACTGCACCCGGCTGAGCGTTCCGAGTCTGGACGCACAGCGCCATCTGCTGGTTATCGAGAGAGTCTGACGATGCATATTTTTGCCATAGCCAATCAAAAGGGCGGGGTGGGCAAAACCACCACGGCCGTCAATCTGGCCGCCGCGCTGGCGGCCAACGGCCAGCGTACCCTGCTGGTGGACCTCGATCCGCAGGGCAATGCGACGATGGGTTGCGGGGTGGACAAGCGCAGCCTCCGGTCCTCCGTCTACCAGGTCTTGCTGCAGCTGGCGACCCTTGAGCATACCCGCGTGCAGTCGCCCGCCGGGCATTTCGACGTACTGCCGGCGAATCGCGACCTGGCCGGGGCCGAAGTCGAACTGGTCGATCTCGAATTGCGCGAGATGCGTCTCAAGGCGGCGCTGGCAGCGCATCAGGCGGATTACGATTTTGTCCTGATCGACTGCCCGCCCTCGCTGTCGATGCTGACCCTGAACGGCCTTTGCGCGGCGCATGGGGTGATCATTCCGATGCAATGCGAGTACTACGCCCTCGAAGGCCTGTCGGACCTGGTGAATACCATCAAGAAGGTGCATGCCAATCTGAACCGCGACCTGAAAATCATCGGCCTGCTGCGGGTCATGTACGACCCGCGCAATACGCTGTCCACCCAGGTGTCGGCGCAGCTCGAGCAGCATTTCGGCGACAAGGTATTCAAGACCCTGGTGCCGCGCAACGTGCGCCTGGCCGAGGCGCCCAGTTATGGCGTGCCCGGAGTTCTATTCGACAAGGCGGCCAAGGGCGCACAGGCCTATATGGCGTTCGCCCTTGAAATGATCGATCGTGTCAATTCCTGGAAGGAATCAGAGTGAACCCACCAAAACAGAAGGGCCTGGGAAGGGGCCTGGACGCCCTGCTGGCGGCCAACAATACCCCCGAAACGCAGCGCCAGGAGATGCTCGGCGTCGGCGTCCTGCAGCCGGGCAAATACCAGCCGCGTACGCGCATGGATCCGGGCTCGCTGGAAGAGCTGGCGGCGTCGATCAAGGCCCAGGGCCTGATCCAGCCGATATCGGTGCGGCCGCTGGGCGCCGGCCGTCATGAAATCATCGCCGGCGAACGGCGCTGGCGGGCGGCGCAGATCGCCGGGCTCGCCGAGGTGCCGGTACTGATCCGCAACATCCCCGACGATGCCGCGCTGGCCATGTCGCTGATCGAAAACATCCAGCGCGAAGACCTCAATCCGCTCGAGGAAGCCGCCGGTATCCAGCGCCTGATCGACGAATTCCAGATGACCCACCAGCAGGCCGCCGATGCCGTCGGCCGCTCGCGTTCGGCGGCATCCAATCTGCTGCGCCTGCTGCAACTGGCAAAACCCGCGCAGGACATGCTGATGGCCGGCGACATCGAAATGGGCCATGCTAGGGCGCTGCTGCCATTGTCCAAGAGCGAGCAGGGCCGGGTTGCCGCACTGGTCGTGGACAAGGGTTTTTCGGTGCGCGAGACCGAGCGCATGGTCGCGCGCGAACTGAATCCGCCCGTCAAGAAAGGCGCCGACAGGAAGCCCGATCGCGATCTGTTGCGGCTCGAAGAAGAGCTCTCCGATCGGCTGGGCGCCACGGTCAAGATCAGCGCCAATCGCAAGGGCGGCGGCAGTCTGACCATCCGCTTCGGCAGTCTTGACCAGCTCGACGGCCTGCTGGCGCGGCTTGGCTAGCTCGCGGACCTTGGTATTACGCCTTTGGCATTATGGCGACGGCGGCTGCAAGTCCGCGGAAAGCGTTCGGACAGCTCAAAAAATGGCGCGCTGCAACATAAAATAATTGACAACCAATGATCAATGGCCTATATTCGCGGGCTTTTGGAAGCGGCCTGGTCTTATAGATGTTTAGGGCTGTATTTCATCAAATTGTCGCGACACTCGTGGTCGCCGGGCTTGCCTGGATCTGGGTCGGGCAGCACGGCGCGATCTCGGCAGGATTGGGTGGCGCGGCGATAGTAATTCCGAACCTGTTCTTCGCCTTGAGTCTGTGGGCGGCGGCACGCAGCGGCAGGGCTTCGGTCGGCAGGTTTTTTGTAGGTGAGTTCATCAAGGTCGCGGCAACGCTGGCGTTGCTCGTGATCGTGGCGGGGGCGTATCGGGACTTGCACTGGCTGGCACTGCTGGCCGGCATGTTCGTTGCGCTGAAAGCGAATCTGTTTGCGATATTGATTAAGGCCTGAAGCCCATGGCAGCCGAGCACGCTCCAAACGCATCCGAATACATCGTTCACCATCTGACCCACCTGAACAACCTGGGCCACAAGCAGACGGCTCTGGTCGATTGGTCGGTATTCCACCTGGATTCCCTGTTCTGGTCCATTTCGCTTGGCCTGCTGGCGGTGCTGATTCTTGCGCGCGCTGCCGCCAGGGCCACCTCCGGGGTACCGGGTCGCTTCCAGGCCGCGGTCGAAATCCTGATCGAAATGGTCGAGGCGCAATCCAAGTCGATCGTGCATGGCGATCGCAGCTTCATCGCTCCGCTCGCGCTGACCGTGTTCGTCTGGATCTTCTTCATGAACGCGATGGACTTGCTGCCGGTCGATCTGCTGCCGAACATCTGGGCGTCGATCTACGGTGCCGCCGGCCACGATCCGAGCCACGCTTACCTGCGCGTGGTGCCCACCGCCGACCTCAATGCCACGCTGGGCATGTCGCTGGGCGTGCTGCTGCTGTGCATTTACTACAGCATCAAGATCAAGGGCCTCGGCGGCTGGATCCACGAATTGTTTACCGCTCCCTTCGGCGCGCACCCGATTCTTTGGCCGATCAACTTTGCCATGCAGATGATCGAGTTCGTCGCCAAGACCGTGTCTCATGGCATGCGACTGTTCGGCAACATGTATGCCGGCGAACTGATCTTCATGCTGATCGCCCTCATGGGCGCTGCCTGGGCCGGTACCGCCGGCAGCGGTCTGCTCTGGCTGGGCGGCGTTTTCGCCGGTACCATCTGGGCCATCTTTCACATCCTGATCATCACGCTGCAAGCTTTCATCTTCATGATGCTGACGCTGGTCTACATCGGCCAGGCACACGAAACGCATTAATTCTCCGCTTCAATATTCACCACCTCAAATCTGTTATTTAAAGGAGTTGTCATGGAACAAATGGTTGGTTTTGTTGCTCTTGCCGCCGGTCTCATCATCGGTCTCGGCGCCGCTGGCGCATGTATCGGCATCGGCATCATGGGTAGCCGCTTCCTCGAAGCTTCCGCGCGTCAGCCGGAGTTGATGAACACGCTGCAAACCAAGATGTTCCTGCTGGTGGGTCTGATCGACGCGGCGTTCATTATCGGTACCGGTATCGCCCTGTGGTACACGACTGCCAATCCGTTCCTTGCCAGCCTGCCCAAGTAATCGTCTTCCCTAACGCTTAAGGAGCGATTACCGTGAATCTGAACGCAACGCTGTTTGCCCAGCTGGTTGTGTTCCTCATTTTGGCGTGGTTCACGATGAAGTTCGTGTGGCCGCCCATCATGAAGGCACTCGATGAGCGCGCGGGCAAGATCGCCGACGGGCTTGCGGCCGCAGACAAGGCCAAAGCCGATCTGGCGCATGCTGAAAAGAAGGCCTCCGACGAACTGCGCAAGGCGCGCGAGTCGGCTGCCGAGTTTCGCAGCGGCGCCGAGAAGCAGGTAGCCCAGTTGATCGAGGAAGCCCGTGCCGAAGGCGCGCGCATCGTCAACGCCGCCCGCGAAGCCGCCGAGGCCGAAGCCGCCGCAGCATCGCAGCGCGCCAGGGAGGCTCTGCGCGAGCACGTCGCCGTTCTGGCGGTAGCTGGTGCCGAGCGCATCCTGCGCAAGGAGATCAACGCCCAGGCCCACGCCGAGCTGCTGACGCAACTCAAGTCGGAACTGTAAGCTGCCATGGCCGAAAACGTCACCCTTGCGCGTCCCTATGCCGAGGCCGCCTATCAGCTGGCCAAGAGCGGAAATGCGCTGGCGGCCTGGTCCGATGTGCTGTCGCGGCTTTCCGCTGTCGCGGCTCGTCCGGAAATGGAAGAATGCATCGGCAATCCGCGCCTGAGTCCTGTCCAGCTGGCGCAGCTCTGCCTCGATGTGGTCGTCGGCGACGCCAAGTCCGGCTTGTCGGCCGACCAGCAGAATTTCATCCGCGTACTGGCCAACAACGACCGCCTCATCGTCCTGCCCGAGATCGCCGAGCTGTTCAACGAGCTCAAGCATGGCCATGAGGGCGTCAAGGACGCCGAGATTACTTCGGCCTTCGCCCTCGACGACGCGACGCTGAAAACACTCGTGGCTGATCTCGAACGCAAGTTCGATTGCAAGATCCAGGCGACCGTCAAGGTCGATGCCGAACTCATCGGTGGCGTGCGCATAGCCGTCGGCGATGAAGTGATTGACGCCTCGGTCCGCGGCAAGCTTGCTGCCATGGCCACCGCGCTAAAGAACTAGGAGCAACTCGATGAACCTCAATCCATCCGAAATCAGTGACCTGATCAAGAGCCGGATCCAGAACATGCAGCTGGCCGCCACGGCCCGCAATGAAGGCACCGTGGTTTCCGTTACCGACGGCATCTGCCGCATCCATGGCCTGACCGACGTGATGCAGGGTGAAATGCTGGAATTTCCCGGCAATACCTTCGGCCTCGCCCTGAACCTGGAGCGCGACTCGGTCGGCGCCGTGGTGCTGGGCGAATACGAACACATTTCCGAAGGCGACACGGTCAAGTGTACCGGTCGCATTCTCGAGGTGCCGGTCGGCCCCGAGCTGCTCGGTCGCGTGGTGAACGCCCTGGGCGAACCGATCGACGGCAAGGGTCCGATCAACGCCAAAATGACGGACAAGATCGAAAAGGTCGCGCCGGGCGTGATCTGGCGCAAGTCGGTGTCGCAGCCGGTGCAGACCGGCCTCAAGGCGATCGACTCGATGGTTCCGGTCGGCCGCGGCCAGCGCGAGCTGATCATCGGCGACCGCCAGACCGGCAAGACGGCGGTCGCGGTTGATGCCATCATCAACCAGAAGGGGCAGAACATGTTCTGCATCTACGTCGCGATCGGGCAGAAGGCTTCGACCATCGCCAACGTGGTGCGCAAGCTGCAGGAGCATGGCGCGATGGAATACACCATCGTCGTCGCCGCCGCCGCCTCCGACTCCGCCGCGACCCAGTTCATCGCACCCTATACCGGCTGCTCGATGGGCGAGTATTTCCGCGATCGCGGCATGGACGCCCTGATCATTTATGACGACCTGACCAAGCAGGCCTGGGCCTACCGCCAGATTTCCCTGCTGCTGCGCCGGCCGCCCGGCCGCGAGGCCTATCCCGGCGACGTGTTCTACCTGCACTCGCGCCTGCTCGAGCGTGCCGCGCGCGTCTCCGAAGCCTGGGTCGAGAAGCTGACCAACGGCGAAGTCAAGGGCAAGACCGGCTCGCTGACCGCGCTGCCAGTTATTGAAACCCAGGCCGGCGACGTCTCCGCCTTCGTGCCGACCAACGTGATCTCGATTACCGACGGCCAGATCTTCCTCGAGACCGACCTGTTCAACGCCGGTATCCGTCCCGCCATGAACGCCGGCGTCTCGGTGTCGCGCGTTGGTGGTGCGGCCCAGACCAAGGTGATCAAGAAGCTCGGCGGCGGCGTGCGTCTGGCGCTGGCCCAGTACCGCGAACTCGCGGCCTTCGCCCAGTTCGCCTCCGACCTCGACGAAGCCACGCGCAAGCAGCTCGAGCGCGGCCGCCGCGTGACGGAACTGATGAAGCAGCTGCAGTACGCGCCGCTGTCGGTTGCCGAAATGGGCGTCACGCTCTACGCGTCCAATGAAGGTTTCATGGACGACATCGAGGTCACGCGCATCCTGCCGTTCGAAACGGAACTGCATCAGTACATGCACCACAAGCATGCAGACCTGATGAACAAGATCGAGACCAGCAAGGATCTGGACAAGGACGCCGAGGCCCAACTCAAGGCCGCCGTGACCGAGTTCAAGAAGTCCTGGTCCTGATCGCGCAGCGCTGACGGGGAGCGATCATGGCAGGCAGCAAAGAGATCCGCACCAAGATCAAGAGCGTCCAGAACACGCGCAAGATCACCAAGGCCATGGAGATGGTGGCCGCATCCAAGATGCGCAAGGCGCAGGAACGGATGCGCGCCGCACGTCCCTATAGCGAGAAGATCCGCCGCCTGGCGGCCAATCTTTCCCAGGCCAACGTGACCGAATACCGCCACGCTTTCCTCGGCCGTACCAAGGCCGCGGTAGCCAAGCGCGTCGGACTGATCGTGGTGACCACGGACAAGGGCCTCTGCGGTGGCCTCAACACCAACATCCTGCGCCAGGCGCTGAACAACATGCGCCAGTGGCAAGCCGACGGCGCAACGGAGATTCGCGTCACCTGTATCGGCAACAAGGGGCTTGGCTTCATGCAGCGCATGGGCGCCAATGTAATTTCCCAGGTGACGCATCTGGGCGATACCCCGCATATGGAAAAGCTGATCGGACCGATGAAGGTCATGATCGACGCGTTCCAGGCCGGTGAGCTGGATGCCGTGCATATCGCCTACACCCGCTTCATCAACACCATGAAGCAGGAGCCGGTGATCGAGCCGCTGTTGCCGCTGTCGGGCGAGCGCATGGGTACGCCGGATCGGAGCTGGGACTATTTGTACGAACCCGATGCGCAGACCGTGATCGACGAACTGCTGGTGCGTTACGTCGAAGCGCTGATCTATCAGGGCGTGGCCGAAAACATGGCTTCCGAGCAATCGGCGCGCATGGTGGCGATGAAGGCGGCGACCGACAACGCGGGCAACGTGATCAAGGAATTGCAGCTGGTGTACAACAAGGCGCGCCAGGCGGCGATCACCAAGGAAATCTCGGAAATCGTTGGCGGCGCTGCCGCCATCGCGGGCTAACGGTTTAATTTAAGGAAACAACCATGAGCAACGGAAACATCGTTCAGTGCATTGGCGCGGTGGTGGACATCAAGTTCCCCCGTGAGGCGATGCCCAAGGTGTATGAAGCACTGACCCTCGACGAAGCCGATTCCGGCAACGCCGAAGCCGGTCTGACTTTCGAAGTGCAGCAGCAGCTCGGCGACGGCATCGTGCGCACCATTGCGCTTGGCTCCTCCGACGGCCTGCGCCGCGGCATGTCGGTCAAGCCGACCGGTGCCGCCATCACCGTGCCGGTCGGTTCCGGCACCCTGGGCCGCATCATGGACGTGCTCGGCCGTCCGATCGACGAAGCCGGTGCGGTGCCCTGCGAAGAGCGGCGCCCGATCCACGCCAAGGCGCCCAAGTTCGACGAGCTGTCGCCTTCCACCGAACTGCTGCCCACCGGCATCAAGGTTATCGACCTGATGTGTCCGTTCGCCAAGGGCGGCAAGGTTGGTCTGTTCGGCGGCGCCGGCGTCGGCAAGACCGTGAACATGATGGAACTGATCAACAACATCGCCAAGTCCTACGGCGGCTACTCGGTGTTCGCCGGCGTCGGCGAGCGCACCCGCGAGGGCAACGACTTCTACCACGAGATGGAAGAGTCGAAGGTTCTCGACAAGGTCGCGATGGTCTTCGGCCAGATGAACGAACCCCCCGGCAACCGCCTGCGCGTGGCGTTGACCGGCCTCACCATGGCCGAAAAGTTCCGCGACGAAGGCAAGGACATCCTGCTCTTCATCGACAACATCTACCGCTACACGCTGGCCGGTACCGAAGTCTCCGCGCTGCTCGGCCGCATGCCGTCCGCCGTGGGCTACCAGCCGACGCTGGCCGACGAAATGGGCCGCCTGCAGGAGCGCATCACCTCGACCAAGGTCGGTTCGATCACCTCGATCCAGGCCGTGTATGTGCCTGCCGATGACTTGACCGACCCGTCGCCGGCGACCACCTTCCTCCACCTCGACGCCACCGTCGTGCTGTCGCGCGACATCGCCTCGCTGGGTATCTACCCGGCGGTCGATCCGCTCGACTCCACCTCGCGCCAGCTCGATCCGCTGGTCGTCGGCGAAGAGCACTACAGCGTCGCCCGCCGCGTGCAGTCGAACCTGCAGCGCTACAAGGAACTGCGCGACATCATCGCGATTCTGGGCATGGACGAACTGGCTCCCGAGGACAAGCTGGCCGTGACCCGCGCGCGCAAGATCCAGCGCTTCCTGTCGCAGCCCTTCAACGTCGCCGAAGTGTTCACCGGCACGCCGGGCAAGATCGTGCCGCTGGCCGACACCATCAAGGGCTTCAAGATGATCGTCGACGGCGAATGCGACACGATTCCCGAGCAGGCCTTCTACATGGTCGGCGCGATCGAGGAAGTCTTCGAGAAGGCCAAGACGTTGCAATAATCAAGGGAAGGGAGAAGGGAGAAGGGAGAAGGGTAGAACCTTCCGCACCCTTCCCCCTTCCCCCTTCCCCCTTCACAGGGGTAAAGTAATGGCCATGACTATTCACGTGGACGTCGTCAGCGCCGAGGAGTCGATTTTCTCTGGCTTGGCGGAATTCGTCGTCTTGCCGGGCGAAGCGGGCGAGTTGGGCATCCTGCCCGGCCACATGCCGCTGATGACCCGGATCAAGCCGGGCGCGGTGCGTGTGCAGACCCAGGACGGCAGGGAGGAGTTGATCTTCGTCGCCGGCGGCTTGCTCGAAGTACAACCCGGGCTGGTCACTGTGCTGGCTGACACCGCGATCCGCGGTGCCGACCTCGACCAGGCCAAGGCTCTTGAAGCCAAAAAGCTGGCCGAGGAAGCGATGGCCAACCGCGTGTCCGAAATTGATTACGCGCGCGCCCAGGCCGAGTTGGCAGAAGCGATTGCGCAACTGGCGGCGATCGACAAGCTGCGCAAGCAGCGACACTGAGCCGGACAAGACAGCAAAAAGAAGGGCAGCTTCGGCTGCCCTTTTTGTTTATGTCCATGGCGCTTCGCCGCGTACGGCAGTCCGGCACGTGGCGTTTCCTGAACAAGAGTCGGCGCCGGCCGCACGGTGACTCGCCGTATTGCGCGCCACATTTGCAAATGTTATAAGTTTAAATTAGACTGTACTGTCTAGTCTAAACGGCAAATCATGGAACTCCTGCTCGAACCCGATCTTCACGACTGCCGTGCGCGCCTGATTCAGGCGGCGTCGGAAGTCTTCGTCGAAGAGGGTTACCGCGCCAGCGTGGAACGCGTGGCGGCTCGCGCCGGAGTCGCCCGGCAAACCCTCTACAACCATTTCCCGTGCAAGGCGGATCTTTTCGGCGAGGTCGTCAGGCAGGCCACCGCCGCCCTGCTGATCACGCTGGATGCCGACCAGCAGACCCTGCGTGAGCGCTTGCTCCGCTTCGGCGCCTTGTACCGGCAGAAGCTCCTGAGTGCCGAGGGTCTCGGATTCTTTCGTACCCTGGCCGCCGAAACCGTGCGCTTCCCGGACCTCGCCGCCAGTTTTTATCGCAGCGGTCCGGCGCAGACCGCCGCGCGCCTGTCCGCGGTGCTGAAGGAAGCCATGGCGAAGGGCGAGCTGCGTTCCGCGTCGCCCGAGTTCGCTGCCAATTTACTGCTGTCCATGCTGGTCGGCGCCGACCGCAGCCGCTATTTGTTTTCCGGCGATCCGCCGCCCGACCCCGACCCGGAGCTTGTCGGTCAGATCATCGATTGTTATCTGCGAGCCTTCGCGCCGATTGCCGAGGCGCCCCTGCCTCCACCCTCCATCCCAGCCTCCCCACGGAGCATTCCATGAGAAAAACCCTTCCCTTGCTGTTGCTTGCGCTCCTTGCCGCCTGCGGCGACGGTGGGAAAAAAGCGCCGTCGGGAGGTGCGCCCGGCGCCGGCATGCCGCCCCTTGAAGTCGATGTGATTACCGCCGCTGCCGCCAGCGCGACCATCACCCAGGATTTGCCGGGTCGGCTACAGGCAGTGCGTTCCGCGCAAGTGAGGGCTCGCGTCGAAGGCGTGGTCGAGAAGCGTCTGTTCACCGAGGGCACCGATGTCGCCGCCGGCACGCCCTTGTTCCGCATCGACGCCCGCACCTACCAGGCCCAGGCGGCGTCCGCCGCCGCCGACCTGGCTGCGGCGCAGGCGGTGTTCGCCCGCTACCGGCCGCTGCTCGAAATCAAGGCGGTCAGCCAGCAGGAATTCGATGCCGCCGAGGCACGCGTCAAGCAGGCCGAAGCCGCCTCGGCGAAAGCCCGGCTGGATCTCGAAAACGCCGTGCCGCCAGCGCCGATTTCCGGGCGCATCGGCCGTGCGCTGGTCACCGAAGGCGCGCTGGTGGGCAAGGGCGAGGCGACGCATCTGGTCACCATCGAGCAGCTCGATCCGATCCGCGTCGAGTTTTCCCAAGCCTATTCCGACCTGTTGCGCCTGCAGCAGGCGGTCAGGAGCGGCAAGCAGAAAAAGGCCGATGCCGCCAAAGTCGAACTGGTGCTCGAAGACGGTTCGCTCTATGCGGAAAAGGGCCGACTCCAGTTCACCGACCTGGCGGTCGATCCGAACAGCGGCGCCGTCCTGTTGCGCGCGGAGTTCCCCAATCCGCGCCACGAGCTGCTGCCCGGCACCTTCGTCCGCATCCGCTTCCCGCAGGCCCTGCTCGACAGCGCCATCCGCATCCCGCAACGCGCGGTGCAGGGCGGTGCCCAGGGTCAATTCGTGATGACGGTCGATGCCGAAGGCAAGGTAGTGCCGCGGCCGATCAAGACCAGCACCATGGCCGGCGGCGACTTCATCGTCGATGAGGGCCTGAAAGGCGGCGAGCTGGTAATCGTCAATGGCCTGCAGAAGGCCAGGCCGGGCGCCGTGGTGAAACCGCTGCCCTGGACCCCGGGCGCGCCGGTCATGGCGCCCGGCAAGGCGGCCGCAGCCCCGGCTCCTGCCTCCGCCGCCACGCCGAATGAAGAAAAAAAGTAAGCCATGATCCCAAAATTCTTCATCGACCGGCCGATCTTCGCCTGGGTCATCGCCATCATCATCGTGCTCGGCGGCCTGCTCGCCCTGCGCCAGCTGCCGGTGGCGAGCTATCCGGCGGTGGCGCCGCCGGCGCTGGCGATCACGGTCAACTACCCCGGCGCCTCGGCCAAGGTGGTCGAGGAAACCGCGGTGGCGCTGATCGAACAGGAGCTCAACGGCATCGAGAACCTGCTCTACATGGAGTCCGCCTCCGAGCAGAACATCGGCACCATCACCCTGACCTTCCAGGCCGGCACCAACCTCGACCTGGCCTCGGTGGAAACGCAGAACCGCATCAAGCGTGCCGAACCGCGTCTGCCCGAAGAGGCGCGGCGCCTGGGCATCACCGTGGTCAAGTCGGCGCGCAACTACCTGATGTTCATTTCCCTGTTTTCGCCGGACAAGTCCCAGGACAACGTCGCGCTCGGCAGCTACGCGGCGGCCAACGTGCTGGAAAGCATCCGCCGCACGCCGGGCGTGGGCGAGGCAATCCTGTTCGGCACCGAGTATTCGATGCGGCTGTGGCTCAAGCCCGAGCGCCTGATGGCCTTCGGCCTGACCCCGGCCGACGTGGCGAAGGCGGTGCGCGCACAGAACGCCCAGATCGCCACCGGTGAACTGGGCCAGGTGCCGGCCGCGCCGGGCCAGGAATATGCGGCCACCATCATCACCCAGGGCCGGCTGGCAACCCCCGAGGAGTTCGGCAACGTCATCATCAGGAGCGACGGCCGCGGCGCCACGGTGCGCGTCAAGGATGTCGCCCGCGTCGAACTCGGCGCGCAGGATTATTCGATTGCCGCCCGCGTCGATGGCCAGCCCACCGCCGCGATCGCGGTGCGCATGGCGCCGGGCGCCAATGCGCTCAACACCGCCAAGGCGGTCAATCACCGGATGACCGAGCTGGCGAAATATTTTCCGCCGAGCATCTCCTGGATGGTGCCCTACGACACCTCGACTTTCGTCGACATCTCGATCCGCGAAGTGGTCAAGACCCTGATCGAGGCCATGATCCTGGTGGTGCTGGTGATGTACCTGTTCCTCGAGAACGTGCGCGCCACTTTCATTCCGGCCGTGGTGGTGCCGGTGTCGCTGTTCGGTGCGCTGATCGGCCTGTATGTGCTCGGCTATTCGATCAACGTGCTGACCCTGTTCGCCATGGTGCTGGCCATCGCCATCGTCGTCGACGATGCCATCGTCGTGATCGAGAACGTCGAGCGCATCATGAGCGAGGAAGGGCTCAGCCCGCGCGATGCGACGCGCAAGGCCATGGGCCAGATCATCAACGCCATCATCGCCATCACCGTGGTGCTGACCGCGGTGTTCGTGCCCCTGCTGTTCTTCGGCGGTTCGGTCGGCGCGATCTACCGCCAGTTCGCGGTGACCCTGATCCTGACCATGGGCTTCTCGGCCATGATGGCGCTGACGCTGACACCGGCGCTGTGCGCGACGCTGCTCAAGCATGAACCGGGCGCCGACGACGTGATGCCGCACAGCGGCTTCTTCGGCTGGTGGAACCGTTTCTTCGCCGCCACCGTGCAGCGCTACATCGGCGCCACGCGGCGCATGCTGGGCCGGCCGGGGCGCTGGCTGATCGTTTATGCCACGATCCTGGCTGCCACCGGCTGGTTTTTCACCAAGCTGCCGGGCAGCTTCCTGCCCAGCGAAGACCAGGGCTACTTCCTCAGCATCGTCCAGCTGCCGCCGGCGGCGACGCGCGAGCGCAGCCTCGAAGTGCTCACCGCCGTCGAGCAGCACTACCTGGCGCAGAAGGAAGTTGCCCACGTCATCGGCGTGCTCGGCTTCTCCTTTTTCGGCCGCGGCCAGAACGCCGCGATCACCTTCGTCCGGCTCAAGAGCTGGGACGATCGGCCGCACAAGGACAACAGCGCGGAGTCCGTGGTGCAACGCGCCAACATGGCCTTCTTCCGCATCAAGCAGGCCATGATCTTTGCCATCAACGTGCCGCCGATTCCCGAACTGGCCGCCGTCGGTGGTTTCGATTTCCGCCTGCAGGATCGTGGCGGCCTCGGTCGCGACAAGCTGCTCGAGGCGCGCAACACGGCGCTCGGCCTGGCCGGGCAGAACCCGGCGCTGGTGGGGGTGCGGCCCGAAGGACAGGAGGCCGGGCCGCAGATCTTCCTCAGCGTGGACCGGGTCAAGGCCCGCGCGCTGGGCATCGACCTCGGCGAGCTCAACGACACGCTGCAAGCCACCCTGGGCACCGCCTACATCAACGACTTCGTGCGCGAAGGCCGCATCCTGCGCGTGCAGATGCAGGCCGAGGCCGACACCCGGCGCACGCCCGAGGACCTGCTGCGGCTGCCGGTCAAGAACGCGCGTGGCGACATGATTCCGCTGGCCGAAATCGCCACGGCGAAATGGATCGTCGGCAGTCCCAAGCTCGACCGCTACAACGGCCTGCCCTCGATGAAAATCGCCGGCAATGCGGCGCCCGGGCGTTCGACCGGCGAGGCCTTGCTGGCGATGGAGGACGTCGCCGCCAAGCTGCCGGCCGGCGTCGGCTTCGAGTGGTCGGGCAGCTCCTTCGAGGAACGGCTGTCCGGCACCCAGGCGCCCTTCCTGTTCGCCGTCTCGCTGATCGTGGTCTTCCTCTGCCTCGCGGCACTTTACGAGAGCTGGTCGATCCCGTTCGCGGTGATGCTGGTGGTACCGCTGGGCATCTTCGGCGCGGTGCTGGCGGTCAGCCTGCGCGGCCTGCCCAACGACGTGTATTTCAAGGTCGGCCTGATCGCCATCATCGGCCTCTCGGCGAAGAACGCGATCCTGATCATCGAGTTCGCGCGCGAGTTGCAGGAGCAGGGCAAGGACCTGATCGAGGCCACGCTCGAAGCCTGCCGCCTGCGTTTCCGGCCGATCCTGATGACCTCGATCGCCTTCATGTTCGGCGTGCTGCCGCTGGCGGTGTCCACCGGCGCCGGCGCCAACAGCCGGATCGCCATCGGCACCGGCGTGATCGGCGGCATGTTCGCCGCCACCGCGCTGGCGGTGTTCCTGGTCCCAGTATTTTTCGTCGTGGTGCGGCGCTTCTTCCCCGGCCATGCTCGCCACCACGAGGAGAAGCACGATGCGTAAGACACTTCCCTTGGTGCTGGCCCTCGCTCTCGCTGGCTGTTCTTTCACGCCGGATTACCAGCGTCCCGCGACGCCGGTACCGGCCGATTGGCCTGTGAAAGTCGGCGCTGGCGACACGGCGAAAGACGCGGCGAAGGATGCGGCACTGCTTGCCGACTGGCGCGTCTTCTTCCCCGATCCGCGCCTGCAGACCCTGATCGCAGCCGCGCTGGAACACAACCGCGACTTGCGCATCGCCGTCGGCCGTGTTGATGAAGCGCGCGCACTGGCCGGCATCGCCCGCGCCGACCGTCTGCCGACCGTCGATCTGGCGGCGCAGCGCGCCGCCGCGCTGACCCCGGCCGACCTCTCCGGCACCGGGCGCCAGCAGAACAGCCAGCGTTACGACGTCAATCTGGCCGTGGTCGCCTTCGAACTGGATTTCTGGGGTCGCGTGAAAAGCCTCGACGATGCCGGGCGCGCCAATTTTCTGGCCAGCGATTACGCGCGCCAGGCCTTCCGTCTGTCGCTGATCGCCGACGTGGCCAACGCCTGGTTCAGCCTGCTGGAATTCGGCGAGCGCCGCGAGCTGGCAGCGGCCACGCTGAAGAGCCGGGAAGAAACGCGAACCCTGGTCGGCCGCCGCCGCGATGTCGGCCTCGCCGGCGACCTCGACTACCTGCAGGCCGATGGCGCTTTCCAGAATGCACGGGCCGAAGTCGCCAGCCTCGCACGCAGCCAGGCCGCCGCGGAAAACGCCCTGCGCCTGCTGGTCGGTTCCGCTGCATTCGCCGCCGAAGACGGCAAGCTGGCGCAACCGGGCCTGGTCGTCGACGTCGCGGCGGGCTTGCCCAGCGAGGTGCTGCTGCGGCGTCCGGACGTCATGGCCGCCGAGCAGAAGCTGATCGCCGCCAATGCCAATATCGGCGCCGCGCGCGTCGCCTTCCTGCCGAAGATCGTGCTGACTGCCGCGCTTGGCACCGCCAGTCACGGTCTCTCCGGGCTATTCGAGGCCGGCAGCGGCGCCTGGAGCTTTGTCCCGGCGCTGCGCCTGCCGCTGTTCGACAGCGGCCGCAGCAGCGACAACGTGGACCTGGCGACGGCGCGCAAGACCATCGCCGTGGCCGAATACGAAAGGACGATCCAGCAGGCTTTCCGCGAAATCGCCGACCTGCTGGAGGCGCGCCTGCAACTGACCGAGCAGCTGCAGGCCCAGGATGCCAATGTCAAGGCACAGGGCCAGCGCTTGGCGATTGTCGATGCGCGCTACAAGGCCGGCGTCTCCAGCCACCTCGAACTGCTCGACGCCCAGCGCGAGCACTTTGCCGCGCAACAGTCGGCGCTGGCGGTACGGCGCCAGCTGCTGTCGACTGCGGCAAGCTTATACAAAGCCCTCGCGCTGTTCTGACGTCGGTTCACCAGCGGCTGCCGGAGATTTACAGCACGCGCTTGACCGTCAGCGCGCCGCGAATCTGGCCTTCGCTGTAGCCAACGGCCTTGTCGGCGGGATAAAGCTCGGTCAGCCTGGCCTTGATTTCGCCGGTGATCTTGTCGGGGCCACCGTGGCAGTTGAGGCAAAGGCCTTGCGTGGGCAGTGCCTTCATGTAACGCAAGGTGCGCTTGCCGCCCTCGCTGACGATCTCGGCCTTTTCCATCATGGCCGGGTTTTCGCCGGCGGCGCGACGGCGGTCGAAGTCTTAAAAGATTTCGAGCCGGCGATCAGCCCGGCTTCAGCCCAGTCGCTGCAGGCGCTTTTCGAGGCGGGCAGTGTCGTCGCGCAGCCGGTCGATATCCGCGGCAAAAGCGGCGATATCCGTTTGGCGCGCAATCAGCGGCTGCTCTTCGGTGAAGTATTCGGCCAGGTTGGCGGCGAAGTTCTGTGCCGCCTGCTGCTGCCAGGCGGCGAATTCCCGGGTTCCGGCCACGATGCGATGCGCCGCGATGTCGCCGACCAGATTCGAAAGATCTTCCTCGGCATCCCAGCGCAGGTTGCGGATCACGAAACCCAGCGCCTGGGCGAATTCGGCGGAACCCTCGATGCGCGCCGCGCGCATCACGGCATCCTTGCCTTGCAGCGCCAGCAGCGGTGTCGCCGCCGGCAGCGCAATGCTGACTTCGAGCTCGGCGTCGGCTGCCGGGATGGCGATGAAACCGTCGGCCGCGATCAAAAAAGCCGCCTCGAAAGGCGGCAGTTTGATTTGCGCGGCATGCCCGGCGAAAGGCATGAGCTTTTCGCGGGCCCATGCCGCCTGCCCGAGCAGGTGGTTGATCGCGGCTTGCAGCGGCGCGGGCAGGGCTTGCATGATGCCTACTGAATCTGCTGGATGCCGGCGATGTTCCAGCCGCGGCTGCCGTCGGTCGGCTTGACCAGGTGCCAGATCTCGGCAAAGGCCGCCGGTGCTGCGTCGTCTTCGCGCAACTGGCCGGAGAAGTGCACGCTGGCGATGTGGCGGCTGTCTTCGCTGACGATTTCCAGCAGTTCGGCATTCAGCTGCATGACGTCGGTTTCCTGCGCCTTGCCGTTGCGCTCCTGATACTGCATCTTGATTTCGGCAAACATCTCGGGCGACGTGAATTCGCGAATGTCGTCCATGTCGCCGCGGTCATTGGCGGCCTGCAGGCGCACGAAGTTGAGCTTGGCCTGGCGCAGGAAGCCTTCGACGTCGAAACCGGCCGGAATGCGGCCGGCCGTGGCATTGGCCGCCGTAGCGCCAGCGCCGACTGTCGAGGCTTCGAACTGTGCGGGCGTGAAGTTCGCCGGGCCGGCGCTGCCGGGAGCGGCGCCGGCGTACTGCATGCCGGACTGAGGCATGCGTTTGCTCATCAGCCAGCGCACCACGAAAACCGCGGCCATGACCAGCAGCGCGAGCATCAGCATACTGGCGAACCCCTCACCCAAACCGAAATGGGAAAGCAGTGCGGCGATGCCGAGACCGGCGGCGAGGCCGGCCAAAGGCCCGAGGAAGCGGCTCATGCCGGCCGGTTTGGGCGCGGCGGCGGCAGGTGCGGTGGCGGCAGGTGCGGCCGCCGGCTTGCCAGCTGTTGTCGGTGTGGGCGCCGGCGTTGCCTGGCGCTGCATGCCGAAGGACTTGCTGCCGCCCAGGCGCCGCGCTTCGGCGTCGGGAACCAGCAAACCCAGTCCAACCACCGCCGCAAAGGCGGCAATCACCAGTCGCTTCATTGTTCGTTTCTCCTCGTTAGAACTTGTAACCCCGATGCAGCGCGACGACGCCGGCTGTCAGGTTGAATACTTCGACACGTTCCAGTCCGGCTTGTTCCATCATGAGCTTGAGCGCGGCCTGGTCCGGATGCATGCGGATCGATTCGGCGAGATAGCGGTAGGAATCGGCATCGCCGGCGATTTTCTGTCCCAGCCAGGGCAGCAGCTTGAACGAGTAGGCATCGTAGACCTTTTCCAGCGGTTTCCACACCCTGGAGAATTCCAGCACCAGCAGCCGCCCGCCCGGGCGCAGCACGCGGCGCATTTCGGCCAGCGCGCGGTCCTTGTGCGTCATGTTGCGCAGGCCGAAGGCGACCGTGACGATGTCGAAATGGTTGTCCGGGAAGGGCAGCTTTTCCGCATCGCACTGCGCCACCGGCGCCAGCACGCCTTCATCGAGCAGGCGGTCGCGGCCGACGCCGAGCATGGCATTGTTGATGTCGGTGAGCCAGACCTGCCCAGTGGCCCCGACCTTGCGCGCGAAGGCCGAGGACAGGTCGGCGGTACCGCCGGCGACATCGAGTACGCGCTCGCCCGGGCGCGGCGTGGCGATTTCGATGGTGAACTTCTTCCACAGGCGATGCAGGCCGGCCGACATGAGATCGTTCATCACGTCGTATTTCTGCGCGACGGACGAGAAGACGCCGGCGACGCGCTGCGCCTTTTCCTTCTCGTCTACCGTTTCGAAGCCGAAATGCGTTTCCGCCATGTCAGTGTTTGCCGCAGCCGCCACCGCTCTTCGGCGGCAGCGTGGTCGAGTCTATATCGCGGCTGGCGCCGGCCTTTTCAAGCCGCTCCAGGTATTCGGCCCACAGCGATTCATGATTGGCGCCAAGGTGGTAGAGCCAGTCCCAGGAGTAGATGCCGGTGTTGTGGCCGTCGGAAAAGGTCGGCTGCACCGCATAGTTGCCGACCGGCTCCAGCGCGGTGATCTCGACGTTGCGCTTGCCGGTCTGCAGCGTCTCTTGCCCCGGCCCGTGGCCGCGCACTTCGGCGGACGGACTGCAGACGCGCAGGAATTCGGCGGGCAGCTGGTAATGACTGCCATTGTCGAAAGTCAGTTCGAGCATGCGCGACTTTTTGTGTAGCGTGATCTCGGTGGGGATCGGGGTCTTGGTGTCGAGACCGGACATGATGGCAACTCCTTTTCTGGGCCGGCTATGATAGCGCACACCGCCGGTCGAATCGATGTCACGGAACCGTCATCAAGCCGCAATAGACTGGCACTTGTCCCCTTGTTTGGTAAGGCCATGTCCGCAACGATACTGGTGGTTGAAGACGAACCGGCGATCCAGTCCCTGATCGAAGTCAATCTGACTCGGGCCGGGCATGTCGTGCAGCTCGCCGCCGATGCCGAATCCGCGCGCCGGTTGGTGCAGCAGGCGTTGCCCGATCTGGTGCTGCTCGACTGGATGCTGCCGGGAATGAGCGGCATCGATTTCGCGCGCCTGCTGCGCAGCGAGGCGCGCACCCGCAGCTTGCCGATCATCATGCTCACCGCCCGGGCCGAGGAGCGCGACAAGATCGAAGGTCTCGAAATCGGCGCCGACGACTACGTGACCAAGCCCTTCAGTCCGCGCGAGCTGGTGGCGCGCATCAAGGCCGTGCTGCGCCGGCATGCGCCACAGGCGACCGAGGATGCGGTCGAGATCGGCGGCCTGCGCCTCGACCCGGCAACCCACCGCGTCACGGCCGGCAGCGCCGAGGTGAATCTGGGGCCCACCGAATTCCGCCTGCTGCATTTTCTGATGACCCATCCCGAGCGCGTGCACGGCCGTTCGCAGCTGCTTGACCAGGTCTGGGGCGACCACGTCTTCGTCGAAGAGCGCACCGTCGACGTGCATATCCGCCGCCTGCGCGCCGCGCTCGAGGCCAGCGGCCACGATGCGCTGATCCAGACCGTGCGCGGCAGCGGCTACCGGATTTCGGCGGCGTGAAAGCGGTGTTTTCCGAGCTGCTCGCGGCAATCGCGCTGACCGTCCTGGCGGCCCTGGCCGGATGGTTTGCCGGTGGCGAGCGGAGTGCGCAACTGATGGCGCTCGGCGCCGTCGGGCTGTTTTTTCTACGCCAGCTGTGGCAGGTGCTGCGCCTGATCCGCTGGGCAGGCTGTCCGCTGGGGACGCCGACGCCGAGCGCCAGCGGCGCCTGGAGTACGGTCTTCGAAGCCCTGTACCGGCGCGCCCGGCTGTCAAGTGCCGAACGCGAGCAGGCGACCCAGGAACTGGACCGCTTTCGCCGTGCCGCGGAAGCCCTGCCCGACGGCGTCATGATCCTCGATGGACACCGCAGCATCGAGTGGATGAATCTGCATGCCGAGGCTTGCCTCGGTCTCAAGGCGTCGGTCGATACCGGTACCCGCATCACCCATCTGTTGCGTGAACCCGAGTTTCTGGAATATCTCGACAGCCCCGACCATCGCGGCGTGCCGCTGGAATTGCACACCCAGCGCAATCCGGGCCGCAACCTGCAGATCCAGGCCGCACCTTTCGCGGCCGGCCGTACGCTGCTGCTGGTGCGCGACGTGACGCAGTTGCAGAAGCTGGCCACCATGCGCCGTGACTTCGTCGCCAACGTCTCGCACGAGCTGAAAACGCCACTGACGGTGACGCTGGGTTTTCTCGAAACGGCGCTCGATGCGCTGGCCGATACGCCGCCGCAGGATCTGGCGCAGTATCTGCAGACCGCCGCCGAGCAGGCGCACCGCATGCAGCAGCTGATCGACGACCTGCTGACCCTGTCGGCGCTGGAAACCGATGCGCCGCCGCCGCTCGAAGATCCGATCGACGTTGGCGCACTGCTGATGGAAATCTGCCGCGAAGTGGAAGCCCTGTCCGCCGGACGGCATCGGATCGTGCTGGACAACCAGGGGCCGCGGCAGCTGCTCGGCAGCGCCCGCGAACTGCGTTCGGCGTTCGCCAATCTGGCCGGCAATGCGGTGCGCTATTCGCCGCAGGGAGGCGACATCGTGCTGCGCTGGAGTGCCGAAGGCGAGGCGGGTGGGGCGCGTTTTTCGGTCAGCGACACGGGCATCGGCATCGCCCGCGAGCACTTGCCGCGCCTGACCGAGCGCTTTTACCGCGTCGATCGCGGCCGCTCACGCGAGGCCGGCGGCACCGGACTCGGCCTGGCCATCGTCAAGCACGTGCTGGAACGGCATCAGGCGGCGCTGCAGATCGACAGCGAACCCGGCCGGGGTTCGGTGTTCAGTGCGGTGTTTCCACCGCACCGGGTTCAGTCGTAGTAATTGCAACGCTCGAATTCGATGCCGCGATCGATTACCCGGAACAGCTTCAGCACCTGCAGTTTCTGATCGACCATGATTTCGACGTTGCGATCGATACGGAAAGTGCCGGCCGGAACGATCACGCTGGCCGTTTCGTGCAGCGCGGCGATCGGGGGCAGCAGGAAACCCTGACGCCAGGCCGTGCGAGTGCCGTCGGTTTCGAGCACCCGAAGCGCGATGGGGCGGGCTTCGCCGGGAAACAGCTGGACCCCGGCCAGCAATGAACTGTCGCCTTCGCGCAGCACCCAGCGGACGTTGCCCAGCACGTAATGCCTGCCATCCGCGACCTTGGTCGCAACCACCAGGCCGGGGCCGATGCGCGCACCTTCCTTGAGCGGCCGCGTGGCGCGCAGGCCGGACATGGATTCTTCGACCAGCTGCCAGCTTTCGATATGCACTTCGCCCTTGTCGCCGGCACCTTTGGTGCGCTGGCTCTGGTCGCCGAAGGTTTCGAATTCCTCCCGTTCGCGGCGTAGTTCCGAATCGCTGCGGGACGGTGCGCGAAACGCCTGGCGGCCGGAAAGTTCGAAATGCACGGCGTCGAAGCCGGCAACCAGGCTGCAGGCGGTGTTCGTCGGATGACGTTCTTGCCGGCGTTCGGCGCCGCCCTTGCACCAGCGCTCGAGGACGCGCTGCAGCAACTGGGTGGCGGCCGGTTGCGTGACATCGTCGCCGAGCTGCAGGTCAGCCGGGGCGCGGCCCTGTTCCAGCAGGGAAATGCGGGCGACCAGGCTCTTCCGGAGTTCGGTGGTTTCCAGCCAGCGGCTGCCGCTCGATGGCTTTGGGATGTAGGCCGGCGGACCGTCCGAATTGAGGTCGACCCACAGCGGTATGGCGCGATTGCGAATATCCTCGGGCGGCGCGCTCAACAGTGCCAGCTTGAAGCCCCAGCGCTTTGCCCAGCGCGCCACCCAGGCCAGGTGACGGGCCTGCAGTTCATAGACGCTGGCGGTGGCCAGCAGGTTGCACTCGGCGTAGGCGGCCAGGGCGCTGGTAGGCACCCGTTTGCCGTGGCGCATCGTGTCATGCACGGAGCGTGCGGCGATGCCGATGGACTCGGTGGCGAAGAATACCTGGTGCAGCTTCTGCCAGTAGCTGCCGTCCGGCAACTGTCCGCCGCGATTGAAATCCAGCTGCCAGTCGGCAAATACCGCCAGCGTTCGCTGTGCCAGCGTTGCGGCACGGACCGCGATTTCGCGACTTTCGGCGCATTGCTTGTTCAGGGATTCCAGGGCGGCCGGGTCGGTCATGTCCCCGCAGACTTCATTGAAGCAGCGCAGATAGCCAAGCGCCAGTTCATGCCAGATGCTCAGGGTGGTGTCCAGCGAGGCCTGTTCATGCGGTACGAGCGGCAACGGCCGGCTGGCGAATTTCACCGCCGCATCGCCCTGCACCTCGCTCAGGGGGCCGCGCAGGACCTCGAGAATGGCGAAGCGCTCGGTCGCCGGCAGGGTGAATCGATGCAACAGGCTGAGTTGCCGCAGCAGCATCGATTGCGCCTGCATGGAATTGGCCAGGGGCACGGTGGCCAGCCATTCCACGCAGCTGTGCGCATCGAGAAAGGCGGGGCTCTGTTCGGTTCCGGTAGGCGGCAGGTCGAAGTTCATGGCGATATGTTCAGGCTCGAAAGTTCGGTCTCCAGGGCGCGCTGCAGATGGGCATGGGCAGGCGCTGCGCGTGCAACACCGCTGCGCTGTGCGGCAGCCCAGATCGGCGCGGGGAAATGACTGTCATCCCGCCAGCGGGGAATGACGTGCCAATGCAGATGCGGCACCATGTTGCCGAGGCTGGCGAGGTTGATCTTGTCCGGCTGCACGGTCAGGCGCAGGGTGCGCTCGGTGGCCAGCACCACATCCATGATGCGATGTGCATCGTCCGGCGTGAGGGCGCTCATCTCGGTGACATGCTGCTGGCACACGACGCGGCAATACCCCGGAAAAGCCGTTCCTTCCGGACCGCCTACGCGTACCACTCGGCACAGATCGTTCTGCCACAGCAGCTCGCCGCCGGGACCTGCACAGAGCTCGCAATCCAAGTAGCTGGTAGCCATCAAGCAAGCATAGCGCCAATCGCCCGATCTGTGCGCGTGCCATTAGCCTGGTCGTGCACTTCGTCACACTCGCACTGCGCCGCTCACAGCAAGACCCGCTCGATGCCACCGTTGTTGGCGGCGCGCAGGTAGTCCTGCATCCAGTCCGGACCGAGGATGGCCTTGGCCATCTCGACCACGATGTAGTCGGCCGTGATGTCCGCATCGTTGTCGTAGCGCGATAGACCCTGCAGGCAGGAGGGGCAGGAGGTGAGGATCTTCACCGTGTCGCCGGCGCCGACTTTCCGCAGTTCCGCCGCACCAGTCTCGATTTCCTGCTGCTTGCGGAAGCGGATCTGGGTCGACACGTCAGGCCGCGACACCGCTAGCGAGCCGGATTCGCCGCAGCAGCGGTCGCTGAGGTCGACGCGCTGGCCCATCAGGGCGTTGGCCACCTTGATTCCCGAGTGATGCTTCATCGGTGTGTGGCAGGGCTCGTGGTACATGTACTGGACGCCTTTGATGCCGTCGAGCTTGATGCCCTTTTCGAACAGCCATTCGTGGATGTCCACCAGCCGGCAATCGGGGAAGATCTTGCCGAATTCGTACTTCAGCAGCTGATCCATGCAGGTGCCGCAGGACACCACCACGGTCTTGATGTCGAGGTAGTTCAGGGTATTGGCGACGCGGTGGAACAGCACGCGGTTGGCCGTGGTGATGGCCTGGCCCTTGTCCTCGTCGCCGCTGGCGGTCTGCGGATAGCCGCAGCAGAGGTAGCCCGGCGGCAGCACCGTGGTGGCGCCGGCATGCCAGAGCATGGCTTGGGTGGCCAGCCCGACCTGCGAGAACAGGCGTTCCGAGCCGCAGCCGGGGAAATAGAACACGGCTTCTGCATCCTCGGCGGACCGCTGCGGATTGCGGATCACCGGGATCAGACTGTCGTCCTCGACGTCGAGCAGGGCGCGCGAGGTGCGGTTCGGCACGTTCTTCGGCATCGGCTTGTTGAGGAAGTGGATCACCTGCGCCTTGAGCGCGGGGCGGCCCAGCGTCGCCGGCGGGTGTTTCACGCTGTCCTGGATCAGGCCGAAGGACTTCGCCAGGCGGTGGCCGAGGCGCTGCGCCTTGTAGCCGAGCTGGATCATGCCGGCGCGTACCAGCTTGATGGTCGCCGGGTCGGTGGCGGAGAGGAAACCCATCGCCGCCGCGGTGCCCGGATTGAACTTCTTCTTGCCCTGGCGGCGCAGGAAGTTGCGCATCGCTACCGAGACGTCGCCGAAATCGATGTCCACCGGGCAGGGCGTGACGCACTTGTGGCAGACCGTGCAGTGGTCGGCGACGTCGGAGAATTCGTCGAAATGCTGCAAGGAGATGCCGCGCCGGGTCTGCTCTTCATAAAGGAAGGCCTCGATCAGCAGCGAAGTGCCGAGGATCTTGTTGCGCGGGCTGTAGAGCAGGTTGGCGCGCGGCACGTGGGTCGAGCAGACCGGCTTGCACTTGCCGCAGCGCAGGCAGTTCTTGATCGAGTCGGAAATTTTGCCGATGTCCGACTGCTCCATGATCAGCGACTCGACGCCGAGCAGCGCGAACGACGGTGTGTAGGCGTTCGCCAGATCGCCGCCGGCCATCAGCTTGCCGCGGTTGAAGCGGCCTTCCGGGTCAATCTGCTGCTTGTAGTCGCGGAAGGGGCGGATCTCGTCGTCGCTGAGGAACTCCAGCTTGGTGATGCCGATGCCATGCTCGCCGGAGATCACGCCGCCCAGCGACTTGGCCAGTGCCATGATGCGTTCGACGGCCTGGTAGGCCGTCTGTAGCATGGCGTAGTGGTCGGAATTGACCGGGATGTTGGTATGCACGTTGCCGTCGCCGGCATGCATGTGCAACGCGACGAAAACGCGGCCGCGCAGCACGTCCTTGTGGACAGCCTCGATCCCGGCCAGCACCGGTCCGAAGGCATTGCCTTCGAACAGACCTTCCAGCGGCGCCTTGAGCTCGGTCTTCCACGACACGCGCAGGCGGTAATCCTGCAGCTCGCGGAAATGCTGGTCGAGGTTGTCGAGCAGCGCCTGCCAGTTCGCGCGCACCCCGGCAACCAGTTCCAGCGCCTGCTCGCGCTTGTCGCCCAGCAGCAGTTCCGGGTCGAGGTTGGCGTCGCCCGCGTGCAGCGGCAGTTCGCCCTGCAGGTAGTCAGTCAGCGCATCGGCCAGCGCGATCTTGTTGACCAGCGAGAGCTCGATGTTGATGCGCTCGATGCCGTCGCAGTAGTCGCCCATGCGCGGCAGGGGAATGACGACGTCCTCATTGACCTTGAAGGCGTTGGTGTGTTTCGAGATTGCGGCGGTGCGCGCGCGGTCGAGCCAGAACTTCTTGCGCGTCTCGGGCGAGACGGCGATGAAGCCCTCGGCGCCGCGCGCATTGGCCATGCGCACCACTTCCGAGGCGGCGGCCATCACCGCCGTGTCGTCAGCGCCGACTATGTCGCCGATCAGCACCATCTTCGGCCGGCCATGGCGTTTGGCCTTGGTCGCGTAGCCGACGGCACGCACATAGCGCTCGTCGAGGTGTTCCAGGCCGGCCAGCTGCACGCCGGCCGCGAGGCCCGCGCCGCCGGGCTTGAAGTAATCGGTGATCTCGACGATGGAGGGCACGGCATCGGTGACGCGGCCGAAGAATTCGAGACAGACCGTGCGCGTTACCGGCGGCATCTTGTGCAGCACCCAGACCGCCGAGGTGATCAGGCCGTCGGTGCCTTCCTTCTGCACGCCGGGAATGCCGGCGAGGAACTTGTCGGTGACGTCCTTGCCGAGACCCTCCTTGCGGAACAGCCGGCCCGGTACGTCGAGCCGCTCCTCGCCGAGCTTGTTCTTTCCTGTCGCGTCCCAGCGCACGAGGCGGAAGCTGACCAGTTCCTGCTCGTGGATCTTGCCGAAATTGTGGTTCAGGCGTTCGACGTCGAGCCAGTTGCCGTCCGGCGTCACCATGCGCCACGAGGCCAGGTTGTCCAGCGCCGTACCCCACAGCACGGCCTTCTTGCCGCCGGCGTTCATCGCGATGTTGCCGCCGATGCAGGAGGCGTCGGCCGAGGTCGGGTCGCAGGCGAAGACCAGGTCGGCCTTTTCAGCGGCTTCCATGACGCGGCGCGTTACAAGGCCGGCGCCGGTGCGCACCGTCGCGTAATCGATGTCGGTGCCGGGCAGGCGCTTGATTTCGACGGCGCCCAGGTCGATCAGCTTTTCGGTGTTGATCACCACCGACAGCGCGTCGAGCGGCACCGCGCCGCCGGTGTAGCCGGTGCCGCCGCCGCGCGGGATGATGGTCAGGCCGAGTTCGATGCAGGCGCGCACCAGCGGCGCCATTTCCTCTTCGGTATCCGGCGCCAGCACCACGAAAGGATATTCGACGCGCCAGTCGGTGGCGTCGGTCACATGCGAGACGCGCGCCAGGCCGTCGAAGCAGATGTTGTCCTTGCGCGTGTGGCGTGCCAGAACCTTGAGCGCCTTCTTGCGCAGGCTGCGGGTTTCCTCGAACCAATACTCGAAGGACTGCACCGCAGTTTTCGCCGCGCTCAGCAGCAGCGCCACGCGCTCGTTCCCCTCGCGGCGCTTGTCGATTTCGTGCAGGCGGTGGCGCAAGGCCTCGATCAGCGCTTCGCGCCGTTCGCGATTGGCCAGCAGGTCGTCTTCCAGATAGGGATTGCGCCGCACCACCCAGATGTCGCCCAGCACTTCGTAGAGCATGCGCGCCGAGCGGCCGGTGACGCGCTCCGCGCGCAACTCCGTCAGCGTCGCCCAAGCCTCGGCGCCGAGCAGGCGAATGACGATCTCGCGGTCGGAAAACGAGGTGTAGTTGTAGGGAATTTCGCGCAGGCGGGCGGTCATGCCGTGTTTCGGTGGAACAAAGGGGCTCTATTGTAGGCGATGGGCTGCAACAGAGGCCCTGCGCGGCGTATGGTCAGCGCCGACTTTGATGCGCTACCATTCCCGCGCTTGAGCTAATGGGGGTCAGATTGAATTCAGTTTCGGGGCAACTGGTTTCCCCAAAAAGTCGGTGTTGGTGCGATGGCGGTCAGGGTCGTTGCAATCGCTCCGTGATCGACGCAGGATTCTGGCGGCAGTCGAGCACGGCGACGACGGTGGCGATGTCGTCTCTCAGGTCGTAGTAAATCGCGAACGGAAACCGCTTGGCGAGGGTGCGATGCAGTTTGCCGTCCGGCTTGGGATGGATACCGGCAAACAGCACCAGCGCATCGATGTCGGCGAACAGGCTGTCGAGAAAATACTCGCCGACGCCGGCCTGTTGCTCTTCGTAAAACGCATAGCCTTCGAGCAGGTCGGTTTCCGCCGAGCGGGCTATCCTGACTTGCATCAGTGCGACTTGATCTGGGCGCGAATGCGTTCCTTGGCTTCGTTCCAGGGCGCTACCGATTCCTCACCGCTGGCGAGGCGGCGCAGGCGCTGCTCAAGCAGCTCGCCATGCCACGCGGGCAACTCCATGTTTCCGCCGGATTGCAGGCACAGCGAGTCCCAGAGCGTTTCCATCAGCTTCAGCTTCTCGGCAACCGGCATGGCAACGATGTCGACGGTGGTCATCGGGGAACTCCTCTCATGGCGCTGGATGGAGCAGATGCTATCAAAAGTCGGCGCTGGCGACACGGCAAGGGCATTCCGCCCCTTGCAATCGCGGGCCTTCGCCGCCATATTGCGAAGTGTCATTCCTCCCGATTGGAGAACACCATGCGTATGCGTCTGCTTGCCGTCCTCGCCCTCGCGGCTTCCCTGCTGTCCGGTTGCGGCTACAACCAGATCCAGATCAACGACGAAGCGGTGACTGCCGCGTGGTCGGAAGTGCTGAACCAGTACAAGCGCCGCGCCGACCTGATTCCCAATCTGGTGTCGGTGGTGCAGGGCTATGCCAGCCACGAGAAGGACGTGCTGACGCGGGTCACCGAGGCGCGCGCCAATGTCGCGGGCCTGAAGGCCACGCCGGAACTGATCAACGATCCGGCCGCCTTCGCCAAGTTCCAGAAGGCCCAGGGCGAGCTGGGCGGCGCGCTGGCGCGCTTGCTCGTGGTGGCGGAAAACTATCCGCAGCTCAAGGCCGACACCAATTTCCGCGACCTGCAGGCGCAGGTGGAAGGCACCGAGAACCGCATTACGGTCGCCCGCAACCGCTACATCAAGAACGTGCAGGAGTACAACGTTTCGGTACGCACCTTTCCCAACAACCTGACCGCGATGGTCATGAGCTGGAAGCCGAAGGCCAATTTCACGGTCGAGGACGAAAAGGCCATCTCGACGCCGCCGGCGATCAAGTTCGACTCGTCGGCGGCGCCTGCCGCACCTGCTCCGGCGCCTGCTGCCGCTCCCGCTTCGCCGACGTCCGCCGGTTATCAGTAAGTGCGTCGTATCTGGTCCGCCTGGCTGGCGCTGGTCTGGCTGGCCTTGCTGCCGGCTACGGCCGGCGCGGCGGACCTCGTGCCGCTGCCGGCGCTCAGCGCACGCGTCACCGACCTGACCGGCACGCTTGACGCCACCCAGCGCGGCCGGCTTGAAGCGCAGCTCGCGGCCATCGACCGCAGCGGCCGGGCGCAGATTGCCATCCTGCTGCTGCCGACCACGCAGCCCGAGACCATCGAGCAATTCGGCATCCGCCTGGCCGAAGCCTGGAAGGTCGGGCGCAAGGGCGCCGACAACGGCGTCATAGTCATCGTCGCCAAGGACGATCGCAAGATGCGCATCGAAGTCGGCTACGGATTGGAAGGTTCGATCCCCGACGCCATCGCCAGGCGCATCGTCGCCGAGCGCATGGCGCCGCTGTTTAAGCAGGGCGATTTTTTCGGCGGACTGCGCGCCGCGGTCGAGGACCTCGATCAGGCCACCGGCGGATCTGCGGCGGGCGCCGCGCCGGCCGTCGGGCAGCCGTCAGGCGTGCCTGCCGCGGCGCAGGACGGCGGCGGCGAACATCCCGACTGGTTCCAGTGGCTGTTCATGCTGATGGTCGGTGCCGGGGTGCTGCGCCTGCTGTTTGGCCTGTTCGGTTCGCTGGCGGCGGCGGCCATCGGCGGCTGGCTCGGTTTCATGGTGTTCGGCTCGCTGGCCCTGGCGCTGGGCGCGGCCGTAGTGATATTCCTGCTCTCCTTCGTCAATCTGTTTTCCGGCGGGCGCGGCGGCGGCGGCGGGTTTTCCAGCGGCGGTGGTTTCTCCGACGGCGGCGGATTTTCGGGGGGCGGCGGCAGCTTCGGCGGCGGCGGCGCCTCGGGGAACTGGTGATATGAAGCTCTCGCGTTTGTTCAGGCATCTGTTGCTGCCGGACTGGTGGGTGCAGCGTGCGTTCTCGCGCGCCGACCTCGCGGCGATCGGAGACGCCGTCGCGGCCGGCGAGACATCGCATCGCGGCGAATTGCGCTTCGTCGTCGAAGGTCCGCTGCCGCTGTCGGCGCTATGGCGCGGCATGTCGGCACGGGCGCGCGCCGTGGAAGTGTTCGCGGCGCAGCGCGTGTGGGACACGGCGGAAAACTCCGGCATCCTGATCTATGTGCAACTGGTCGACCACAAAGTCGAAATCCTGGCCGATCGAGGCATCGCCGCGCGCGTGTCGCAGGCCGAATGGGAGGCGATCTGCCGCGCCATGGAGGCGAGTTTCCGCCGCGGCGAATGGCGGCAGGGCGCGCTGCAGGCCGTGACGCGCGCCGGGGAACTGCTGGTGCGGCACTTCCCCGCAGGCGAGGTCAATCTCAACGAGCTGCCGGATCAGCCCGTAGTGCTCTAGGCGGTTCCGTCGCCAGCGGCGGTGCAGCCCTCGGCTAGACTCCGCGCATGACCGCCCACCGCTCCCTGCCGCGCGAACTGCTGCACCTGGCCTGGCCGGTGCTGATCGCCCAGGCCGCGGTGATGGCCAATGGCGTGATCGACACGCTGATGGCCGGCCGTCTCTCGCCGACCGACCTGGCGGCGGTGGGCATCGGCGCCAGCATCTATGCCACGGTATTCGTCACCGCCATGGGCGTGCTGCTGGCGCTGACTCCCGTAGTCTCCCATCACTACGGCGCCGGGCGCTACGCCGAGATCGGCGCCGACGTGCGGCAATGCGCCTGGCTGGCGCTCGCCTTGTCGCTGCTGGCCTTTGCCGTGCTCAAGCATCCTGACCCGCTGCTGGCCTTTTCGCGCCTGACACCCGAAGTCGAACTCAAGGTGCGCGCCTATCTCGACGGCGTGGCCTGGGCGGTGCCGGGCGCGTTGTTCTTCCGCGTCTTCTTCGGCTTCACCGCCGGCATCGGCCGGACGCAGCCGATCATGGCCTTCAACCTGCTCGGCCTGCTGCTGAAAGTGCCCCTCAACTGGGTCTTCATCCACGGCCACTTCAGCCTGCCGGCCATGGGCGGCGCCGGCTGCGGCTGGTCCACCGCGGTCATCATGTGGATCGTCGCCACGGCGGCCTGGCTCTGGTGCCGGCGCGATGCCGACTACGCGCCCTACGCCGTCTTCGCCCGCTTCGATCCGCCGCGCCCGGCCGCGCTGCGCGAACTGCTGGTGCTGGGCCTGCCGATGGGCGCCACCTTCATGGTCGATGTCACCGCCTTCACCTTCATGGCGCTGTTCATCGCGCGGCTCGGGCCGGAGATTTCGGCCGCGCACCAGATCGCCGCCAACGTCGCGGTGTTCGTCTTCATGCTGCCGCTGGCCCTGGGCAGCGCCACCGGCGTGCTGGTCGGCCAGGCCTTGGGCGCCGGCAACAGTCGGCGTGCGCGCCACGCCGGCCTGCTCGGGCTGGCCATCGCCTGCGGCGTCGCGGCACTGACCGGCGCCGTGATCTGGCTGGCCACCGGCGCGCTGGCACGCGCCTACACGCCCGATCCGCAAGTGGCCGCCGCCGCCGCGACGCTGCTCGCCATCGTCGCCCTGTATCACCTCGTCGACGCCGTGCAGGCGGTCATGGCCCAGGTGCTGCGCGGCTACAAGCGCGCCACGGCGCCGATGCTGATCTATGCGATCTCGCTGTGGGGCGTCGGGCTGGGCGGCGGCTACCTGCTGGGCCTGACCGACACCTTTGGCGCGGCGCGAGGTGCGGCAGGCTTCTGGTGGGCGGCGGTGGCGAGCCTGGCGCTTGCGGGGGCGGGGGTGCTGGGCTACTTCCTGAGGATTTCGCGTCATGAAGACAGGCGCCATCCACCCTGCGATACGTCTTCATGACGCCTCGCTATTGGTAGCGACTTCGGCGCATACTCCATCCGCATTGATGCAAATCATCGCGGGCGCCATGGCAAATCGCCGTCCCGCCAGCGCCGACTTTCGGTGAAAAATGTTTGGCAGGCTCGTCTGGTGAGCCTTGCGATAGTCAAGATAGGGAGCATGACTACGACCTACTTTGCACACAGCGCAAACACGACAGGCAAGTGGCACCGGCTTAACGCGCATCTCGAAAGCGTTGCCGGCCTTGCTCGCGGGTTTGCCGATAGGGCGCCATGGGCGGACGAAGCGCATCTTGCCGGCTTGCTGCACGATCTTGGCAAATATGCGGACCGCTTTCAGGCGCGGCTGCATGGCAAGGATGCGGGACTCGATCATTGGTCGCAGGGTGCGTGGCTGGCCCTCTTGAAGCATCAAGCCAAGGCGGCGACGCTGGCAATTCAGGGACATCACGTTGGTTTGCGACAGGGGAATGCATCGGCCTTGCGAGGACTGAATCCGGCGAACTTGCAACCCAGAACACGAGACGGACTCGTTCTTTCCGACCCGGACGCCGGTGCATTGGAACGTCGCGCCATGGGCGATGGCCTACAATTCCAGAGCCCCGAAGTAACGGCGCTGGCGCGTGGCAACGACAGCTCGCGACCGGTGGCAGCGATGCTCGATGTCCGCCTGTTGTTCTCTTGCTTGGTCGATGCCGATTTTCTCGATACCGAAGCGCATTTCAACGGTGGCGCGGACGGGAAGCGCTACCGCGAGACGGGGTTGCCGCTGGACGCCGGTCAGGCGCTGGCAGCGCTCGACCGCTACATGGCCGACAAAGTTCGCGGTGGCCGGGAGTTGATCGCCAACGTCAAGCAAGCCCGCGATTCACTGTGGGATTCCGTGGGTGTGGCGGCGGAGCGCGCTCCCGGCACCTTTACGCTGACTGCCGCGACCGGCTCCGGCAAAACCCTCGCTATGCTGCGCTTTGCCTTGCTGCACGCCACCCGCCACCGGTTGCGCCGTATCGTATTGGCCGTGCCGTTTCTAACTGTCATCGAGCAAACCGCACGTATCTACCGCGAGGTGTTTGCCGATTTTCCCGAGAATTTTGTTCTCGAACATCACAGTCTGGCCGGGCTGGGCGAGGAGTACGGACAGTCCGATGCCGAAGCCGCCCAGGAACGCCAGCGCCGATTGCTTGCCGAGAACTGGGATGCGCCCATCATTATTACCACTAACGTGCAATTGCTGGAGTCCCTGTTCTCGAATCGGCCGTCGAGTTGCCGCAAGCTGCACCGGCTGATGGGCTCCGCAATCCTGTTCGACGAGGCGCAAAGCCTGCCCCAGCATCTTGCCGTGCCGACGCTTGCCGCGCTTTCGCATCTATCGGCGACCTATCGCACCAGCGTGGTATTTGCCACCGCGACCCAGCCCGCTTTCGAGAGCCTCGATGCCGAAGTGCGAAAGCAGGCAAGTACAGGCTGGAGGCCGGAGGAGGCAGTCCCGGCACATGCCAAGCTGTTTGCGGCCTTGCAGCGTGTCCGCGTGCGCTGGACTACGCCCGGTGAAAAACTGGACTGGCATGAAATCGCCGGGCGTGTTCGCGAAGAACCGCAAGTTCTCGTGGTCTGCAATCTGAAGCGCCATGCGCTGACTTTGCTCGATGAACTGAAGGGCGAAGACGGTGTATTCCACCTTTCCACCAACCTATGCGCCGAACATCGCCGTGCCGTATTGCAAACGGTGCGCGAGCGCCTGCAGGCAAGCCAAAGCTGCCGCCTGATTTCGACGCAATGCGTCGAGGCGGGTGTCGATGTCGACTTTCCTACCGTGTACCGCGCCTTTGCTCCGTTGGAGGCGATTGCCCAGGCGGCGGGCCGATGCAATCGAGAAGGACGCCTGAACCAAGCGGGTCGCTTGGGCGACGTTGTTGTTTTCGAGCCTGATGAAGAGGGCGATTGGCGGCGCAGCTATCCGACACGCGCCTACTTCCAGGCCGCTCAAGTCACGCGCGGCCTGCTGGCGCAAAGCGATGGTCTGGACATTGGCGACCCGGAGACTTTCCGCCGCTACTACCGCGCACTCTACGACGCCAGCAATCCAGCCAGCCAGAGCCCGGAATTGATGGAAGCATTCCTCGCCATGGATTTCGTCGAGGTGGCGAAACGCTATCGCCTGATCGAACAGGGAACCATTCAAGTGTTGATGCCGTGGGCAGCCCGCCGACAGGAATTCGATCAACTTCGTTCCGAAGCGGAAGCCGATGGCATTTCGGTGGGATGGATGCGCCGCGCCCAGGGCTTGGCGGTCAGCGTTTATCGCACTGCCGCTGGTACGCCCGAATGGGCGATTCCGGCAAGACTGCGCTGGAACAAGGCCGGCGGGGGAGTCTCCGACGAGTGGTTCATCCTCGAAGGCGACTACTATGACGAAACAATTGGCTTGAATCCGCCCGACGGACCACGGGTATTCATCGCATGAGGAGGAACGATGGCGAATGATGTGCATACGCTCGATGTCTGGGGCGACCTGGCCTGCTTCACCCGGCCGGAAATGAAGGTCGAGCGCTTTTCCTATCCGGTCATTACGCCCTCGGCGGCGCGCGGCATTTTCGACGCGATCTACTGGGATGGCCGTCGCCAGGGCGCGGAAATCCGGCCCTACTTCCATTGGCAGATAGCGCGCATCGAAGTGTTGGAGATGCCGCGCTTCATTGCCTTGCGGCGCAACGAGGTCAAGGGCCGTGTGCCGGGCGCGGCCACGCTCAATCAGTGGATGAGCGGAACCGTGGAACCCGAGCCGCTATGGGCCGATGGTGGCGAGGACACCACGGGCCGCACCCAGCGCCAGACCATGGCGCTGAAGAACGTCCGCTATCGCCTCACGGCACGCATGGTGCCGCGCGCTGGGCAGGAATGGGGCAAGCTCAATGCCTGCTTCCTGCGTCGCGCCCGCGCCGGCAAATGTTTTCAGCAACCCTATTTCGGTTGTCGGGAGTTTCCCGCGTTCTTCGAATACGTCGATGACCCCGGCGCCCGGCCGGTCGCGCTTGTGCCGCTGGATCAGCATCTCGGCTTCATGCTCTACGACGTCTTCGACCTGCGCAAGGATGTCATCAAGGACAACGACAAACCCTTTATCACCCTGTTTGATGCGCACATCCGGGGCGGCGTGCTCGACGTGCCGCCCTTCGAACACGCGGCGGTGAGAAAGCCGGAGCGCTGATCATGCTGCAACGATTGATCGAGTACGCACACGCTCAAGTACCACTGTCCGAGCCGGGTTTCACAGTGCGTGGTATCCGCTGGCGCATCGACATAGGAGTCGACGGCAAATTGCTCGGCATCATTCCTTCCACCAACGACAAGGGCGATGAACGTTGGGGTTGCCCCGAGATGCACGACATGAATTCCGGCGGCAAGGCCCATTTCCTGATCGACAATTTGAAGACGGCGATTTGCCTGGATGCAGACGCCAAGGATGGGCCGCGCCACGAGTTTTACCTTGCCCGCATCCGCGAGGCTGCCGAAGCGATCCCCGGTTTGCGCCCCCTGCGGAAGTTCCTTGAGGTCGATTCCCAATTGGCGGCGCTCAGGGCGACCTTGGCGGCTCCGCCACACAAGGCCGGCGCCAACGACAACCTCGAATGGCGTATCGACGGTCGCGATCCATTGCTCGATCCGGCAGTCGTTGAGTGGTGGCGGCAATGGAGGAAGAACGATCTTGGCGCAGAAGCTCCGGCCAGCGCCGACATGATCTGTTTCGGCACGGGAACCCTGGCCCCTGCCATGGAAACGCAGCCCAAGGTTATGCGCTTGCCCGGTGGTCAAGGCGCTGGGGATTCCCTGATCGGGTTCGACAAGGCGGCATTTGCTTCATTCGGCTTGAAGAAATCGGCCAATGCGGCTGTTTCCGAAACCGCCGCGCGGCAGTATGTCGACGCCCTCAATCATTTGGTGCGTCATCGCTCGAAGAAACTTGCCGACAGTTTGGCGTTGCACTGGTACAAAGGTGCGGTCGAGGACAAGGACGATGTCCTGGACTGGCTCAACGATCCGCCTGAAGTGGCGGAAGCTTCGGCGGCTATCGCTGCGCGCCGGTTGTTCGACGCCATCCGCGGTGGCCAACGACCAGACCTTGGCAACGCCGAGTATTACGCGCTCACCTTGTCCGGCATGTCCGGGCGCGTGATGGTGCGCGATTGGATGGAAGGACGTTTCGAGCAACTCGTCGGCCATATTGCCGGCTGGTTCGATCATCTCGCCATCACGGCGCGTGATGGGCAGGGATTGGCGCGCGATCCAAAGTTCATGGCGGTATGCGGTGCGCTGGTTCGAGACCTGAAGGATTTTCCTGCGCCCACGTCCGCCACGCTCTGGAAAGTGGCTGCGCAGGGCCTGCCGATTCCCCAACCGTTGATGGCCCAGGCGCTGGCGCGCTTCCGCACCGATCTGGTCGACAAGGACCAACCGCCGTTCAACCACGCCCGCATGGGCCTCATCAAAGCCTATTTCATTCGCCGTAAACCTGGAGGTGACATTCACATGACTACTGGTTACAACCCAAATCATCCGGCTGCCGCCTACCACTGCGGCGGATTGCTGGCCGTCCTTGCCAACCTGCAACGTGCCGCTCTCGGCGACGTTGGTGCCGGTGTGGTGCAACGCTTCTACGCCGCCGCCAGCCAGACACCCGGGCTGGTTATTGGTCGGCTCGTCGGCAACGCACGCAATCATCTCGCCAAGCTCGAACCGGGACTTGCCTGGTGGTACGAAGAACGCATTGCCGAGCTGATGAATCGCTTCGGCGATGCTGTGCCGCGCATTCTCGACCTCGAAGGCCAAGGCTTGTTCGCGCTCGGCTATTACCAGAAACTCGCCGAGCTGCGTCCCGGCCCCAAATCCACCGCTTACATCATCAACGAACAGGGAGCAAAGCAATGAGCGCCATCCAGAACCGCTACGAATTTCTCTATCTTTTCGACTGTGAGAACGGCAACCCCAACGGCGATCCCGACGCCGGCAACAGTCCGCGTATCGATCCCGAAGACATGCACGGGCTGGTGTCTGACGTAGCCCCAAAGCGCCGCGTGCGCAATTATGTCCAAACGGCGAGGGGTAACACGTCGCCGTTCGCTATCTTCGTCGAGCACTCAACCAACTTGAACAGGCCGATAGCTCTTGCTCACGAGCAGGCAAATGGCGAAATACCTGCAAAAGCGACGAAGAGCAAAGTGAAAAATGCGCGCGATTGGATGTGCGGGACCTTCTTCGATGTGCGTACTTTCGGCGCGGTGATGAGCACAGGCGCCAATGCAGGCCAGGTGCGCGGACCGGTACAGTTCTCGTTTTCTCGCTCCATCGATCCAATTCTGCCGATGGATATCGGGATTACCCGTGTAGCGGATGCAAATCTGACCAAGAAGAAGCACGGCGTAGAGGAAAAAGATGGCATGGGCAGCGCACAACTAATGGATCTTGAAAGCCAGGCACCAGAAGACACACTCCGCACCATGGGCCGCAAGGCGCTTATTCCGTATGGTCTGTATGCGATGAAAGGATTTGTTTCTGCACATCTCGCGGCAGGTACTGGCTTTTCCGACGATGACCTCAACCATCTCTGGCGAGCGCTGCTCAACATGTGGGACCACGACCGTTCCGCCAGCAAGGGCGTAATGTCCTGTCGCGGCCTCTACGTGTTCAAGCACGTCGGCACCGATACCGACCCGGTGCAGCGCGTGCGCCAAGTCATGCTCGGTTGCGCGCCGGCGCAGCGCCTGTTGGACTTCAGCAGTCACCATCGCGAGATTCCCAATAGCATCATCGGCATTCACAAGACCATCGGCGGTTCGCCACGTTCGTTTGCCGATTACGCGGTGACCGTGCATCGGGATCGTCTGCCGGCCGGAGTCGAACTGATTACCCCATAGGCGACCATGAATGCCCAAGCAAAAGCTCCTTCTGGATTGACCCAGCCGCCCACCGGCTACGCCGACTGGCTGGCCGATCTGAAGTCGCGCATCCACACTGCCCAGCAGCGCGCGGCGCTGGCGGTAAACCGCGAGCTGGTGCTGCTCTATTGGCAGATCGGGCGTGACATCCTGGAGCGGCAGGCGCGGCAGGGTTGGGGGGCCAAGGTGATCGAGCGGCTGGCCCACGATCTGCGCACGGCCTTTCCCGACATGAAAGGGTTTTCGCGCGCCAACCTGATGTATATGCGGGCCTTTGCCGAGGCCTGGCCCGATGCCGAAATTGTCCAACAGGCTGTTGGACAATTGCCCTGGGGCCACAATCTGGTGCTGTTGACCCGGCTGAAAGAGCCCCGGTTGCGTTTGGCCTACGCGCAGCGCGCCCTCCGGCACGGCTGGTCGCGCAACGTGCTGAACATCCACGTCGAAACGCGGCTGCTGGAGCGTGAGGGCCACGCCGTCACCAACTTCGAGGCACAACTTCCCGCGCCGCAATCCGACTTGGCCCGCGACACGCTGAAAGACCCCTACCTGTTCGACTTCCTCGGTGTCGGCAAGGAGGCCGACGAACGCGCCATCGAATCCGCCATCGTCGAGCACATCACCCGCTTCCTGCTCGAACTGGGCGCTGGCTTCGCCTACGTCGGGCGGCAGGTGCCCATCGAGGTGGGCGGCGACGATTTCTTCATCGATCTGCTGTTCTACCATCTCAAGCTGCGCTGCTATGTGGTGGTCGAACTCAAGGCCGGCCCGTTCAAGCCCGAGCATGCGGGGCAACTGAATTTCTACCTGAGCGCGGTGGATGCCCAGGTGAAGGCAGAGCAGGACCATCCCACCATCGGCCTGCTGTTGTGCAAGAGCCAGAATCGCGTGGTCGCCGAGTACGCGCTGCGCGGTTCCAGCAAGCCGATCGGCGTCGCTGAATACCAGCTTGTCGAAGCCTTGCCGGCCGAACTCCAGACCAGCCTGCCGAGTATCGAGCAGATCGAGCGGGAACTGGGTGGCGAGGAATCGGGGTCATGACCGACGATTTCGTCAACCTCTCCGCCCTCAACCAGTTTGCCTACTGCCCTCGCCGCTGCGGGCTGATCTATCAGGAAGGCGAGTTCGCGGACAACCTGCATACGGCACGCGGCAACGCCGAGCATGCGCGGGTTGATCGGGTGGATCACGCCGTCACGCGCGAAGGCGCGCGGGTGGAATACGCGCTGCCGATCTGGAACGACCGTATTGGCCTCATCGGAAAATGTGACGTCGTCGAATTCTGGCCCGACGGCGCGGTGTATCCCGTTGAGTACAAGCACGGCCCGAAGCGCAAATGGCTGAACGACGACCTGCAACTGGCGGGACAGGCCCTGTGCCTCGAAGAAATGCTGGCTCGGCCCGTGCCGCGCGGCGCGATCTACCACGTCAGCAGCCGCCATCGCCGCGAAATAGAGATCACGGATGGCTTGCGGCACGGGGTGGAAGAAACCGCGGCCGCGATTCGCGCCATGGTCGAATCGGGCGTCCTGCCGCCGCCGCTCAGCGACGCGCGCTGCCGGGAGTGTTCGCTCAAGTCGCGCTGCCAGCCCGAACTGGTTGGTACGGCCGACAGGCGGCGCAGCGTCGCACGAACTCTTTTCGAGGTGGCGCCGTGAGCATCCAGACCGTGGAAAACACCGTCTACATCATGGCGCAGGGCGCCTATGCTCATCTCGACAACGACACCCTGCGCATCGACATCGAGCATGAAACGAAGCTGCGCGTGCCGCTGCATCATGTCGGGGCGCTGGTCTGCTTCGGCAATGTTCTCGTTTCGCCCTTCCTGATGCATCGCTGCGCAGATGAAGGAAAAGCCGTGGTGCTCCTGTCGCAGTCGGGTCGCTTCAAGGCGCGGCTCGAAGGCCCGGTTTCCGGCAATGTGCTGCTGCGCCAGGCGCAACATCGCCGTCTCGCCAGCGCCGACTTTTGCCTGGCTGTCGCCAAGTCGTGCATTGCCGGCAAGTTGAAGAACTGCCGGCAGGTGCTGCAGCGCGGCGCACGCGAAAGCGGTCGCGAAGACGACAGCGTGCCGCTGGCGGAAACCGCGGACGAACTCGGTCGCACATTGGCGCGGCTCGAACATGCGCCCGATCTCGATGCCGTGCGCGGCATCGAGGGCGACGCCGCCAAGCGCTACTTTGCCGTACTGGGTTTGGTCATGCGCGCCGATGCGCGCGCCGCCTTCGCGATGAACGGCCGCACCCGGCGGCCGCCGCTGGATCGCATGAATGCGCTGCTTTCCTTTCTTTATGCGATGTTGATGAACGACGTTCGTTCGGCGGTGGAAAGCGTTGGCCTCGATCCGCAGATCGGCTACCTGCATGCGGTGCGGCCGGGGCGCGCGGCGGTGGCGCTCGATCTGATGGAGGAATTTCGCCCGCTGCTGGCGGATCGTCTGGCGCTCACGCTGATCAATCGGCGGCAGATCGCTGCCGACGACTTTGTCGAACGCCCCGGCGGCGCCGTGACGCTTGACGAGGATGCGCGCAAGGCAGTCGTTTCCGCCTACCAGGAGCGCAAGCAGGAAACGCTGATGCATCCGCTGCTGGATTCGAGTGTGGCTCTCGGGCTGGCGCCCTTCATCCAGGCGCGCTTGCTCGCCCGTGCCCTGCGGGGCGACGTCGAGTCCTACCTTCCTTTCTGTCCGAAATGAGCATGCTGGTCATCGTCAGCTACGACGTTTCCACCGAAACCAAGGCCGGCCGCCGTCGCTTGCGGCGCGTGGCGCGGGTATGCGAAGGCATGGGCCAGCGGGTGCAGAAATCGGTATTCGAATGCAAGGTCGACGCCATGCAGTTCGAGGAACTCGAACGCTGCCTGCTGGCGGAAATTGACGCGGAAGAGGACTGTCTGCGCTTCTACCGTTTGACTGAGCCCGTTGAATTGCACGTGCGCGAGTATGGCAAATTCAAGGCAGTGGATTTTGAAGGGCCGCTGGTCCTATGACGCGCGGATCGGGTGTGACGCGGAATTGTCGGCAGGTTCGCGGCACCGGGAAGTTCCTGATTTTGCGTTTGAATAGTGAAATTGGGAGAATGAACGTGTCCCGCGCAAGCAGGATAGTGAACAGGTCCGCGCCAAAGACGGAATTGCGTATGCCGAATCAAGGCGTTGGATGCGACCTGACGCCCGGCCCGCGAGGGCCGGGCGAGGATTGAAACCTGCTCGGACGGCTTGAACAACCCCGTCGCCGGCAGACGCCCGGCCCGCGAGGGCCGGGCGAGGATTGAAACGGGCACTGCAGCCGCGGCACCATAGCCGGCGACGAGACGCCCGGCCCGCGAGGGCCGGGCGAGGATTG
>JAPTVL010000516.1 GCA_028065725.1 Betaproteobacteria bacterium
TGGCGCGAGAATCCTGCCTTGATCAGCATCCACCGCATTGCGAAGTCCGCGTCGCCCTCCGGCAGCGTCCAGATCGCATGCAAGTGATCCGGCAACACCGCGAAAGCGTCAATGTGAAAAGGATGCGCCCGTTTCACCCGGGCGACCACCGCGAGCAAGGCATCCACGTGGTCCACCAACAAACGAAGGTGACGCTCGGCGAGATTCACCGTGAAGAAATAGGTGCCTCCTTTCACGTTCGCGCGCCGGTATTGCATCGCCGTCCTGTCGAAAATTCCGTGTCGGTCGGGGTGACGCAAGGAACCCCGACAGCGACTCGTCGTTCTTATGCCGTCATGTTGGGGTTCGCAAGCTCACCCCAACCTACGAGCTACGAGCTACGAGCTCACTCACGGTTGCTCTTGCGCTGCCCCGGTCGCAGGTCGGATTGCGCCTCGACGGCGCTCACTCGACCACAAGCATCTTGATGAAACCGGCGAGCCGGTCAGCTTCGGCACGGGTCAGATCGTAGGGAATGTTCGCCAGTGTCATCACCAGCCCGGGACGAACGGCCAGCGACGAATGGTACGTGCCCGGAAGCGGCGCCGGAGTCGCCTCGATTTGTGGACCCGGCGGTGACGTACTGCCGCTCGCATCCGCCGTCTCGCCGCGCTTCCTGTTGCGCGCGGCGCCACTGGCGCGGGTCTTGACCGCGAAATTGGCGGGGTCCGCGCGCCACGCGAGGAATAGGTCGAGCGCGCGGTGGACCCTGCGACCATATTCCTTGAGTGACGCCGGGTTGAAATCCTTCGCGCGTTTGTTGACAAAGCGCTTGATCACGGCATCGATGTCGAGCCCGCCCAGGTCGGCCTTCTCGCCATCCGTGAGGATGCCGAGTACGTTGCGCGCGGCCACGGCCAAAGCCTGTGCCGTGGCCGCAGGCATCAGTCCGCGCTCGGCTGCATGTTCGAGAAACTCCAGCAGATCGTCCGTTGAATACGCGTTTGCCATCGCAGTACTCCAACGTTATATTGTTTATCAGACGCAAATATAGCGTATGAAATATGACCGATGCAAACAGCCGCTACCCGCGGATCGCCCGCCCTCGGCTTGCCGCCGACCTCGGCATTTACCCCGTCGTGGCCGTGATGGGGGCCCGCCAGGTCGGCAAGAGCACCCTGTGCCAGAAAGTCGCTGCGCAATTCGGCCTGGTCAGCCGCACCCTCGACAATCGCGACGTCCGCGAACAGGCCCAGGCTGACCCCGAGGGGTTTCTGGACGAACTCGGCGACGGCGGCGCCTTCATCGACGAAGTACAGCGCGCCCCCGATCTGATGCTGGCCATCAAGGCCATCGTCGATCGCGACCAGCGCACAGGCCAATACCTTCTCAGCGGCTCCAATCAGCCCCGGGTCGGACAGGCCGTCGGCGACTCGCTGCTCGGCCGGGCCACTTATCGCACGCTGCGCCCCCTGACTTTCAGCGAACTGCGTTTCGACGAGCAACATCCCGGTTGGAGTTTCCTGTTCGGCCCTGACGAGCGAGTTGTCATCGAGGAACTGGAGCGGCGCGCCGAGTCCAGCGGCGCGCTCGACTGGCGCACGGAAGTCAGGACCGGCGGCTTTCCGCGCGTGCTAGCTGCAGCGCCCGAGCATCGCCTGCGCATCCTCGACGACTACGTGGACATCTTTTCCCGCCGCGACATCCGCGACATCGTTGCAGTCGATTCAACGCCCAGGCTCGAGGCCTTCGTCAGGCTGACGGCCGCACGCACCGGTCAGACGCTCAACGTATCGGGCCTGGCCAACGATCTCGGCATCCCGGTTGCAACGGTACGGCGCTGGCTCGAGGCACTGCAGCGCAGTTACCTCATCGAGCTCATCCCCGCGTACTCGCGCAATGCCGGTCAGCGCGTCATCAAGGCGCCCAAGCTCTACAGCATCGATCCGGCACTGGCCATGGCCGCGGCACGCGACACTGATGCCACCGGCTTCCACCTGGAGACCCTGGTCGCCCACGACCTGCTGGTGTGGAAAGACGACGCGCCGGCACGCAAGCTGTATCACTGGCGGCTCGGCTCCGGTCAGGAAGTCGACTTCGTTCTCGAGGAGAACGGCACGCTGCTCCCGGTCGAGGTCAAGGCAGGAGACGCCGTGGGCACAGACGAGGCGCGACACCTGGTCGCGTTCCGCGACCGGTACCCGAGCACACCGCGCGGCGTGCTGCTGAGCTGCGATCCGCGCATCCGGGTGCTGCGGCCCGGAATCATTGCGTGCCCGTGGTGGGCCGTCGTGTGAAGTTGCCGGCCCGGCCCGCTGTTGCAGCGGCTCGGCATCGGGCTTGCGAACCACGCCCCCGCCTTGCGACTGCATTGCCGTGATGTCTGCCGATCAGGCCATTGCAGGCGTCGCTCAATTGGCTCATTGCGTTTCCGACGCGCGTGCCGCGTCGTACATGCAATTCGACGGATCAGCGCCGAGCCGGCGCGCGGTAAAGCGCGCAGGGGTTGTCCGCAGGGACGTCTTCATCGTCGATCGGCGGTAGCAGGATCTCGCGCAGGGTCCGGACCACAGGCCGATGCACGCGACGCGCAGGGCTACAGCTCCCCCGGATGGCAAACTGGCTCACGTTGCTCTGCTTCCGGTGACTCTTACGCAGTCGTCCAGCTTCCGATGCAGGAGCGAGATCAGCGACAGATAATCGGCCGCATCCTCTTCGCCCTGCCAGAGGATCTTCGGCTCGTGGGCAAGTGGATTGCGTATGGCTGCAAAGCAGCCCTTTAGCAACGCCGCATATCCCTTATGTTCGGACTTCTCCGTCTCGGTACGCAACGTGTTGAATGCGAGTAGCGGCCGTTCGACGGAGAAGACCAAGTCGACCAGGGTAGCCCCATCGGCGTCTACGCTCGCCAAGCTCCGAATCCGCTCAGCGAGCCCCTTCGCGGCCTCGAAGACCGCGTGGAAGTAGTTGTCTTCGAGCAATTCAGCCCGACAGTACTTCAGAACTTCGGGATGGATGCGTCGGCCCTGAAACTTTGCCTTGATTGTTCGCACACGGGCTTCAGCTTCGCCCAGCGTGCGGGCGACCTCGACGCGTCGGAACTGCCCATCGCTGCCGTACTCCAGTCCCGAAAACGCGAGA
>JAPTVL010000427.1 GCA_028065725.1 Betaproteobacteria bacterium
TGCCGATGCTGGCGGCGGCATCGTGCTGCGCGCGCCGATCTCCGGCGTGGTCAGCGCGCTGGATGTGCGTCAGGGTCAGCAGGTGGCCGCCGGCGCCACATTGTTGCGCATCGACGACCTCGCCCGGCTGTGGCTGGACGCCGCGATCCCGCAGGCCGAGGTGGCCGGCATCGGCGCCGGCACCCCGGTCGCCATCGAAGTCGACGCGTTTCCCGGGCGCGTCTTCAGTGGCCGCGTCGAGGCGCTGCTGCCCGAGGTCGACCCGCGCACGCGCACCGAAACCGCGCGCATCGCGCTGGACAACCCCGACGGCCTGCTGGCGCCTGGCATGTACGCTTCGGTGCGGTTGGCGATCGCGGGCACCACACCGCATCCGCTGGTGCCGGATGAGGCCCTGATCAGCACCGGCGTGCAGAACCGGGTGATCCTCGATCTAGGCGATGGCCGCATGGCGCCGCGCGCAGTGCGCATCGGCCGTTCCGCCGGCGGTTACACCGAGGTGCTGGCGGGGCTCTCCGGCGGCGAGCGCGTGGTCACCTCGGGCCAGTTCCTGATCGACTCCGAGGCCGATCTCAACGGCGCGTTGCAGCGGCTGACCACGCCGCCCGCGCCGCGCTCGTCGGCCGCGCCGACCGTAGCCGCGCCGCGCCCGACCCCACTCTCCGCCCCGGAGGGAGGCAGGGGTGGGGGTCCGGCGAATGCGAAACGCCAGCCCATGCCCGGTATGGCCATGCCGGCTTCGACGGGAGGGCACGCGCCATGATCGCCGCCCTGATCCGCCTCGCGATCCGCAACCGCTTCCTGGTGCTGATCGGCGCGCTGCTGCTCGCCGGCTGGGGGGTATGGGCTGCGCTGCACATGCCGCTCGATGCCTTGCCCGATCTCTCCGACACGCAAGTCATCCTGAAGACGAGTTGGACCGGGCAGCCGCCACAGGTGGTCGAGGACCAGCTCACCTATCCATTGGCGACGACGATGCTCTCCGTGCCCGATGTCAAAGCCGTGCGCGCGTACTCCTCGTTCGGCTATTCGCTGGTGTATGTGATTTTTCACAGCGGCACCAATCTGTATTGGGCGCGATCGCGGGTGCTGGAATATCTGAGCCAGGCGCGTGCACGGCTGCCGCAGGGTGTCGATCCGGAACTCGGGCCTGACGCCACCGGCCTGGGCTGGGTCTACGAGTACGCGCTGGTCGACCGCGATGGCACGATGGATCTCGGCCAGTTGCGCGCGCTGCAGGACTGGTATCTGCGCTACCAGCTGAAGACCGTGCCGGGCGTGGCCGAGGTGGCCAGCATCGGCGGCATGCAGCGCGCCTGGCAGATCGTGGTCGATCCGGTGAAGCTGGCCGCCTACGGCCTGACGCTGGAGCAGGTGCGGCAGGCGGTCGCCGCCGCCAACGGGGCCACCGGTGGCTCAGTGATTTCGCAGGGCGAGGCCGACCTGATGGTGCAGAGCATCGGCTACCTGCATGCTCGCGAAGACTTCGAACGCATTCCGCTGACGACCGGACCGGGCGGCGTGCCGGTGCGGCTCGGCGAGGTCGCCGTGGTGCGCCGTGGGCCGACGCTGCGCAACGGCATTGCCGATCTCGATGGTCAGGGCGAGGTCGTCGGCGGCGTGGTCATCGAGCGCGAGGGCGCCAACGCGCTGAAAACGATCGAGGCGGTCAAGACGCGTATCGCACAGTTGCAGCGCAGCCTGCCCAAGGGTGTTGCGATCGTGCCGACTTACGATCGCTCGCAATTGATCCTGCAGGCCGTGCACAACCTGCGCGAGAAGCTGCTGGAGGAATTTCTGGTGGTGGCCGCGGTGTGCGCGCTGTTCCTCTGGCATCTGCGTTCTTCGCTGGTGGCGGTGGTGACCCTGCCGTTGGGGATGTTGGCCGCGTTCATCGTGATGTACTACCAGGGTGTCAGCGCCAACCTGATGTCGCTGGGCGGCATCGCCATCGCCATCGGCGCGATGGTGGACGCGGCGGTGGTGATGATCGAGAACGCGCACAAACGTCTGGAGCACTGGCGTGAGGCGCAGGGTCGCGACCCCGATGGTGCCGAACGCTGGGAGGTCATCGCCGAAGCGGCCGCCGAGGTGGGGCCGGCGCTGTTCGTCAGTCTGCTGGTGATCGCGCTCTCCTTCGTGCCGGTATTCGCGCTGCAGGGACAGGAAGGGCGGTTGTTCTCGCCACTGGCCTTCACCAAGACCTACGCCATGGCCGCAGCCGCGGCGCTGGCGGTGACGCTGATCCCGGTGCTGATGGGGTATCTGATACGCGGCAAGATTCGACCCGAGGGCGAGAATCCGCTCAACCGCGCTCTGATCCGCGGCTACCGGCCGCTGCTGCACGGTGCATTGCGGCGCACCTGGGCGGTGCTGCTGGGCGTGGCGCTGGTGCTGGTGGCCAGCGCATGGCCGCTGCTGCATCTCGGCAGCGAGTTCATGCCGCCGCTCAACGAGGGCACCTTGCTGTACATGCCCACCGCGCTGCCGGGGCTGTCCTACGGCAAGGCCGCACAGTTGCTGCAGCAGACCGACCGCCTGCTGAAGACGGTGCCGGAGGTGGCGACAGTGTTCGGCAAGGCCGGCCGCGCACACACTGCCACCGATCCCGCGCCGATCAACATGTTCGAGACCACCATCGCCTTCAAGCCGCGCAGCGAGTGGCCGCAGGGCATGACCATGGCCAAGGTGCAGGCGCAATTGCAGGACGCCGTGCGCGGCATTCCCGGGCTGACGCCGCTGTTTGTGCCGCCGATCGCCAACCGGGTGTCGATGCAGTCGACCGGCATCAAGAGCCCGATCGGCATCAAGGTACTGGGCCCCGATCCCGCCGTGCTGCAGCATCTCTCCAATGCGATCGTGCGCGTGGCGCAGCGGGTGCGCGGGGTCGGTTCGGCAGCCGCCGACCAGAGCAACGGCGGGCGCTATCTGGACGTGCGCATCCGCCCCGAGGCGGCGGCGCGCTACGGGCTGACCCAGGCCGACCTGCAGACCATCATCGCCACCGCGGTGGGTGGCGATCCCATCGGCGAGACCGTGCAGGGCCGCGAGCGCTTTCCGATCGTGCTGCGCTATCCGCGCGATCAGCGGCAGAGCG
>JAPTVL010000536.1 GCA_028065725.1 Betaproteobacteria bacterium
ATAAATTGGCACCTAGCTTCTAGGGAAACCCCATTTTTCATCATCAGGTCATTGAGAAATTTCCTCAATGAATGAAGAACAAGCCTTCCCCGGTCAATTTTAGCCACATCTTTGATGTGCCTTGCAAACTTCTTTCCAAGGGCATTGCCTTCCTTGTACCTGAAAATTTGCTGATGGGGTTCTTTGCCTTTGATGAAGTCAGCCAGCCCCATCTCCATCAATTTAGCAGGAATGGGCACCTCGCGGATGCCAGCCCTGGTCTTGCTTTCCCTGATCTGAATAAAATTAGTTTTTTTATCACTTTGCTTGAATTGGCCCTTTTTCAGCAAAGTAATTTCCTCATGCCTAGCACCAGTGACAAGCACCAGCAGGCAAGCCCAATAATAGTCTGGGTCTTTTTCCTTTTGTTCCCTGAACCAATCGCAATCAAACAGGGCCTTGATTTCATCTTCTTCAAAGATGAGAAATCCTCCGGTTGCCTTTTGCTTCTTGGTCAAAAGGCTCTTGATCTGGGCAGGGTTTTTACCCACATAGTAACCTTGCTCAATGGCAAAATTGAACAGAGTTTTGAGGGTAGATAGTTTTTTGTCAATGGTCCGGGCAGTGTTACCTTTTTCGCCAAGGTATTCCCGGAACCTGGTCATGTCTGCCACAACAACACCAGAGACAAAGGCTTTACCTTTGTAGAACCTGATGAAGTCTTGCACAGTCAGGTCATAGCTCTTGCGGGTAGCAGGTGCTACTTTTTTGAGCAGATAGAACTTTGCCAGCAGCCCATCCAGCAAAAGCCCCCCAGATTGCTCGTTTTTTGGCGTCTCTTGGGGAGGCTGTGGGGTGGTAGCTTGTGGAGCAGGGATCGAGCGAATGGCAGGCTGGATCGACCTTAAAAGCTCCATCATGGCCTGGTGGTCATCCAGGCCCTCTGCCTTGAAGATGCCTTTGCCTAGGTCAATCTCATACTTCTTGATCTTGTCCCAATCAATGTCCATGCTCGCACCTTGAAGAACCTGCCATAGCTGGACTTCAAGCATACAGGCCCGCAGGCGTATGACATGGGAGGGAGCAGACCCTAGGGAAAACACCAGGTACTGTTTGCCCCTGAAGATGTCCCTGCTAGCTGCAGGAACATAGAACCGAGCATAGTTCTTGGAGCCACGGACAAAAAGAAAGGGCTTCATGGTACATGTTTTGGTACATGTACTCCGAAGCCCTTTGCTGCAAGTCGTTGATTTTAAACGACTTTTTGAAATTGGCGGAGTGGACGGGACTCGAACCCGCGACCCCCGGCGTGACAGGTCTAAATACAGTATGCTTGGAACCCGCATAAACGCTTGATTCTCGCCCCATAAAGTCCCTATTTGGGGGAATCCTGGGGGAATCGACCGACTGTTCGGAACGTCCATGGCCTACATCGAAAAAAGAAAAAACGGATACCGCGTGCAGGTGCGCAAGCGCGGCATGCCATCCATCAGCCGCACATTTGACCTGCTGGCTGATGCAGAAACCTGGGCTCGCGAGATCGAGCGGGAAGCGCAACGCGGCAACATTGCCGTGCTGCGTCAAGATGCGCAACGCATCACTGTCTCAGAAGCGATGGATCGCTACCTCGCTGGCCCAGTGCAGGCCATGAAGTCGGCCAAGGATGTGCGCACGCGGTTGAGCAGGGCTCGCGAGCGCTTCGGCGAGTACGTCCTGTCCAATGTGCGCGGCGTGGATGTGTCGGCCTGGCGCGATGATCTGCTCGGGGATGGACTGGCCCCGCAAACGGTCATCCATCATCTCAATGCCCTCTCCGCGTTGTTCTCGTTCGTGGAGAAGGACTTGAGCATTGATTTGCCAGCGGGAAATCCGGTGAGCAAGATACGCAAGCCGGCCGCACCGCCGGCGAGAGACCGGCGACTCCGTCCTGGTGAATACGAGGCGCTACAGGCCGACCGCCCCGAGCTGCTGGCCTTCATCATCCTGGCGGTCGAGACCTCGATGCGGCGCGGTGAGCTGGTCAAGCTGCGCTGGGAACACGTGGACCTCGCCCGGCGGACCGCGCACCTACCAGATACGAAAAACGGCGAGTCCCGCACGGTTGCGTTGTCGTCGCTTGCCGTAGCCACATTGCAAAGCCTGCCCCGCCGCATCGACGGCCATGTGTGGCCATGGAAGACACCAGAAGGCTTCTCATGCGCCTGGAAGCGCCACGTCCGGCAGGCTCGCAAAGCCCACGTCCTGGCCCGGTTGCACGAAGCGCTGGCTCGCGAAGGTTTCGACGCCGGGGCCGAAATCCGCGCCTTGGTCTACAAGAAGCGGCAGCCATCACCGCTCACGCCGGCGATGCTTGAGAAGATCGAAAAGACCGACCCCTTCCTGACGAATCTGCACTTCCACGACTTGCGCCACGAGGCCACGTCGCGCCTGTTCGAGAAGGGACTGGGGATCATGGAAGTGGCGAGCATGACGGGGCACAAGAGCCTTGCCATGCTCAAGCGGTACACGCACGTCGAGGCGGAGAAGCTGGCGAAGAAACTGGGGTGATGCCTACAGGGGCGAAGGTCCGTAGTCAGTAACAGTGAAATCGATGAAGCCCGTCCTTTCGCCAAAACGGGTTAGGCTTACTGGCGTGTACCTATGCGAAGCGTAAAGAGGAGATCGTGAATGTATGAACAGGTGTGCTATCAAAAGTCTTTCCTGAAACAGGTGATTGCGCGAATTGATCTTGCAGCTCCAATCGACAAACTCGACAAGGGACCGCCAACGCCGCTTCTTTCCGCCATCATTAAGGACTTTTCGATCGTTGAGCCCGCCGATCTTGTCGTACAACAAATTGCGGTGAATGCAGCAAGTGTTCAACACTCACAAACATCAACAAAACAATGGAATTTTTTCAGCAAGGAAAGAGACAGACAACTCGTGCTTGCGCCGCAAGTGATGTTTGTGCAGTACAGTAAGTACAATACCTATGAAGAAGTAAAAAGGCAATTTGCGGCAGCTATTGAAGCAATGAACACCGCCTTTCCTGGGACAGTTGCATCACGTTTCGGCTTAAGATATATTAACCAAATCGATCATGCCGTGAGCAATCCGTTGAACTGGTCTGAGTTCATCAATAACCATCTGATCTCAGGGTTGGCCTTTTATACGCCCGATGACACCCTCACGCGAGTCGTATCGATCGCGGAACTCAAGTGCGGTGACTTGGCGGTTCGCTTCCAATACGGCATGCCTAACCCGGATCATCCAGCGCCGATTAAGCGCCCATTCTTCATCCTCGATATTGACGCAAGCATTTCGGAAGCTCACGAGCTAACAAAAACCATTGACTACATGGATCAGGCACATAGTTGCATTCAAAGACTCTTTGAAAAGAGCATTACGGAAAATTTGAGGAGGGTAATGAATGCCCGACCCATTCAGCAGTGAGTACGCTCGAACTCCCCAGACGCGAGCATCAATTGTCACTGAGCCCGCACGCACTCAAACGCCCGAGTTGCCTACAGCACAGCAAGTGTCGATAGACCCGAACTCGTTCGGCTTCGAGCCTGAACTGTACGGACTCGGTAAGCCCAGGCGGGTCATTTTGCGTGGGAAGATTTCCAGTGACTAATGTAGCCGTTAATAGAAAACGACGACCCAGAATTTCCCAGGGTGATGTGTTTCGCGAAATTGAATGCATTGAATATGTCGTCGAGAAACGTGGCATCGTAGAAGTAAGCAAAATTGTCTTCCCGTTGGTTGTTGTCTTGACACAGGATTGCGATTTGGAGCAAGATTGGAACAACCGATCAAGAGATACCCAAAGCTCGAAGCTTTTGTCGGTTCTGGTTGCTCCGCTCTACAACGCGGAGCACGTCTTCCAAGGGACGCACCTCAATGAAATTGGCATCAAGACGGAAGCCATAAATAGGAAGAAAACTCCGGGTGAGATGCTCATGAAAAATGAGCGTCCCCGTTATCACTACATCGATTTCCCTTCAAATTTGCCACTGGTCGCCTCGGTCGCGGATTTCAAGCACTACTTTTCAGCACACATCTCTTACTTGGAGAGTGTTCGTCGACGGAATTTTGTCTGCAGATTGTCAGATCTGTTTCGGGAGGATTTATCTCAACGATTCGCGGCATATCTCGCTCGGGTTGGTCTCCCCACTGTCGCTACGCAGCAGCGCCTGCCTACATCTACGACTAGCCCCACAAATGCCTAAGCGGTGCAGCGTGTCAGCCGCGTCAGCGGGATAGGCTGCGCCGCGCCGACCTCAGGGAAGATCAGACCAGGTGATCAAGCAGCGATGGCCTTCCGGGGCCGTCCGCCCAGCTTGCCGTTCTCACGGGAAGCCGCGGCCTTGGCCGGCGTTCGCCTGGCTCCACCGGTTTGCCCCATCAGTCCGGCCATCCATTGGCGCGAACCAAAGACGCCCTCCAGCAGCGCCGGCAGGTACAGGTCGGCGTCGAGTTTGGGGAAGTGCAGTCCAAGCCCGCTGGGCGTGATCTCGATGTCGATCAGATCATCCGGCCTTGCATGGCCCAGCCCCTCGGCCAGGTGCGGCGGGAACGCCAGTTCCAGGCCGGTGTCCAGGCTCACCACGACGCGCGCCACGCGCCGGTCGTAGCGTGCGCAAACCGCTTTCGGCCCCGCCTTCAAGCGAGCCTGCATGCGTGCTTCGGCACGCTTCACGTCTGCGTCAGAAATGGCCATGAATCGTTCTCCAGGAATGGCACAGCATCGCCAGTTCGGCCCGGAGCTGCGCCGCGATGCGGCTCAACTCCTGCGCGGCCAGCCCCAGGGACTCGCGCAACTCCGGCGGGCCATCAGGGCAATGCAGCTTGAAGACCGCCTCGCAACCCGCGCCCACGACATGCACGTGCGCCGGACGGTGGTCGCTGGGGTAGATGACGACCCGATAGGGTCCGAATCGGAAGATGGTCGGCATGCGGCACTATAACCGAAGCGCTTAGGTTTTTCAAGCTTTCGCCCTCCCCTCTTGCAATCGCATTCCAAAACACTCATAATAAGTTCGTTTTAATATTAAACGGCGATTGCTATGATCGTATGCGTGGGGAACACCAAGGGCGGCGTGGGCAAGACCACGCTGGCGGTGAATCTGGCGATTGCGCGGGCGCTGGCTGGGCGTGACGTGTGGCTGATCGATGGGGACCGGCAGGGCACGGCGCAGACGGCCATCAGCATCCGAGCAGAGGGCGGGCATGCCCCAGGCATTGCCTGTGCACAGTATTCAGACGGGCCGACGCTACGGGGCCAAGTGCAGCAGCAGGGGCGCAAGTTTGATGATGTCATCATCGATGCGGGCGGGCGGGATTCCACGGCGCTGCGGGCAGCCTTGGTGCTGGCTGACGTGCTCGTGGTGCCCTTCCAGCCGCGGTCCTATGACGTGTGGGCTCTCAACGATATTGCCGGCCTTGTCGATGAGGCCCGGAGCGTGCGGGATGGATTGCGGGCCTATGCCGTGCTGAACTGCGCCGATCCGGGCGAGAGTTCTGCGGACAACCTGGAAGCCGCTGCGGCGGTGGCCGACGTGCCGCAGTTCGCGTACCTGGCGACACCCCTGCGCCGGCGCAAGGCTTACGCCAACGCGGCGGGCTCGGGGCTGTCGGTACTCGAAGCCAAGCCCGTGGATCGCAAGGCGGTCGATGAGCTACAGGCCCTAGTCAATGCATTGTTTGAATATCAATCCAAGATTGACAATGACTAAAAGGACAATGCAATGGCGATTGTGAAACCGAAGGGCAAGCCGGCCGCGGCGGATGCGTTCATCGCCGGGGCGCCGGATGCAGCGCCTCCGGCGGTGAAGGTGGCCCGGGGTGTGATGCTGGGCAATAAGCGTCAAATCACGCTGACCATCGCGCCGGAGTTGCTGGCCCGGGTGGACGAGCTGGCCGCGCAGATCGGCCAGTCACGGGCGGCGCTCATCAATCTGGCAATTCGCCAGGCGGTCGAGCGCGGGTTGACGATCGAGGGGCTGGGGCGGGCGTAACTGGGATCAGCGAATTTCGTTACCACTCGCAGAGCTACCTACGAACGGGAAAAGTTGCTTCTTCGAAACCATGCCGTGCCGAATCATTCGACCGACACCGTCCAACCCAGGAAACATCGTTGCAGCCGTCAAACCCATGAATGCCAAGTCTCCCAGCGCCTCCAGTGCGAACGAGATGGGAACGTCAGCAGCGAGCAGAAATTCCATTTTTCGGTCTTGTTCATAAAACCTGATGAATCGCTCTAAGTCATCGATGTTCGTGACCAAGAATCGCCCCTGTTGCGCATAGAGGCGCGGATTAAGCCGTGCGGAGATTGAAAGCGATGCAAGGTAGGGCATCGTCGCTGGTACCGTAATCATTGGCGGCGACGTGATAACAGCAAACTGCCTTGTTAAAGCGTAAATCCGAACGTGCGTAGCATCTGCGCGATTAGCTTCATTTTCAAGCGCGTCAGCGAATGCAAAAAAAGCGGCGATGTAGGGCGACGCTGTCCAATCAAGAAGTGGCGTCGGCAACCCATGATGCTGCGCCAAACCTAGTAGGGTCCCGTAGTCCGCCCCGTCATTCAAGTTAAAGCGAGTTCCCAGCACTGCCTCGGCATGGGCGCTGAACATTTGGAGTTCATCCGCGCAATAGCGCTCCAAGCGATTTCTTTGAATTCGATGCAACGTGGTGCGCAACTGAAAAGCATTGCTGCCATGGCCGCGGAACATCACCACATCCTTTTCGACACGGAGACGGTTCACCCACGCTTTGAACCCATCCCATGAATCGCACTGCTCCGCATCCACAGGGCTGACAGTCACTTCGCCCCCGAAGTTGCCAAATGTTATTCGTCCACTTTGGCCGTTCAATCCGGTCCATTCGCCCTCAAGCGCTTCGCCATTTCTGAGGAGCGTTGCACGGAGGCTCTGAAGTCGCTCTGCTAGTTCAGGCGGAGGATTGGGGGATGGGGACAGTGCACCAGTTTGGCCGGTCAAGAACAGCAATTTAGGAACAAGCCGAAGCCTGTCCCCATCCCATTGCCCGTCCATGAGCAAGGCCTTTGGCTCAATGCCTGCACCCCAAACATGAATCACGAACTCGTCGGGTCGATCTGCATCGACACACAGCATCGCATCTGCAAGCCCCTGGGCTGTCTCGATTTTTCCGAAGCGCTGCAGTTCCATGTCTTTCCATGCCCATCAAACGGCGGCGGGAGTGATAAACAGTTATCCGATGCCGATGGTAGCTGGGCGCTGCGAACAAAAAGCCGGGCGCGCAGCCCGGCAAGCAAGCCCCGGATAAACGGTTATCCGTGCCGTGGGCGCAGCAGCTTGGCTGCAAGCCAGGCTGCCGCCAGGCCAAAGGCGCCGGCGATGAGGGCGCCGGTCAGACTCAGGTGATGGAACAGCTTAAAGATGGCGGCGTAGACCAAGCCATGCACCAGACTGCTCAGGATCATGTGCACGATGTCGAAGTGATGCATGGTCAGCCCTCCCCTCGCAGTTTGTTGCGCAGCTCGATCAGACCAAGCCAGGCGGCCACACCGCCGGCGGCGCCAGCCAGCGCCCAGAGCAGGCCGCCGGCCACGGCGCCCGCGATGGCGCCCAGCAGGGCGAACCACCGGGCAGGCTGACGCAGCGCCTTCAGTAGCAGCACGCTCGCGCCCTTCTTGAGTGCCGCCCATGCCAGCAGGCCCGGAAGGGCGCCCAGCAGCGCCCATGCGGGGCCTGCGAAGGCGCCGACAAGAACAAGGCCCAGCGGGGCGAACGCCAGTTCTGCATTGAGGAGTTTTCGACGCATGGCGACTCCAAGTCAGGACGCAGCCCACGTCGGTCCGCCGTGCTTAGTCAAGCCGACATTCTCCAGCGCATGGCTGCCGACCTTGCGATGCTTCCATCGCACTTGGCGAAGATCATTCAAACGGCCCCGCTGCGGTACAAGCTTTTCGAAATCCAGAAAAAATCTGGTGGCATGCGTGAAGTTGCCCAACCGGCGCGCGAGGTAAAGGCCATTCAGCGATGGTTAATTCGAGAACTAGGTCCGCGCCTGCCGGTGCATGAGTGCGCAACCGCTTATCGTGAAGGTTCGTCGATCAGAAAAAACGCTGAGGCACACGCAAGCAGTCGCTACATGCTAAAGCTGGACTTCGCAAACTTCTTTCCCTCAATTGTTCGAAGCGATCTACATGCCCACCTTGATCGTCACTGCTCCGACAATCTTGATCCATCTGCTCGCAACCTAATTGCGCACGTATGTTGCTGGGCTCGCCACCGACAGCCGCCCTTGCGGCTCTGCATTGGTGCGCCGAGCTCACCGCTACTTTCAAATAGTTTGATGTTCGAGTTTGACAACCGCCTTGCTGCCGTAGCCGAGGACGATGGGGTCGTTTACACGCGCTACGCTGATGACATTACCCTCTCTTCACGGGACCGAGGCAGGATCGACCGCTACACGGAGATAGTGCAGACGCTACTAGAGAGTCTGCAGTACCCCAAGCTCACTCTTAATGAAGGCAAGACGGTGCTCGCGTCTCGGGCTGGCAAGCGGGTCGTAACTGGGCTGATTTTGACTCCTGATGGCAGTGTGTCGATCGGCCGCGATAGGAAAAGGCTTATACGGGCGATGTATCACCGCAGCCTCACCCAGCAGCTTGACTCCAAGGAAACTCAGGTACTTGCGGGTCTCATCGCGTTTGCAGATAGCATCGAACCAGGCTTTTCCCAGCGACTAAAGGGCTCTGTTCGACCATAGCCGAATCATCATCCGACCCGCGCTTGTCCACACGCCCGGCTGTCCACGGGCGCGGGCGCATCAGCGCCGTGCGGCCGGAACCGATGCCGGCGCAGCCAGTGAAGACGCCGGCCACAGCGGCACCATGGCCGACGGCATCGCCGCGGCCTGGGGCTTGATGTAGAAGTCCAGCGTCGGCGCGTGGGCGGCCTGCGTGACCGCCGTGGTGTCCAGCACGGCTTCGATCGAGTGCAGCCCGGCGGCCAGTGTCACGCTGGCCGATCCGGCTTGCGCTGGCGCGTCAGCCGCCCACAGCGCGTTGTAGGCTCGCTTGAGCGACACCAGCGAATCGGCACGGCCGTCGAGCAAGGTGCGCGCAGCGGCCGAAGCGTTGCCGGAAAGGTTGACGGTGATGAGGTAATTGCCTGTCGTCGGGGCCTGAAAGTTGAAGGCATACGTCAGCCGCACGGGCCTCCCTGCCGTCACGAAGGGTGCCATCGGGGCTGGGACAGCGCCCGAAAAACTTGCGGTCGGACTGGCCTTGACCACAGTGCCGACGACTTGGCCGGGGAGCATGGTCGGGTCTTGTCCTGGTGCGGCGGCGACCGTCTGGACCGTCAACTGCCAGGCGCCGGACTTCATCGGGCTGGCTGGCGACGGCAAGGCCGGCAGCTCGGCCTGCATCGCCCCAGCGGGTGCCGCTGCCGGTGTGCTAGCGGTGGCTGGCTGGGCGGGCTGGGGTTGCGCAGGCGTGGCCGCGCTGGCCTGCCGGGTCCGTGCCAGTGCAGGCTTCGGCGGTGCGACTGCCGGCGCTGCGACGGGTGCCGGCGCGGGGGCTTGTGCCTGCTCGTGCGGCGAGGAAGAGAACAGGGAGAACAGGCTGTGCAGCCCGGCCAGCGCCAGCAAAGTGGCGAACGCGAGCGCGGCTAGCAGCAGCCGGGGCGAGACATGCAGGTGCTCGGCGATGGGGTCGATGCGGGCGGCCACGGCGGTGCGAATGGCGTCTGCGGCTTCAGCGATTTTGTCGGACATGGTGATGCTCCTGATGGGTTATGGGGTTGGGCGCGGCGGGTGCCGCATCTGGATTCAGCGACTGGCGAAATGCGCCGCGCTCTTCGCCGCGCATGCGGCTGCCGTTGCCGCGCAGCGGCTGCTACCCCGCGCCATGCGGGTGGGTTGGGGTTGGGCCGCCCATCGAGGCGGCTTGCCTGGTGCCGGTCCGCTTGCGGCCGGCTTGCCGTTCGGGGGGCCACGACCAGCCCAGCGAGCGCCGTGCGCGAAGACTGGGCGCGGACGTGGGGCCAGGGCAAAGGGGATGGCTTCATCGTCCCCGTCTTGCCCAGGCCCCCCTCGTGCCAGGAGGGCGCGCCGAGCAAGAACCGGGGGAAGCAACCGACATGACAGACCCGCAGGGGCTGGCGTGGCGGGTGCTCCCCCGGGCCGCGCCGAGGCCGACTGACGCGGACACGAGGGGCGGGGGGGGCCGCCGGGGGATGCGGACACTTGCGGAGGGAGCGGCAGCGACCAAAGCAAGGGGAGCAGACCACGGCGGGGGCGAAGCCCGGGCCGCGCCAGCACCCGGACCGGACGCCCTGGAAGCGCAGCGGACAGGGCGGCTGGGATGGGTGCGCCGGTCGCGACTGGCCCGACGCTTGCGGCGGGCGTGACGCGAGTCTCGGGCTGGCGGGGAGGGACTGAAAGTCCCGAGCCGACAGGCCGAGACCGAAGGGGCGTCTTCATGCCCCGGAGCCCCTGACGACGAAGTCGGCAGGGCGAGTCGGCATCCGCACCGCTGCGCGGTGCGGATGCCGACTCGCCCTGCCGCAGGCGGGGGTGCGGCCCCCTCTTTTGATTTACCCGAAGTCGCCCGACCGCAGGGAGGGGCCGCAAGGCGCCCGTTCAGGGCCGTCTTCGGGGGCAGTACGCTTGCTGCGTTGCACGTTGCGCTGACTGCTCGCGCCGCTCACGTCGAGCCGAGGTGACGACACGAGCGAACGGGCGACGCTTGCGCATGGGTGCGGCGCGAAGCGTGCGGGCGCTCGCAGGACACGCTGTAAACGGAGTGTGTGACAAGCGTCCATACGCGCGTCCTACACGGCGTTTACAACGCGGCGCTGTCCAGGCGCTGCGGCGTGGCCTGTGGTGGTGTCGCGGCGGCGAGTTCGGCGCGGGCGGTCTTGACCGCTGCGACGAGCGCCCGCGAGCACACGTCCGAGGCATCGAACAAGAAGCCTGCGGCTTCGGCGTCGATGCGCAGGGCGTCGATCTGCGCAAGCAGGTCGGCGTCCACCCGCACGCTGAGCGTGCGGGTCTTAACTTGGGCGCGTGGTTTGAGGATGGCCATGATGATGCTCCTTTCGGTGGGGGTTGGTGATGGGTCAGACGAGACAGTCTGTAAACATTTCGTATAGACAGAAGCGGAAATTCCCGTGGTTCCCGTGGTGTTTGGAGGGGTCGATGAGGGTGTCGATCCCGGCGATGCGCACGCGCGAGACACCCAAGACCATGGCCTTCACCCGCTCCATCGTGTTGGCATCAGGGAAGACCCAGACCACGCGCTGCCACTTGCCTTGATGCATCGCTGTCAAGTGCCCTTCGACGATCGCGGCATACCGCTTCGGCGACTTGATCGACCGCTCGGCCTCAATCGCGATGCGCACACCATAGGCGGTCAGGCACACGGCATCCGGCTTCTTCTCGCCTTGCTTGACTGCAGCAAGCCGGTCGCCATTCACCCATTGCTTGACGAGGCCGCTGCCGGTGGCCTCGATCCGCAGGCGCTGGATGTCCAGCGTGTGTTGAAGAAACATCACGCTGAACCGCGCGGGGTCGAAGGCGCGATCGATGACCTTCTCTGTGGCTGGGTCGAAGGCGTGCGCTTGGCCGAGCGACGTGATTCCCACCACGGTGATGGTTTGCAAGCCGTCGAATAGCTGGATGGGCCAACGCCGCACCAGTCCGGCGGATTCCATTGGTGCGATGGTCTGGCGGGCGGCACGCTCGCCGACGCCCATGACCGTGCCCGCGACTTTTGGGGTCGTATAGATTTCTTCGCGTAAGAATCGCAGGAGGGCGTGGCGTTTTTCCTGAGCGCGGGCAGCACGCTCGCGTGGGTCGGAAATGATGGGCATAGAAGCTCCTTGTGTGCAGGTTGTGGACGCGGTGTGTGACGGGCGTCCATACGCCTGTCAAACGCCTGCACCTATTCAGCGCGTGGCGAAATGCACGGCGGTGGGCGTGGCGAGGAACCCGCCGCCTACCGGCGGCTGCGGTGGCCGCAGGCCCCGCTGCTACCGCAGCTCGCGGGGTTTGGTCTGCAAGGTGGTGGTGGGCGGCGTTCAGCGCGGGCGCGACAGATCGCGCAGCAGATCGGACAGGTCGGCTGCGGTCGAGCGCGTGGGCTCGGGGGGCTGCGCCGTGTCGGCACCCTCTGGGTCAGAATCGGCCTGGCGCTCGGCCGGTTGCTCCTGCTCATCGTCCGTTGCGGGCGGCTGGCCCTGCGGCTCGCCGCCCGGCTCTGACACGATGACGGGGGTTGGCGGCGGGCCAGAGCGCAGCCACCGTGTGGACAAAAACGTTGCGGGTCCGCGCCCGATGATGACGCCGACGGATGCCTCACCGGATTCCGGCTTGGGCAGGTGCGTGAAAACATGGGCCGCCATGTGGGCCTGCTTCTCCACACGTCTGGACACGCTCTCGCCTTGGGAACTGCGCGTGACAGACGACACCTCCGAGCTGGCTTGACCAGTGATGGCTTCCAGCTCGTGGGCCGTGGCGGCGTCGAGCATTTTGTAAACGATCTTGATACCGGCATTGCCCCAGATCGCACCACGCACCGCCTTGGGACTCAGGCCCGCGCAGTCATCCAAATCGCCCAGGCTTTGGTGAGCGAAGACGAGATGGCAGTTGCGATCGCGGATGGTCCCGGCTGCCCTCAAGGCCGCCGGCGACAAGAGGTACTTCAATTCGTCCAAAAAGATGCACGCCGGCCGCGATTGGTCGGCGCGGTCTTCCAGAATTTGCAGGCAGCGCTGCAGGATCAACTTCTGTGACGCCACCACTTCAAGGCGCGTCGTGCTGCCCATCACATACACCACGCCGGACCTGGACATCGTCTCGGCCAGGTCAAAGCCCTGGGGGGTGTGCAGCGCCCTCACCCGCCCGAGCTGCCGCAGCTCGCGCCAAAGGTTTTCCTTATCTGTCACGCGAGCGTCGTGCGATGCGGTGGCAATGATCGATTGCATGTCTGCTTGGCCATCCTGGAACGCTGCGGCGATGTACGAGGTCGCTTCACGGTCGCCGCCGCGGTAGAAGTCCACGCCGGGGTCGCCCGTCTTCCCAAGTTCAAGCGCGACTTGCAGCAGTTCCTCCACCTGATCAGGGCGGCAACCTGCGAATGGGTTGATCTGCGGGCCAGCCTGCGGGCGCAGGTCGATGATGGCAACGGGATAGCCGAATTTCTCCGCCATCCTGGCCAGCACACCTGGCAGCATGCGGTCTGGCTTGGGGTCAAAGACCACGACTGTTTCCCCTGCTGCGGCAAGCTGCGACAGCAGCACACCGGCCAGGCTGGATTTACCAACGCCACTTTCCCCCAAAATCTCAATGTGATTTTTATCAAGAACATGCTTCGGGTAATAGACGGGTTTTCGATTACCGTCCAAACCAAGGAAAAATCCCTTTTTCAGGTTGATGTAGCGCTCGGGATCAAAACCACGCGCCAGTTTCTTGAGATTGGCAGCGTCGTTTTTGACATCGGCGACATTTGATTTGATCCCGCCGCGATATGTCAGGGCATCCCATACAAGGTAAAGGGCGAGCAGAAAACCGCCGATTCCAGTTAATGACGATGCGGTCGGGTGGTCGAAGATTTGCAGCAGCTTGGCTGAGAGATAGGCTGCGCCGAAAATCAGAAGGAAATTCCGGGCGGCGAGGAAAATTCGAGGAAAGAAGTTCATTCTTCTTCTCCTGCGCGGCGCTTGAACACGCCCGCCAGGACGGCCATGGCGAGCAGCGACGGGGCCAAGGCCCCTGCTGCGGTTGCCACTGCCACGTCATGCCAGCCGAAACCGCCCTGGGCCTCGCGCAGGCTCTGGTAGTAATAAACCGCCATGGAAAGCCAGTTATGCATGCGCAGGAAATAATCAGGTGCGATGCGGGATAACATCGCACCAGCGGCATAGGCGATTGCTGGCTGCAGCAGGTGCGAATACACCAGATAAGCGGCGCCGCCTGCAATACCGCCGAGGATGAACACTCCAGAAATGACTTTCAGTTTCCAGTGCAGCAAGCGAACTTGATCGTATTTGTCGAACATGGCAGCCCCTTTTAATGTTGTTGCGAATTTTCAAAATCCATGCGCTGGAAATCGATGCGTTCCAGAATGCGGCCATACAAGGTTAACCATAACGAGGATTCCAGGGGCGTCATGGGAATTTCAATTTTGCGATTCGCGGTGCGGTCGAATAACCGGATTCGGTATTCTCCCGGGCCGACCGCCTCGATTTCAAATCTGCGAAAGTCGGAACTCATTTTTTTCTCCTGGCCCTGCGGGATTGAGGGATCTCCAGATCATTCAGCTTCAGGCGAAACGCGCAGAAATTTGGCGAGCCGGGGGTCGGCGAGCGCTCGCTTGGCCGCCTCCATGCGGCGCTGTTTTGTGGCTTCGTCTGGCAGGGCAGGCAAGTTCCTGCGCCTAGCCTCCAGGTCGGCGGCCCGCACCCCTTCGACCTCGGCTGGCCGACACGCCCAGTAGAACTGCTGCCATCCGAGCGGCTGGGAGGGTGGGATGGTCTTCACGCGATCAAGGCCGGCGGCCAGCTCGGCGGCCGTCAGGTCGGCGGACTGGATTTGCCGAGCCCAGACATCGATCCACACCCGCGCCGCAGCCGGGTCGCGCACCTGCGCTGCCACCGCTGGCGACATCCCCCCCAGCGCCGCCATCAGCCGCGCGGCTGATCGGGCGGCATCCTCGCTTGGGCCGCGCCGGGGTTCCGGCGCGGTGCCTTCCATCCAGGATTTGCCAAATTCCGAAATTTTTCTCACGGGGACATCCTCTAGTTCAGCCAGTCGGCGGCAAGCGCCCAGGCTGGGGTTGCCTGAGCTGACGGGCGCGGGGTTGGTGGAGCGGGGGTGATCAGCAGGCGCAGCACCTTGCTTGGGAAGGCGCGGCCCAGCGGATCGGCTTGTCTGGCCACGTCGACGGCTGCAACGATGGCTTGAGGGGTGTGCTGCGCGATCTGGCTCAGCGCCTCGGCGTCGCGTTCGTCGCCCGGCTTGTGGGTGATGCCATGCCTATCAATCGCTAGGCCCCCCACAGGCGCGCGCACGCGCGCACAGGGAGAGTTTTTACTTTTACCTTTTGCTGTCCTTGCACAGCTATGCAAGGGGTGCCCTGGCGCGTTTGCAAGGGGTGCCCCAGCATCTGCACCAGGGGTGGCACTGGTGCAAGGGGTTAGCAGTTCATAGGTTGCCGCACTCCTTCCTCCACCTGCGTCCAGGCAGCGGATCGAACCCCTATGGATGAGCAGGTGCAAGACGCGCCGAGTTTGATCTTGGCTTAGCCCAGACAGTCGGGCGAGGTCGGGCACCGACACGGTCGCCTGAGTTTGGCCCTTGGCTGTGCGCCAGGCAAGGGCCAGCAGTACCAGGCGCGCCGAGCCCCGCAGGGGCGAGGCCCATGCCGCGTCCATGGCTTCTGTGCTCACCAGAGCACCCCCTGGATTTCCAGTGCTGCCAGGTGCCAGGCCCTGAGCTGCTGCGCGCGGCGGCGCGTGATGCGGCACGCCGAGGCGTGCCGCCGAGTGTCGAGCGATTCCCAGTCTGCGGCCAGGCCGGCCGCGGCGAGGGCCGCGGAGTCGAGCGCGGCGGCCTGCGCTGCCGCCATCAGCTCGAAGGGGTCGTTGCTGGCGTCCTGGTCGGTCCAGCCGGACCACGCCTGCCGAAACGTGCTCTGCCCTTTTGCCCGGCGGGCTGCACTGCGAAGTTGCTTCCCGGCTGCTGACTTTGGTTCCCACTCTCCCCCATGCGCCGCCAGCCAAGCATCGGCGGCATCCAGGGGGCCGCCAGCGCGGGCGTGGATCGCAGCTGCGGCTGGGTCGAGCGCGGCCAGGGCGCGGGCCTGCAGGTTCATTTTTGGCCCCCAGCAACAGCCTTCCGTGGGCGTCCAGGGCCCCGGCTGGTCGGGGGAGAAGTTACTTCTTGGGGTTGAGCCGGTGCCTGGGGCTGGCCCAGCAAGGCCGCCTGAATGTCGCTGACCAAAACCAACTTTTTTTCGCGGCCCGCAATCTCAAAACGCCGCACAGTGAAGGGAAATTCGCCACGCGACATCAAATTTGCAGCGGTTTTGTAACCCGTTTCTGCAGAGCGCGAATACCCCACCAAAAATAGCGCTTCACCGGGAGCAACAGCTATTTTTTGGCCAATGAATTGAAGTTTCGTTTCCATTTCCCCTTTTGTTCCTAGAAGATCGACGGGGGAAATTCTCTCGCTGGTGCTTGTTGCGCGGTTGGGGAAAGAGCAACCTTATTTGTCCTATGCTATGTAATTGTTTTTATTGTGTATATTTAACAAATGCGAGCGACATCGGAAATGAAAGAAGCATGGCGAATCTGCGCAGTAGAAATTCGCCAGCGCAGCGGTCTTGGAACTGGGCTGTTGGAGCGCAGGATGGCGGTCGGCGACGGCACCGGGCGGGGGTGGCGACGGTGGATGGCGCCAGAGCCGCCGATGCCCCGGCGCTGGCCCGAATTGGCCCAAGAGGCGCTAGCTCTAGGCTGGCTGTCAAGCCGGGCCGCGCAGGGGCTGCTGGATGCGGCGGCGGCGGCGGGCGACCGTATGGCAATGGCCCGCGCTCGCGAGGTGGAGCGTCGAGCGCCCGCGTTGCCCGCGCCGCCCAAGTTGCCGTTCGATCTGCCCCCACCCGTCCCCAGGGACGCCCTGCTATTCTCCCCTCTGTTCTCCCGCACAAACCTCAGGGCCGGGTTGGACTCAAGAACTGCGGCCCGCTACCTCGCGCGGCATGCCATCAAGGCCGCCAACCGATCCGGGCAAGGCAAGGGGAGCGGCGGGCCCTGGGCGGTGCGCAAGATCCTTTTTTTGAAGCAAACTGATGAGGGAATAGTCTGGCTAAGGGCTGTGGCTGCCCTGCGGCCCGTGATTGAGCGCCTGGGCCTGGCTGGGGCCGAGCCCCGGGACAAAGGGGGTCGACCGGCTGGCAATCCTGGCCGTGCCCTAGATGCCGCCAGCCAGGCCCTCGAAGGCGCACTGCAGGCCGCATATGAGCGGCTGGGCTATCCGCCGCCACAGCCCTGAAGCGCATCGGGGGGAGCCGTGGGGGAGCGCCCTAGGGATTTATAGGGAACACTGGGGGAAATTAGGGGGAATCGTTCCCCCAAAAGGACGAAAAAAAGCCCACAGTGCTAATGTGGGCTTGTTCTGTAAATTGCTGATTTATTTCATACTTTTGGCGGAGTGGACGACCCGCACATCTTGGGTACAACGTATTGTTCTCATTGAGCTTTTTAACTCACGCAATGGGAAAAATTCCACCACCTCTCCCCACGAAAAATTCTGCATTAAAACAATGCGA
>JAPTVL010000080.1 GCA_028065725.1 Betaproteobacteria bacterium
CGGGGGCGCCGTGCAGCACACGTTCGATACGCACCACGTCGCCCAGCACTCGGAAGAAGATCACATAGCGGCCCAGCGGTGCCATACGCAGTCCGGGGGCCAAGTCTTCGCGGCCCGTGTAAGCCAGCGGGGCATGGCCGATGCGTTCGCATTGCGCCATCAACTTGCCGACGAAGCGGCGGGCGTTGGCCCGGCTGTCCTTGGCGAGGTAATCGCCGATGTCGAGTAGGTCTTGGCGAGACTTCGGCGAAAACCTGAGCGAAGCCATTAGGCCTTGCGCTTACCGCGTGGCTTGTTGGCGGGCTTGGGGTCGGCGTAGCGGGCGTTCAGTTCGGCGAACACCTGATCGGCCGGGATGGCCGGGCCACTGTCGATGCCTTCCTGTATCGTCTGCCGCAGATCGGCGGACAGGCGTTCCAGCATCGCTTCATAGACGTGGGCTGGCAGTAGGTAGGCCGCCGGCCGGTTGTGGTTGAGCACGGCCACGGCTTCGGAACCAGCCTGCGCCAATACAGCACTCGGGCTGCGTTTAAGTTCGGTGATGCTCACCGAGCGGGTTGCCAGAACCTGTTCCATGGCGTGCCTCGTAATAAAACCAAAATAGGTGCCTTATTGTGGTCGATTTATGGGGCTGCGGTCAATGTGTTCCTAAGCGACCGTTCCCTTTTTGGCCCGCGATGTCCGCGACGTGCTTGCTGGCGCGACCTCATCTTCGCTGACCTTGCGCGGCGGTTTGGGTACCCGCTACCATGTCCCCTGCCTACCGTTCGCTGGGAAAATACGGCTCTTTTGCCAGAGCGCCCCAGGGCCGCGACCGATGCAGTCGACCGTTTGACCTTTCTGGGTATTCAACACTCGCCGGATCATGTCGCGGCTTACCCCCGGGCAGGCACGCAGCGGCGGAACCCATCGATCTTCGATGCAGGTTTGCCAGTCGCTTACCAACTGCGTCATGGCAGCTGGCGTTTCCTGGGCGGGTACAGTGCGGAAACGCACCCGCTCTTGCCCATCGGGATAGCGTTCGATAATGTCGCCATCCTTCTCTTTGTACAGGCCAGCATCCCAGATATGTCCCCGTGTCATTGCATGCAGGCGTTGGTTGGTTTCGTTGGAGATGGGTATTTGCTGGGCATCCTGATGAATCCAGGCCAGGGCATCGCAGTAGCCGCACCTCTTCCTCGTCACGATCACGGAACAGAGGCTTCGGCGAAACCAGCACATCGCGCACCCGCGACGGCTCGACGGAAACGCCTTCGATGCGGTTCGATGACACTGCGCTTTCGATCAGCGCGTGCTCACGCAGCGCCTTGAGTCGCTGTGGAGATTGCCGGGTATAAAACTCCTGCTTGCCGCGTTATTCGCCGAGATCGGAGAGATACCACGCAGTCGCAGAATATATTTGCGACTTCTCTGACAGGAATAGCTTCAGTGTGCTGCTCATTTTTCGATCTCGAACGATTGGTACGCGCTGGCTGCCATATCCGCTATGCTCATCTGGACGCGGTTTTCAATGATGTTTTCGACCTCGTTATTGTTGGGTGCCTGTGGCAGTTTCATTTTGCTCATTTCCGCCGGACCTCAACTCACCGTCGACAACAGCATATTCAACCGCGCCAGGGCATCGGCAACGATGCGTCCTTGCGCCTCGATGTTGCCGATGATCTGCTGCGGAGTGCGCGTATCCACATCCACCACGGCCGTCGGATTCACTGCTTTCAGGTCAAACACGGCGGCGTCAATATCGGCCGCCTGGGTTTCCAGGTCGCGGGCCGCTTTGTCTTTTTCCAGTATCTGATTTGTCAGCGCCAGCAAATCTGCGTCACTGGCCTTGTCCTTCTTCAGGCGCTTGAGTTGCTCTTTCAAGTCCACCACAGTGGCTTTTATTTGCGCGGCCTCATTGAGCAAGGGCTGCATTTCGGCGCGGGATTTGGCGCGGCGGGCGGCGAAATCCACGGTCCACGAATAGCGGCTATCGCCCCCAGGCTTGCCGCGCTGCTGCAACATGCGGGCATAGCTCGGGAAGAGCTTGCCGGCGTTGGCTTCGTCAGCGTGCCAGTCGGCGGTTAGGATGGCCGGCAATTGAGCATCCGCCAGTACCTCACCATTTTGGTCAAAGCCGAAATGCGCCAGCGTCAGCGGCGTCTTCTTGCCGACCTTCACATAAGACAGGTCGTAGTACCAGGTCTTCTCGGTCTTCTTGCCCTTGGTGAAAAACAGCAGATTGGTTTTCACGCCCGCGCCGGCCGTCGAGAACACACCACCGGGCAGGCTTATGATGGCCCACAGGTCACACTCGTCTACCAGCTTGCGCTTGGTTTCGACAAAGGCGCTTTCGTTGGTTCGGAACAGCAAGCCCTCGTCCAGCACGATGGCGCAGGTGCCCTTGGGTGCCAGCTCACCGAGAATGTCTTGCACAAACAGCACTTGGGTGGCACTGGTCTCATAGGCAAAGTTCTTCTGCGCGTCCTTTCCTTCCTTGCCGCCAAAGGGCGGGTTGGTCAGGATCACGTCAAAGGTCTTGGGCGCCTGGTCGAACAGCGCCGCGTAGGTGGCGCGGCGCGTCAGCGAATTGCCGTGCCACAGATTGGGCTGGTCGATGCCGTGCAGCACCAGATTGGCCAACGCGATGGGGAACACCAGATTCTCTTTTTCGCGGCCAAAGAACGTGTCGTGCTTGAGCGTGTCGATATCGGTGCTGGTAGCGCTCTTGCCTAGCTGGCGGGCGATGTGCTCGTAGGCAATGGCGAGAAAGCCGCCGGTGCCACAGCAGGGGTCGTACACCGTGTGGCCCAGTTGCGGATTGACCGTATGCACCATGGCACGGATCACCTCGCGCGGCGTGAAGAACTGCCCGCCGTCGGAGTTCTTCTCGCCCATTTTCAGCAACAGGTCTTCATACACCTGCGACAGGGTGAAGAAGTGCTGATCATCGACATGATCAATGTTGATCTGGTGCACCTTGTCAAGGATGTCGCGCAGGTTGGCTTCAGAATCGACGCGCACCTTTTCCACCGCCGTCATGGTGCGGCCCATGATGCGCTGCTTGCGACTGGCCGCCGGATTGGGCAGGCCGGTGCGGGTGTCGATGTCCAGGCT
>JAPTVL010000284.1 GCA_028065725.1 Betaproteobacteria bacterium
TACCTCTCCGAAAGCCAGCGCCAGCACACGCGGCCCTATTACCTGAAGGACAAGGTGGCCGGCATGACGGGGGCGAACTTCGCGATCGCCGAGGCCGGCTCGTTCGTGGTCTGCACCAACGAAGGCAACGCCGACCTCAGCGCCAACGTGCCGCGCCTGCACATCGCCTCGATCGGCATCGAGAAGCTCATTCCGCGGATCGAGCACCTCGGCGTCTTCGTGCGCATGCTCTCGCGCAGCGCGCTGGGTTCGCCGATCACGCAGATCACGTCGCACTTCCGGGCGCCACGCGAAGGGGCGGAACTGCACGTGGTGCTGGTGGACAACGGCCGCTCGGAGCGGCTCGGGATGGAGGACTTCTGGACCTCGCTGAAGTGCATCCGCTGCGGCGCGTGCATGAACACCTGCCCGGTGTACCGGCGCAGCGGCGGCCTCAGCTACGGCGCGACCTACTCGGGGCCGATCGGCGTGATCGTCGACCCGACGTTCAACCTGCGCAAGTACAGCGCGCTGCCGTACGCTTCGACCATGGTGCGTCGTGACGCGAAGAAGGAACTGACTCCGAAAGGGGAAGGGACGGACTTTGCTTGCTGCGCCTGTCCAGCGGGTGCAAGTCCCGCCCCGGTAAGCGTCGGTGCGCCGGGTAGCAGACCCCAGGCGGAACGGGGAGACCCGGTCGCCCGAGCGGGGTGTCGAAAGCCTGAAGTACAGCGCGAGCTGTTCGGAGGGGAGCAAGCACGCGGGCCGCAACATGAAGTGAAGCCTGCAGCCTCGTCAAAGTTACAACCCGCAGGCCGAGCCGATCATGTCGCGGCGAAGGCAACATCATCCGAGCAGGTACCGAATCGCGCGGATGACTGCGGCGGGGTATGGGGCGCAGCACGCGTGCAGGGACAGGAGCGGAACACGAGAGAGCCGTCTGCGCGGCCCGGGTCGGGGCAAGCGCGCTCGTATAAGCCAAGGGCGAAATCGGGGCGTGCGCAGCGGCAGTCCGAGGGGATCGTAGTACCGAACGCTGGGGCGCAAGCCCGGGCGACGAAGGCCGCGCGGCATAACGCGGCTGGAGGGAAGGGTCCCTGCGGTGGTCATGCTGGGGATGCAGGTAAGCGCGAGGGAATGGCCGGCCAGACCGGACCTAACGACCCCCGTGGCGATGAGTCACGTGAACAAGTGCGACAACTGCAAAGACAGCTCTGGGCCGCAGCCAAGCGGGCACCGGGTAGGCGTTTCCATGCGTTGTACGGTCAGCTCTGCAGGGATGACATCCTGCGGGAGGCGTGGAGACGTGTGAGGAGCAACCGCGGCGCAGCCGGTGTTGACCAACAGTCGATCGGCAGCGTGGAGCAGTATGGTGTGGACCGGTTCCTCACGGAGCTGGCCGCGCAACTGCGAGCGGGCGAGTATGGTGCGCAGGCCGTGCGGCGCACCTACATACCGAAAGCCGACGGAAGCGCGCGACCGCTGGGGATACCCACGGTGCGCGACCGGGTGGTGCAGATGGCAGCCAAGCTGGTGCTGGAGCCGGTGTTCGAGGCGGACTTTTTGCCTTGCTCTTACGGATTCCGGCCGCGTCGCAGCGCGACGCAGGCGCTGGAGGTGCTGAGGGAACTCGGCGCCCGAGGTGGCCAATGGGTGCTTGAAGCGGACATTCGGGATTACTTCGGCAGCATCGCGCACGACAAGCTGATGAAGCTGGTTGGTGAGCGTGTCTCGGATCGCAGGCTGCTCAAGCTGCTGCGCCAGTGGCTGCAGGTGGGGGTGATGGAGCAAGGTGCCGTGCACAGCACGGTGGCCGGCACTCCGCAGGGAGGGGTGATCTCGCCTCTCCTGGCCAACATCTACCTGCACGTGCTGGATCGGGTGTGGAGCCGCCACTGTGCCCACCTGGGCACGCTGGTGCGCTATGCCGACGACTTCGTGGTGATGTGCCGCACTCAGGCGGACTGCGAGGAAGCCAGGCGGCGCGTGGACCACATCCTGCACAAGCTGGGATTGACGCTGCATCCGGAGAAAACACGCAGCGTGGAGCTGACCGATGGCAAGGAAGGATTCGACTTCCTGGGCTGTCACCTGCACAAGCGCATGAGTGGAAGGCTGTGGGAGCAGCGACGGCTTCGCCGCTACTATCTGCAACGCTGGCCAAGCCGGCGGGCCATGAAGCGTGTGCGCGAGCGGGTGCGGCTGCTGACGCCGCGCGGGCGATGTCATGCGGATGTGCGAGGCGTCATTGCCGAGCTCAATCCGATCCTGCGCGGTTGGGGCCACTACTTCCGCAGCGGCAACGCCTCACGCCAGTTCAACATGGTGGACTCGTACGTCGTGCGACGGTTGACGAAGCTGCGCCAGAAGCGCAAGGGACGCAACCTGAAGGCGGGCGAGGCCCAGAAGTGGACGCGCGAGTACTTCGAGGCCCTCGGGCTGTACCGCCTGCGCGGGACCATCCGCTACCCCAAGCCGGCCTTCTTCCAGAAGGAGCCTGCGTAATGCTGCGAGCCGACCGACCACCGGTAAGCCGTGTGCGGGAAATCCGCATGCACGGTTTGAAAGGGGGCGTTGGTTTGCGAACCGGCCTCTGGCCCTACTAACAACCAACGTCTACCAATGAAGAAACAACGACTCCTTCGCATCGCAGGCGCCGTCCTGCTGTCGGCCGCCGCCGGTTGCTCGGTGAGGTCCGCCGCACCCACGGCGCCTGTCGGGCCCAGGCTCGTCGTCTTCATGGCGGTTGACGGGCTTCCGCAGCGCCAGGTGCTGGCGTACCGCGATCAGCTCGCGCCCGACGGGCTCGCCCGCTTCCTCGAGCGCGGCGCCTGGTTCGCCAACGCGCATCACGGGCACGCGGTGACGACCACGGCGCCGGGCCACGCGACCATGCTGACCGGCGCCTACCCGCATCGCACCGGCATCATCAACAACGAGTGGCGCGACGTGAACACCGGCGCCGCCGTCTACAACACCGGCGACACGCAGCACACCTACATCGGCCACCGGACGCGGCCGCTCGACGGCACCAGCCCCCGCAACCTGAAGGTCGAGACCGTCGGCGACGTGCTGCGGCGCGTGAATCCCCAATCGAAGGTGATCGCCATCTCG
>JAPTVL010000384.1 GCA_028065725.1 Betaproteobacteria bacterium
TTCTCCTTCGTGGTGCTGCTGCTCCTGTACGTGTTCAACCCGAACGGGCGACGCACATGAGCGAGTCCGGCATCCACGCGCGCTTCCGCGTCGTCCACGACGGCTTCCAACTCGACGTGGACCTGCAGCTGCCGGGGCGCGGCGTCAGCGCCCTGTTCGGCGCATCGGGCTCGGGCAAGACCACGTGTCTCCGCGCCATCGCCGGTCTGGAACACGCGCCGGGCGGCCACCTCAGCGTGAACGGCGAGGTGTGGCAGGACGACAGCCGCGGCCTGTTCATGCCAGTGCATCGGCGGCCATTGGGCTACGTATTCCAGGAAGCCAGCCTGTTTCCGCATCTCAGCATTCGCAGCAATCTGGAATACGGCATGCGGCGCGTGCCGGTGTCCGAGCGCCGCGTGTCGCTGCAGTACGCGGTGGAACTGCTGGGCATCGGCCCCTTGCTCGATCGCATGCCGGACAAGCTCTCCGGCGGCGAAAAGCAGCGCGTCGCCATCGCCCGCGCGCTCGCCACCAGCCCGCGCATCCTGCTGATGGACGAACCGCTGGCCGCGCTGGATCTCAAGCGCAAGCAGGAAATCCTGCCCTATCTGGAACGCCTGCACGACGAGCTGGAAATCCCGCTTATATATGTATCCCACGCCCCCGACGAAGTCGCGCGCCTAGCCGATCATCTGGTGGTGCTGGAGCAGGGGCGGGCGCTCGCCAGCGGCCCGCTCGGCGAAACCCTGGCGCGGCTCGACCTGCCGATCCGGCTGGGCGAAGACGCCGGCGTCGTGCTGGAAGGCGAGATCGCCGAACTCGACGCCGATTGGCACCTCGCGCGCGTCGCCTTTGCCGGCGGCAGCCTGTGGGTGCGCGACAGCGGATTGCCCATCGGACAGCACGTGCGCGTGCGCATCCTGGCGCGCGACGTCAGCATCGCCCTCGAACCCCACGCCGACAGCAGCATCCTCAACGTCCTGCCCGCCACCGTCGAGCAACTGGCCGACGATACCCACCCCGCGCTGGCGCTGGTGCGGCTGAACGCCGGCGGCGCCCGGCTGGTCGCGCGCATCACGCGGCGCTCGGCCGCGAAGCTGGGACTGCACCCGGACCAGGCCGTGTGGGCACAGATCAAGGCGGTGGCGCTGGTGGGGTGAGGCATCCGCTACCCATCGGCTCATGCCAAACTTCATGCAAACAAAATCTGATCGCCATCGGGACTAAACTTCCATAGCGCAGAGTTCAGGTTGGGCGCCGCTGCCCCGACCCTCAACCTGACAGGAGCATTCCGATGCGTAAAACCGTAAACCTTGCCGTGGCGCTTGCCATGGCCGCCACGGCAGGATTCGTACCCATGGCCCAGGCAGATCGCGACCACGGTCACGACAAATCTGATTCAGTGCAACTCGGCCCGCGCCCGTTCTACCTGGTGCAGGGCATGGACGAAGGCAAGCTCAAGGATCGCCTGATGCAGTGCGAGAACGGTCCCTTCTACCGCACCGACTTCTCCATCGGCCATCGTGGCGCCGCCATGCAGTTCCCCGAACATTCCGATGCCTCCTATCGTGCGGCCGCGCGCATGGGCGCCGGCATCGTCGAGTGCGACGTCACCTTCACCAAGGACGGCGAGCTGGTCTGCCGCCACAGCGAATGCGACCTGCAGACCACCACCAACATCGTCGCCACCGACCTGAACAACAAGTGCACCGTGCCCTGGACAGGTCCCGGCCAGAACCCGCGCCCCCAATGCTGCACCAGCGACCTGACCCTCGACGAATTCAAGTCGCTGAAGCCCAAGATGGATGCCAGCAATCCCAGCGCCACCACGGCTGAAGGCTACCTGGGCGGAACCGCCAGCTGGCGCACCGACCTGTACACCGGCCAGGCCAAGGTGATGACTTTCAAGGAAAGCATCGCGCTCAACCAGGAACTCGGCGTGAAGCACACGCCCGAACTCAAGGGCGCCGATCACCAGGACCGCGTCGATGCCATCTTCGGCAGCCAGGCCGCTTACGCCCAGAAGTTCATCGACGAGCTCAGGAATGCCGGCGTATCGCCCAAGGATGCCTGGGTACAGTCCTTCAACAAGGACGACATCCTCTACTGGATCAAGAACGAGCCGCGCTTCGGCAAGCAGGCCGTCTATCTGGACAGCATCGACCCGACCGCAACTCCGGCCATCCAGCGTCAGACCCTGGATGAACTGAAGCAGCTGAAGCAGAACGGCGTGCGCATCATCGCCCCGCCGATGTGGGCGCTGCTGTCGGTGAACGATGCCGGCGAAGTCGTTCCTTCCGAATACGCGAACGACATCAGGAAGGCGGGGCTCGACATCATCACCTGGACCTTCGAACGCGCCGACCTGCGCAAGGGCGCCTCCAAGGCCGGCTGGTATTACCAGTTCGACCCCCAGGGCAAGGCGATCAAGAAGGACAGCGACATGTACAAAGCCCTGGACGTCCTGGCCCGCAAGGTCGGCATCCTCGGCATCTTCTCCGACTGGCCCGCCACGGTGACCTATTACGCCAACTGCATGGACCTGAAGTAAGTCAGGGTCATTCCAATAGAAAGGGCGGCCTCCGCTTGGGGGCTGCCCTTTTTCCTTTGGGCAGCACGTGCGCGTGCGCATCCTGGCGCGACATCAGCCTCGCCTTCGACTCCACGCTGACGTCTGCATCCTCAGCGTCCTCCCCCCGCCACCGTCGAACAACTGGCCGGCGACACGCACCCTGCGCTGGCGCTGGTGAAGCTGAACGGCGACGGCGCCCGGCTGGTCGCGCGCATCACGCGGCGCCCGGCTGCGATACGTGGCATATAACCGTCACTAAGGAATTAGTGCCGATATTGAGTCATATTTCTTGACTGCGCTTGCTTCCCGACCTAGTATGGCTTAAATCCGTCATTATCATGATAGTGCAGGAAATAAGCCTTATGAAAAAAGCACAAAACCCCTCCATGCCCCCGCCTCTTGCCGCGGCGCTCAAGGACATGGGCGAACACATCGCGCGCATGCGCAAGGCCCACCATGTGCTGCAGGCGGAAGCCGCGCTGCGCGCCAACATCAGCCGCGAGACGGCCTCGCGCATCGAAAACGGCGACGCGGCC
>JAPTVL010000091.1 GCA_028065725.1 Betaproteobacteria bacterium
GCGCGAACTGGCCAATGCTGCGCCGGTCATCGAAGTTTCTGCGCGGCAGCAAGATGGGCTGCGCGCCTGGACCGACTGGCTGCTCGGCCGGCTGCAGCAGCACCGGGCGGATGCCGGGACGCAACGCGCAGCTTCTGCGCCCGCGCTGCGTTACCGGCCGGTCGGGCTCGGGCAATCGGCATGAGCGAGGCGCGCGCACGCTATTGGCTGGAAAAAATCCACGCGCTGCCGCTGCAGCAGCGCGTACGTATCATGAATGTGTGCGGCGGGCACGAGCGGTCGATCACCCATGCCGGATTGCGCGGCGCATTGCCCGCAGCGGTGGAGCTGATTCCCGGGCCGGGCTGTCCGGTGTGTGTCTGCCCGGAAGAAGACATTTATCAGGCCATCCGGCTGGCGTTGCAGGAACGGGTCACGCTGGTCGCGTTTGGCGACATGCTGCGCGTACCGGTCAACACACCGGTCGGCGAGGCGCGATCACTGGCGCAGGCTGCGGCGCTCGGGGCAGACGTGCGGCCGGTGGCCTCGCCGGACGAGGCCTTGCAGCTGGCGCGTGCCATGCCGGACCGACCGGTGGTGTTTTTCGCCGCCGGTTTCGAGACCACCAGCGCGCCGGTGGCGGCGATGCTGGCGCAGGCCAGCGATGCACAAGACCTTCCGGCCAATTTTTCCCTGCTGCTGTCCGGGCGGCTGACCTGGCCTGCGGTGGCCATGTTGCTCGAATCGGACACTCCGGGTTTTGATGCCCTGATTGCGCCCGGTCATGTCTCGACGGTGATGGGGCCGGAAGAATGGACTTTTGTCGTGGAACGGCATGGATTGCCTGCGGCCGTGGCCGGTTTTACCTCTGAAAGCCTGCTGGCCGCCATGTATTCGGTGCTGCGCCAGCAGCTCGAAGGCCGGCGCATGCTCGACAACTGCTATGGTACGGTGGTGCGTCCTGGCGGCAATCCGGGCGCGCGCCGCCAGCTTGACCGGATGTTCGCCGTCGGTGACGCCGTCTGGCGCGGCATCGGCACCATCCCGGCATCCGGCTACACGTTGCGGCCCGAGTGGCGGGCGTGGGACGCACGCGAGCGTTTCCCCGACCCGGAACCCGCAATGCGCCGCCGTGCCGGCCAGATGCCCCCGGGCTGCGATTGCGCCCAGGTGGTGTTGGGACGTCTGTATCCCGACCAGTGCCGGCTGTATGGCAAGGCGTGCACGCCGCGCAAGCCGGTGGGGCCGTGCATGGTGTCGGATGAAGGTGCGTGCCGCATCTGGTGGGCAGGCGGTGTGCGTACTGCGGAGCTCGCGCATTGAACCCTGCGGCATGTGCGGCGCGACGCTGGCTGCTGGGTGGACAGGTGCAGGGCGTGGGGTTCCGGCCGTTCGTCTGGCGCAGCGCGCAGGCGCTGGCGCTCTGTGGATGGGTGCGCAATCTGCGCGGACAGGTGGAAGTGTTCGCGCAAGGCGATGCCGCCACGCTCGACCGCCTGCTCGACACCCTGCTGCATGCGGCGCCGCCGCTCGCCGAACCCCATCTGCTTGAGGAAACGCCGGTCGCCTGCAGCGATCTCGAAGGCTTTGCCATCCTGAACAGTGTCGATGATGCCAGTGCGCGGGCAAGCGTGCCCTCCGACCGTTTCGTGTGCGAAGCGTGCCTTGCCGAGCTGCGCGATCCGACCGACCGCCGTCATGGCTACCCGTTCATCAATTGTACCCAGTGCGGTCCGCGCTACACCCTGATCCGCCAGCTGCCATACGACCGCGCCCGGACATCGATGGCGGATTTTGCGCTGTGCGCACGCTGTCAGGCCGAATACGACGACCCCCGTGATCGCCGGTTTCATGCCGAACCGCTGGCCTGTCCCGAGTGCGGGCCGGCGCTCTGGTTTGCCACGGCGGATGACGAGCCGGTCAGCGGAAATGCGCCGGCGCTGATGGCGTGTATCGCTGCGCTGCGAGCGGGAGCGATCGTCGCCGTGCGCGGTGTTGGCGGCTACCATCTGCTGTGTGATGCGGCCAATGACGTGACGCTGGCACGACTGCGCTTGCGCAAGCATCGTCCGCACAAGCCGTTTGCGGTGATGTTTCCCGCACGCGGCGCCGACGGGCTGGATGCGGTACGCGCCACGGCGTATCTGGACGCTGACGAAGCGCGCTGGCTCACCGATTCGCGCCGCCCGGTGGTCTGGCTGCAGCGTCGGGACGATACGGCACTGTCGGCGCAGCTTGCGCCGGGGTTGACGAGCGTGGGCGCGTTGCTGCCTTACAGCCCGCTGCATCATCTGTTGCTCGACGGGTACGGCGGGCCGCTGGTGGCGACTTCCGCCAATCGGGGCGGCGAGCCGGTGCTGACCGGCGTGCTTGAGGCAGAGCAGGAACTGGTCGGCATCGCCGATGCTTTCTTGCACCACAACCGTGAAATCGTGCGTCCGGCGGAAGACAGCGTGATACGGCGCATTGCCGGACATCCGGCCCGGTTGCGCATCGGTCGCGGCGATGCGCCACTGGAAGTCGGCTTGCCGTTTCGCTTGTCCGAGCCGTTGCTGGCGCTGGGCGGACACATGAAGAATACCGTGGCGCTGGCCTGGGACGACCGCGTGGTGATTTCCCCGCACATTGGCGATCTCGACACTCCGCGCGGGTTGGCGGTGTTCGAACAGACGCTGGCCGGATTGCAGCAGTTGTACGGTGTCGAGGCGCGACGGCTGGTACGTGACGCACATCCCGGTTATGGCAGTTCGCGCTGGGCAGGTCGTCAGTCCTTGCCGGTGGTGCAGGTGTGGCATCATCATGCGCATGCTTCGGCGCTGGCCGGCGAGCATACCGATGTGCGGCGCTGGCTGGTGTTCGCCTGGGACGGCACCGGACTGGGCGAGGATGGCGAACTGTGGGGCGGGGACACGCTCGCGGGCGCACCAGGCGGCTGGCAACGGGTGGCGCGACTGCGACCATTCCGGCTGCCCGGCGGAGAACAGGCGATACGCGAACCGTGGCGCAGCGCGGCCGGGGTCAACTGGGAATGTGGCCGTGAGCTACCGCATCGGCCGCAACAGGATTTGCTGTACCAGGCGTGGCTGCGCGGC
>JAPTVL010000110.1 GCA_028065725.1 Betaproteobacteria bacterium
TCGCACCGCTTGCCTTCCGGACTCATGAACTGCCGCGCGAAATAGACGTGTGCGCCCCGTTTGTGCTCGATGATGGTGCCGGGCGCGCCCAGGAGAACCTGCTCCTGCGTGGCAGCCGATTGAGCCAAACTGGCAAACAGCGTGCTGTAGGCCTGTTCGTGCACCCGGTACAGGGCAAAGGCATGCATGGCGTTGCGCGAATTTCAGTAATTTCAAATAGTTTACTGAAAGATCGATGGCGTCTCAGAACCCCCGGCAAAGCATCCAGGCGCTGACGGTCGGCTCCGTGGCTTACGACGCCTTTGAGCAAGGCGCTTGGCGAAGCTTCGCGACGGGCCCCGCCTGGCCTTCGGCCTTCTCGCGTTCCGGCCCGGGGATCTGGGACGTGATCAAGCCTGAGGTGGTCGAGTATGGCGGGGACTTCATCCGCACCGCCAACCAACCGCCCGACGTGCAGGGAGGGGGTGGCATTCCGGCTGCCTGCCCGGAGCTGGTCCGGTCGACCCTGGCCACACCAGGACCTGCCGTTGATCGCGATGCGACCGGCACCTCCTTCGCGGCACCCAAGGTGGCCCGCATCGCGGCCGAGCTGCAACGCGTGCTGCCAGACGCCACCACACTGCTCTACCGCGCCCTGATCGTGCAGTCAGCGCAGTGGCCGGATTGGGCGGAAGGCGTACTGACGCAAATCCGAACGCCGCCGCCAGGCCAGACCAAGCCGCAACGGCAGCAACTGCTCGGCCAAGCCTCCAACATTATCCGCAGCATCGGCTTCGGCATCCCCGAACTGACGCGGGCCACGACCAACACCGATCACCGCACCACCTACATCACCCAGGCCGAAACGCCGATTCACGCCTATGAGTGCCACATCTATCAGGTGCCGATCCCGGAGGAACTGCGCCGGCCTGGCGATGACTTTGACATTCGCATCGATGTGACGCTGTCCTATGTGGCGCAGCCGCGGCGGACGCGCCGCAATCTGCGGCGCTACCTCTCCACCTGGGTTGACTGGATCAGCAGCAATCTCGGCGAGGGGCTCAACAGCTTTCACGACCGCGCCATCAAGGGCGAGGATGGTGAGGCCGGGGAAGAAGCCGCAGCCGCCGCGGCACCGCTGCCCGGCGCCACCCTGCCCTGGACGCTGCAGGTGAGCGAGACCGCGGGCGCCATTCGTGGCACGCGACGCAACAGCGGCACGGTGCAAAAAGACTGGGCGCTGGTGAAATCAAACGCATTGCCGGGGCATTTCTGCATCGCCGTGCGTGGCCACGAGGGCTGGAGCAACGACCCCGACACGACCGCACGCTACGCGCTGGCGGTCACCTTCGAGATCGTCGGCCAAGAAATCAGCATCCACGATCCGCTGCGCACCGCGGTCCTCGAACTGCAGAACCAGATCGAGACCGAATTGGAGGTTGAGGCCGAGGCCGAGATCGAAGTTGAAGGGGAAGCGTAGCGGTGGCGCCAGGCTGGGGTAATCGGGCGCTTGAAGTTCATCTTGGACCTCGCTTCGACCGAGCGACTGCTTTCATTGGGCACTCGCGCTGCCTCGAAAGGCTGCTTGGGGTCGAGAGCGCTCGCTCGCAGACGCGTGAAGCCAACGCTCAGTAGACCGAGGCCGCCGGTGACTGTTGGGCGCGGCACAGCGGTCGTTGCCACAGGGGATGCCCAACGGCTGTTCAGGCCGATCTACGGCCGTTGGCTCTCGTCACGCAGCTTGCACGTAGTAGATGGTGTTTGCCTCATCCGTCGCTCGCGTTAATGCGGTCGCGAGCGTCTCCGCCGGACGTGCGCACATGTGCCTTCCGTCAATATCGTGGTCCAGCATGTAGATCGACCGATGCCACGTACCCCCTTTCGCTTGCGCGGGGGTACGCACATCGATGCCATCCGGCAAGGCCGGACCGACGGAATGCCGCAACTGCTCTCGGACGCGCGCACAGCTCTCGTGGGTGTCGCACTGCACGACGACTCGCAAGCCCGCCTGGTGGGCGGCCAGCGCCGATTGGGCTGCGGCTTCCGCGGCATCTTGTCGGGTGACATACGACTCATTCCAGACTTCTCCCCCTGTGCGCGCAGCCTCGATAGCGCCGTAGTGCGGCGCGGCCGCCGTGGCGGCGGCGGCGATGACGCTCGGACAGCGCAGCGACACGGGCAACCTGCGCACGAACCAGGCTTGAGTCGGCTTGTTGGAACCAACCCATCCGTGCTGGAAAACCCCTGGCGTCGTATCCGGCAGGAGGCACTGCCGCGCATCCCCCATCGCGCAGGTAATGCTGATCTGCCCAAACCTCTCCAGGCGGAGCAGACGATCTACCTGCCGCTTCGTCAGGTCTTGCGCCTCGTCGACCCACACCCGCCCGCGCCACCGCGCAAGTCGGCCGGACAACAGCTTGTCCACGGTCGCTACCGTGACGGCACACCGCCCTTGCTCGCCGCCCGAAGAACCACCGACTGCCATCGAGGCATGAATTCCCGCCTCCTGCAGGCGCTTGTAGGTGTCACGAACGGCGCTGCGTGTCCGGTACAGCAGCAGCACCGGGTCCATGTCCTCCGAAAACGCTTGGAGCATCGCGACGTACAACTTCGTCTTACCCACGCCAGGAGCCGCATCGATTTTGTACGGCACGCCCTCAAGCGCCAGCTTTTCCAGGTCGCTCCAGTCGAGCTCCGGCACGAAATCAGGCGCGGCCACGTGGGGTTTGCGGGGCGGGACCTTCGGCACCCGCGCAGCCAGCTTTTGAGACCCCTGCCCGCGCGGGCTTGAATCTGAGATCTTTACCTGTTCATTTAACGCTAACTGTCGCAGATCGGTCCCAGCCGCGGGCAGCTGGGAGGCGTCGAGCACGCCCGACAAGGGCTGAAGGCAAGCGGGCATCGCCTGGAGGCTCCCGATAGCAACGGGCCTCGACTCCCGCAGAAATGCCTGGTTGCCGCGAGCATCACGCACGATGTAACCAAATTCGTCATGCTTCGCAAAGGACAGCCGGAACGCTTCGGCATGCTGCCGCCAGGAGCGGGAGGGGTCGGTACGCCATGCACGCAGCAGAGCGCGAAGCGTAGCTG
>JAPTVL010000291.1 GCA_028065725.1 Betaproteobacteria bacterium
GCCTTGGGGATGCCGAACAGGCCCTGAGCCTGGTAGTAGGCGCGGATCAGGTCGACCTGCGCCGCGTTTCTTCCCGTCGCGGCGAAGTACTGGCAGGTGGCCTCGTCGACCGGGAAGAAGCCCATGGTCGCGCCGTATTCCGGCGCCATGTTGGCGATGGTCGCGCGGTCGGTGACCGGCAGCGCGGCGGCGCCTTCGCCGAAGAATTCGACGAACTTGCCGACGACCTTGGCGCGGCGCAGCATTTCCGTGATGGTCAGAACCACGTCGGTGGCGGTGACGCCGGGCTTCACGCTGCCGGTGAGGTTCACGCCGACGACGTCAGGGGTGAGGAAATACACCGGCTGGCCCAGCATCGCCGCTTCCGCCTCGATGCCGCCGACGCCCCAGGCAGCCACCCCGAGACCGTTGATCATGGTGGTGTGCGAGTCCGTTCCCACCAGCGTGTCCGGGAAGGCCATGCCGTCTGTTTCCATCACGCCGCGCGCCAGGTATTCCATGTTCACCTGGTGCACGATGCCGACGCCGGGCGGCACCACCTTGAAGGTTTCGAAGGCCTGCATGCCCCATTTGAGGAACTGGTAGCGCTCGAGGTTGCGCTCGAATTCGATTTTCATGTTGAGGTCGAGCGCGTCCGGGGTGCCGAACTTGTCCACCTGGATGGAGTGGTCGACCACCATGTCGACAGGCACCAGCGGCTCGATCTTCTTCGGGTCACGGCCGGCGCGCGCGGCGGCCGAGCGCATCGCGGCGAGGTCGGCCAGGAGCGGCACGCCGGTGAAGTCCTGCAGGATCACCCGCGCCACGGTGAAGGGGATTTCCTCGGTGCGCTCGGCGTTCGGTTTCCAGCCGGCCAGCTGTTTGACATGCTCGGGCGTCACTTTCACGCCGTCGCAGTTCCTCAGCACCGATTCGAGCACGATGCGGATCGACACCGGCAGCCGCGACACCGACACGCCCAGCGCGGTCTCGAGCTTCTTCAGCGAAGCGAAGTGCGCCTTGCCGGTGGCGGTGGGAATGGAATCGTAGGTGTTGAAAGCGTCAGTCATGATGGCGTGGTCTGGAAAACGGATGACAGAAGAGGGATGATATTAGCGGAAGCCGGTCAGCCCTCGCGCCGCATCTGCGGGAACAGGATGACGTCGCGGATGCTCGGCGAGTCGGTCAAGAGCATCGCCAGGCGGTCGATGCCGATGCCGCAGCCGCCGGTGGGCGGCAGGCCGTGCTCGAGCGCGCGGATGAAGTCTGCATCGTAGTGCATCGCTTCTTCGTCGCCCGCCTCCTTGTGTCGCACCTGTTCCATGAAGCGCTCGGACTGGTCTTCGGCGTCGTTGAGCTCCGAAAAACCATTCGCCATCTCGCGCCCGGTGATGAAGAGCTCGAAGCGCTCGGTGATGTCGGGCTGGGAATCCGAACGGCGGGCCAGCGGCGAGACCTCGGCCGGGTAGTCGATTATGAAGGTGGGCTGCACCAGAAGCGCCTCGGTGGTTTCCTCGAAGAAGGAGAGCTGCAGGCCGCCGATACCGTCCTGCGGGCGATACTTGGCCTTCATCGCGATGAACTGCGTGATCAGCCAGTCGCGGTCGTTGAGCTGCGCCACGGTGTATTCAGGGTGGTACTTGCGGATCGCCTCGACGATGGTGAGGCGGTCGAAGGGCGTGCCGAGTTCGATTTCGTGTCCCTGGTACACGACCGTTGTCGATCCGGTGGCGGCGACCGCGGTGTGGCGGATCAGCGCCTCGGTGAAGTCCATCAGGTAGCGGTATTCGCGGTAGGCCTCGTAGAACTCCATCATGGTGAACTCGGGGTTGTGCCGCGTCGACAGGCCCTCATTGCGGAAGTTGCGGTTGATCTCGAACACCTTCTCGAAGCCGCCGACGACCAGCCGCTTCAGATACAGCTCGGGCGCGATGCGCAGGAACAGCTCCATGTCGAGCGCGTTGTGATGCGTGGCGAAGGGTTTCGCTGCCGCGCCGCCGGGGATGGGGTGCATCATCGGCGTTTCGACCTCGAGGAAGCCGTGGCCGGTCATGAACTCGCGGATGGCCTGGATGATCTTCGAGCGGCGCATGAAGGTTTCGCGCGCGGTGTCGTTGGTGATGAGGTCCAGGTAGCGCTGGCGGTATTTCTGCTCCTGGTCGGCAAGGCCATGGAATTTTTCCGGCAGCGGACGCAACGCCTTGGAGAGCAGGCGGATCGATTTCGCCTGGATGGTCAGCTCGCCCTTGTTGGTCTTGAACAGCGTACCGGAAACGCCGACGAAGTCGCCCAGGTCCCAGTGCTTGAACGCATCGTGCGCGTCGGTGCCGGCGATGTCGTTGGACACATAGACCTGGATGCGCCCGCTCATGTCCTGCAGCGTGGCGAAGCTCGCCTTGCCCATCACCCGCTTCAGCATCATGCGGCCGGCCAGCTGCACCTGCACGCCTTCGGCTTCCAGCGCTTCCTTGCTCTTGTCGCTGTGGGCGCCAGCAAGCTTGCCGGCGTAGTCGTGGCGCTCGAAGTCGTTGGGGAAGGCGATGCCCTCCTCGCGGATCGCGGCGAGCTTGGCGCGGCGCTCGGCGATGATCTGGTTTTCGTCGAGGGCGGGGGCGTTGGTTTCGTTGTTCATGGTCAAGATGGGTAGAGTGGAGTCAATCGCCAAAGTAGACGACAGTGAGGCCGAGCGCCTCGGCAGCGCGCCGCATCACGTCGTCGGCAGTGGCAAGGGTATCGGTTTCAAGCGTTTGCGCGGTCGCCAGGTGCAGGGCATCGAGTGTGCGTAAAGGCAACTCGGTGAGTTTCCCCATCAGGTGAAACGCAGCGACAAAATGGAGGTCGCTGGCCGGGCAGACGGTCAAAAGACCATCCTGTATATCGGTGCTGATTTCATTGAGTGCTTCGGCTTCCTTGGCCGTGTCGAAGCGGCCTTCACGACGTTTTCGCGCAAGCGCCGAGCGCAACTCGACCAGTGTGAGCCGGCTGATTTGTGCAGATTCGACATCGCGGAAATACGATTCGAAGATGTCACTCTTGCGCTCGGGCAGATAGCGTTTCAGCAGCGCGCTGGTG
>JAPTVL010000189.1 GCA_028065725.1 Betaproteobacteria bacterium
ATATTTCTTTACACATATCACCATTTGGATCCGCCTCGGAATTCGAACCGTTCGATATCAAAGATTCCCGGCATGAACGGCCCCATCAAGGCGCTCTACCAAGCCGTTGAAGAACCCGATGGACGCCCCCACTCCCGTTTTCGGAATCGCATGATGGCGCTCACCCGCTGCTCAATTTCTGGGCAGGGAGCCAGATTCCGGCCAGAATTGACATGTCGCTGGCATTAGGGGCGGCCATTTCCATGGTTTTTCCACGCATCACGCGAACTGGGGACGCAATGCGGCCAGGGAACGTATCCGCGTGAGGTTGTAGGCCACTATCGTCAGGATCAGCAGTTGGTCGACCTTGTCCAGGCCGCGCACCATAATCTGGGGGATCGGGCGGATCGTTTTGCCCCAGCCGAAACATTGCTCGATGCACTTGCATCGGCGCTGGCTCGTCGCGTAGCCGCCGTGCCGCGTCGTGTGCCCGTCGATCGCGCTGCCACCAGTACGGCGCGTGTTGCGCGCCACATGCGGGTTGTCATCGTCCGAGGTGGAGCTGCCAGGGATGGCGAGGCGTAGCCACCACGCGGTTTCAACATTCATACGACCCTCGCTTGACGGTCGCGCCAGGCACACAGAAAACCGTTCATGAAAGTTGTATACGTCGTCATGACCTGGGACCCTCCGGGCGACAGGGGAATGCCGACGGCCATTGCCTGCGGCAGTGCAGCCGCCGCTTCGACATACGCCGAATGTCGTTGCCACAAGCCGGGGCCAGTGCCTAGTTTGGCGGATCTACCGCCGTGCGTTTACCGACGCCCGTTTCCCACCAGCCACGCTGCGTGCCTTCAGGGAGCCGCGAAGCGGGGGCTGCCCGTCCAGGGCAGACCGCCCGAGGCCACGCCGAGGGCCTGGGGGGGGCCGACGACGATGCGGACACTGGCGGAAGGCGCTGGCAAGCGCCTGGAGACAGGGGAGCAAGCTGCGCCCCAGCGCGGCGGTCGTCGTCGGGGGGCGAACAGCCCCGCCCCCGTGCTGGCGCGCGGTTGCCAAAAAAGCTACTCCCTCGCCGCGGGCACCCGCGCGCCCACGGCGCGTGGGGAAGGCGAGAGTGCAGCCGCAGGCTAAACGCGGGGTAGGTTTTTTGGCAACCGCGCGCCAGCGCGGGGGCCGCAAACGCACCGCAGGTGCGCGCGCAGCGAGCAGCGCGAGCGAAGGGCAAAGGGCCGCGCCGGCGGCGCCGTCCAGGCGCCGAGCAAAGCCGCACCCAACGGGGGCCGTCCAGGCCTGCCGCCCCAGGCGGCATGCGGGTTTGCGCCCGGAAGGACCTGCGCAGCGGGCATCGCCCGCGGAGACCTTCGGCGATCCCGACGCGTGGGCGATTTGACGCCCGCAAGTAACGCACCAGCTTCCCACGCAACCCTGCGCGCCAGTAACGCACCGATCCATTCCCCGCTTTAAAAATCGCCCGCTTCCTGTCACAGCCATGCAGCCACCACCAAAGGAGGTCATCATGGCTCAACTCGGAAGCGCTCTCGGGCGCCGTTCGCGGCAAATCGGCATCGTGCAGGAAGCTGCCGCGCTGGCCTGGGTCGGCCGCTGGGGCTACAGCTCCAGCCCGACCCTCGCCGTCCTGACCAACCGCCAGACCCAGCCGCGCTTGATCCGTGCCGGGCTGCTGCGTCGCGAACTCTTGCGCAACCCCTACGCCTACGTGCACAGCCTGGCGCTGATCACGGCCGAGGGGATCAAGCACCTGGAAAAGCTGCTCGAGAAAATCCGGGTGATTGGCTTCCTGAAGGAGGAAGCCATCAGGCGCGGCTTCGCGGCCCTGCTGCTGGATGACACGCACCCCGACATCAACCTGGTCAAGCGCATCCGGGTCACCACGCTCGAGCACGACGTGCTCCTGCAGGAGCGCATCGCCCTGGAAATCCGCGAGCAGGGGGCGAGCTGGGGTGCCGAGAGCGTGGCGCTCCCGGGCTTCCAGCGCATGCTGACGACGCGGGAGTTGCTGCGCGTGCCGCGCAAGCCGGGAACCCGGGTCGCCGACTGCGTGTTCTTGCGTCCGAGCGCGACTCGCGACGATGCGTGGGTTCGCGTGTACGTCGAGCTGGAAAACAGCACCAAGGGCAACATGGAAAAGGACTACTGCTGCTGCGCGTGGAAAGATCAGCTGCGCGACGAGCACGAGCTGCGGATCCTGTGCACCCGCGAGGCCTTCGCCAGGAGCTGGCGCGCCGCGCTGGAACGCGACGAGGTGCCGCTGACGATGCGCACGGTCAGCGGCCGGCTGCGGAGGCATCCGATCGAGCGGAAGTCGATCGGGCTCTTCCCCTCCTCCAGGGTGTCCATCGAAGTCTTGTCGCGCGAGGAACACCGCGCTGCACTGGCACGGCCGCCGAGGCGTGCCAGCGACCTGCCCCAGGAGGAACTTGACCAGGCGGTGCAAGCCCGGCTCGAGCGGGACCAGGACGCGCAGGCGTGGGATGTTGAGCGCGCTTATGAAGACGATGTGCTGGCCGAGTGGGAAGACTCGGTCCAGCCCGAGCACACCTGGCGCTTGCGGTGAGGCGAAAAGCCTGGCGGCAGTTGCCGTCCGCGCGATCAAGCACGCCGATTCCGCACCCTTGTGCACTTTTTTCTGCTTGATGGCAGAACGTGCAATCCCCAGGTTGCTGCAATGCTGGAATTTCATGCGGGTCAGCGCCCCTGCCTGCCACGGCCGAGTCGCATGCCCGCCGCGAGCGCCGTCCCCGGGACGACGCTCCCGTCGGTCAGCCACTGCGCCTCAACCGCTTGAACGACTTGATGCCGAGGGATGCCGGATGGTGCCGACCTGCATCATCGCGAGCACGTCGGAGCGCCGAAAGCGCAGTGCGGCGCCGATGTGCACGGGCGTCAGCACGCCTCGACGGGTCAGGCGCCACACGCTGGTGCGGCTCAAGCCCAGCATCTGCTGGACCTGGGTGCTGGAAAGAAGAACCTCCGGGTAGGAGAGTGTTGGGTTTTTGTCCATCGACGGATGCCTCGCGAAACCCC
>JAPTVL010000047.1 GCA_028065725.1 Betaproteobacteria bacterium
AAAGGGCACGATCCTGTCGTAGCCTGATCAGCAAAGCTGCCGTTCAGCGTAATGTGCCGTCGAAGGGCCGCTTACCGATGCATTGCCGACCGAGTTGGCTCGCAGGGCCAAGGTCGTCTTTGGCCGACGTCCGGTCATCGAGCAACCTCCAATCCGGCCTGTCTATTGAGATCCCTTCACGATCGTGCCTGCAACCAGCGGCCTCGCCCCCCCAGCACCGGATCGCACCAGATCACCCTTCGCGCCAGGTCAGGGTTTGGTATCTGAGCCCCCCACACGATCCGGGGCTGATCATCCACCATCACCCAGTCGGATACTCCGAGCTGTTCGGCCATTACCCGGCACTCCTGAAACCGGTTGGCCGGCAGGGAGCCGGATGCATCGATACTCGTCGTGGTCCCAATGACCCGATGCCCCCAATCGCCAAAGAATCCCTGAAGCTCCTGCAGCGAATGGGCATGCCGCCAACTTGACGAGTTGATCACGGAGACCTCCGGGCACTGATCGAGAATCCGGCCAAACGAGGGCAGGTGCTCGAACAGCCGTTCGCCGGAGTATTCAATTCCGGTGCTTGTGTAGGTGGCTTGAACTCGGTCGACACTGTGCATCACACCGTCGATGTCGAGGAAGAGCAGTCTGGTGCTCACTGCTTTTCTCCATCAGGCCGTGCCAGCCTCAGTCCGGACGCCTCGGTCAGCACCCGCAGCACCAGCAGATTCGCTTCACTGGCCTCCTGTCGGCGTGGAAACTGGCAGACCGTGGCCTCGGCCACATAGATTGCGACGGCCGCCGATCGGGAGATCCCAGCTTTGCAATGAATGATGCAGCGCCATTCCTTTTCCTGCGTGTGAATCCGTGCGATGAATTCGAGTATCGCGGTCGCGTGTTCGTCATGGAAAGCAATCCAAGGCTCTTGGTCATTCTCGACATCGTGGAACTCCAAAGACAGGCGCTCAAGGAAGTGCGGCAGTCGGGGTGCCCGCTCGCCAGGCGTTGCGATGCTGATCATCGCGACATCGGACTGGAGAGGCGCACCAGGAAGAACTTCCGCTTCGAGTTGTGCGATGAAATCGACGGAAAGGATCATGGCTCGATCACCTTATTCCATTCGAACCCACTGACTTTCCCGAGTCCGGAGTCCGCATAGCCACGCGCGTTCTGCGCCACCCGTCCGCCCAGCGTGCCGGCATATTCCCTCGCCCGATGCACGTGACCATGCACCCACAGGTCGGCCAGGGCGATCAGCGGATCCAGATGGCTGGCATAGGCCGCATCCAGATCGACCGCCGGTTCCTGCTCGATGCCGCGGATACTGGGCGCGTGGTGGGTCACGACCACGGTCTTGCGCCAGGGCCCCGTTCTTTGCAATTCGGCCTCGAGGAAGGTCCGGCTCTCCCGGTGCCGGCCCACCACGTGGCGCCAGGTCAGGCGGTCCCCGGACCGGCGTCGGGTAAAGCCGAACGCGTGCGGGTCCGCGTCGAAATTGATCGGCCCGCGCCGCGTCAGGAAGATGTTGCCGAAGTCGCTCATCTCGCGCTCCGCGATCCGGCCGATCTCCTCCTGGCGCTCGGCCCCGAGCAGCGCGAAGTCGGTCCACAGCGTACAGCCCAGAAAGCGCACGTCGCCGAGGACGACGCCCTCGTTCTCCAGCAGATGCACCGAACGGCCAGCGAGCTTCTGCCGGGCCTTGCGCCACCACGCCTGTACAGTTCGCTGGCCGTACAGCTCATGGTTGCCGCAGACGTAGATCACCGGTTTGCTGAAGTGCTTGAGGGCGAAGTCCAGGCCCTGGAAGCCTGCACCGATATCGCCGGCGAGGACATGGACATCGCAAGCGATGGACGCCAAATCCCACTCCCGACGCCATTGCTGGAATTCGAGGTGGACGTCGCTGATCACGTGCAGCTTCATGAGCGGGCCACCTCGCTCCGCGCGGCCGCGCCGATCTCGACGATCTTCGCTGGATCGAAGGCCGGGTTCTCGTACCGGTCCTTCAGGCGATCTGGATAGCCCCTGGGATTGCACACTACACGGCACTTACCGATTCGGTAGTCAAAGCCATCGTGGGTGTGGCCATGAATCCACAGGTCTGCCTTCGCCACCAGATGATCGAGGTTCGAGGCAAAGGCCGCCGACATCAGCGCCGGCTTGAATCGATCGGCGACCGACTGCATGGACGGCAGGTGGTGGGTCACCACCAGGGTCGGGCCATCGAAGGGCGTGGCCATTGTTTCGGCGAGGAAGGCTGTCGAGATGCGATGCAGGCGCACGGTGTCGACCGGCGACAGGAAGCCGCCGCCACTGAAACGGATCACGCTGAAATCGCTCATGCCGTGCTTGGCATCGATGAGACACCGGCCCATCGTGCCCCGGTCGCTGCCGTAAAGCATGAAATCTGTCCACAGCACTGCGCCCAAGATGCGCACGCCGCCAATCTCGATGGCGTCGTTGTCCAGCAGATGGACGTGCGCGTATCGAGCCGCGCATTTGCGCAACTCCGCGGTCAGTCCAATCAGGTGCGCGCCATAGAACTCGTGGTTGCCAGGCACATAGATCACCGGCTTGGAGAACGTCTCCGCCGCCCAATGGATGGCATGCGTATGGCTGTGGATGTCGCCGGCCAGGACGACCACGTCGTAGCGGTCCGGATTGGGCAGCGCCAAGTCCCAGTCGCTGCGTAGGTAGCCGCAGGCATCCGGCGTGGTGACGCCAGTTCCGTCCGTTCCGCAGACGTTGCAGCGTCCCTGGTTCCAGGTCAAGCCGTCCGACCAATTTCCCTGGCGATACCGCTCGCCGCAGGAATGACACACGTAGCCGGGTTGCAGGCCACGGAACTCGAGATGAAGGTCACTCAATATCAATGCTCTCATGGTCTACTCTTTCATCCCGGTTCGGCTAGGCGAATCGCTCCGCCATACAAGTCCCGGATCCCGCGCAATCCCACGGCATGGATCCGGTAGCCCTCGCCACCATCCGGATAAGTTTGATCGCCGTGGTGATGGCCATGGAACACCGCACTCACTCCCATGGTGCGCGCCAGCTCGTCGATCGCGCGAAAGCCGTGCGGATGCGCGGCCGGCGCTTCATGCGATACCAAGATATCGGCCCGCTGCCGGGCCAGGTGTTCGATAGTCTCGGGAAAGATCGTGCTGTTGTGCCGGCGCAAGCGCCCCGCCAGGGTGTCATTGGCCAACTCGGAGACGCGGTCCGGTATGGCTTCCGCCCGGATCGCGTCTATTTTCGACACACGGCGTCGCACTCCCTGCTGGCGCCGCAGGCTGCGTTCATAGTCGCGGTAGCTGCGAAATAACGGTGGCTCGCCCCCCTCCCCAGGAAACCACACCTCGCCGCGGAAGATTCCGCCCAGACCGGCGATACGGACCCCGGCGACCGTCACGACACGGCCATGCAGGTTTTTCTCCTGCGCGTCGAGCATGTTCTGCCAGGTGTCCTGCCGATCGGTGTCATGGTTGCCGTGGATATGCCACGGCTCAGCCGTGGCATCGAGAAAGGGCTGATATTCCTGCCGCAGGGGACGGTTCGGTTCGAGATCACCAAGGAAGATGATGGCCGTCGGCCTCTCGGCCATGGGAGTGCGGTCGATCGCAGCCAGGACATGGCTGAAGCGCCCGTGAATGTCACCCGCGAACCAGATTGCTCCCATACTTCCACCCGTAAACAGATTTGTTTAAGCGCAACAGTTCTACACCTTACGCCGATCAATCCTGCGGCCAGCCATGCGCTGACCAGGCCGCGCGCAATGCCTTGGCATCTGCCAACGCATGGTGCTGCGGCAACCCGATTCGCTTGAATTCACGGTAGTAGGTGTGCGCCGCAGCTTCGTCCATGGAGTAGTACCGCGCCCGCTTCTGCGTGTTGCATGGCCACACTTCGTTGGCCTCATCGAATAGATTCAACAGCAGCGGCAGGTCATAACTCGGGGCATCGGACACCAGCACCACTTCCTGCTCCTGGCTCTCAATCCACTTTCGAATGGTCATTGCCAGCCCGCCTAGGCTAAACGGAGGCAGGCCACCTGCCCGATGGGTGACCTGGTCCAGCAGAGGAACGACATTTGCCTGTACGAACTGATTCGCCCAGGGTGCCCAGAATTTGGGCTCCAGTTCGCCGTAAAACTCCGATCCCTCCTCGGAGACAAATCCAACTGAAATCAGGAAGGGGTCTTGGACCAGGTCGGTGAACTCGGTGTCGAAAAATATCAATATGGCCTTCTCGGAAGGCCGACTCGGGTCGGTGGGGACGGCCGGGTTTGTTTCCATCGTGTGCTCCTTATGGCCTCGTGGGCCCTTGTCGTGCTGTAGGTGACCGGTGGGTCGCTGTTTCCGTTTCTGTGTTGCCTTGTCCAACTCTAGGTGGCGCCGAATATCCACTTCCACGGAGATTCACACTTCCGCATTTCCGCACGTCCGGCGCTCCGCACCTTCGCACGTCCGCCTCTCCGCATTTGCGGAACTCCGCCAATGCGGAGATCCGTGCCCATAAAGCACAAACCCCGCTGCGGGGCGGGGTTTGTGGTCTTGCAAGAACTCTAAGTTGCGCCTCTTCACCCCGACGAATAGTGCTCCGGCCACGTCATACGGACGTTGGTCGGGTTGAAATTAGTCGAAATCGGCATAAATTTACACATCATGTCGACATGATCCGCGGTTGATAGGGATGGTGTCAAGTTTTCTGCGAGCCTGAGATCAAATTGCCGCCAGAAGTCACGAACACGGGCCCGCAATCGATCGGATGAGCGGTCGCTGCAATCAATCACGCCATCACGCCACTACGCAATCAAACCATCACAAAATCACACAATCACGCCACCACGCTACCGCGCCACCACTCTGGCACTCTGGCACGCCGCCACTCAGTCGCGCAGTCATGCAGTCATGCAGCAACGCGATCAAGCCATCACACCATCACGCCATCATGGAGGCGCTGAAGCATAGAAGTGCGGAGAGGCGGAGAGGCGGAGAGGCGGAGAGGCGGAAAGATTCGTGCCAGACCATGACGGTTTGATATTCTGTATGGACTGGCTACAGACACCAGCCGAGACCCTCAGCGGTGCCAATCCTTATGCGATGCAACGCCAGGAAGTCAGGAGGAGGGCCCATCAATGTGAAGGAACTGCCATGCATAGAATCGCAAATCTCGAGGCCAAGATCCAGGAGAAAGGAATCATGATGATCGACGTCGCCGCCATTGCGCCCAATCCATGGCAACCAAGAAGCGCCTTTGATCAGAACGAGATTGCGAACCTGGCCTCGTCGATTGCCGAAGTGGGGCTGATTCAGCCGATCGTTGTTCGCCGTGTCCAAACTTTGGGCACGGCGTCCTATGAATTGATCGCTGGTGAGCGACGATGGCGCGCGCACCAACGACTGGGTCGAGGGGAGATCAAGGCGACAGTCATTGAGGCAAGCAATGACGATATGGCGATCCTCGCTCTGGTTGAAAACATCGAGCGCCAGGATCTGTCCGATTACGAGATTGCCAAGGCCATACGTCGCGCTGAGAAGGAGTTTCCCAGCCGCAAAGGTATGGCCAAGGCGCTCGGGATGACGCGATCCGACTTCTACCATTATCTGGCATTTGACTCGTTGCCGACCGATGTCACGGCAAGCCTGGAGATGGAACCAAGAATACTGGGACGATCCGCGGCCAGCGATATTCAGCGCGTAATCAGGAAGTGGGGGGAGCCGGCCAGAACTGTTCTGTCCGATATTTGGCCGCGGGTGAGATGCGGTGGACTGGATCAGGGGCAGATCGTTGCCACGATTGAGGCTGCCTTAACCGGACGTAGAAGCCTGCGAACAGACCGCGACTTAAAGAAGCTCTTCATTGGCCGTGAGCTAGCGGGTTCGATTACCCGCGACTCGCACCGACTCACCGTGACGCTAAGGACCGCGGCTCTGTCGAGTGAGAAAGAGGGCCGTCTGCGTATGTTCGTCGAAGATCTGCTGAGGGACCCTGGCTGATCAGTTCGGGCGCCTACATCCTTACGCATGCGAAGAGTGGCAAGCCCGACACTCACGATGCGGTGGTGAAGTGTTCTAGTGGCACCGTGAAATTCCGGGGAACGTGTCCAAACCTTGGCCCCTCTGATCCCCGTGTTCCAGATCCAAAAAGATCATTTTATTTACGTAATTCGTAAAAAACTTACTGTTTTCCGGCGAGACCCAGACATAACTCGATTAATGTCGCTATCTAAGCGACGAGAGCCGAAATGCTTGCTTTTAAGAGTAGGGTAGGGTGCAAAGTGAAATTGTTCCACGCGCAGAGAAGCCTCGGAAAACGTACTGTCACAACTGTTGCGGTGGGTCGTCGAGAATTTCGTGAAACAATTTTTGACTGGCCTCGTCCCGACTTTAACGGCTGCTGAACTATTTGCCACCATCCCTAGGTGATGCAGGTCATGGTGGCCGCTTGCGCGAAAATTGGGCACAGGATCGGCGGATCATTTGGACGCAGGACCGCGTGTCATCATGCAGGTCGGTGCATTCACGCACCAGCCCCGGTATCCTCTCTGCCCAAGTGGGCGATGCAGTCTGCACGTCGCAAATAGGGCGGAAACACGTCGGTAACGAGTTGCGTCAGCATCTTGTGCCGCACTCGTGGCCGTTGTCACCGGCTGCGCCATATTTGCGCCGTATTTGCGACTGATTTCCGACTTGAATGAGAATGATCTGCCCGATAATCTGGTGGCCGGGATCACCTATCACTATTACCTTGCGTTGTTGATGGCGCTGGAGATCTGAACGCCGAATACTGTAATAGTGATTTCGGATCAGATCATTGATGCAGCGCGGCTCTGTGACGGCTTCTTGACTAGCGCCGCCGCCCCAACTTGTCGATTGCTATCCAGGTTGCCAGCATCAGGCCGACCAAAATAATCCCCCACTCCGCGGCACTCAGTCGTTCATAAAACGGTATTGCCGGCACCTCGCCGGCCAGAACGATGCTGTCATCCGTTGGGGTCATCGTGAGCTTGTCGCCCAGTTGCTCCAGTTTCATTTTTCCAAGAACATTCATGCCCAGCAGCGGCGACGTCAGTTCCGGCGCCACAACGACGGTGGCGATCGTCGCGTAACTAGCGAAGCGAATCTTGGCATTTGTGTAGCTGCAGCCGGTGACAGTGCCATTGGCGGTTTGCAATCGGACGGGATAGCAGGGACCTTCAAGCCGCATGTTTTTGGAGATCGAGCGGGGAACAGAGGTTGTCGACGCTCCGGTATCAATCAAGAACTCAACTCGAACGCCATTCACTTCGCCATTGGCGAAAAAGTGATTGTTGGTCTTGGTCAGCGAGGCGCCAAAGCAGATTGCCGGCAGGGCGATCAGGATGGCGAGAAGCGATGCGGCGATCGGCATCCATTCAGGATACCGCGAATTGACGATGGGGCGAGGCCGGCAGCGCCGCCTCGGGTCGGCGAGGACGTAGCCCGGCGATCGGCTGCAGGCCGTAAACAAATTTGTTTAAGGTGTACAGAACAGTGGCTTACGAGCTATCCCAACTTTAGCGCCAGATCCTCGGCACGGGGGTGGTAGTACCTCATCAGCATCCTTGCCGATCGGTGCCCGGTCACTTTCCCCAATTCATGCATCTGCAGCTTCTCAGCCATGCGGCTGGTGGCCTCGTGGCGGAGATCGTGAAATCTGAAATCAGGGAGACCCGCCCGCTTCACGGCGCGTTGAAATCCTTCCGTGATGGCGGTTTCGCTGGTACCGAATACCCGCCCGGCAATGTTGCGTGGGACGCCTTCCAGGACGGCTACTGCCGTCGTTGAAAGGGGCACGTCGCGGGTGCTGCCATTCTTCGTCTCGGGCAGGTGCACCACTCGGCGCTTGAGATCGACAAACTCCCAGCGCAAAGCAAGCAGCTCACCACGCCGCATGGCGGTCTCCAGCGCCAGGAGCGCCACGGCTTTGAGGTGCTTCCCTCGACTGGCATCGAGTGCCGCCAGGAGCCTTGTTTCCTCGTCTCCTTCCAGCCGACGTTCCCGCGCGTTCGAGATCGTGGGCATCCGCACTGCGGCCACCGGGTTGCCAAGTGGCAAGGGGATGCCGAAATCTCGCGCCGCAGCTTTGTAGAGGCGATTCAGCACCGCCAGGTAGTGTTGGACGGTCTGCGGCGCCAGTTTCTTGCTCAACTCGTCGCGCCACTTGGCCACCATCGCGGGCGTCACGGCCGAAAGGTTGAAGCCACTGAATTTATCTTCGACAGCCTTGAGCCGGCTGTCTTCCTGCCTTTTACCTCGCTGTTTTGGCAGCAGCTCCTCCCGGTACTTCTTCGCCAGATCGTTGATCGTGGTGCGCGCCGCTTCGTCGCGCGGGATGAATGCGCCGGTATCCATCTCACGCTCAACTGAGCGCACCCACTTTTCAGCGTCGCGCCGATTCTCGAAGGTCTTGGACTGGGGCGGGAATCCGGCTCTTCTGACCTGCGCTTGATACTGGTAAGCTCCCCGCACCCGAATTGTGCCCATGCTTTACCGCCTCCTGTGACATAGCTGTGACAAATATATCTCAAATCCGTGAAAAGCTCGATAACTACGAGCGGTTGATGCGGCTGGACAAGCCGATCGGCACGCTGCTGCTGCTGTGGCCCACCTTGTGGGCGCTGTGGCTGGCGACCAACGGCCAGCCGCACTGGATGCTGCTGTGGATTTTCGCCCTCGGCACCCTGCTGATGCGCTCCGCCGGTTGCGTCATCAACGACTATGCCGACCGCGATTTCGATCCCCATGTCGAGCGCACCCGGGAGCGCCCGCTGGCGGCGCGCCGGGTGTCCACCCGCGAGGCGCTGATCCTGGCGGCGGCGCTCAGCCTGTGCGCCTTTGTCGTGGCGCTGCCGATTGTGCGCGACGTCTGGTGGCTGATGCTGATTGCGCTGTTCCTTGCCGCCAGCTATCCCTTCACCAAGCGCTTCTTCGCCCTGCCGCAGGCCTATCTGGGCGTCGCCTTCGGCTTCGGCATTCCGATGGCCTTCGCCGCCGCGACCGGCGAGGTCGGCGCGCTGGGCTGGACCCTGCTGGTCGCCAACGTCTTTTGGGCGCTGGCCTACGACACCGAGTACGCCATGGTCGACCGCGAGGACGATCTGAAGATCGGCATCCACACCGCCGCCATCACTTTCGGCCGCTTCGACGTCGCCGCGGTGATGTTCTGCTACGCCGCGACGCTGTCGATACTCGGCGTGATCGGCTGGGATCTGCAGTACGGCGTCGGCTATTTCAGCGGCCTGGGGCTCGCCGCGGCGGTCGCCGGCTACCACTACACGCTGATCCGCGGGCGCCGCCGCGAAGGCTGCTTCGCCGCCTTTCGCCACAACAACTGGTTCGGTGCCGCGATCTTCGCCGGCATCGTCGCCGAGCTCAACCTGCGGCCCTTGCTGGCGCCCTGAGGCGTTCGCGGCTTACGCGCCGATCTGTGCGGTCGGGCTGTCGTTCTGCTGGCTTACCGCAAGCACCTCGGCCAGCGCGGCGCGCAGGCGCGCCGGCTTGATGGGTTTGTGCAGCATGATGAGATTCGCGGCGCGGGCGGCCTGCAATGCGGCCTGACCCGTGTCGCCGGTGATCAGCAGTGCCGGCAGCCGGGCGCCGTAGCGATCCCGCAGGGCGGCGATGGCGTCGATGCCATTGCCCTGGCCCGGCAACCCCATGTCGGAAATGATCACCTCGATCGGCGCGGGGCCGGCCGCCGCCCGCTCCAGCGCCTCGGCGCAGGAGCCGGCCGTCGCCACCTCGCAGCCCCAGCCTTGCAGCAGATCGCGCATGCCGCTGCGGATGGCCTCCTCGTCGTCGATCATGAGGATGCGGCGGCCGGCGATGTTGTCGGTGACGCGGTCCGGTTCGGCTTCGGGCAACTGTGCCTCGGGCCGGGCGTCGGCCGTGGCGGCCAGCGGTACGGCGACGCTGAAGCAGGAGCCCCGCCCCGGCTCGGAACGCATGGCCAGCGTATGGTCGAGCAGGCGCACCACGCGCTCGACGATGGCCAGCCCGAGCCCGAGCCCCTGGTTGCGGTCGCGGGCCTTGTTGCCGATCTGGTAGAACTCGCCGAAGATCTTCGCATGCTGGTCGGGAGCAATGCCGATGCCCGTGTCGTACACCGCGATGACGAGTTGATTTTCGCGGCGCCGGCAGCCGAGCAGTACGCGGCCGGCCGGCGCATAACGCAGTGCATTCGACAGCAGGTTGCGCAACACCTGGCCGAGCAAGACCGGATCGCTGGCGATGAGCGCCGAGCAGGGCATCACGCGCAGCCGGATTTTCATCTGGCCGGCGACCGGCATGAACTCGCTTTCCATCTGGTTGAGCAGGGTCTGCACCGGAAAGCCGCGGTAATTCGGGGTGATGACATTGGCGTCGAGCCGGGAAACGTCGAGCAGGGCGTCGAGCAGGGTCCGCATGCCCTCGGCGGCCTTCTGCGCGTTGGCGAGGATGCCGGCGCCGCGGCCGGACGCCTGCAGCTCCTGCTGCAGCAGTTCGTGGAAGATCGACAAGGCCTGCATCGGCTGGCGCAGGTCGTGGCTGGCGGCGGCCAGGAAGCGCGCCTTGGTCAGATAGGCCTGTTCCGCCGCGTCGCGCTGCACGGTGAGTTCCCTGGCCAGTATCTCGTTGCGGAAGCGCAGCTGCTGGGCCTCGATGAACACCCGGTTGCGCTTGCGCGCCTGCCAGATGGTCATCGGTATGAAGACCAGCAGCATCAGCCCGAGGGTGCTGTGCAGGCGTTCGCCGACGGTCAGCAGCCAGAACGCGGGGGGCGTGATGGAGGCGAGGATGCAGGCGCGCGATGGCGGAACGTAGGAAAAGCCTTCGGAGGCATTGACCGAAGCCGCCACCGTGATCACCGTCAGGATCATCAGTTGCAACTCCGTCGGCAGATGCGCCAGCATGGCCGTATTGGCGACGCCCCAGCAAACGCCGGACAGGCCGCCGCTGATGGCCTGGCTGCGTCCCCATTCCAGGCTGCTGCGGCTGGTCGGCGCGCGGTGGTACTGCCGCACCAGCCACGCGCGCACCAGGGTGACGACATAGAGGGCGATCAGGGCCGGCTGCCAGGTCCAGGCCGGGATGCTGTCGTGCACCACATACACCAGCAGGCTCAAGACCAGCGCACCGGCGAGGTTCTGGTCGTTGGTTTCGCTGAAAAAGGCCTTGATCTGCTCGGCCTTGACGACGGCTCGTTCCTCTTCCGAGTGGAATTCGATGGACATCGTGCGCAAGGGATAAGCTGGAAGGCGGATAGTATCAATACCGGCGTGGTGCCAGCGCCGACTCTTGGGGGCGCGGCACAGGCCGATGACGCAGGGCGCGACGAGGGCGGTTAAAATCAAATAAATGAAATATACTGACCTGCGCGATTTCATTGCCCAACTCGAAACGCTCGGCGAACTCAAGCGGATCGCGGTCGAAGTCGATCCGCATCTGGAGATGACCGAGATCGCCGACCGCGTGCTGCGCGCCGGCGGCCCGGCGCTGCTGTTCGAAAAGCCCAGGGGACACTCGATGCCGGTGCTGGTGAACCTGTTCGGCACGCCGCGCCGGGTGGCGCTGGGCATTGCCGCCGGCGACGACGAGGAGGGCGTGGCGCTCGACTGGAAAGCCCGCCTGCGCGAGGTCGGCACCCTGCTTTCCTACCTCAAGGAACCCGAGCCGCCGAAGGGCCTCAAGGACGCCTGGGACAAGCTGCCGGTGCTGAAGCAGGTGCTCAACATGGCGCCCAAGGTGCTGAGTTCCGCGCCCTGCCAGGACATCGTCTGGCAAGGCGGCGAGGTCGATCTCGGGCGGCTGCCGGTGCAGACTTGCTGGCCGGGCGACGCGGCGCCCTTGATCACCTGGGGTTTGGTGGTCACGCGCGGGCCGCAAAAAACCCGGCAGAACCTCGGCATCTATCGCCAGCAGCTCATCGCCCCCAACAAGGTCATCATGCGCTGGCTGGCCCACCGCGGCGGCGCGCTGGATTATCGCGAACATTGTGCGGCGCATCCCGGCGCGCCCTTCCCGGTGGCGGTGGTGATCGGCGCCGATCCGGCGACGATCCTGGCGGCCGTGACGCCGGTGCCCGACAGCCTGTCCGAATACCAGTTCGCCGGCCTGCTGCGCGGCGCCAAGACGGAACTGGTCAAGTGCCTGGGTTCCGACCTGCAGGTACCGGCCTCCGCAGAAATCGTGCTCGAAGGCGTGATTCACCCCGGAGAAGTTGCCGCCGAGGGGCCGTTCGGCGACCACACCGGCTATTACAACGAGGTATCCGAGTTCCCCGTGTTCACCGTCGACCGCATCACCCTGCGCCGCGATCCGATTTACCACTCCACCTATACCGGCAAGCCGCCCGACGAGCCGGCGATGCTCGGCCTGGCGCTCAACGAAGTTTTCGTCCCGCTGCTGCAGAAGCAGTTTCCCGAGATCGTCGATTTCTACCTGCCGCCCGAGGGCTGTTCCTACCGCATGGCGGTGGTCAGCATCAGGAAGCAGTATCCGGGTCACGCCAAGCGCGTGATGTTCGGCATCTGGTCCTTCCTGCGCCAGTTCATGTACACCAAGTTCATCATCGTCACCGACGATGACGTCGATGTGCGCTCCTGGCCCGAGGTGATCTGGGCCCTGACCACCCGCGTCGATGCCGCCCGTGACACCCTGATTGCCGAGAATACGCCCATTGATTACCTCGACTTCGCTTCACCGGTGGCCAGTCTCGGGAGCAAAATGGGCATCGATGCGACCAACAAGTGGCCCGGCGAGACCACCCGCGAATGGGGTCGTCCGATCGCCATGGACGATGCCGTGAAGCAGCGCGTCGATGCCTTGTGGCAAGACCTGGGCTTATAGGAGGGGCAATGACCGAAGCCGAAGTGATTCCCGCTCGCGACGACGGCGACCTGGATGGGCCGCGTGCCTGGTGCCATGTGATGTACGGACTGCACGCCCTGTCGGCGGCGTCCGGAATCCTGAGTTCGGCAACCATCATCGGCGCTTTCGTCTTTGGCTGGCCGTCGATCATTGCCGTGATCATCAATTACGTGACCCGCGACCAGGTGCGCGGCACCTGGCTGGCGACGCACTGGCGCTGGCAGTTGCGCAGCTTCTGGTTCGCCGCGCTGTGGCTGCTGGTGGCCGGCTTGCTGGCGCTGACCCTGATCGGCATTCCGGCAGCATTCATGGTCATCGTCGGCACCGGCCTGTGGGTGCTCTACCGCGTGATCCGCGGCTGGATGGCCCTGCTCGACCGGCGTGCGATGCCGGTGCCGGTCGTGGCCTCGGCCGGCTGACGCGGCCGCCGCTTTCCTCTGGCGGCAGGAAGATTGCCGCGCGGCGGGCGCGGGCTATACTTTGCCGATGAAACGCCTGCGCCGCATCCTGCTGATCGCATTGTGCTGCAGCCCGTTGCCGCTGTGCGCGGCCGAGACCGCGGATGCCCGTTCGGTGCTGCTGGTGGCGGCGGAGGGCATGGCGGACCCGCGTTTCGCCCAGACCGTGGTCCTCGTCACGCGGCATGGCCGCAACCGGTCCACGATAGGCGTCATCGTCAATCGCGCGCTCGATATGCCCCTCGACCGGGTATTCCCCGAACTCAAACAGGCGGCGCAACATCGCCTGCACTACGGCGGGCCGGTGGCGCAGGGACAGCTGGTTTTCCTGATCAGAAGCGACACGGCGCCCGCCGCGGCGATCGAGCTCGCCGAGCGCCTGTTCATCAGCAGCGACGGCGACAGCCTGCGAGCTTTGCTCGGCGCGCCGACGCCCGCCAGCCGCTTGCGCGTGTTCAACGGTTTCGCCAGCTGGGCGCCGGATCAGCTCGAGGGCGAGATCGATCGCGGCGACTGGTATTTGCTGCCGGTCGATGCCGACGTTCTGTTCGGCGCGCCGCAGGACGAGTTGTGGCCCAGGCTCTGGCGCCTGGCGACGCAGATCCGGGTGCAGGCGCCGCCGCCCGCCGCCGGGGTGTCGTCGCTGGCGCTGCGCTGACCGAGCGCGCCCGTGCTTTAGGCGGATCAGACTATTTCCCGGGATGAGTCGCGCGCATACTGCGACACCCTTGGTCCCCTCCACTAGAATCTCCATGACCATTTGTCCGATTGCCATCGTCGCCGGCTGCAAGAAATGTCCGGCATTCAAAATCTGCCCGCTCAAGGGCGCGATCGGCGACCAGCCGTCGGCACCTGAGGTCGCCGCCAAGGTTCCGGCCAAAGCTCCAGCCAAGGTCTCGGCAAAACCGCGCAAGGCTGCCACGCGCAAGAAGAAATAGCCGCGGCCGCGGCACGGGGCAGCGCACCAATACGGAGCGGGGAATTTCTCCCATTACTCCATTCTGGTGCGCACCGGTTTTCTGCAATACGTCTTTGCGCCGCACTGACGATTGAGGCTTGAACCAGTCGCCACAGCCGATTGCGGCCGGTTCACAGATGTTGTCGTTGGCATGGCACGCCCTTCGCTATGGAAGGACTGCACCGTTTCAATCCAGACGGTCGGTCCGCTTACATCCATCGAAAGGGGTACACCATGCAACGTCGTAATTTCGTCAAGGCTACCGCCGTAACTCTCGCCCTCGCTGCCGCCGGCTTTGCCTCGGCCCCGGCGATTGCCGCCGACACCATCAAAGTCGGCATCCTGCATTCCCTCTCCGGTACCATGGCCATTTCCGAAACCGCGCTGAAGGAAACCGCGCTGATGGCCATCGAGGAAATCAATGCCAAGGGCGGCGTGCTGGGCAAGAAGCTGGAGCCCGTGGTGGTGGATCCCGCCTCCAACTGGCCGCTGTTCGCCGAGAAGGCGCGCCAGCTGCTGACCCAGGACAAGGTCGCGGTGACCTTCGGCTGCTGGACCTCGGTCTCGCGCAAGTCGGTGAACCCGGTGTTCAAGGAACTCAACGGCCTGCTGTTCTACCCCGTCCAGTATGAGGGCGAGGAACTCGAAAAGAACGTCTTCTACACCGGCGCCGCGCCCAACCAGCAGGCGATCCCGGCCGTCGAATACCTGATGAGCAAGGATGGCGGCGCGGCCAAGCGCTGGGTGCTGCTCGGCACCGACTACGTCTATCCGCGCACTACCAACAAGATCCTGCGCGCCTTCCTCAAGTCGAAGGGCGTGGCCGAAGCCGACATCATGGAGGAGTACACCCCCTTCGGCCACAGCGACTACCAGACCATCATCGCCAAGATCAAGAAGTTCGCCGGCGAGGGCAAGAAGACCGCCGTGGTGTCGACCATCAACGGCGACTCCAACGTGCCCTTCTACAAGGAACTCGGCAACGCCGGCCTCAAGGCGACCGATGTCCCGGTGGTGGCCTTCTCGGTCGGTGAAGAGGAACTGCGCGGCGTCGATACCAAGCCGCTGGTCGGCCACCTCGCCGCCTGGAACTACTTTCAGTCGATCAAGAATCCCGAGAACGAAAAGTTCATCAAGCAGTACCGCGACTGGGCCAAGAAGCAGAAGCTGCCGAAGGCCGAGTCGGTCGTCACCAACGACCCGATGGAAGCCACCTACATCGGCATCCACATGTGGAAGCAGGCGGTCGAGAAGGCCAAGAGTACCGATGTGGACAAGGTCATCGCGGCCATGGCCGGCCAGACCTTCAAGGCGCCGTCCGGCTTCACCATCAAGATGGACGAGAAGAACCACCACTTGCACCGCGCCGTGTTCATCGGTGAAGTCAAGGCCGACGGTCAGTTCAACGTGGTGTGGAAGACCAAGGGCCCGGTCAAGGCTCAACCCTGGTCGCCCTTCATCGCCGGCAATGACAAGAAGAAGGACGAGCCCGAGGTCAGCAAGGGCAAGTAAGCCGCCTCGTTGTTCCACTTCTGATGAGCTGAACCGACACGGCGACCTGGTCGCCGTGTCGCCGGCGCCGACTTTCCCAAAAAATGCGCAATCTGATCCTCGCCCTGCTGTGCTGCCTGAGCCTCGCCGCCTACGCTGCGCCGGACCCGGCTACGGTGCGCCAGCTTGCCGCCGAGGAGTCCGACGACAAGATTGCCGCGATCCGCAAGCTTGCCCTCACCGCCGAGCCGGAAGCGCTGGCGCTGCTGCAACAGCTCGCCGACGGCACTCTGAAGGACGACAAGGGCGAAGAGATCACCATCAACAACCGCGTGCGGCGCGAGCTCGAAGGCGCGCTCGCAGTACTCAAGCTGATCGACCCCGACGCGGCGGTACGCCTCAAGGCGGTCAAGGAAATCGCCAGCAACGTCGATGCCGGCATGGCGCCGATGCTGGCCAGGGCGCGCGATGGCGAAACCGATCCGGCCATCCGAGCGCTGCTGGTCGAGGCCCACGCGCTGGCCACGCTGAAGGATGCCGATCTGCAAGTGCGCATTGCCGCGGCGAAGTTGCTGGCGACCAGCGCCGATCCCAACACCAAGGCCGTGCTCAAGGCGCAGTCCGAGCCGGCCAACGAGGCCGAAAGCGAAGTGCGCCGCGCGGCATTCCAGTCCTACCTGGCGGTCAAGGACCGCCTGACCCTGGCCGAGACCGTCGGCCGCATCTTCTCCGGCCTGAGCCTCGGCTCCATCCTGCTGCTCGCGGCCCTGGGTCTGGCCATCACCTACGGCGTGATGGGCGTGATCAACATGGCCCACGGCGAACTGCTGATGATCGGCGCCTATGCCACCTATGCCATGCAAGGCCTGTTCCGCAGCCGGTTCCCGGCGCACGAGGACTGGTATTTGCTGGCCGCCGTGCCGGTGGCCTTCTTCGCTGCCGCCGCGGTCGGCGTGCTGCTCGAACGCACGGTGATCCGCTGGCTCTACGGCCGCGCCCTGGAAACCCTGCTCGCCACCTGGGGCCTCTCCCTGATGCTGATCCAGGCTGCGCGCGTGATCTTCGGCGCGCAGAACGTCGAGGTCGCGAATCCCTCCTGGATGTCGGGCGGCCTCGAAATCCTGCCCTCCATCGTCCTGCCGCTCAATCGCATCGTCATCGTCGGCTTCGCCCTGTTCGTGCTGATGCTGGTCTGGGTGCTGATGAACCAGACGCGGCTGGGCATGTTCGTCCGCGCCGTGACGCAGAACCGCGCCATGGCCGGTTGCGTCGGCGTGCCGACTGGGCGCATCGATACCGTGGCCTTCGCGCTGGGCGCCGGCATCGCGGGACTGGGCGGTGTGGCCCTGTCGCAGATCGCCAACGTCGGCCCCGACATGGGCCAGGGCTACATCGTTGATTCCTTCATGGTGGTGGTGCTGGGCGGCGTCGGCCAGCTCGCCGGCGCGGTGTGGGCGGCGCTGGGGCTGGGCATCGTCACCAAGTTCATCGAAAGCTGGGCTGGCGCCGTGATCGCCAAGATCGTGGTGCTGGTGTTCATCATCATGTTCATCCAGAAGCGCCCGCAGGGGCTGTTCGCCCTCAAGGGCCGGTTTGTCGAAAGCTAGGATGAAACCTGTCGTGGATTCGCGCTTGGTGCGGGATCGGGAGGGTGGGGCATTCCCCTCCGCTCATGTCATCCGTCGGTGCCCTGCGGGCACCTCCTCCTTCTTTACTTCGCTGCGGGGAACGCCCCACCCTCCCGATCCGGTGACGCTGTTGCAGTGCGACGGTCGCAAAGCAATAGCCTATCTCGCCAAGGATGGCAGGTATCCGACTCCGGGAAGTAAAGGAGGAGGGCCGGTGCTTTTTCGGCCCGGGGGACATGGACGGAGTCGGATACCTGCCATCCTTGGCGCCCTCCGCCCCCCACCAACGAACACGGCGTTTCACCCGTTGCAGGTGGTTGGAGCACGGTTGAGATGAAGCGCACTCCCTTCATCGTCCGCTTCCTCGGCGCCACCCCGAAACAGGGCTGGATCGCGATCGGCGTCGCGGCAGCGCTGACTTTGGTGCTGCTGCCGGCGCTGCACCTGCTGGTGCCGGCGGGCAGCCCCTTCCATGTCTCGGCCTATGTCATCACCCTGGTCGGCAAGATCATGTGCTACGCCATCGTGGCAGTTGCCATGGACCTGATCTGGGGCTACACGGGCATCCTTTCGCTGGGTCATGGTCTGTTCTTCGCGCTCGGCGGCTACGCCTTCGGCATGTATCTGATGCGCCAGATCGGCCGCGACGGTTCCTATCAGTCGGACCTGCCCGACTTCATGGTCTTCCTCGACTGGAAGGCGCTGCCCTGGTACTGGACCGGCTCGGATTCCATCCTCTGGGTGCTGTTCCTGGTGCTCACGGTGCCGGCGCTGGTGGCGCTGGTGTTCGGTTTCTTCGCCTTCCGTTCGCGGATCAAGGGCGTGTATTTCTCCATCATCACCCAGGCCATGGTCTTCGCCGCGATGCTGTTCTTCTTCCGCAACGAAACCGGCTTTGGCGGCAACAACGGCTTCACCGATTTCAAGCGCATCCTAGGCTACAGCATCACCGCGCCGGAAACCCGCGTCGCCCTGTTCGCGCTGACCGCGGCGATGTTGCTGGCGACCCTGGTGCTCGGCCGCTACCTTGTGACCTCCAAGCTCGGCCGGGTGCTGGCGGCGATCCGCGACGCCGAATCGCGCGTCATGTTCATCGGCTACAACCCGCTCTACTACAAACTCTTCATCTGGACCCTGTCGGCGCTCTTGTGCGGCATCGCCGGCGCGCTCTACGTGCCGCAGGTCGGCATCATCAATCCCGGCGAAATGTCGCCGGCCAATTCGATCGAAATCGCGATCTGGGTCGCGGTCGGCGGCCGCGCCACGCTGATCGGCCCGGTGCTCGGCGCCTTCATCGTGAACCTGGCGAAGAGCTTTTTCACCGTGGCCTTCCCCGAATACTGGCTGTTCTTCCTCGGCGCCCTGTTCGTCGGCGTCACGCTGTGGTTGCCGGACGGGGTGGTCGGGCTGTGGCGCAAGCTGCGCGAGAAGCGCGCGGGAGCGATGTCGTGAGCCAGCCCAGCATCCTGCTGCTGCACGAGGTGACGGTCAGCTTCGACGGCTTCCGTGCGCTGAACGAACTCTCGCTCGACATCGAGGAGGGTGAACTGCGCTGCATCATCGGCCCCAACGGCGCCGGCAAGACGACGATGATGGATGTCATCACCGGCAAGACGCGGGCTGATCGCGGCAAGGTGATGTTCGACCAGAACATCGACGTGCGCCGCATGACGGAGCCTGAGATCGCGCATCTGGGCATCGGCCGCAAGTTCCAGAAGCCGACGATATTCGAGAACCTGACGGTGTTCGAGAACCTCGAACTGTCGATGAAAATGGACAAGCGCGCCCGCGTCAGCCTCTTTGCCTGGCTCGATGACGATGCCCGCGACAAGATTGCCGACACCTTGCGCCTGATCCGCCTCGACGGCAAGGCAGACCGCCAGGCCGGCCTGCTCTCACACGGCCAGAAACAGTGGCTGGAAATCGGCATGCTGCTGATGCAGGGTCCTAAGCTGCTGCTGCTCGACGAGCCGGTCGCCGGCATGACCGACGACGAAACTGCGCGCACCGGCGAGCTGTTCAAGTCGCTGGCCGGCAAGCATTCGCTGGTGGTGGTCGAGCACGACATGGCCTTCATCGAACAGCTCGGCGGCATGGTCACCGTGCTGCACGAAGGCTCGGTGCTGGCCGAAGGCGACCTGGCCACGGTGCAGAACGACCAGAGGGTCATCGAAGTCTACTTGGGCCGCTGATCATGCTGAAAGTGGAGAACCTCAACCAGTACTACAGCGGCAGCCACATCCTGCGCGATGTGAGTTTCGAGGCGCCGATCGGCAAGGTGACCACCGTGCTTGGCCGCAACGGCGTCGGCAAGACCACGTTGCTTAAATGCCTGATGGGGCTGGTGCCTTCGCGCAGCGGCAGCATCAGCTTCGACGGCAAGGACCTCACGCGCGCGCCCTCGCACGAACGCGTCAAGGCCGGCATCGGCTACGTGCCGCAGGGCCGCGAAATCTTCCCGCGCCTGACGGTGCTGGAGAACCTGCAGATGGGACTCGCGACGCGACCCGGCGGCACGCCGATTCCCGAACGCATTTTCGAGATGTTCCCGGTGCTCAAGCAGATGCTCAAGCGTCGCGGCGGTGACCTGTCCGGCGGCCAGCAGCAGCAACTGGCGATCGGCCGCGCGCTGGCCTTCGGCCCGCGCCTGCTGATCCTCGACGAGCCGACCGAAGGCATCCAGCCCTCGATCATCAAGGACATCGAGCGCGCCATCCGCACCTTGGCCGCCGAAGGCAACATGGCCATTCTGCTGGTCGAGCAGTATTACGATTTTGCCGAAAGCCTCGCCGATCAGTACCTGGTCGTGGAGCGCGGCGAGATCATCAAGCGCGGGCTTGGCCGCGACATGGCCGCCGACGGAGTGCGGGAACTGCTCGCGGTGTAATGCGGCGCTATGATTCGCCGATGCACCCCACCGACCCGATCACTCCCTGCTGGCAGGCCACGCTCGATCTCGGCTTCGAGCGGCGCGGCGAACCCACGCGGCTGGTGCGCTGCGAGCATCGCGGCCCGCTGCGCGTACAGAAAGCGCTGTATCCCGAGGGAGCGGAGCTCTGCCATGCCATCGTGCTGCACCCGCCGGCCGGCATTGCCGGCGGCGATCGACTGCAGATCGGCATCGAGCTCGGCGCCAACGCGCAGGCCCTGCTCACCACGCCCGGCGCCGGCAAGTGGTATCGCTCGGCCGGTCCCATTTCGGAGCAGATCGTGAGCCTGAAAGTCGGCGCTGGCGCCACGGCGGAATGGCTGCCGCAGGAGAGCATCGTCTTTTCCGGCGCCGAAGCGCGTATGCGCACCGTCGTCGAATTGGCCGCCGGCGCGCGTTTCGTTGGCCTGGAGACGCTGTGCTTTGGCCGCCGCGCCAGCGGCGAGAGTTTCGAGCGCGGCAGCCTGCACCTGGGCACCGACATTCGCCTGGACGGCAAGCTGCTGTGGCGCGAGCGCGGCGTGATCGAGGGCGGTTCGCCCCTGCTGCATTCGCCGATCGGTCTCACCGGCTTCAGCGTTTGCAGCACGGTGCTGGTCGCCGGCAGCGAGATCGACACCGAAACTCTGCGCGCCTGCCGTGCCGTCGCGGCGACGGAACCCGGCGCCCGCTGCGGCGTCAGCGCCATGCCGCAACTATTCGTCGGCCGCTACCTCGGCCATTCGGCGCAGGCGGCGCGTGCATGGTTCGTCACGCTCTGGCAACACTTGCGGCCGATCATGATCGGCCACGAAGTTACCGTGCCACGCATCTGGAATACCTAGGAAGGAGAACGCATGGAACTCACGCCACGCGAAAAGGACAAGCTGCTGATCTTCACCGCCGCCCTGCTGGCCGAGCGGCGCAAGGACCGCGGCCTCAAGCTCAACTACCCGGAAGCGGTGGCCTTCATCACCGCCGGCATCCTCGAAGGCGCGCGCGACGGTCGCAGCGTGGCTGAACTCATGAGCTACGGCACGACGCTGCTCAAGCGCGACGAAGTCATGGAGGGCGTGCCCGAGATGATTTCCGACATACAGGTGGAAGCCACTTTTCCCGACGGCACGAAACTGGTGACCGTGCACCACCCCATCGTCTGAGAGCGTCGCGCCCAGCCGCCATGGCAATCACCGCCAACAGCTTCCTCAGCCTGGGTCCCGAGGGTTTCCATCGCATCGCCTACGGTGCCTGGGGCGATGCCGAAAATCGCCACGCCGTGCTCTGCGTGCATGGCCTGTCGCGCAACAGCCGCGATTTCGATCGGCTCGCCGCGGCGCTGGAAGCCGATTGCCGGGTCATCTGCATGGATGTCGTTGGCCGCGGCGACAGCGAATGGCTGGCTGACACATCGGGCTATTGCTTCCCCACCTACCTCGGCGATGCGGCGGCCTTGATCGCGCGTGTGACGACTCCGCCACGCGCGGGCTTTTTCGGCCAGTTGCAGGCACGCCTGCTGGGGCCGCCGCCAACGACTGAAGTGGATTGGGTCGGCACCTCGATGGGCGGCCTGATCGGCATGCTGCTGGCCGCCAAGCGCGGCTCGCCGATCCGCCGCCTGGTGCTGAACGACGTCGGCCCCTTCGTGCCCTGGAACTCGCTGATCCGGCTCAAGGGCCATGTCGGCACGCAGACGCGCTTCGACTCGGCGGCCGAGGTCGAGGCCTGGGTGTGCCGGGCCTGCGCACCCTTCGGTCAGCTCGACGAGGACTGGTGGCAGCACCTGGCGCGCCATGCCGCCGAGCCAGACGGCGATGGCGGCCTGCGCCTACGCTATGACCCAAGCATCGTTCACGGCATGCCCGTGCATCGCGATCCCGAATTGCCGATCGGCCCGGAGTTCCTGCGCGGCATCGATCTCTGGAGCATCTGGGAACAGGTGCGCTGCCCGGTGCTGGTGCTGCGCGGCGCCGACTCCGACGTGCTGCCGCCGGAAGTCGTCGAGGAAATGCGCCGGCGCAAGCCCGGGCTTTGCGTGGCCGAGTTTCCCGGTGTCGGTCATGCACCTTCGCTGGCGGCCGAAGACCAGATCCGCGTCGTGCGCGACTTCCTGCTCGCGCCCGAGGCGCAAACCACTCAGCAATGAAAGGACGCGGCATGATTCCAGGCGAAATGAACATTGAAGCCGGCGAGATCGAACTCAACGCCGGCCGCCGCACACTGACCGTCGAGGTCGCCAACACCGGCGACCGGCCGATCCAGGTCGGCTCGCACTATCACTTCTTCGAGACCAACGAGGCCCTGGCCTTCGATCGCGCCGCCGCGCGCGGCATGCGGCTCAACATCGCGGCGGGCACGGCGGTGCGTTTCGAGCCGGGGCAGACGCGCACCGTGGAGCTGGTTGACTATGCGGGGGAGCGGAAGGTTTATGGGTTTCAGGGCAAGGTGCAGGGGGCACTGAAATGAAACCGCTTGCTGTGTCTGGTCAGGTGCGTGATCCGAAGGCTGGGGCATTCTGCGCTGCTCATGTCACCCGTCGTCGCCCTTCGGGCGCCTCGCCCCACGGCTTGCCCTGCATGGCAAGCCGGCTGCGGCAGCGCGGAGCAGTGCTCCGCGAAACCCTGCCTACGCCCTTCTTTACTTCGCTGCGCAGAACGCCCCACCCTCCCGATCAGGTGATGCCGTTGCGGTGCGATGGTTGCAAAGCAGAAGCGTATCCCGCCGGGGGAGGTAGGGGACCGGCGCAGCGAGGTAAAGGGGGAGAGCCGGGCGGAGCCCGGCTCGGAGGACACGAGCAGCGACGGTTCCCTACCTCCCTTGGCGCGCACAGCCCAAAGGAGTCACCAAGATGAAAATCACCAAACAAGCCTACGCCGAGATGTTCGGCCCGACAGTGGGCGATAGAGTCAGACTCGCCGACACCGAACTCTGGATCGAGGTCGAGAAGGACTACACCATCCACGGCGAGGAAGTGAAGTTCGGCGGCGGCAAGGTGATTCGCGACGGCATGGGCCAGGGCCAGAGGCTCTCCAAAGATGTTGCCGACACCGTGATCACCAACGCGCTGATCGTCGATGCGGTGCAGGGCATCGTCAAGGCCGACGTCGGCTTGAAGGGCGGCATGATCGCGGCGATCGGCAAGGCCGGCAATCCGGACGTGCAACCGGGAGTCACGATTGCCATCGGCGCCGGCACCGAGATCATCGCCGGCGAGGGCATGATCCTCACCGCCGGCGGCATCGACTCGCACATCCATTTCATCTGCCCGCAGCAGATCGAGGAAGCGCTGATGTCGGGCGTCACGACGATGCTCGGCGGCGGCACCGGGCCGGCCACGGGAACCTTCGCCACCACCTGCACGCCGGGGCCCTGGCACATCCATGCCATGCTCGCTGCGGCCGAGGCCTTCCCGATGAACCTCGGCTTTCTCGGCAAGGGCAATGCCTCGCTGCCGGGGCCGCTGGCCGAGCAGGTCGCCGCCGGCGCCATGGGCTTGAAGCTGCACGAGGACTGGGGCACCACGCCGGCCGCGATCGACAACTGCCTCTCGGTGGCTGACGCGATGGACGTGCAGGTGGCGATCCACACCGACACGCTAAACGAATCCGGCTTCGTCGAGACCACGCTGGCGGCCTTCAAGGGCCGCACGATTCACACCTTCCACACCGAAGGCGCCGGCGGCGGCCATGCGCCTGACATCATCAAGGCGGCCGGCCTGCCCAACGTGCTGCCCTCGTCGACCAACCCGACCATGCCGTACACGGTGAATACCATCGACGAGCATCTCGACATGCTGATGGTCTGCCACCACCTCGACCCGAGCATCGCCGAGGACGTGGCCTTCGCCGAGTCGCGCATCCGGCGCGAGACCATCGCCGCCGAGGACATCCTGCACGACCTCGGCGCCTTCTCCATGATGTCGTCGGACTCGCAGGCCATGGGCCGCGTCGGCGAGGTGATCATCCGCACTTGGCAGACGGCGCACAAGATGAAGCTGCAGCGCGGCGCGCTGAAGGAGGACACGGCGAGGAACGACAACTTCCGCGTCAAGCGCTACATCGCCAAATACACCATCAACCCGGCCATCACCCACGGCATCGGCCACGTCGTCGGCTCGATCGAGCCGGGCAAGCTGGCCGACCTGGTGTTGTGGAAGCCGGCCTTCTTCGGCGTCAAGCCGAGCCTGATCCTCAAGGGCGGCATGATCGCGGCGGCGGCGATGGGCGATCCGAATGCCTCGATCCCGACGCCGCAGCCGGTGCATTACCGACCGATGTTTGGCGCGTACGGCAGCGCGCTGAAAACCTCGATCACCTTCGTCGCGCAGGCCGCGCTGAGCAATCCGGCAGTGCACGCGCTGGGGCTCGCCAAGCGCCTGGAGCCGGTGAGGAACTGCCGCCGTGTCACCAAGGCCGACATGTTGCACAACAGCGCCACGCCGCTGATCGAGGTAGACGCCGAAACCTACGCCGTGCGCGCCGACGGCGAGCTGCTGGTCTGTGAACCGGCCAGGACATTGCCGATGACACAACGCTATTTCCTGTTTTGATTTCACCCTCACCACAAGGAGAACATCATGCCCAACAGACCCATACGCCGGATCGTAAAAAATCAGCGCATCCTCACCGCGACCGCGACCCTCTCGGTGACCGAAGCCGCCGCCATGCGCGAGGCGAAGGTCGGCCGCCATCATGGTCCTCGGCGGACCGAAGCTGGCCGGCATCTTCACCGAGCGCGACGCGCTGGGGCCGGAGATGGAGCAGTTCCAGGCCGAGTTGCACGAACGCGAGCATCTCGAAGAAATCATGGGCTGACTCCGATGACGCAAGACAGGAGGGCGCGTGCTGCTGTTTGAATCCTTCGCCCCGGTGGACAGCGTCGCCGGCGACCGCCTGGTGCTGGCCTTCGAGACGCGCAGCAAGAGCCGCCTGCGTGCGCGCCTGGCCTCGGGCGAGGAATGCGGCCTGTTCCTGCCGCGCGGCACGGTGATGCGCGGCGGCGACAAGCTGCTGGCCGGCGACGGCCGCATCGCCGAGGTGGTGGCCGCCGTCGAGTCGCTGATGGAAGCGGCGAGCGCGGATCCGCTGCAGCTGGCGCGCGCCGCCTATCACCTGGGCAACCGTCACGTCGCGGTGCAGATCCTGCCCGGCCGGCTGCGCTTCGCCCGCGACCATGTGCTGGGCGAGATGCTGCGCGGGCTCGGCCTGCCGGTGGTGGAGGTCGACGCGGCTTTCGAGCCCGAATCCGGTGCCTACGGCGCGCACGCCGGTCATGGCCACAGCGCCGACGGCGAGGGCCGGGGACCGCGCATCCACGATCACTTCGCCGGCAGATGAGCTACTCGCTCACACGCTTGCTGCAGCTCACCAGTCCGGCCCTGCCGGTCGGCGCCTACACCTATTCGCAAGGTCTCGAATGGGCGGTCGAGGCCGGCACGGTGAAGGGTGAGGCAAGCGCGCTGGCCTGGATCGGCGACCAGCTCGAATGGAACCTCGGCCGCTACGAGGCGCCGCTGTTGTTGCGCCTGCTGGAGGCGTGGAGAGTCGGCGCTCACGACACGGCGATTGAACTGGACGCGGAGTACCTCGCCACGCGCGAAACGGCGGAACTGCGCGCCGAGACCCTGCAGATGGGCTATTCGATGCAGCGCCTGCTGCACGAGTTGGGCGATTTTCCGCCGCTGCTGCTGGCTGCGGTCGCCGTCGCGCCGGCGCCGACTCTTATGCTCGGCTGGACTTGCGCCGCGACCACCTGGCAGATCCAGCCGCAGGATGCGCTCACCGCCTGGCTCTGGAGCTGGGCCGAAAACCAGACCATGGCCGCGCTGAAGGCCGTGCCCCTGGGCCAGGCCGCCGGCCAGCGCCTGCTGCAGGAAATCGGCCGCCGCCTGCCGGACGTGGTCGAGCGCGCGCCGGGACTTGCGGAAGATGGCTATTCGAATTTCGCGCCGGGCTTCGCCATTGCCTGCTGCCAGCACGAAACCCAATACACGAGACTTTTCAGATCATGAGCAAATCCGCATTGAGAATCGAAGCTTCACGCCCCGCCCCGGCTTTGCGGGTCGGAATAGGCGGCCCTGTCGGGTCCGGCAAGACCGCGTTGACCCTGGCCCTGTGCCAGGCGCTGCGCGAGCACTACAACATCGCGGTGGTGACCAACGACATCTACACCGAGGAGGATGCCGCTTTCCTGGTCCGCAACGAAGCCCTGGCACCGGAGCGCATCATCGGCGTCGAGACCGGCGGCTGTCCGCACACGGCGATCCGCGAGGACGCCTCGATCAACCTCGAAGCCGTCGATCGGCTCAACCGGCGCTTCGCCGGGCTGGACATGATTTTCATCGAGAGCGGCGGCGACAACCTGGCCGCCACCTTCAGTCCCGAGCTGTCCGACCTGACGCTCTACGTGATCGACGTCGCCGCGGGCGAGAAGATCCCGCGCAAGGGCGGCCCCGGCATCACCCGCTCCGATCTGCTGGTGATCAACAAGATCGACCTGGCGCCGCTGGTCGGCGCTTCGCTGGAAGTCATGGCCGCCGATGCCAAGCGCATGCGCGGCGAGCGGCCCTTCATTTTCAGCAACCTCAAGACCGGCCAGGGACTGGCGGAGGTCATTGCCTTCATCGAAAAGCAGGGTTTGCTGCGGCCCTGAGTTGGCGGAGGATGTCCGTGAAAACGCGGCGCGACTCCAGGACCAAGGTGAGATAATGTTCCGCTGATACCAGCCCCGCGATCTGTGAAGGAGTGGTTGATGAAGCCGAAAGCCGCATACTGCACGAGCAGGCTGCTCGCCGCCGCTGTCCTCGGTAGCGCGAGCCTTTGCTTGTCATCCGCCCTGTCGGCCACGGAACACCCGGCCCGCGAGGCGCAAACCGGGGCCGCGGAAATGGAAGCGCGATGGCTGGAATTCCAGCAGGCGCTGCTTCCGGAGATCGCGGTCAGGCTCGGCGAGAAGTTCCAGCGCGACTATCCGCACGGCCAGCACCGGCAGGCCGGCATGAAAATCCTGGAGGATGCCCGCAAGGCGTTTCGCGCCCAGCAGGAGGCGCGGCTTTCTACGGAAGCGCTTGACGATCCCGCGGGCGACGGCACGTATCGCGACGATCTGGTCAAGGCCCTGCGCGCCGACAAGGATGCCGCATACCGCATCGCCCTGATGTATCGCCAGGGTACGCACCGGCTGGCGAAAGATTCGTTGCGCAGCACGCAATGGCTGCGCCTTGCTGCCGAACTCGGCAATGGCCGGGCGAGCTGGGAGGTGGCCAACGTCTACAACCGCGACGGCGAAATGGCCGAAGCCGCCAGGTTCGAGGCCAAGGCTGTCAGGGACGGCTTCCGCATTCCGCCGCGGCTGCCGAACCGCGGTCTGACCAACTGACCTGCAGATTCATGCAGGGCCGCTCCTGCGGACGGCTCGACCGCGAAACGCCAGTGTCGGCACGCCGAACACGCCCTGCGTCGTGACCGCCGCGGTGTTGTCGGCAAGCTTTTGCTTGACCGCCGGCTCGGCGCCGACGCCGCGCCGCGCTTAATTTTCTTGGTTTGCCGCCGGGCAGGATAAACTTGGGTTGCCGATTGACCGAGAGCACCATGCCCCCGCCCTCCGAACCGCCCCGTTACAAGCTGATGTCATTGCAGCGCCCGCTGGCCGCGGCGATCGGAATGTTTCTCGTTGCGGCCGTTGCCAGCGGGCTGCTGGTGCGGCAATCGGAACTGCAGCGCGAGCGGCAACAGCGGGCGCAGGTCGCCGACATCGCAGGCGACCATGCCCACGCGATCCAGCGCAACATCGAGCACGCCCTTTCCGCCACCTATGCCCTGGCCGCCCTGGTGCGCCAGGGCAAGGGCGAGGTTGCAGATTTCGAAGCCACGGCGCGGCAGATGCTGCCCTTCTATCCCGGCGCGGCTTCGCTGCAACTGGCGCCGCGCGGCATCGTGCAGCGTATCGTGCCGCTGGCCGGGAACGAGAAGGCGATCGGCCACAATCTGCTGAACGATCCGGCGCGCAACAAGGAAGCCTTCCTGGCGCGCGATACCGGCAAGCTGACGCTGGCCGGACCATTCAATCTGGTGCAGGGCGGTCTCGGCGCGGTCGGGCGCCTGCCGGTCTACCTCGACGACGAGAAGCCGCTGTTCTGGGGCTTTACCACCGTGCTGATCCGCTTTCCCGAAGTGCTCAAGGAGGCGCGGCTCGGCTTGATGGAGGAGCAGGGCTATGCCTATACGCTCTGGCGTGTCCATCCCGACAGCGGCGAGCACCAGGTCATCGCTGCATCCGGCAGCACCGCACTGAGCGCTCCGGTGGACCAGTCCTTTGCGCTGCCCAACGGCCACTGGACGCTCAGCGTGGCGCCGGTCAGAGGCTGGGGTGATCCCTACGGCATGGCTTTCAAGGCGGCGCTGGGGCTGCTGTTCAGCCTGTTGCTCGGTTACCTGACGAAGCTGCTGATCGAACTGCGCATGTACGAGCGTAATCTCGAAGCGCTGGTCGGCGAGCGAACCTTGCAACTGAGTACCAGCGAGCAGCGCATTCGCAACATGAGCGACGCCGCGGGGGCCTATCTGTGGGAGATCGACACGGATATGGTCTATACCTACGTCTCCGGCCAGTCGGTCAATGTCAAGGGTTATCCGCCCGAGGCCCTGCTCGGCCACACGCCGATGGAGTTCATGCCGAAGGAGGATGTGCCGCCCGTCGGCGAGATCGTCAGCCGCGCCATCGCCGACAAGTCCAGCTTCAGGCTGCAGCACCGCGACATCACGCCGGCGGGGGAGCTGTGGTGGGAGGAGGTCTACGGTGCGGTGTTCTGCGACGCTGCCGGCCGGGTGATCGGTTTGCGCGGCACCGGCATGAGCATCAATGCGCGCAAGCAGGCGGAACAGGAATTGCGCCGCAGCGAACAGCGCTTCCGAGACATCGCGGAAGTGTCGGCCGACTGGATCTGGGAAGTGGATGCCGAGGGACGCTATACCTGGGTATCGGAAGGCGTGACCAGGATGCTCGGGTACCAGCCCGCCGAGGTCGTTGGCAGATCCCCGTTCGATTTCATGACGCCCGACGGCGCGCAATCCGTAGGTGCGGCCTTTGCGGATATCGTGGCGCGCAAGGCGCCGTTCGGCGACCTGGAGAATGTGGTGCTGGGCAAGGACGGCACGCCACACCTCACGCTCACCAGCGGCACGCCGATCCTGGATGCCGATGGCGGGCTGCTGGGCTACCGCGGCATCGACCGCGACATCAGCGCACGCCGGGCGGCGGAAAACCGCGTCAAGCGCCTGACCAATCTCTATGCCGCCCTGAGCGAGTGCAATCAGGCCATCGTGCGTTGCACCAGCGCGGCGGAGCTGTTCCCGCATATCTGCCGTGACGTGGTGCGCTTCGGTGGCATGAAGATGGCGTGGATCGGTCTGCTGGACGCGGCCAGCCGGGAAATCCGGCCGGCGGCCAGTTTCGGTGCCGGGCTGGCCTATCTGGAGGGCATCCGGATCACGGTGGACGCCGATGATCCGCACGGGCGCGGCCCGGCCGGCACCGCGATCCGCGAGGACCGTCCGGTGTGGAACCAGGATTTCCTCAACGATCCGGACACCGCACCCTGGCATGCACGCGGCGCGCGCTTCGGCTGGGGCGCCGTGGCCTCGCTGCCGCTGCACCGCGGCGGCGCAGTGGTGGGCGCCTTCACCCTGTATGCCGAAGAAATCAATGCCTTCGACGAGGAGGCGCGCAAGCTGCTCGAGGAAATGGCCACCGACATCAGCTATGCGCTGGACGGCTTCGAGCGCGATGCCAGCATCAAGCTTGCGGCCGAGGTGTTCGAGCAGGGCAAGGAAGGCATCATGATCACCGATACCCGCGGCCGCATCGTGCGCATCAACCGCGCCTTCAGCGAGATCACCGGTTACGCGGAAGCGGAGGCGCTGGGGCAGAGCGCGGGCCTGCTTTCCTCCGGGCGCCACGGCGAGGAGTTCTACCGCGAGATGTGGAACGCGATCGACAGCAGCGGCCACTGGCAGGGCGAAATCTGGAACCGGCGCAAGGATGGCCACGTCTATCCCGAATGGCTGGCGATCAGCCGCGTGCGCGGCGAAGACGGCCAACCCAGCCATTACGTCGCCATCTTCAGCGACATCACCCGGCACAAGGAAGCCGAGGCGCGCATCCAGCGTCTGGCGCACTTCGACGCCCTGACCGGGCTGCCCAACCGCACCCTGCTCCACGACCGCGCCCGTCATGCGATCGGCATGGCGCAGCGCAGCCATGAACAGCTGGCGGTGCTGTTCGTCGACCTCGACCATTTCAAGAACATCAATGACACGCTCGGCCACCGCATCGGCGACGAATTGCTGGTCGAAGTCGGTCAGCGCATGAAAGCCCTGGTGCGCAAGGAGGACACCGTGTCGCGTCAGGGTGGCGACGAATTCATCGCGGTGCTGCCCGGCACCGATGCCAGTGGCGCGGCGCACGTGGCACGCAAGCTGATCGAGGCGATCGCTGCCTCCTACAAGGTCGAGCAGTACGAGCTGGTCGTCACTCCCTCGATCGGCATCGCCATGTTCCCCAGTGACGGCGAGGACTTCGACGCCTTGTCCAAGTGCGCCGACACCGCCATGTACCGCGCCAAACAGGACGGCCGCAACACCTTCCGCTTTTTCACCCCGGAGATGCAGGAGCATTCGGCGCGCAAGCTGCGGCTCGAAGGCGCGCTGCGCAATGCGCTGGCGCGCGGCGAGCTGCAACTGCACTACCAGCCGCAGGTGGCTCTCGACGACGGGCGCATCGTCGGCGCCGAGGCCCTGTTGCGCTGGCGGCATCCCGAACTGGGCGAGGTGCAGCCGGCGGAGTTCGTCCCGGTAGCCGAGGACAGCGGCCTGATCCTGCCGATCGGCGAATGGGTGTTGCGCACCGCGGCACGGCAGATGCAAGCCTGGCTCGACGCCGGCATGGCGGCCATGACCATGACGGTCAACCTCTCGGCGGTCCAGTTCCGCCATGTCAACCTGCCGCAGCGAGTGGAACAGATCCTCGCCGAGGAGGGCCTGGCCGCGCAGCATCTGGAACTGGAACTTACCGAAAGCGTGGCGATGGATGATCCGCTCGCCGCCATTGCCGTGATGGACGACCTGCATGCGCGCGGCATCCGGCTGTCGATCGACGACTTCGGCACCGGCTACTCCTCGCTGAGCTACCTCAAGCGCTTCCAGGTCTATAAGCTCAAGATCGACCAGTCATTCGTGCGCGACATCAGCGTGGACCCGGAAGACCGTGCCATCGTCAGCGCCGTCATCAGCCTGGCCAACAGCCTCGGCTTGCGCACCATCGCCGAGGGCGTGGAGACCGAAGGCCAGCTGGTGTTCCTGCGCGAACAGGGCTGCCACGAGGTGCAGGGCTATTACTTCAGCATGCCCTTGCCGCCCGAGCAGTTCGAAACCTTCATGCGCGGACGGCGCTAAGCGGCGCATCCGCCTTGCGTTGCGCTCCGGGTGGCGCTGGGGCGCCGTCGGTTCGGTATGCTTGCTAGACTGGGGCCTTGCCGAAATCGGGACCACTACCCATGAATGATCGCATTCGCCATTTGCTGGACCAGATGGCCGCACTCGAAACGGATCTGCGCGTGGCGCTGCAGGAACAGGAAGCCGGCGTGCTGTTCGAGATCAAGGGCAGGCGCGTCGAATTCGAGCAGTCGATCCGGGAGGCGCATCGTCGCCTCAAGTCGGGATTTTTCCACTGGCTGGTCACCTATCGTCCGCAGAACCTGATCACCGGGCCGATCATCTATTCCATGATCGTGCCGCTGGTGCTGCTCGATCTGTGCGTCAGCTTCTACCAGGCCACCTGTTTCCCGATCTACGGCGTAGCCAGGGTGCGCCGCGGCGATTACATCGTGTTTGACCGGCAGCAACTCGAATACCTGAATTTCATCGAGAAATTCCACTGCACCTATTGCGCCTACGGCGCCGGTCTGATCGCCTACGTCGCGGAGATCGTGGCGCGTACCGAGGAATATTTTTGCCCGATCAAGCACGCGCGCAAGATGCTCGGCACCCACGCGCGCTATGCGCGCTTCCTCGATTATGGCGACGCCGCCGACTACGAGCAGCGACTCGAAGCGTTCCGCGTCGGCCTTGGCAGGAAAGGGTGATGTTGGCCATAATGAACGCTGCGGGGTAGGCGAAAGAACCGATATGAAAGCACTGCTGGGCACCCTCATCCTGTTACTTGTCATCGGCAGCAACGCCGCCATGGCGCAGCGGGCGGCGCTGGTCAAGGGGCCGCCGGCGATTTCCTGCGGCGCCTATGTCGAGTCCCGGCTGGACGAGGGCGCGCTGGGACCGAACGCGATCCAGATGTTTTCGTGGGTGCAGGGCTATCTGAGCGCCTACAACAACTACTCGAAATACCCGGTGGTCGACGTTCCCTCGTTTGCCGGCATCGCCGCCTTCCTCGACAAGTACTGCCAGGAAAATCCGCTGCACCATGTGGCCCACGGCATCGATTCGCTGCTGGCCGAACTGGGCGGGTACAAGCAGCCCTACATCGGCAAGTGAGCGGCACGCGGGATCCTGCCAGCTCAGGGTTGCAGCAGCAGGCGGCGCAGGTCCGCGGCGAGCTGGGCGGCGGACAGCGTGTCGCGCAACAGCAGGCGCAGCCTTCCGCGCGCATCGTAGGCGTAGCTGAACACCGCGTGGTCGATACTGTAGCTGCTGCCGTCGGCTGCCGGCACCTTGCGAAAATAGATGCGGAATTTCAGGGCCAGTTCGGGCGTGGCGGCGGCCGAGGTGTACAGGCCGAGGAAGGAAGGATCGAAGGTGGTGACGTATTCCTTGAGCGCCGCCGGCACGTCGCGCTCGGGGTCGAGCGTGACGAACAGCACCTGCACCCGTTTCGCATCGTCGCCGAGCAGCTGCATGGTTTCGGCCAGGCGCGCCAGCGTCAGCGGGCAGAAATTTGGACATTGCAGATAGCCGAAGAACAGCACCACGGCCTTGCCGCGAAAGTCCGCCAGCGTGCGCGGACGTCCGTCGTGGTCGGTCAGCGCAAAATCCTGCGCGTAGCTCCTGGTATGGCCGATATCGACACCATTGAAGTCGCTCGCCGCCGCGGTCGTGCCGGCGCAAAACAGAACGGCGAGCAGCCGGCAAACGAGGCGGGCAAGATCTCTCATGCGGCGAGGGTAACCCATTCGCGGCGAAATCAGGCGTGCTGCACCGTACCGGGCGCCGTCCCGCCGGCGCCGACTGTTGCCGGGGGCGGTTTTGCTGGCAAAATGCAACGCATTGCAGGTGCGGCGGCGAGGAGGGAGACCAGGTGATGCGACGGGGGATCGGCGGGCTGGCGTTGGCGGTGGTCGTTCTGTCCATGTCGGCCGCGGCGCAGACCGCGCCCGACCCCGATCATCAGCGGCGGCTTGCCGAGCAGAAGCTCAAGCTGGTCGAGATGCTGGTCAATTCCCCGGCGGCGCAGGCCTCGGCGGCGAGCAGGGATGCCGAAACCGCGACCCTGATCGAACGCGGCAGGGGCCTGCTCAAGAACGCCAGGGAGTCCCTTGCGGCGCAGCGCTACGGCGAGGCCGGGCAGGCGCTGGACGAGGCCCTGCGCAGCGTGTCCAAGGCCAACAGCCGCAATGCCGGCGGACTCTCCGACAGCGTACAGAAGCAGCGCCTGCAGGACATGGGCGAGCAGGTGACGACCTATCGCGGCTCGCTGGTCGAACTGACCCGGAATCCCAAGCTGGCCGCCGCGGCGCAGGCCGCGCTGCTGCGCGTCGATACCCTGGCCGAGGAATCGCGCCGGCTGGCGGCGGCCGGGCGCCTGGGCGACGCCAACAAGAAGATGGCGGAATCCTACAAGACCGCGGTGGAGGAAATCTCGCGCCTGCGCGCCGGCGAGGTAGTGACCCTGTCGCTCAAGTTCGATTCGCCGATGGCGGAGTATGCCTACGAGCAGAAGCGCTTCCAGTCCAACGAGATCCTGGTCGGCATGATGATCGCCGAGGGCCGCGCCGAAGGCGACAAGCGGCGCACGGTCGATGGCTTCATCCAGGAAGCTGGCCGACTCAAGGCCAGCGCGGTCGACCACGCGATGAACAACAATCACACGGAAGCCGTGGCGGCCATGGAAAAGGCCTTCGTCCAGCTCAATCGCGCGCTGCAGGCGATGGGCGTGCCGGCCTTCTAGGGGAAGAAGCAGATGCTGCGATCGATATGGCTTTTGGTTTTGTGTCTGGCGGCGCTGCCGGCTCAGGCCGCGGGTGACGCCGAGGCGATCAACCTTGCCGGCCAGCAGCGCATGCTGTCGCAGCGCATCGTCAAGTCCTGGTGCCAGATCGGGCTCAACGTGCAGCCCGGCGTGTCGAAGCGCCAGCTCGACGAATCGTTGCGCCGCTTCGAGGACAACCTCAAGGCGCTTGAGGGCGTCGCCGCCGGCAGCGAAGCGCGCGGCGCGCTGGCCGGGCTGCGCGCCGCCTGGGCGCCGCTGCGCACTTCGGCGCTGGGCGTGATCCGCCAGGCCGACGCGGCGCTGCTCGACGCCCGTGCCGAGGACGTGCTGATGGCGGCGGAGCGCCTGACGCGCGCGCTGCAGGACCAGTCGGCCGCGCCGGTGAGCCGCTGGGTGAACCTCGCCGGGCGCCAGCGCATGCTCTCGCAGCGCCTGGTCAAGGTTTACATGCTGCGCCAGTGGGGCGTGGACAACGCGCGCCTGCGCGACGAACTGGACTCGGTGCAGAACGAGTTTTCCGGAGCGCTGGCCAGCATGCAGCAGCGCGCCGGCAACAGCGCGGCGGTACGCGAGGAAGTCGACAAGCTGGCGCTGCAGTGGGAGTGGCTGCGCACCGCGCTGGCCACCGAAGGCGCCGAATCCTTCCGCCTGATCCTGGCCGAAGGCGGCGACGCCGTGCTGGAACTGGCCGACCAAGTGACGCTGCTTTATCAACAGTCCGCGCCCTGAACCACGGAGAACCCGCGATGCCTTCCCGCCGCCATTTCCTGCAGACCGCCGCCGCGTTCGGCGCCACGCTCGCACTGCCGGCCGGCGCCGCCCCGGCCGCGCGCAAGGAAAGCCGCATCGAGCTGATTCCCGCCGCCTATCCGGTCGCGCTCGATCCCGCCAGCACGGTGCGCACCGGGGTCTGGAGCTTCAACGGGGCTTTCCCCGGTCCCATGCTGCGCTTTCGTCGCGGCGACACTGCCCACATCGCGGTGAGCAACCAGCTGCCGCGCGAAACCACGGTGCACTGGCACGGCCTGCGCGTGCCCAACGGCATGGACGGCGTGCCCGGCGTGACCCAGGTGGCGATACCCGTCGGTGGTCGCTTCGACTATCGCTTCGAGCTGCGCGACTCCGGCACCTACTGGTACCACCCGCACCAGGCCAGCTTCGAGCAGGTGCCGCGCGGCCTCTACGGTGCGCTGATCGTCGAGGAAGACAAGCCGCCGCGGGTGGATCAGGACGTGGTCTGGGTGCTGTCCGATATCAAGCTCGACGAGCAGATGCAGCAGGTCGAGGACTTCGGCCGCATCCTCGACGTCGCCAACGAGGGGCGCCGCGGCAGCCACCTGCTGGTCAATGGCCAACTCGCCGGGCCCGAGCGCAGGATCGAGGTGCGCTCCGGCGCACGGCTGCGCCTGCGCCTGATCAATGCCGCCTCGGCGCGCATCTTCCAGCTTTCCATTGCGGGCCACGCCGCGCGTATCGTTGCCTGGGACGGCCAGGGCGTGACGCCGCAACCCGTGCCGGCGCAGGGCCTGGTGCTGGGGCCGGGCATGCGCGTCGACCTGGTCATCGACTGCATGGGCAAGCCCGGCCAGCGGTTCGAGCTGCGCGATGCCGGCCGGCCCAAGCTGGCCAGCGCGGTGCTCGGCACCTTGGTCTATTCCGCCCGGCCGGCGCTGCGCAGCCGGCCGCTGACGACGCCGATCGCGGTGCCGCCCAATGCGCTGCCGGAGCCGAAGCCGGGTCAGTCCAGCGACCACTACATCATCTTCCAGGGCGGCATGCGCGGCACGCCGGTGATCGGCAGCATCGACGGCAAGGCCTCGCGCATCCAGGACATCATGGCCCGCGAGGGCCTGGCCTGGACCATGAACTACAACGCCCAGCACGAGCACGCGCTGATGCACGAGCCGCTGCTGCACCTGCGCAAGGGCGAGCACGTGATCCTGCACATGATGAACGAAACCGACTTCGTCCATCCGATGCACCTGCACGGCCATTTCTTCCGCGTGCTGGCGGTGGATGGCGTCGCCAATCCGCAGCGCGAATGGCGCGACACCGTGCTGATGGCACCGCGCCAGAGTATTGATGTCGCCTTCGTCGCCGACAGCCCCGGCGAATGGATGTACCACTGCCACATCCTCGATCACGCTGCCGGCGGCATGATGGGCACCATCCTGGTCGAGTAGGAGGCAGGCGTCGCCGCGGCGGCGAAAGTCGGCGCCGATACCACGGCGATCCCGTGGGCTTCGCGACCTCAGCCCCTGTCCTTGCCGAGGGCATTGCCGCGGGTCATTTCGCCCCAGTGTTGTGCGCTGCCGACAGCCCAGCGCCACAGGCCCTGCAGGCGCCAGAAGGCGACCAGCTGGCGGTAGCCGAAATTCTCGACCACCGAGACGAAAGCCAGCGCAAGCAGCTGCGACTTCCTCGGATAGAGGCGAAACGACAGCTCCTCGAGCAGCAGCGCGGTGACCGAGAGCAGCAGGCCGAAGCTCAGCGCGATGAACATGAATGCCGCGAACGCCGCCCAGGAGAAGATGCCGAGCGCGGTGCCGATCACGATCAGGGCGTAGCCGGTGATCTCGAGCACCGGCCCGAGAAATTCGAACAGCAGGAAGAACGGAAACGCCAGCCATCCGGCGGCTCCGCCGCGCGGATGGAACAACAAGCCCCGGTTCATTGCCAGGCTTTCGGCCAGGCCGCGTTGCCAGCGCGTGCGCTGCGCACGCAGCACCTTCAGCGATTCGGGCGCCTCCGTCCAGCAGATCGGGTCGGGCACGTAGGTGATGCGGTAGGGGGTTCCGCGCTCGCGGTTGAGGCGGTGCAAGCGGACGATCAATTCCATGTCCTCGCCGACCGTGTCCCGGCGGTAGCCGCCTGCCGCCACGACCTCGTCCTTGCGGAACAGGCCGAAGGCCCCCGAGATGATCAGCACGGCATTGAGCGGCGTCCAGCCGAGGCGTCCGAACAGGAAGGCGCGCAGGTATTCGATCACCTGGAAGCGGACCAGCATTCTGTCGGGCAGGCCCACCTCGGTGAGAAAGCCGCCGCTGATGCTGCAGCCGTTGGCGATGCGCACCGTGCCGCCGGCGACGATGGTCCTCGGGTCTTCGACGAAGGGGCGCACCACCTTCGTCAGCGAGTCGCGCTGCAGGATCGAGTCCGCGTCGACGGCGCAGAACAGCGGAAAGCGTGCGGCATTGATCCCGGCGTTCAGCGCGTCGGCCTTGCCGCCGTTCTCCTTGTCGATCACGCGCAGCGACCGGAACCGGGTCGAGCGGAAGACGCCGCGCACCTCGCGGCAGGGAACGCTGCGGCGGTAGGCCTCGGGGAAGGGCAGCAGGTCGAACTCGCGCACCAGTTCGGCCAGCGTGCCGTCCTTCGAGCCGTCGTTGATGACGACGATCTCGAACTCGGGGTAGTCGAGCTGCAGCAGCGAACGCAGGGAGGCTGTGATCGTCGCTTCCTCGTTGTAGGCGGGAACCAGCAGGCTGATCGGGGGATCGAAGCCGGTGCTGGCGCGGGGCAGCATGTCCAGGCTGTACCGGTCGATGTAGCGGCGCAGGCTCACCAGCGACAGCAGGTTGAGCATCAGGTAGCCGCCGTTGAGCAGCACGAAGTAGCACAGGAAGCCCCATTGCAGGGCGACCAGCCAGTCATGCATGGCGGCGTTCATGCTGTGCACTCCGCTCCGGTTTCGGCCAGCACCTGGCGCAGCATCTGCGCGGCGTAGCGGTCGCTCAGTCCGGCCGCCATGTCGAGCAGGTCGGCGCGCTGCAGGAAGGGCAGCTGCGTCAGGGCACCCGCAGCCCGGTAGCGCACCCACCACTCCGGGTCGGCGAGCATTTCCCGCAGCCGCGCCACGTCTTCCCTCGTGCCTATCCGCCCCAATACGGTCGCCGCCTGCGCCCGTACCGGCCACGCGGCATGGACGGCCAGGCGGCGCGTCGCGGCGAGCGCGCGCGGATCGACCACCGCCTTGAGCGCGGCGATCAGCGTGTCCGCCGGCTTGCCGTCTTTAAGGATGGCCGCCAGGATCGGCCAGGCGTCCGCCGTCTGCACCGCGTCAAGCAGGGGCAGCAGGCGCGTCGCGTCGGCATCCCTGCTTCCGGCCAATGCCGCGAGCAGCACGGCACCGTGCGAGGCGTCGCGCACCTCGTCGAACATCGCCACGACGCGTGCGGTCGACCAGTCCACGCGGCGCGCGACGACCGCCAGCACCGTTGCCGCGCTGCCCGCCGGATCGATCTGCAGCAGGCTGCGCGCCGCCAGCAGGGACAGTACCGGGTTCGGGTCCGTTATCAGCGCTGCCAGTGCGTCGCGCGCCTCGACGGCTTCCATGCGGCCGAGGCTCACCGCGCCCAGCAGGCGGCCGCGCATGTCGCCGCGGCGCATCAGCCGCATCGCCATCCCGGCGAGCTGCAGTTCCCGCGCCATGTCGCGCAGCCGCAGCCGCGCCGCGCCGCGCAGCATTTCGCTGAACTGCAGCCAGACCAGCATGATCAGTTCGCGGTCGCGGCCATGGACTCGGGGCAGGCGGTAGGGCAGGCCTTCTATTGCGTTCAGGAAAACGGGCGTCCAGCTTTCCTTGATGCGGGCCGCGCGCAGCGCCTTGCGGTCCGCCGCGATGCGCAGGAGGACGATCGCCACCAGGATCAGCAGGATCAGGGCGAAGACCGCAAGGCCGCTCAGCAGCGCCAGACGCAGCAGCGGATCAGAATGCGAAACGAAGTCCAAGACGCAGGCCGCTGCGGGTGTAAAACTCGCCCTGGCGCTGACGACCCAGCTCCCAGTTCAGGGCCAGGCCCTTGCCGAGGCCATGCCGTCCCGCAAGGCTGCCGTTGCGGACGCGCGAGGTGACGAATGCACCGCTGCCGTCGTGCTCGGTCTCCCGGCCGCTGGCGAAGGCGATGCCGAACCAGTCGTGGTCGCCATAGTAGTGGTTCCATTGCAGGCGATGGGTGGCAGCAAAGGCCGCGCCGTCCGGCCCGCCCGCGAACAGGGTGTAGGCGAAGCGTTCGTTGCCGGTGTAGTGCTCGACGCCGAGGTTGATCACCCCGGTATTGCCCGCGTCATAGCCGGCGCGCCGCATGCCGCCCGACAGGCCCCATCCCTGCGCCGGCTGGAAATGCAGGCCGACCAGGCCATAGTGCCGCGACAGGACGCGGTGGCTGCCGCTCGCGCCGGCCTCGGCCTGCAACTGGAGCGAGGGTGCCAGGGGCAGGTAGCCGCCGGCATGCAGTTCGTCGTCGCGCAGGCGGTAGCGTTTGGTATTCCGCCAGCCGCCATACGCGACCCGGTCTTCGGTATCGCGGTGTTCGATGCGAACGAAACGGCTGCTCCAGTCCGGCAGGCCGCGGCTCAGGTGCTCCCGCTCGGCGCCGGCTTCGATTGCGGTGCGTGGCGTCGCGGGTTGTGCCGCTGCCGATAACGCGGCGCCGACGAGGAGGATGGACAGCAACAGGCGCATCATCGCGCTGCCCTTCGAATCCGCCGCAGGCGCGCGCGCAATTCCTCGATCTGGAAGGGCTTGACCACGTAGTCGTCCGCGCCGGCATCGAGCGCGCGGGCAATGTCCTTCTCGTGCCCCTTCGAGGACAGCATCAGCACGGGCGTGTTGCCCCATTCCGGCCGGGCGCGGATCGCCGTCACCAGCTCGAAGCCATCCGCATACGGCAGCAGGACGTCGAGCAGGACCAGGCTGGGCGGGCCTTCGTTGGCGATCATCTGATGGGCCGCCCGCCCGTCCACGGCGTGGCGCACCGCGAAACCTTCGCGATCGAGGACGAAATGCAGCACGGACGCGACCATCGGATCATCCTCGATGACGAGCGCCGTCGCCTTGGTGCCACCTTCCCCCGGCACGCTGTTTCCCAACCTGGGGTTGTCAGTGTCAGCTGTTTCTCCCATGCGGCAATTCTACGCCTTGGGCATCGGCAAACGTCGCGTCGGTGCCTGGCTCCTGTCGGCGCGGGCGCACCGTCGCCGTGCGCAGGTGGTCGAGGATATGGCGCGCCCGCTCGGCAAGCGCTGCCGTATCGCCGGTTTCGAGTTCGGCTTCCAGCGCCTTGCAGGCTGCCGACGCCGCATGAAAGCCGAAAATGCCCAGGCTGCCACCGAGCTGGTGCGCCAGCCTGCGGCCTTCCCCCCGCTCGCCCCGAAGCAGTGCATCGACCAGATCGGCGAGCAGTGCCTCGCGCGAGGCGCGGAACTCGGGCAGCATGGGCAGCAGGTCGGCCTCGACCCATACGGTGTCGTTCCGCTCATCCGCCGTGCCGGTCTGCGCGCCCTGGCGGCCGGCAAGCAGGGCCATCACATCCTGGCGCGTGCAGGGCTTGCCCAGACAGGCGTCGAAGCCCTCCGCCAGGTAGGTGTCCTGACTGCGTGCATCGTCGATCGCGGAGAAGGCCACCACCACGCTCGGCACCTGGCCGGCCGCCGCCTGGAACGCGCGGATCGCATGCAGCGCCTCGATTCCGCCCATCACCGGCATGTGGATATCCATGAAGATCAGGTTGGGTCGCCAGTCGCGGATGCACTCCAGTGCGAGCTTGCCGTTGACCGCGGTCGTCACCCGCCTGCAACCCGGAGGCAACAGCCTGGCAAGGATCAGGCGGTTGTATTCGTCATCGTCGACGATCAGAATTTCCGGGCAGGCATCGACGGCGAGCGGGTGGCCGATGCGGACGTGGCTCACCGGCCCGGCTGGCGCCGCGGACGTTGCCCGCCGCAAGCTGAGTTCGAGCGTGGTGCCGCCCGCGTCGGAGGTCTCCATCGTCAGGTCGCCGCCCAGCGCGCGCGCGATCAATCGCGCCGAGTAGGCGCCCAGGCCGGATCCACCCGCCTTTCCCGAGGTGGCATATTTGCTGAAAAAGCGCCCGCGGATGTCGGCAGGTACCGCGCCCGCGTTGGCAACGCTCAGGCTTACCGTGGCTTCCTGCGCGCCGAGGCGGATCTCCAGCGCGCTGCCCTCGGGCGCCGCCTCGATGGCGTTCTTGAGGATGTTGGCGACCAGCGAATATGCCAGGTCGGACTGGCCCTCGGCAGCCGGTATCGCCGCGACGGCGTCGAAGCCGATGTGCAAGGCCTTGGCGTCGGCGTGCTCCCTGAGGTCGTCGATTACCGCCTGGACAGTCGCCTGCAGGTCGACGGACTCCGGCTGGAACGTGAACTCGCCCCGCTCCATCTTGTGCAGCGACAGCGACAGATTGACCATTGCCAGGGCGCGCCGGGCGGAACGCCGGGCGATCGCCAGCAGGCGCTGCTCGTCGCCGTCGAGCCCTGGCCGCGACATCAGCATGCCGAGAGTGGCGATGATGCCGCCAAGCGGCGTGCGCAGGTCGTGGCGGGCGATGCGGTCGGCATCCTCCACCGCATGCAGCGCGTCGCCCAGTTCCTGGTTCAGGCGTTCCAGGCTTGCCTGCTGCTGATGCAGGCGTTCGTTGCGGTCGGCAAGTTCGAGGGAAAAACTTTGTTCGGCGGCCACCGTTGCGGCCAGCCGCTGCACCAGTAGCGCCACCAGCGTGAAGGAACCACCCTGCGCCAGGGTGTTCCATACCCAGGTGAAGGTCGTGGAGTAAGCAGTGCCGTCGAGATGTTTCGAGACGAACCAGACCAGGGTGCAGTAGGCGGCAAAGGCATAGGTCTGCGGCCGCGACGCGACGCTGGCCGCGAGGATGATGGCAACGAAATACAGCGGGAAGAGGCGTAGCTCGGCGCTGGTCGATACGTCGAGCAGGAAGACCGCGGAGGCGATCGCTGTCGCGATCAGCAGGCCCAGTCGGCGCGACAGGTGCAGGATCCATTTCATTTCGGCATCCTACGTCGATTTCCGGATCCCGCGCAATTGCCGCGGGGTGGCCGACGCCAAGTCCGGAAAGCCCGAAAGTCGGCGCTGGCACCACGGCGATCAGCCGTCGGTGGTAGGCTTGCGCGGTTTATTACCAAAGAAGGAGAAAAATGAAAATCCGTACATTGTTCATTGGCCTCGCCGCCGCCGCGTTCTCGGCGGTCGCACTGGCCCAGGCACCGATCGTGATCAAGTTCAGCCACGTCGTCGCCGCCGACACGCCCAAGGGCAAGGCCTCGGAGTTCTTCGCCAAGCGGGCGGCGGAACTGACCAAGGGCAAGGCCAAGGTCGAGGTTTACGCCAACAGCGCGCTCTACAAGGACAAGGAAGAAGTGGAGGCGCTGCAGCTCGGCGCGGTGCAGATGCTGGCGCCTTCGCTGTCGAAGTTCGGCCCGCTCGGGGTCAAGGAATTCGAGGTGTTCGACTTCCCCTACATCTTCGATGACTACGCCGACCTGCACAAGGTGACCCAGGGCCCGATCGGCGCCTCGCTGTTGGCCAAGCTCGAACCCAAGGGCATCAAGGGCCTGGCCTTCTGGGACAACGGTTTCAAGTCGATGTCGGCCAACACGCCGATCAAGGTGCCGGCCGATCTCAAGGGCAAGAAGATGCGCATCCAGTCGTCCAAGGTGCTGGAAGAGCAGTTCCGCACCCTCGGCGCGCTGCCGCAGGTGATGGCCTTCTCCGAGGTGTACCAGGCGCTGCAGACCGGCGTGGTCGACGGCACCGACAATCCGCACTCCAACCTGTATACGCAGAAGATGCACGAAGTGCAGAAGCACATGACCATCACCGACCACAACTATCTCGGCTACGCGGTGATCGTGAACAAGAAGTTCTGGGACGGCCTGCCGCCCGAATTGCGCGCCCAGCTGGAGCTGGCCATGAAGGAGGCCACGGCCTACGCCAACAAGATCGCGCTGGAAGAAAACGAGCACGCGCTGGAAGGCGTCAGGAAGAGTGGCAAGACGGCGATTTACGTGCCGACCAAGGACGAGAAGCTGGCGTTCAAGAAGGCCATGCTGCCGGTGCATACCAAGATGGCCGACCGCGTCGGCAAGGAACTGCTGCAGTCGATCTACAAGGAAACCGGCTTCGATCCGGCGAAGCTGTAATTCGGCAACGGCAATGGCGCCGCAGCTGCGGCGCCATTGCCGTGCCGCAGCTGTCGACGCTTGAAGCGTCAATCAGTTTTGGTCATGTTTCGATAAAGGAAGCAAAGCCCACGTCGCGATTCCGGGCTGTACCCTCCGGCAGATTCATAAAAACATTCAGGAGGAGACAGCATGGCCCACATCGTCATTCTCGGCGCCGGCATCGGCGGCCTGCCCGCAGCGTATGAAATGTCCGGACTGCTGCGCCCCGGCGACACGCTGACGGTGATTTCCAACAATCCAAAGCACCACTTCACGCCCTCGAACCCCTGGGTCGCCGTCGACTGGCGCAAACGGGGCGAGATCGAAGTGGACATCGCGCCGCTGCTGGCGAAGAAGAAGATCGATTTCATTCCGGTCGGCGCCAAGCGGGTACACCCGGACAAGAACCAGATCGAACTCGACGACGGCCGCAGCGTCGATTACGACTTCCTGGTGATCGCCACCGGCCCCAAGCTGGCCTTCGAGGAAGTCGAAGGCCTGGGGCCCAAGGGCCACACCCACTCGGTTTGCCACGTCGACCATGCGGTCGAGGCCGAACGCGCCTGGCAGGACTTCGTCAAGGACCCCGGCCACATCGTGGTGGGGGCGGTGCAGATGGCCTCCTGCTACGGTCCGGCCTACGAGTTCGCGATGATCATGGATACCGACCTGCGTCGGCGCAAGATCCGCGACAAGGTGCCGATGACCTTCGTCACCGCCGAACCCTACATCGGCCACCTGGGCCTGGGCGGCGTCGGCGATTCCAAGGGGCTGATGGAATCGGTGATGCGCGAGCGCCACATCAAGTGGATCTGCAACGCCAAGACCACCAAGGTCGAGGCCGGCAAGATGTACGTTACCGAACACAACGAGGACGGCACGCCGAAAAAGGAACACGTGCTCGAGTTCAAGTATTCGATGATGCTGCCGGCCTTCAAGGGCATCGACGCCGTGTTCGGCATCGAGGGCCTGACCAACCCGCGCGGTTTCATCCTGATCGACGCCTTCCAGCGCAATCCGAAGTTCAAGAATGTCTATTCGGTCGGCGTCTGCGTCGCGATTCCGCCGGTGGAGGCGACCCCGGTGCCGACCGGCGCGCCCAAGACCGGCTACATGATCGAGTCGATGGTCAGCGCCACGGTGCATAACATCCGCGAAGCGCTGGACGGCAAGGAGCCGACGCACAAGGCGACCTGGAACGCGGTCTGCCTGGCCGACTTCGGCGATAACGGCGCGGCCTTCGTCGCCCTGCCGCAGATTCCGCCGCGCAACGTGAGCTGGTTCTCCCAGGGCAAATGGGTGCACCTGGCCAAGATCGCCTTCGAGAAGTACTACATGCGCAAGATCAAGAAAGGCACCAGCGAGCACGTGTTCGAGAAAATGGTGCTCAATTCAATGGGTATCATGAAGCTGAAGGATAAGTAGCCGATCGGCATCAGGCCGCGACGCTGTCGAACACCACGGCGTCGAGCGCCAGGGCGCCGAGCTGGTAATCGCTGAAGACGATTTTTGCCGCCGCGTTCTCGCCGGCGGCGCCCAGCGCCACATACAGCGGCAGCAGATGTTCCGGCGAGGGGTGGGCGCGCGCCGCGTGCGGTGCCTGGTGACGCCAGGCGAGCAGCGCCGGAAGGTCGCGCCGGGCCAGCGCCGCGGCGAACCAGTCGCGGAATTCGGCGACATGGGGCAGGGCCTCGCCATCCGGCGCATCGAACACGACCTCGCCGAGGTTGTGCGTGAGCCCGCCCGAGGCGAGGATCAGCACGCCATCCCGGGCCAGCGATTGCAGTTTCTGGCCTAGTTGATAGTGAACTTCCGCGTCGGACTGCGGCATCACGGCCAGCTGGATCACCGGGATGTCGGCCGCCGGATACATGAAGCGCAGTGGCGACCAGGCGCCGTGGTCGAGGCCGCGGCTGCGATCGATCGCGATCTCCGGCAGCAGCGCGGCGACTTCGGCGGCGAGCTCGGGCGCCCCTGGCGCGGCGTAGGCCAGTTCATAGAGTGGTGGCGGGAAGCCGTAGAAATCGTGGATCGTTGTCGGTTGCGCGGCGGCGCTGACGGCCGGCGCGCGCGTGTTCCAGTGCGCCGAGACGGCGAGGATCGCACGCGGCCGCGGCAGTTCGCGGGCCAGTGCCTGCCAGGCCGGACCGGCACGGCCGGGTTCCAGCATCAGCATCGGCGAGCCGTGGGAAATGAAGATGGGCGGAATGTAGTTCATGGCATGAGTCTAGCTGCGGCGCGCGGCGCGGTCAGCAAGCGGCGCGGAACAGAATGTTCCGCGCGGCGCAACAGGTGGCTGGACGCGGTGACGCCTTTGGCTATACTCATCACGCATCGGAACCTTCAGCGGAGAGCCAGCATGAGCACCAGCATTTTTTCGCGCATCATTGCCGGGGAACTGCCCTGCGCCAAGGTCTACGAGGACGAGCTGGTGTTCGCCTTCATGGATGCCGGCCAGGTCAATCCGGGCCATGTCATCGTCGCCAGCAAGGCCCCGGTCGAGACCCTGATGGACGCCGACGAAGCCACGGCGCGGGCCATGATGGCGGCGGCCTGGCGCATCGCACGCGCGGTGCAGGAGGCCTTCGCTCCGGCCGGCATGACCATCCTCCAGGCCAACCGGGCCGCCGGCTGGCAGACCGTGCCGCATCTGCATCTGCATGTGCTGCCGCGCCACGCCGGCGATGGCGTCGACCTGATCTGGCCGCGCAAGGAACCCGGGCTGGAAAAACTCAAGGAACTGGCGGCACAGATCTGCCTGTGAAGGCGGTCGTTTAAGCCTTCCTCTCGATCAGCTCGATCTTGTAGCCGTCGGGATCTTCGACGAAGGCGATCACGCTGCTGCCGCCTTTCATCGGGCCGGGTTCGCGCGTGATTCTGCCGCCGCGCTGGCGGATCGCGTCGCAGGCGGCGTAGATGTCTTCGACGGCGAGCGCGATGTGGCCGTAGCCGGTGCCGATTTCGTAGCGGCCTACGCCCCAGTTGTAGGTCAGTTCGAGCACCGCGCCGTCTTTCTCCTCCTGATAGCCGACGAAGGCTAGGGTGAACTTGCCTTCCGGGTAATCGTTACGGCGCAGCAGGCGCATGCCGAGCACCTCGGTATAGAAGGCCAGGGATTTGTCGAGATCGCCGACGCGCAGCATGGTGTGCAGGATTCGCATGATGATTTCCTTCAAAGTATGGGCAGCGAAGCGGCGCGCTGCTTGAGTTCGCTGCGCGCGGACTTCCAGCCAGGGTAGATCGAGTCGACCACGGCCCAGAAGCGCGTGCTGTGGTTCATTTCCAGCAGATGGGCAACCTCGTGTGCCACGACGTAGTCGCCAAGATGCGTCGGCATGTGGATTAGCCGCCAATTGATGCGGATGCCGCCGTGCTTGCTGCAACTGCCCCAGCGCGTATGCGCCGATGACAGGCCTAGCTTGGGCACGGCCAGATCGAGCCGGCCCGTGTAGTCGGCCAGGCGCTCGGCGAAATGGGTGAGCGCCCGCTTCTGCAGGGCGCGCACCGCCAGTTGCGCCAGATCGGCCTCCGGGCGCGCTTCGAGCACCAGCAGGTCGCCAAGCCAGCGCACCCGGTTGGCGCCAGGCAGGACGCGGACTTCGGCCTCGCCGTCGAGCAGCGGCAGGCGCACGCCGTCCTTGACCGTGACATGGCGCGGCTGGGTGGCATGGGCGAGTTCGCCGAGTTTCTTCAGCACCCAGTCGCCATGGCCCTGGACGAAGGCTTCAATTTCGCTCATGGCGATGCGATGGGGCGCGCCGATGCGCAGGCCGCGCTCGTCGATGGTCATGGTCAGGCGCTTGGCGCCGCTTTTCAACCGGTAGTCGATGATGCGGCCGCCAATCAGCAGGTGGCGGGTTTTCGCCGCGGGCGGCGGCGAGGGCAGGCGGAACAGCTTGAGTTGCTCGAGAAACATCGATGCTCAGCTGGTTGCGAACGGCGTGCCGAACAGGTCGAAGCCATTGTCTGGCGGCGGCAGCGAGGCGAGGCCGCGGGCGATCGCCTGTTCGATGACCGGCAGCGGCTGTTCGATCAGGCGCCAGTTGCAGCGCAGCGCATCGCTGCCCTGCACCTCGACCCAGTGTCCGCGCGCGGCGAAGGACAGCGCCAGGCGCGGCGCGCGGCGTCCCGCCAGCGCCGACTTCTGTTCGATCACCTCTTGCAGTATCCGCTTGGCTTCGGCGCGCAGCCAGGCTTCGGCGCGATCCTGGATCTGGCGCGGCGTGGCCTGCGGCGGCAGCGGCAGATCGAGCAGCTCGCCTTCGCGCTGCGCCTCCTTGCGCCGGGTGCCGAGCACCAGGCGCAGGTGGCCGCCCAGATAGACCAGCGCGGCGCCGTCGTGCCAGCGGCTGGCGGCCCCGGGTTCGCTGCCGTCGAGCCGCAGCTTGAGCTGCGGGCTGCGCGTCGGGCTCACGCGGGCCCCCCATATAGCTGCGGGCTGATGCGGGCCATCTCGGTTTCGATCCAGGTCTCGGCGCGCGCCAGGACTTCGCTGGCGGTGAGCCCGGCGGGATCGATGGCCGGGCCGACGCTGACCGTGACGGTGCCGCATTTTTTGAACAGTGCATTGCGGCCCCAGAACTCGCCGGAATTCAGCGCGACGGGCACCACCGGTGTGCCGGTTTCCACGGCAAGCAGGGCACCACCGCCCTTGTAACGGTTTTTCGAGCCGGGTTGCGAGCGCGTGCCTTCGGGAAAGATGATCACCGTGTAGCCATTGTCGAGGCGATCGCGGCCCTGGTCGACCAGGCGTTTCAGGCTGGATTTGGTGGCGCCGCGATCGGTCTCGATCATCGGGATCGAGGCCAGCGCCCAGCCGAAGAAAGGCAGGTACTTGATCTCCTTGCGCCAGACGAACACGGTGTCCTTGAACACCTCCTGCAGCATGAAAGTCTCCCAGGCCGACTGGTGCTTGCACAGCACCACCACCGGGCGCGTCGGCAGGTTCCCGGCGCCGACCAGGCGATAGGGAATGCCCAGCACGTGCTTGATCAGCCAGATCGTGAAATTCACCCAGGGCACCACGGTCTGGCGCCGCATGTGGTGCGGCAGCGGCCGGCACAGGATGACGCCCAGCGTATAGGGCGGCGTCACCACCAGCAGGATCAGCAGGAACAGCAGGGAACGGAATACGGCCATCAGCGGGCGATATGGGCGGCGGCGGCTGCTAGGTCAGGAAATACCAGGGTGTCCGGCGGCAGTGCGGGATCGTCCACGGTCTTGCGGCCCTTGCCGGTCAGCACCAGCATCGGCTGCGCGCCCACCGCGATGGCCGCCTGCAGGTCGCGCAGGGAATCGCCGATGGCCGGCACGCCGGCCAGGTCGGCATTGAAGCGGGCGGCGATTTCGCGAAACATGCCGGACCTGGGCTTGCGGCAATCGCAGTTGTCGGCATTGGTGTGCGGGCAGAAAAATATCGCGTCGATGCGGCCGCCGACCTGGGCCAATGCCTTGAGCATCTTGTCGTGGATGGCGATCATGGTATCGGTCTCGAACAGACCGCGGCCGATGCCCGACTGGTTGGTGGCCACCACCACGCGATAGCCGGCCTGGTTGAGGCGGGCGATCGCGGCGAGACTGCCCGGAATCGGCTTCCATTCCTCCGGAGACTTGATGTACTGGTCGGAGTCGTGGTTGATTACGCCGTCGCGGTCGAGGATGACGAGTTTCATGAGCCGATTGTCGCCGTGCCGCCAGCGCCGACTTTGCCGAACACCGCCGCAAAAGACGCGCTTATCGCCATGCTCAGGCCGAGAGCTTGGAGATGTCGGCGACGCGGTTCATCGCCTGGTGCAGCGTGGCGAGCAGGCCGAGGCGGTTGGCACGTAGCGCAGCATCCTCGGCATTCACCATCACGGCGTCGAAAAAGGCATCGACCGGCGCCCGGAGGGCGGCCAGGGATTGCAGCGAAGCCGTGTAGTCGCCGCGCTCGAAGGCGACGTCGGCCTGCGGTTTCACCGTGTCGAGCGCCTGGTTCAGCGCGACTTCGGCAGTCTCCTTGAGCAGCGCGACATCGACCGTGGGCTTCACCGTGCCTTCTGCCTTCTTGAGGATGTTGCCAACGCGCTTGTTGGCGGCGGCGAGGCTGGTGGCTTCCGGCAACGCGGCGAAGGCACGCACGGCGGCGAGTTGTTTAGGCACCAGATTCAGACGGACCGGGTTCATCGACATGACAGCGTCGACTTCCTGCGGCGTATAGCCCTGTTCCCGTAACAATCCGGCGAAGCGGTCAAGGATAAAGATCGACAGGTCGGTATGAGCCTGTCCAATGAGGCCTGACGAGAAGGATGCAAATCCAACGTTGATCAGGTCGTGGAGCGATACATCCAGGTCGCGCTCGACAAGAGTTCGCACCACGCCCAAGGCGTGGCGGCGCAGGGCGAAGGGGTCCTTGTCTCCGGTGGGCAACTGGCCGATACCGAACATGCCGGTCAGGGTCTCCAACTTGTCCGCCAGCGCGACGCACAAGCCCACGTTACCGCGCGGCAGGTCATCGCCGGCGAAGCGCGGCTTGTAGTGGTCCTCAATCGCGTCGGCAATCTCGACCGGCAGGCCATCGTGCAACGCGTAGTAGCGGCCCATGATGCCCTGCAGTTCGGGAAACTCGCCGACCATGTCGGTCAACAAGTCGGCCTTCGACAGCAGTGCCGCCTGGTCCGCCTGGCGCGCGAGGGCGTCGCCGCCAAGCTGCTGGCCTATCGCGCTGGCGATGGCGGCGACGCGCTGGGCGCGCTCGCCCTGGGTGCCCAGCTTGTTGTGATAGACGACCTTGGCGAGACCCGGAATGCGGTCGGCCAGCGACTTCTTGCGGTCCTGGTCGAAGAAGAACTTGGCATCGGCCAGGCGCGGGCGCACCACGCGTTCGTTGCCGCCGATCACCGCCGACGGGTTGGCCGGCCGGATGTTGCTGACGACGAGGAACTTGTTGGTGAGTCTGCCGTCCTTGAGCAGCGGAAAATACTTCTGGTTGGCCTTCATGGTGAGGATCAGGCATTCCTGCGGCACGTCGAGAAACTCCTGCTCAAACTGGCAACTCAGCACGTTCGGTCGTTCCACCAGCGCGGTGACCTCGTCGAGCAGGGCATCGTCATCGATGGGTTGCAAGCCTTCCTTCGCGGCGGCGGCTTTCAACTGCTTTTCGATTTCGGCACGGCGCGCGGCGAAGCCGGCGATCACCGCACCTTCGCTCTCCAGTTGTTGCGCATAAGAGTCGGCATCCCTGATCGCGACGATTGGATTCGCCGCCTCGAAGCGGTGGCCCAAGGTTTCGCGGCCGGCGGCGAGGCCAAACATATGCACGTCGACAACCTCAGCGCCGTGGAGTGCAACCAGCCGGTGAACAGGGCGAACGAAGTTAACCGTTGTCCAACCGTCAGGAAGTTGGTAACTCATAACCTTTGGAATTGGTAGTCGATCCAGTGTTTCCCAAAGTGCTTTTGCCAAGCCAAGCGTAAGCGAAAGCCCGCGCTCGACCTTGCTAAGGAATAGCGCCTCAGCCTTGCCGTCCGGCTGGCGCGTCAGCGTCGGCACGACGGAGGCATCCGCCCCAAGCGCGGCAAGCTTCTTCAACAGTGCGGGCGTCGGCTTGCCGGCGTCGTCGAGCGCCACGGCGACCGGCATTAGCTTCTGCTGCACCTGTTTGTCGGCGGCCTTGGCTATGACGTCGGTCACATGCACTGCAAGGCGGCGAGGCGAGGCGAAGGGTGTAACGACAGACTTGTCGTCGGCGAATCCCTGAGATCTCAGGCTGGTTGCCAGCGCAGCGGCGAAGGCTTCGCCAAGCTTCTTCAGCGCCTTGGGCGGCAGCTCTTCGACGAACAGTTCAACCAGGAGGTTTTTCGTGGTCATGATCAGGCCGCCTTCTTCGCCAGTTGCGCGAGGACTTCCTCGGCGTGGGCGCGCGGCGCCATCGGGAAGCCCAGTCGCGCACGGCTGTCGAGGTAGCTCTGCGCCACGCTGCGCGCCAGGTTGCGGATGCGGCCGATGTAGGCGGCGCGCTCGGTGACCGAGATGGCGCCGCGCGCATCGAGCAGGTTGAAGGTGTGCGCGGCCTTCAGCACCTGTTCGTAGGCGGGCAGCGCGAGCTGCTGCTCCATCAGGTGCTTGGCATTACCCTCGTGGGCACCGAAGGCGGTCAGCAGGAACTCGACGTTGCTGTGCTCGAAGTTGTAGGCGCTCTGCTCGACTTCGTTCTGGTGGAAGACGTCGCCGTATTTCAGGCCTGGCGCATAGACCAGGTCGAACACGTTTTCGACGCCCTGCAGATACATCGCCAGGCGCTCCAGGCCGTAGGTGATCTCGCCGGTGATCGGTTTGCAGTCGATGCCGCCGACCTGCTGGAAATAGGTGAACTGGGTGACCTCCATGCCGTTGAGCCAGACTTCCCAGCCGAGGCCCCAGGCGCCGAGCGTAGGATTCTCCCAGTCGTCCTCGACGAAGCGCACGTCGTTCTGCTTGAGGTCGAAGCCGAGCGCTTCGAGCGAAGCGAGATAGAGCTCGAGGATGTTCGCCGGCGCGGGCTTGAGCACCACCTGGTACTGGTAGTAGTGCTGCATGCGGTTGGGGTTCTCGCCGTAGCGGCCGTCCTTGGGGCGGCGCGAGGGCTGTACATAGCCCGCCTTCCACGGCTCGGGGCCGAGGGCGCGGAGGAAGGTGGCGGTGTGGCTGGTGCCGGCGCCGACTTCCATGTCATAGGGTTGCAGCAGCGCGCAGCCCTGCTGGTTCCAGAACGCCTGCAGGCGCAGGATGATTTCCTGAAAGGTCGGTTTTTCGACCTTCAGTGCAGACTCATGCGCGCGCGCGCTCGTGACGTCGGAACTAAACGCCGGTTTTTGGTTCATCGGGAAACCCCGCAAATTCGCAAGAGGGGCGATTTTACAGGGTTTCCGCGATGCGCTTGCGCTTGCGACAGGTCGTCAGCAGACCTTTCCTGCCGGGCATGCGGCCTTGGCGTTTTGACTTGAATGCAGTTCGCCGATCATGCGTTCCATCTCGTCGATCTTGCGCTGCATCGAGGCGAGCCGGCCGTTCATGGCGCCGACGTTGAAGAAGGTCTCGCGTTCGGCCGGGGCATCGAGCCGGGCGGCATAACCCAGCCACGACGAGTCATAGACCTTGACCTTGTTGAAGCCCAGCGTTTCGAGTACGGCTGCGGTTTCCGCCGCGCGCACGCCGCTCTGGCAATAGACCACCGTCTCCTTGTTGGGGTCGAGCTTGGCGTAGAGGTTGCGCAGCGCATCGGCCGGGGCCAGGCCGGCACCCTTGTTGTCGGGCACCTGGCGGCGCGACATCTTGGCGCTGGTTTCCGGATCCTTCCAGTTCTGCTCGTAGGGAATGTTGAGCGCGCCCGGGATATGGCCGCCGCGGATCGCGCGCACGTCGTTGCCGAGGTATTCGCCGGCGGTGCGGGCGTCGATGATCTGCACCGCGCCGGTCTTGCTGCGCGTTACCACGTCCTCGGTGCTGGCGATCAGGTCCGGCCGCGGCGTGAGCTTGAGCGCGACGGCGGGCCGCTGGGCATCGGCGGTTTCGGCGGCGTTGCCGGCTTCCTGCCAGCCTTCGATGCCATCGTGGAACACGCTGACATTCTTCGCGCCGAAATATTGCAGGGCCAGCCTGCCGAAATAGGCATAGGGATTGCCGCGCTCGGCGTAGACGACGACTTCCTTGGCCGGGTCGATGCCGGCATTGCCGAGGATCTTTTCGATCTGCGCGGTGTCGATAAAGTCCTCGGTGACCGGGTTGCGCAGGACGGTGCCGGCATCGCCGATGCTGACCGCACCGGGGATGTGGCCCTTGCGGTAAAGCGGCGTGGCGCGCACGTCCCAGACGATGGCGCCGCGCGCCTGCGCGGCCTTGACGGCGGTGGCGTCGATGATCGGCGCGGCGAGCGTGGGGATCGAGAACAGGGCGGCGGCAAGCAGCAGGGCGAGTTTCCGGAAGATATTGAACAACATGTGGGGCTCCTCGTTTTTGGTTGGGGTCGCAGCATTATGCGATGGCGCTGGACCGGGTCAAGCTGCTGTGCAGCAGACCGCGGACGGCCGACTGGAAAGGGCAGGATGGGAATGCCGGCTTCCGGTATCATCCCGACCAGTTCAAACAAAGCTCAAGGAGCAGTACCGTGGATCATCAAGTCAGTGTGGTGTTGAAGAACGGCGAGCGTTACGATTTCGCTCTGGGCGCGGACGATCTCGCTGCCTTCGATTCCGCCAGCGCGCGGCACTGGATTGCCCAGGCGTTTCTCGAAGCCGGGCTGGAAACGCCGAACCCGATGGGGAAAATGCTGCTGATCGACCAGATTCTGCTGCTGGCCATGAATTTCAGGCTGGCCGACTACAATCCGCTGACGCCGCAGGTGCGCCGCTTCCTGTGCGCTGCGCTGCAAGCCATGGGCCGGCCGTCGCTGACCATCGACATGGCGGCTTACAAGCTTTAGTTCTTTTTCCGTCGCAGCGCCTGCAGGCAAGCACCAACGGCGATCAGCAGCGCCAGCAGGTTGCCCCAGCGGGCGTAGGGCGTCAGCCCCGAGCGCCCCTGGGCCTGCACCACCAGCGCGTCCGCGACGAAGGGCGGCAGGGCGGCGGCGATGACGCCGTCGGCGCCGACCATCGCGGTCATTCCGGTATTGGTGGCACGCAGCATCACGCGGCCGGTTTCGATGGCGCGCAGCTGGGCGATCTGCAGGTGCTGCGGCTGCGCCAGCGAATCGCCGAACCATGCGGTGTTCGACAGATTCACCAGCAGGGTCGCGGCGGGCAGGGCGCCGAGCAGTTCCTCGCCGAACAGATCCTCGTAGCAGATATTGGGCGCGATGCGCTGTCCGGCCACATCAAGCGGCGGCTGGCGCGGCGGGCCTGCCGTGAAATTCGACATGGGAATCCGCGCGAAGCGGAAGAACCAGGCGAAGCCCGGCGGCGGGTATTCGCCGAAGGGCACCAGGTGGCGCTTGGCATAGGCCTTCGCCGCCAGTTCCTGGCTCAGTGCCACGGCACCGTTGGTATAGCCGCCCTCGGTGGTGCCGATCGCGACACCGAACAGGGCATCACCGTGACCGGTCAGGCCGCGCAGGACGTCGCGCGGTACTTCGCTGAAGTACAGGGGCAGGGCGGTTTCGGGCAGTACGGTAAGTGTCGCCGGGTGTTCCTTGGCCAGGCGCAGGTAGGTATCGACCGACAGCGGCAGGCGCCTGGGATCCCACTTCAGGCTTTGCGGCACGTTGCCCTGCAGCAGGCTGACGGTGATCGGGCTGCCGGCCGGCTGGGTCCAGTCCATGGCCCGCAGCAGGCCGCCGGCGCCGAGCAGCAGCAGGATCGCGGCCCAGGTCGCCGGTCGGCGCCAGGCGGCAAACAGCAACCCGCCGATCAGCGCCACGATGAAGCCGACGCCATATACGCCGAGCACCGAGGCCCACCCGGCCAGCGGGCTGGGCGGACTTTGCGCATAGCCGACGGCGAGCCAGGGGAAGCCGGTGAACAGCACACCGCGCAGCCATTCGGTGAGGGTCCACAAGCCGGCGAAGAGCAGCGCATCGCGCGACGTGTTGCCTTGCCAGCGGTGGAACAAGCCCCCGGCCAGCGCGGGAAACAGCGCCAGGTAGAGGCAGAACAGCAGCGTCGCCGCGGCCGCGGCGGGCGGGGCCATGCCGCCGAACTGTGAGAGGCTGACATAAATCCAGGATACGCCGCACAGGAAAAAGCCGGCGCCCCAGGCCAGGCCCAGCAGCGCCGCCGCACGCGCGGAGGTGGCTCGCCGCCAGAGCAGGAACAGGCCGCCCAGGGCAAGAGTCGGCGCTGGCCAGACGGGAAAATACGCGGCGAAATAGCGGTCGAAAGGCGCGAAACCGAGGACGCAAAACGCGCCCAGCGCAAACGCGGCGAGCAGGAGGACTGCCAGCCGCCGCTGGGTCATTCGTCGGCAGCGCGTGGTGCCGCGAGCGGCAGATCCTTCTGCCGGTCGATCAGCAGGGTATGCACGCGGCGGCTGTCGGCGCGCAGGATCTGCATGCGCAAGCCGCCCAGGCTGACCACTTCGTTGCGCTTGGGCAGGCGGCCCAGGTGGTGGATGACGAGGCCGCCCACGGTGTCGAAATGTTCGTCCGAAAACTCGGTGCCGAAGGCGGCGTTGAAGTCGGCGATTTCGGTCACGGCCTTGACCCGGTAGCGGCCGGTGTTGTCGGTGACGATGTTGTCGGCGGTTTCGTCGAAGTCGTATTCGTCCTCGATGTCGCCGACGATCTGCTCCAGCACGTCTTCGATGGTGACCAGCCCGGCGACGCCGCCGTATTCGTCCACCACGATCGCCATGTGGTTGCGCGAAGCGCGGAATTCACGCAGCAGCACGTTCAAGCGCTTCGATTCGGGAATGAAGATCGCCGGGCGCAGGGTGTCGCGCAGGTCGAATTCCTTGCCGGCGAAATAGCGCAGCAAGTCCTTCGCCAGCAGGATGCCGAGCACGTCGTCCTTGCTCTCGCCGATTGCGGGGAAGCGTGAGTGCGCCGTCGTCAGCACGATTTCGACGATCTGTTCGGGCGTCTCGTTGATGTCGATCACGTCCATCTGCGCGCGCGGCACCATGATGTCGCGTACCGCCATGTCGGCGACGGACAGCGCACCTTCGATGATCGACAGTGCGTCGGCGTCCATCAGATGGCGCTCGAAGGCGCCATGGAGCAGTTCAAGGAGTTGTTCGCGGTCTTCGGGTTCGCGCAGCAGCAGCGCGGTAAGCCGTTCGATCAGACTGGGTCTACTGGAAGGGTCCATGCTCAACCATAAGGATCGGGGTAACCGAGACCGGCAAGTATCTCACGCTCGATCGCTTCCATGCGTTCGGCATCAGCTTGACTGGTCTCGTGGTCATAGCCCTGCAAATGCAGCATACCATGCACCACCATATGGGCGTAGTGGGCTTCCGCCGGTTTGCCCTGTTCCGCTGCTTCGCGTGCCACCACCGGCTGGCAGAGCACCAGATCGCCGCAGACGCGGGCGCCGGATTCGTAGGGAAAGGACAGCACGTTGGTGGCGTAGTCCTTGCCGCGATAGTCGCGGTTCAGCATTTGCCCTTCTTCGTCGCCGACGAAACGCAGTGTCACTTCGGCCGGAGTGCTGCAGGCGGCGCGTACCCAGCGCCGCAACTGCGGGCGCGTCGGCGCGCCCAGCTTGCCACCCGGATACTGCACCGATAGGCGCAATTCAGGCAGTCGGCGTCTGGCGGACGGCGCCATGTTTCTCATAGGCATCGACGATGCGCGCCACCAGCGGGTGACGCACCACGTCCGAGGCATCGAAGTCGGTGAAAGCCAGGCCGCGCACATCGGCCAGGATGCGGCGGGCTTCGACCAGGCCGGACTTTTGCCCGCGCGGCAGGTCGATCTGGGTCACGTCGCCGGTGACCACGGCCTTGGCGCCGATGCCGATGCGGGTGAGGAACATCTTCATCTGCTCCGGGGTGGTGTTCTGCGCCTCGTCGAGGATGATGAAGGCATGGTTCAGGGTGCGTCCGCGCATGTAGGCCAGCGGCGCGATCTCGATGCTCTGCTTCTCGAACAGCTTGGACACCTTCTCGAAACCCATCAGGTCGTAGAGCGCGTCGTAGAGCGGACGCAGGTAGGGATCGATTTTCTGCGCCAGGTCGCCGGGCAGGAAGCCGAGCCGCTCGCCGGCCTCGACCGCCGGCCGGGTGAGGACGATGCGGCTGACCTGGTCGCGCTCGAAGGCATCGATCGCCGAGGCGACGGCGAGATAGGTCTTGCCGGTGCCGGCCGGGCCGATGCCGAAGGTGATGTCGTGTTCCTGGATGTTGCGCAGGTAGGCGGACTGGTTTCGCGTGCGGCCGTGCAGGTCGGTCTTGCGCGTCAGCAGGCCGGCATTGGGCTGAGTGGGGGCGTGGGCGTCGCGGTTGCGCGTGATCTCGATCAGGCCGAGCTGCAGTTCGTCGATCGACAGCGGGGCGCTCGCTTCCTGGTAGAAATGCTGCAGCGCCCGCGCGGCCAGGCGCGCCTGCGCCTGTTCGCCGCTGATCCGGCAATGCTGGCCGCGGCGCGCGATGGTGACGTCGAACGCGGCTTCGATCTGGCGCAGGTTCTCGTCGAGCGCGCCGCAGAGATTTTGCAGCCGTGCGTTGTCGAGCGGTTGCAGGGAAAGCGTCAGCGGGCGCGGTGAGGGTGTCGGCGATTTGCTCAGGGCATCGGGTCCGGTGGGTTGCTGTCTTAGATGGCGACGGTCGCGTCGGCCGTTTCGGCACGGCGGGCGACTTCGCCGCGCAGGCTGTGCGGCAGCGCAGCGGTGATGACGACATCGATGAAGTGGCCGATCAGGCGTTCGTGGCCGGCGAAGTTCACCACGCGATTGTTGTCGGTGCGTCCGGCCAGTTCGCTGGCATCCTTGCGCGCATGGCCCTCGACCAGCACGCGCTGCGTCGTGCCGACCATCGCCTGGCTGATTTTCAGCGCCTGGGCTTCGATGGTCTTCTGCAGCCGCATCAGCCGTTTTATCTTGAGTTCCGCCGGTGTGTCGTCGGCCATGTCGGCGGCCGGCGTGCCGGGGCGCGGGCTGTAGACGAAGGAGAAGCTGTTGTCGAAGCCGAGTTCCTCGACCAGGCGCATGGTTTTTTCGAAGTCCTCTTCGCTTTCGCCGGGGAAACCGATGATGAAATCGGACGACAGCGACAGGTCGGGCCGCGCCGCCTTGAGCTTCTTCACCAGCGACTTGAATTCGAGTACCGAATAGCCGCGCTTCATCGCCGCCAGGATGCGGTCGGAACCCGACTGCACCGGCAGATGCAGATGCGAGACCAGCTTGGGCGTGCTGCGATAGGTGTCGATCAGCCTTTGCGTCATCTCGCGCGGATGCGAGGTCGTGTAGCGGATGCGCTCGATGCCTTCCATTTCAGACAGGGTTTCGATCAGGTAGGCGAGGTCGGCCGTTTCATCGCCGCCGTCTGCTGCATCCAGCGCTCCCCGGTAGGCATTGACGTTCTGGCCCAGCAGCGTGACTTCGCGCACGCCGCGCGCGACCAGTGCGGTGATTTCGGCCACCACGTCGGCCAGCGGGCGCGACACTTCCTCGCCGCGCGTGTAGGGCACGACGCAGAAGCTGCAGTACTTGGAACAGCCCTCCATGATCGAGACGAAGGCCGAAGTTCCGGTGACGGTGGCGGGCGGCAGGGCGTCGAACTTTTCGATCTCCGGGAAGGAGACGTCGACCTGCGCGCGGCCGCTCTCCCGGCGCGCGGCGATCATCTGCGGCAGGCGATGCAGGGTCTGCGGGCCGAACACCAGATCGACGTAGGGTGCGCGGGCGACGATGGCTGCGCCCTCCTGGCTGGCGACGCAGCCGCCGACGCCGATCACCAGCTTCGGGTTGAGCTGTTTCAGGTGCCTGACCCGGCCGAGATCGTGGAATACCTTTTCCTGCGCCTTTTCGCGCACCGAGCAGGTATTGAACAGGATGATGTCGGCCTCCTCGGGCTGGTCCGTCTTGACCACGCCCTCGCTGCCGGCCAGCACGTCGGCCATCTTGTCCGAGTCGTATTCGTTCATCTGGCAGCCGAAGGTGCGGATGAACACTTTCTTTGCCATTGTTGATTGCGCGAGATAGATGAAGAAGGCCCGTAATTATAGAACAGGCGCAGGCGCCGCCTGTTTGCTACCATCGCCCGGATTGAAACCCGCAGTCGTCCATTCAAATGAAACCCGCAGTCGTTCTTCTCTCCGGCGGCCTCGATTCCGCCACGGTGCTGGCCCTGGCGCGCGAGCGCGGCTTTGCCTGCCACTGTCTGTCGCTCGATTACGGCCAGCGCCACGGCGCCGAACTGCAGGCAGCGGCGCGCGTCGCGGTGGCGCTGGGGGCTGCCGCGCATCGCGTGCTGAAACTCGATCTCGGCCAGTTGGGCGGCTCGGCACTGACCGACAGTTCGATCGCCGTGCCGACGGCGGGTGTGCAGCCCGGCATTCCGGTGACCTACGTCCCGGCGCGCAATACCATCATGCTGTCGCTCGCCCTGGCCTGGGCCGAGGTGCTCGGCGCCCAGGACATTTTCGTCGGCGTCAATGCGGTTGATTACTCGGGCTATCCCGACTGCCGCCCGGAATTCATCAGCGCCTTCGAGACCCTGGCCAACCTGGCGACCAAGGCGGCGGTCGAAGGCAATCCGCTCAGGGTGCACGCGCCGCTGATAAAGATGAGCAAGGCGCAGATCATCGCCGAGGGCGGGCGGCTGGGGGTCGATTACGGGCTGACGGTGTCCTGTTACCAGGCGGATGCGGCAGGACGGGCCTGCGGCCTGTGCGATTCCTGTCGCCTGCGCAGCCAGGGCTTTGCCGCAGCGGGCCTGGCCGACCCCACCCGTTATGCGGGCGGCAATTGATTGCCATTATTCGAACGCAAAGAACACTGATTCCACGTCCTGGTCGTTATTCTAGAATTATTGGTTCTACAAAGAGTTAGCCACGGCGAGGGCTTCGGAGGAGTTCATGGAATTCACGATTCATTTGCAGATTCTGGGCATGGTCTTCATTACCGGAATCATCATGGGCGCGGTCGCCAACAAAACCAACTTTTGCACCATGGGCGCCGTTTCCGACTGGGTGAACATGGGCGACACCGGGCGCCTGCGGGCCTGGATGCTGGCGATCGCCGTAGCGACACTCGGCGTCGTGGCGCTCGAAGCCACGGGCAAGGCGACGATCGGCACCGGCACCTTCCCGCCCTACCGGACGCCCAACCTGGCCTGGTTGCGCTATGTACTGGGCGGGCTGATGTTTGGCGTCGGCATGACGCTGGCGTCGGGCTGCGGCAACAAGACCCTGGTGCGCATCGGCGGCGGCAACCTGAAATCGGTGGTGGTGCTGGCGATCGCCTCGGTCTGTGCCTATGCCATGTTGTGGACCAACTTCTACGACACGGTATTCGGCAGCATGATGTCGGCCACCACGATCAACCTGGCCGCTGCCGGCAAGGCCAGCCAGGCCTTGGGGGATCTGACCGGACTGGGCAATACGGCTTTCGGAGCGATCCTGGCCGTTGCGCTGCTTGTTTTTGTTTTCTCCTCGCGCGACTTTCGCGGCAGTTCCGACCATATCCTCGGCGGCGCCGTGATCGGCCTGGCCGTGATCTTCGGCTGGTATGTCACTGGCGGTTCGATGGGCATGGCTTGGAAGGAGTTCGCCGACTTTGCCGACGTCAAGCCGCTGCGGGTCGAGACCCAGTCCTTCACCTTCATGAGTCCGATGGGTGATCTGGCCCGTTATGTGATGAATCCTGCCGATACCTCGCTGATCAACTTTGGCATCATGGCGCTGGCTGGAGTGATTCTCGGGTCTTTGCTTTATTCCCTGATTACTCGCAGTTTTCGCATCGAGTGGTTCGTCAATGGTGGCGACTTCGCCAATCACGCCGTCGGCGCCGTGCTGATGGGCATTGGCGGCGTCCTGTCCATGGGCTGTACCATCGGCCAGGGGATTACCGGGGTTTCGACGCTGGCCCTGGGATCGGTGTTGACCTTGATCTCGATCGTGGCAGGTGCCGCCGCCATGATGAAGTATCAGTACTGGCGCATGATGCAGGAAGCCTGATCGCGGCAGGGTCAGGCTGGGCGTCTGCTTGCCTGTCGAAAAATCCCTGACAATTCCCGATTGACAGGCACTTCGACGATTGGTTAGAATGCTCGGCTTTCCGAGAAGCGCATGGGCTGAATCCATCCCTTGCTGCGCCGTCCGGGTTATCGAAGCACGCAAGGAACACGAGAATGAAAACATTTTCCGCCAAGCCGCATGAGGTTCAGCACGACTGGGTTGTCGTCGATGCCACGGACAAGGTACTGGGTCGCCTGGCGGCCGTGATCGCACACCGTCTGCGTGGCAAGCACAAGGCCATCTATACGCCGCACGTCGATACCGGCGATTACATCGTCGTGGTCAACGTCGAAAAGCTGCGCGTCACCGGCAACAAGGCCGAGGACAAGAAATACTATCGCCACACCGGCTATCCGGGCGGCATCAACGAAACCAACTTCACCAAGCTGCAGCAGCGTTTTCCGGGTCGCATCCTAGAAAAGGCCGTCAAGGGCATGCTGCCCAAGGGCCCGCTGGGCTATGCGATGTTGAAGAAGATGAAGTGCTACGCCGGCGCCGCCCATCCGCACGCCGCCCAGCAGCCCAAGTCACTCGACATCTGAGCGCTGGAAATCTAAGGAGTTTTCATGGCAGTCACCCAATATTATGGTACCGGTCGCCGCAAGACGGCCATTGCCCGCGTGTTCCTGCGTACCGGCAGCGGCAAGTTCGTGGTCAACGACAAGCCGGTCGATGAGTTCTTCTCGCGCGAAACTGGCCGCATGGTCGTGCGTCAGCCGCTGGAACTGACCCAGCACACCAGCACTTTCGATATTCTGGTGAATGTCGAAGGCGGCGGCGAGTCCGGCCAGGCAGGTGCCGTGCGTCACGGAATCACCCGCGCCCTGATCGAGTACGACGCGACCCTGAAACCCGCGCTGTCGAATGCCGGTTTCGTGACCCGCGATGCACGCGAAGTCGAGCGCAAGAAGGTCGGCTTCCGCAAGGCGCGCCGGCGCAAGCAGTTCTCGAAGCGGTAAGCTGCAGCAGGGCTATTTCCGTTGCGCAAAAAGCCGCCCTTGGGCGGCTTTTTTATTCCTGACGGACTTACGGGTTACCATTAATCATCGGCTGCAAGGAGTTTGGCATGATCAAGGCAGGTATTGTTGGTGGTACCGGGTACACCGGCGTGGAATTGCTGCGCTTGCTGGCGCAGCACCCCAGCGTCGAACTGACTGCAATCACGTCTCGCGGCGAGGCCGGGACCTTGGTTGCCGACATGTTTCCCAGCCTGCGCGGCGCCGTGAGCCTGAAGTTCAGCGATCCCAAGGATGCGCCGCTGCACGACTGCGACGTGGTGTTTTTCGCCACACCCAATGGCATCGCCATGCAACAGGCCGCCAACCTGCTTGACGCGGGGGTGAGAGTCATCGACCTGGCAGCCGATTTCCGCATCAAGGACATTCCCTTGTGGGAGCAGTGGTACGGCATGAGTCACGCCAGCCCGGGACTGGTTGCCGAGGCGGTGTATGGTTTGCCCGAAGTGAATCGTGAGCAGATTCGCAGCGCCAGGCTGGTCGCTAATCCGGGTTGTTACCCGACGGCGACGCAACTGGGCTTCCTGCCTTTGGTCGAGTCCGGCTGTGTTGACCTGACGCACCTGATTGCAGACGCGAAATCGGGCGTGTCCGGCGCCGGACGCAAGGCCGAAATCGGCACGCTGTTTTCCGAGGCGTCGGACAATTTCAAGGCCTACGGCGTACCGGGCCATCGTCACCTGCCCGAGATTCGGCAGGGTCTGGCCACTGCATCCGGTCTGGGCACGGACAGGATCGGCCTGACCTTCGTGCCGCACCTGACACCGATGATTCGCGGCATCCATGCCACGCTGTACGCACGCATCACGCGCGAAGAGGATTTCCAGGCCCTGTTCGAGCAGCGTTATGCGACCGAGCCCTTTGTCGATGTGCTGCCGTCGAAATCCCATCCCGAAACGCGTTCGGTGCGTGCCGCGAATACCTGCCGGATCGCCGTGCATCGGCCCCAGGGCGGCGATACGCTGGTGGTTCTCTCGGTGATCGACAATCTGGTCAAAGGGGCGGCAGGGCAGGCGGTACAGAACATGAACCTGATGTTTGGTCTGGACGAATGTTCGGGTCTTTCGCAAGTTCCCGTCTTGCCCTGATGCTGAGGCGGCTGCGCAGCCGCTTCGGCATTTCGGCGCCGCGCGTTGCGGTACGGACCCATCTGCCATGGCACTGGCGGGCGTTGTCGGTCGTCGTGCTCGCCGCAGTCGGACTGGCGATACTGGTCTGGATTTATGATGCCGGCCAGCGACTTGCAGGCTTTCACCAAGGCGCCAGCGAGCACGAAATCGCCGGAATGCGCGATCGCATTGCGCAGCTGGAGGCCGATTTGGAGAGCGCGCGCAAGGTGGCAAACGCCAGCGAAAGCCGTCTGCAGATCGAGAGTACTTCGCAAGAGAGGTTGACCGCCCAGATCCGGACTTTGGCAGAGGAAAACACCCTGCTCAAGGCCGATCTGGCCACCTTCGAAAGTCTGGCGGGCGGGGAAGTTGTCAGTTCCGGGCTGGCAATCAGCCGGCTGCAGATTCTCCCGGCAGGCGACGGTCAATATCGCTATCGCCTCCTGCTGGCGCAGACCGGCGAAAAAAAGGATAAGGAATTCAATGGCATGATCCAGTTGATCGCCACTGTGCAACGGGGTACGGAGACTGCTATGATGCAGTTCCCTGCCGCCGGAGAACCTGTCGCCAGCCAGTATAAGGTCAACTTTCGGCATTTTCGGCGCCTGGAAGGTACATTCATGGTCCCTGGCGAGGCGAAAATTCAGCGTGTCGAGGCGCGCTTGATCCAGGACGGCGTAGTCAAGGCAAGTCAAAGCGCCACGCTTTGAGAGCGATGGCGGTGGCATAGATAGCTGGCAAGGAGACTTTCAACATGTTTGGCAAAAAAACCAACAAACCACAGGGCCGGATCGACAGCCTGATCGGCGCCGGCACTTCACTGGAAGGTGATGTCACCTTCAGCGGCGGGCTGCGTGTCGACGGTGAAATCAAGGGCAACGTGCGCAGCGCCGACGGACAGCCGGCTACCCTGGTGATCAGCGAGCATGCGCGGATCGAGGGCGAAATCTCGGTTTCCCATCTGGTGATCAACGGAACGGTGATCGGGCCGGTGCATTCGAGCGACTTCGTGGAACTTCAGACGCGCGCCCGGGTCACCGGGGATGTCGAGTACAGCACGATCGAGATGCATCTCGGCGCCGTAGTGCAGGGGCGTCTGGTGCATCAGGGTCTGCCGGCCAAGGCTGTCGAGCTCAAGCTGGCCGCCAGTAATTGATTTTTTGTCCCATTGAATTCATAATTAGTGGACTTATTTGGTATACTATTATCGAACCCCTAGGAGAGCCTCATGAACGCAGTCACCGAAATGCCGGCACCGTTGAACTTCACCGACAACGCGGCAAGCAAAGTCAAGGAACTCATCGCCGAAGAGGGCAACCCGGAGCTCAAACTGCGCGTCTTTGTGACCGGCGGCGGTTGTTCGGGTTTCCAGTACGGCTTCACCTTCGATGAAGTGACCAACGACGACGACACCGTGATGGAAAAGAACGGGGTGTCCCTGCTGATCGATCCGATGAGCTACCAGTACTTGGTCGGCGCGGAAATCGATTATTCGGAGGGGCTTGAAGGCTCGCAGTTCGTGATCAAGAATCCGAATGCCCAGTCGACCTGCGGCTGCGGATCATCCTTCTCCGCCTGATTCGGGTTTCGTAGTCAAGGAAAGGCGCGGGCCGTGGGCTCCGCGCTTTTTTTCAGGCAGAATCAGCGCGGGTAGATCGCGCCCAGAATCCGCGGTCCGCGGGCACCGGTGACTTCCGGCAGGTTGCCCGTTTCGCCACGCAGGGTGCGCCACGCCAGCCAGGCAAAAGCCACCGCCTCGACCCAGTCGGCCGGTTGTCCCAAAGAGTCGGTGCTGGCGACACGGCAGTTCTTCGCATGGTTTTGCAATCGCGCCATCAGAGCCTGATTGCGCGCACCGCCGCCGCAGACGAAAAGCTCCCCGGGGTCGCCACACCAGCGGGCGACAGCTTCAAACGCGGATACGGCGGTCAATTCGAGCAGGGTCGCCTGGACGTCCTCGGGACGTTCGCCGCCTGCCAGCTGGCGCTCCAGCCAGGGTAGGTTGAACTCGTCGCGTCCGCAGCTCTTCGGCGGACTGGCGCCGAAGAAACGGTCGGCAAGCAGGCGCTGCAGCAGATTCGGCAGGATTTGGCCCTGGCTCGCCCAGGCTCCCGCAGCGTCATAACGCAGTTGCTTGTGGCGTTCTATCCAGGCGTCCATCAGCAGATTGCCGGGACCGCAGTCGAAGCCCCGTACCGGGCGCCCGGGGTTCAGGTCGGTCAGGTTGGCGATACCGCCGATATTGAGGATGACCCGGTGTAATTCTGCATCGCCAAATACATCGGCATGAAACGCGGGCACCAGGGGTGCGCCCTGCCCGCCGGCAGCGATGTCGCGGCTGCGGAAATCGGCCACGACGGTGATTCCGGTAAGTTCGGCGAGCAGCGCGGGATTGTTCAGTTGCACACTGTAGCCGGCAGCGGGCTGATGCCGGATGGTTTGCCCGTGGCAGCCGATGGCTGCGACTTGCGCCGCAGTTACGTTGGCGCTGGCGAGAACTTGCCCGACGGCCTCGCTGTAACACCGGGCCAGTTCGTTGGAAAACACTGCAGCGGAATGGATTTCATCGCCTTGCGTTGTCTGCAGTTGTTGGGCTTGCTGGCGGATTGCGTCCGGATAGGGCTGCCAGAACGTGGCAAGTGTCCGCGGCCGGCTTTGGGAGAAGTCGACCAGCACGGCATCGACTCCATCCAGGCTGGTCCCCGACATGAGCCCGACCAGCAGCGGCACGGCCGACGCCATGTCAATCGGCTTGGGCGAGGTCGAATCCGCGAATCAGGTCAATGCGGGCGAGGTGAGCGGCGGTTTGCGCCCGGAACAGGCCAAGCTGCTGTGGCATCAAAGGGGGCGCGCTGGGCAAGGCCATCGCCAGGGGGTTCTGATGCACGTCGCCGACGCGGAACTCATAATGCAGGTGCGGGCCGCTGGCCAGTCCCGTGGCGCCGACGAAGCCGATCACGTCGCCCTGACCGACGCGATTCCCTTTGCGCAGGCCGGACGCGAAGCCCGAGAGGTGCCCGTAGAGCGTGGTGTAGTGATTCTGATGACGAAGGATGACGACCTTGCCATAACCCCCCTGCACGCCCACATACTCGACCACACCGTCGCCCGTGGCCTTGACCCGGGTGCCGGTCGGCGCCCCATAGTCGACGCCCTTGTGCGCACGCCATTTCTTCAGGACGGGATGGAAGCGTGCCGAGGTGAAGCCGGAGGTAATGCGCGAGAATTCCAAGGGTGAGCGGAGGAAGGCCTTGCGGATGTTCTTGCCATCGGCGGTGTAGTAGCCGCCGCTGCTCTGGCTGTCGGCGGGGTCGGCGAACCATGCGGCACGGTAAGTCTTGCCGTTATTGACGAACTCGGCGGCAAGTATACGCCCGCTGCGTACGGCGCGTCCCAGGTAGTTCGCGGATTCGTAGATGACGGCGAAGCGGTCGCCCTTGCGCAGGTCGCGGTGAAAGTCGATGTCGCCACCGAAAATATCCGCCAGCTGAGTCGCCACCGAATCCGGAATTCCTGCGGCATCGGTGGCGCCGAAAAGGGAATAGCGGATCTCGGCGGTTTTCATGACCACCTGGGTTTCCAGGGGCAGGGTTTGCTCCGCGGCGGAAAACTGATCGCCGTCGGGTCCGATCAGGCGTTCGACTACCAGAGCCTGGTCCTTGCCGCCATTGAGCGGGAAGACCAGGGTTTGCAATTGACCCTGGGACCCCGTTCGTGCGGTCAGATTCTTGCCCGGACTGAGCTGGCGAAACAGGGCTTGGGCCGTGGAACTGCCTTTCAGGTAGGCAACCGCCGCCGGATCGTCAACACCGAGGCGCTGCAGCAATGCCATCACCGTGTCGCCGCGCTGTACCCGTTCTTCACGCAGAAAGCTCTGGTCTCTGTCATCGGCCGGGTTCAGCGAAGGCAGCGCGAGCTGCTCGACTATCTGCTGTCGCGGCATGTCAGTCGAACGGGTGTCATTCACCGTGCCAAAGGCGGCAACCATGCTGAACAGCGAAATACCGATAACGCCGAAGCCGGCCCAGAAATGCCCGGGACGCTTGAATCGGTAATCAAGGAGTTGCGCTAAAATCCCGCTCTTGTTTTTGTGCAATTGGATGGGTGGACCGCCGAAAAAGTCGGGTGAGTGTAGCAAAAAACCCCCCTCCGTCAAACCGGGTTAATCATCATGGTCGATATCGACTCCCAACTGGCGCTGATCAAGCGTGGCGCCGACGAACTGCTGATCGAAGCCGAACTCGTCGAAAAGCTGAAGTCCGGCCGGCCCTTGCGCGTCAAGGCCGGCTTCGACCCGACCGCGCCGGACCTGCATCTCGGGCATACCGTGTTGATCAACAAGCTGAGGCATTTCCAGGATCTCGGCCATCATGTTATGTTCCTGATCGGCGACTTCACCGGGATGATCGGCGACCCGAGCGGCAAGAACGCGACCCGGCCGCCACTGTCGCGCGAGCAGATTCTGGAAAACGCGGATACCTATCGGGAACAGGTGTTCAAGATCCTCGATCCGGTGAAGACCGAGGTTTGCTTCAACTCGACCTGGTTCGAGCCACTTGGTGCCGCCGGTATGATCAAGCTCGCTGCGCGCCATACGGTGGCGCGCATGCTGGAACGCGATGACTTTTCCAAGCGCTACGCCAGCGGCCAGCCGATCGCCATTCACGAGTTCCTTTATCCGCTGTGCCAGGGCTACGACTCGGTCGCGATGAAGGCGGACGTCGAACTGGGCGGTACCGACCAGAAGTTCAACCTGCTGGTCGGCCGCGAACTGCAGAAGCACTATGGCCAGGCGCCGCAATGCGTGCTGATGATGCCGCTGCTGGAAGGCCTGGACGGCGTCAACAAGATGTCCAAATCCCTTGGCAATTACATCGGGATTGCCGAGCCGCCCACCGAAATTTTCGGCAAGCTGATGTCGGTTTCGGATGAACTGATGTGGCGCTACTACGACTTGCTGTCATTTCGCGCCAACGAGGAAATCGCCCGTTTCAAGCGCGAAGTGGCCGATGGGCGCAATCCGCGCGACATCAAGGTATTGCTGGCACAGGAAATCGTGGCGCGGTTTCACTCTGCCGGAGATGCCGAGGCGGCTCTGACGGAGTTCGAGGCCCGTTTTCAGCGGGGCGTCTTGCCCGATGACATGCCCGAGATCAGCGTTGCGGCGGGTCCGATCGCGCAGGTGCTCAAGGCCGCGGGACTGACGCCCAGTACATCCGATGCGCTGCGCATGATCGATGGCGGCGGGGTTCGAATCGACGGCGAGAAAGTCGGCGATCGCAACACGGCACTGAGTGCCGGGGCTTGCGTTGTGCTTCAGGTCGGCAAGCGAAAGTTCGCTCGCGTGACTCTTGTTTGAGATTCATCGAAAAATTTTCGCTGAAGGTGTTGACCAACCAAATTCGGTCCGTATAATGCGCCCCTCTCTGCTGCTAGCGGAGCCGCAAGGAAGTATGAGTGCGGAAGTTCTTTAAAAACCAAACAACCGATAGGTGTAGGTGCTTGCTGTGCTGGAGGTGGTGGCGGGTGGTCGTTCTGAAATCGAA
>JAPTVL010000041.1 GCA_028065725.1 Betaproteobacteria bacterium
CGGTCTTGACGTCGTTGACGGAGATGCCGTTGACGGTGATTTCGCCTTTTTGGAACGGCTCGAGTGCGTTGACGGTCTTGATCAGCGTCGACTTGCCCGAGCCGGACGGCCCGCACACCACCACCACCTCGCCTTTCTTGACATGGGTGGAGCAATGCTTGAGCACCTGGAAACTGCCGTACCACTTGCTCACGTCCTTGATCTCTATCATGTTCGGATTCTCTCGGTTTAGCCTTGGCGCTCAGCGCACGATCGCAATGCGCTGTTGCAGGAGCTTTGCCATGTACGACAGCGCATAACACAGGACGAAATAGACGACGGCCACGAACAGGTACATTTCGACGATGCGGCTGTCGCGCTGTGCGATCTTGACCGCGGCGCCGACGAAATCGGTAACGTTCAGGAGCGACACCAGAGATACATCCTGAAACAATACGATGGTCTGGGTCAGGAGCACGGGCAGCATGTTGCGGAACGCCTGCGGCAGGATGATCAGCTTCATCGCCTGCCAGTAGGTGAGGCCCACGGCGTACGCCGCGCCGACCTGGCCGCGCGAAATGCTCTGGATGCCGGCGCGCATGATTTCGCAGTAGTACGCGGCCTGGAACATGATGAACGTGACGTAGGCAGAGCGCTCGGCGCCGATCTGCGGCGGCCGCTCCCAGCCCATCACCGACTGCACCAGTTCCGGCACGAGGAAGTAGAACCAAAAGATCACGAGCAGCAGCGGCAGCGAGCGCATCAGGTTCACGTAGCCCGATGCAAACAGCGCCAGCGGTTTGAACGAAGACAGCCGCGCCATGGCGAGCAGCGTGCCGAAAATGGTGCCGCCGAACGCTGCGACCAGCGTCAGCTGCACCGTGTATTGCAGTCCCTGCATCAGATAGGGCAGGGTACGGCGGATGACGTCGAAATCGAGATCGCTCATTGCTTGCCGCCCGTGATGTAGCCGGGGACGGCAACGCGCTTTTCGATGAAGGCCATCACGCGGTTCGCGGAGAATGCAATCACCATGTAGATCAGCGTGGCCGCAGCGAACGCCTCGAAATAGCGGAACGTCATCTCTGCCATTTCGCGCGTGCGGAAGAACAGTTCGACCAGGCCGATCGAAAACGCCACCGAGGTATTCTTGATCAGGTTCATCACCTCCGAGGTAAGCGGCGGGATGATGATGCGGTAGGCCATCGGCAGCAGCACATAGCGGTAGGTCTGCGGCTGGGTCAGACCGATGGCGTAGCCGGCGTTGCGCTGGCCGGTCGACAGCGATTGGATCCCCGAACGCACCTGTTCGGCGATGCGCGCCGAGGTGAACAGGCCGAGGCAAACGATGGAAGTGAGGAACTGAAATTCGGTCGGGTCTGCCGCGATGACCCAGGCTTTTACCGCCGGGATCACGTTCGGCACCACGAAATACCAGACGAAAAACTGCACGATCAGCGGGATATTGCGAAACAGCTCGACATAGGCGTTGCCCAGCCGCACCAGCCAGCGCTTGTCGGTGGTGCGCACCACGCCGACGATCGAGCCGAGGGTGAAAGCGATGATCCAGGCGAAAAAAGCCGTGGCCAGGGTCCAACCCAGGCCCGCGGCCAGGTTCTGCCACCAAGCGATGCTTTCGTCCGGTATCTGCTCAAGAAGGATCCCCAGCTTCATTCTCTGAATCGCTCCTCGGTGTCTTCTGCAGACATAAAAAAGCCGGACTGGCGTTCAGCGCCAGCCGGCTTTGATTTCGCGCCTGCTAGTTACTTCACGCCCTGGTCGTTCGGGTTCTTAAACGCTGCGCTGATCGGGGGCGTCATCGGGAAATTCATGTTGATGCCCTTGGGTGGAACCGGGCTGGTGAACCACTTGGCGTAGACCTTTTCGATCTCGCCCGACTTCATGATCCCGCCCACGGTCTTGTCGACCAGCGCCTTGAACTGCGGGTCGTCCTTGCGGATCATCATGCTGTACGGCTCCTGGCGCAGCGATTCAGGGATGATCTTGTAGGCCGCCGGATCCTTGGAATTGGCGATCTGGCCGGCGAGCAGAATGTCGTCCATGACGAAAGCGGAGGCGCGGTCGTCGGCCAGCAGCAGGAAGGATTCGCCGTGGTCCTTGCCGTAGATTTCCTTCACCGTCACATTCTTGGTTTTTTCGTAGGCCTTGATCAGCGGCACCGAAGTCGTGCCCGAGGTGGTCGAGATCGTCTTGCCATTGAGGTCGGCGAGGGTATTGATGCCCGAATTCTTTTTCACCGCCGCCGTCACGTTGATGACGAAATAGGTCGGCCCGAAGGAAACCTGCTGCTGGCGCGCGACCGAGTTGGTGGTCGAGCCGCATTCCATGTCGATCGTGCCGTTTTGCAGCAGCGGGATGCGGTTGCTCGAGGTGACCGGCTGCAGGCCCAGCTTGAGGTTGGGCATCTTCAGGTCGGCCTTGACCGCGTCGACCACGCGCATGCACAGGTCCATGGCATAGCCAATGGGCTGCTGTTTGTCGTCCAGATAGGAGAACGGAATCGACGATTCCCGGTAGCCGATGGTGAACGTTCCGGTTTCCTTGACTTTCTTCAGCGTGCCGGTGAGATCCTGCGCGGCGACGGGGGCGATCAGCGCGATCGACAGTGGTAGCGCAAATGCGAGTGTGGCGAGGCGTTTCATGGAGGACTCCCTAATTGTTTAATCAGTCGCCCGGTCTGGCGTGGTGCGACCGGGGGGATTGCGCGGCCCATTCTACTCACTCGCCAAGCCCTTGTCCAAGCTGGTCCGGGTGCGCACAGCCGCCGGCCAGTCGCCGCGCGGCGGCTTAGGGGAAACCCGACTCTGACCCGACAATGCCCCAAAATCGCCGCGCATTTGGTTATGCTTGCGGGCATGAACAATACCAACATGAACGGCCTCGACGCGAGCGGCCTCAACATGGGCAGCCTCAACATGACCAGCATCGTCGTTTCGACGATCGCATATTTCGTCGCGGCCTATTACATCAAACGCTGGCTGGTCGACATGGGCATACCCAAGGGCATGACCCGC
>JAPTVL010000531.1 GCA_028065725.1 Betaproteobacteria bacterium
ATCGAGTACTGGGCGGTGGACCCGGATTACGACGGCGCAGTGTTCCGTTCGGTCTGGCAGGACTACCGCGGCAACACCGCCAACGACGACGACGCGCTGCGCGTGGTGACCGCCGCGAACTTCAGCCTGCCGCACAAGGCCGGCGCACTACGCGTGTGCGTGCGCGTGGTCGACGTGTTCGGCTTCGAGGCGGAGGTGGTGCAGGTGGTGGCGGAGAACGAAAGGTGATTACTTGCGAGAGATCCCGGCAGTCGTCACTCCGCAGGCTTTCAGGCCGCCAGCCGTTGAACTTTCCGCAGACTCGCCTTCAACTCGCGCTCGGCGATCTTGAGGTCGTAGTCGGTCTGCCAGTTCAGCCACATCTGCGGAGTCTGACCGAAGGCGCGACCGAACCGCAACGCAAGCTCTGCAGTCACCGGACGTTGGCCACGGATCACGTGCGAAATGCGCATCGGCGAAACTCCGACCACGCGAGCGAAGGCCGTCTGGCTCATGTCGAGATCATGCAGGATCTCTTCGAGCAGTTCGCCGGGATGAATAGGCGGCAGGCCGTTTTTGGTGGCGGGGATGGACATGTACGCAACTCCTCAGTGGTAGTCGACGATCCCGACATCGAAGGCATCGCCGCCTTCAAAACGAAAGCACAGCCGCCATTGGTCGTTGATACGAATGCTCCATTGGCCGGCTCGATCGCCTTTCAGAGCTTCGAGGTGATTGGATGGCGGCTTGCGCAGATCCCCCACCCGGGTAGCGAGATGCAGGTGCTGCAGGCGGCCGATCGCCCGTCGCACGATGTCCTGCGGAAGCCGCCGGGTCGTTCCGGTGGCGAACAGCCGTTCCGTTTCCCTGTCGGCGAAACTCCTGATCACGCGACGATCATAAACAAATTGTTTACACTGATCAAGTCCGCGGAGTCCGCCCATGCCTGAGGTCAGCCAGCCACTGGCGCTGGCCGCCGCGCTCACCCGCCGTACCGGACAGCTGTGCATCGGGCTGGAACAGGGCGTTGCGGATATCTACGAACAAGTGACGCCGGTGACCGCCGAATTGCTGCGCTGGTGGTTCGGCGACGATGCCTGCCAGTCGCGCGCGTTCAATTTCCATACCGGCCAGAAGCAGGCGATCCTCAACGTGATCGTGGCGCATGAGGTGCTGGGCAGCCCGAACCTGGAGGACCTGTACCAGCAGGTGTGCGCCGAGGCGCTACTGCAGGGCACGCGCCTCGGCGAGGTGCTGCAGGACAAACACGGCCACCCCAAATACTGTCTGAAGATGGCCACCGGCACCGGCAAGACTTGGGTGCTGCAGGCGCTGCTGATCTGGCAATTGCTGAACAAGACCGCGGCACTGGACGAGGACCGCGACGACCCGCGCTTCACCCGCCGCTTCCTGATCGTGACCCCCGGTCTGATCGTCTACGAGCGCCTGCTCGACGCCTTCCTCGGCAAGGAGCGCGAGGACAAGAGCCGCGACTTCGCCAGCTCCGACATCGCCAGCTACGCCGAGCTGTTCACGCCGCCGGCGCGGCGCGAGCGCGTGGCGCAGTTCGTGCGCGGCAACGTGTGCATGAAACAGGAGATCGGCCTGAAAGCCACCGGTAACGGCATGATCGCGATCACCAACTGGCACCTGCTCAGCGAGGCCGAAGAAGAGGCCGCACAGGAGGAAGCCGAACAGATCGCGGCGCCCGGCATGGTCGCCGACGCGGCAGCGGTGGCCTACAGCGTGCTGCCGTTGACGCCGGGGCGCGCCGCCGGCAACAGCCTCGACGTGCTCGACCGTCGCTGGGCGCGCGGCAACGTATTGAGCTATCTCGCCGACCTGCCCGACCTGATGGTGTTCAACGACGAGGCGCACCACATCCACGAGATGAAAAGGGAAGGTGAGACCAGCGAGGTCGAGTGGCATAAAAGCCTGTCGATCATCGCCGAGGGCAAGGGCCGGGGCTTCGTGCAGGTGGATTTCTCCGCCACGCCCTACAACGACGTGGGCGGCGGCAGGAAAAAGGCCAAGCTGCACTTCCCGCACATCGTGGTGGACTTCGACCTCAAGGCCGCGATGCGCCTCGGCCTGGTGAAGTCGCTGGTGCTGGACAAACGCAAGGAGCTTGGCGCGCTGCCGCTGGAGTTCAAGGCCGAGCGCGACGACGACGGCAACGTGCGATTGTCGGAAGGCCAGCGCGTGATGCTGCGTGCCGGCTTGCAGAAGCTGCGCAAGCTGGAAGCGGATTTCGCCCGCATCGACGCCGCCCGCCAGCCGAAGATGCTGGTGGTGTGCGAGGACACCACGGTATCGCCGCTGGTGACGGAGTTCCTGCTCGACGAAGGCCTGCACGAAGCCGACGTGCTGACCGTCGAATCCGGCAAAAAGGCGGAACTGGGCGAGAAGGACTGGGCGCCGTTGCGCCAGCGCCTGTTCAACGTCGACAAACATGCGCAGCCGCGGGTGATCGTCAGCGTGCTGATGCTGCGCGAGGGCTTCGACGTCAACAACATCTGCGTGATCGTGCCGTTGCGTTCCAGCCAGGCGCAGATTCTGCTGGAGCAGACCATCGGCCGCGGCCTGCGCCTGATGTGGCGCGATCCGGAATACACCGACCTCAAACGCGAGAACCGCGAGCGGATCAACCGCGGCGAGGAGCCGGGCAGCCTGATCGACATCCTCTCGATCGTCGAGCATCCGGCGTTCCAGAGTTTCTACGATGAACTGATGCGCGCAGGCCTGGTCGGCAGCACCGGCGATGATGACGAGGGCAGCAGTACCGGCGACCTGATCGCCGCCGAACTGCGCGATGACTATGAAAAGTACGACTTCGCCATCCCGTTCATCCTGCGCGAGGCGGACGAGAACATCGAACACCTGCCGATCGACATCGCCGCACTGCCGCCGTTCGCGGCAATGAGCCGCGCGAAGCTGGCCGAGCTGCTGGGCAAGGGCGACACCTTCACCTCCCAGGACCTGCAGAGCAGCACCCTGTTCGGCGACTACCGCGTCGACGGCGTGGCGAT
>JAPTVL010000417.1 GCA_028065725.1 Betaproteobacteria bacterium
GTGCATCGGCTGCCATACCTGCTCGATCACCTGCAAGAACGTGTGGACCTCGCGCGAAGGCATGGAATACGTCTGGTTCAACAACGTCGAGTCGAAGCCCGGCATCGGCTATCCCAAGCAGTGGGAGAACCAGGACGTGTGGAACGGTGGCTGGAAGCTCAAGGGCGACGGCAAGCTGGTACCGCGCCAGGGCAGCAAGCTGAAAATCCTCGCCAACATCTTCAGCAACCCCAACCTGCCGGAGATCGACGACTACTACGAGCCCTTCACCTACGACTACCAGCACCTGCAGAAGGCGCCGCTGTCGGAGACGCCGCCCACTGCGCGCCCGATCTCCGCCATCACCGGACGGACGATGGAGAAGATCAACTGGGGCCCCAACTGGGAAGACGACCTCGGCGGCGAGTTCGCCTCGCGCAGCCGCGACAAGAACTTCGACAACGTGCAGAAGGAAATGCACGCCACCTTCGAGAACACCTTCCTGATGTACCTGCCCAGGCTGTGCGAGCACTGCCTCAACCCGACCTGCGTCGCCTCCTGCCCCTCCGGGTCGATCTACAAGCGCGAGGAGGACGGCATCGTGCTGGTCGACCAGGACAAGTGCCGCGGCTGGCGCATGTGCATCTCCGGCTGCCCGTACAAGAAGATCTACTACAACTGGAAGACCGGCAAGGCCGAGAAGTGCATCTTCTGCTACCCGCGCATCGAGGCCGGCCAGCCGACCGTGTGCTCGGAATCCTGCGTGGGACGCATCCGCTATCTGGGGGTCATCCTGTACGACGCCGACCGCATCGAGGAAGCCGCCAGCATCGCCGATGAGAAGGAACTCTACGAGGCGCAGCTGAAGATCTTCCTCGACCCGTCCGACCCCGCCGTCATCGCCGCCGCGCGCGCCGAAGGCATCCCCGAGGCCTGGCTCGAATCTGCGGTGAAGTCGCCGGTGTACAAGATGGCCATCGACTGGAAGATCGCCTTCCCGCTGCACCCCGAGTACCGCACGCTGCCGATGGTGTGGTACGTGCCGCCGCTCTCCCCCATCCAGGCCGCGGCCGAGTCCGGCCAGATGGGGATGAACGGCATCATCCCCGACACCCAGTCGCTGCGTATCCCGATCACCTATCTCGCCAACCTGCTGACCGGCGGCAAGGAGAAGCCGGTGATCAGCGCGCTCGACCGCCTGCTGGCGATGCGCGCCTACATGCGCGGCAAGTCGGTGGAGGGCATTCCCAACACTGCCGCACTCGACCAGGTGGGACTCTCCTCCGCGCAGGCCGACGAGATGTACCGCTATCTGGCGATCGCCAACTACGAGGATCGCTTCGTCATCCCGAGCACCCACCGCGAGGAGACGATCAACACCTTCGAGGAGAAGTCGAGCTGCGGTTTCACTTTCGGCAACGGCTGCTCGGACGGCGTGTCGCCCAAGACCACGCTGTTCGGCAACCGCAGGAATGCGGTGCCGGTCGACCTGTCGCAGCTGCACGCCAAGAAGAAGACCGGTTAAGGAGCCCGCCCCATGAAAACCTTCAAAATCCTGTCCCTGCTGCTGATGTACCCCGAGTCCGACTGGCTCGCGGCGTTGCCCGAGATGCATGCCGCGCTGGAGGAGGAGTCCGGCACCAACAGCGATGCGCCCACCCGCATGGCGCCGCTGTTCGATCTGCTGCACGAGTCGGAGCTGATCGCGCTGCAGGAGAACTACGTCGCCACCTTCGACCGCAATCCCTCGCATTCGCTGCATCTGTTCGAGCACATCCACGGCGAATCGCGCGACCGCGGCTCGGCGATGATCGATCTGCTGCAGGAATACTGGAAGCACGACTTCGACGCCAGTTCCTCCGAGCTGCCGGACTACGTGCCGCTGTTCCTCGAATTCCTCTCGCTGCTGCCGGCCGAGGAAGCGCTTGAGTTGCTGGGCGACGCCGTGCACGTGCTCGCCACCATCGGCCGCAAGCTCGACGCCAACGGCAGCCCGTACGCCACCGCTTTCCAGGTGCTGGAAGCCTTGTCGCCGGTGGCGGCCCAGGAGCTGGCCGAGCCGCCGGTGCGCGACATGGACGAGGCGATGGAAATGTTCGGCCCGTCGGTCGACGGCATCGAGCCGCTGCTCAAGCCGGGCCCGCAGGTGTCGGTGGTGCAGATGCCGGCATCGCGCCGGCAGGCCGCTGCCTAACGCATAGCCCAGGAGGATCTGAAAATGTCTTACTCGCAATATTTCCTGTTCGGCATCTACCCGTATATCGCGCTGGCGGTGTTTTTCCTCGGCAGCCTGATCCGCTTCGACCGCGAGCAGTACACGTGGAAGAGCGATTCGTCGCAGCTGCTCAGGCGCGGCCAGCTGCGGCTGGGGAGCAACCTGTTCCACATCGGCGTGCTGTTCCTGTTCTTCGGCCACCTCGTCGGCATGCTGACGCCGCACTTCCTCTACGAGCCCTTCATCAGCACCGGCGCCAAGCAGATTCTCGCCATGGTGTCGGGCGGAACCGCGGGCGTGCTGGCCTTCATCGGGCTGTCCCTGCTGCTGCACCGCCGCCTGACCGAGCCGCGCATCCGCGCCACCTCGAAGACCAGCGACATCCTGATCCTGCTGCTGCTGTGGCTGCAGCTGCTGCTCGGCCTGGCGACCATCCCGCTGTCGGCGCAGCACCTCGATGGCAGCATGATGGTGCGGCTGGCCGAATGGGCGCAGCGCATCGTCACCTTCCGCGGCGGCGCGTTGGAACTGCTGGAGGGCGCGGGCTGGATCTTCAAGACCCACCTGTTCCTCGGCATGACGATCTTCTTCGTCTTCCCGTTCACCCGGCTGGTGCATGTGTGGAGCGGCTTCGCCGCAACGACCTACGTGGTGCGCGCCTGGCAGCTGGTGCGTCCGCGCGGCTGAGCTTTATGCCCTTCAGGGTGCTAATCGATCAAGGAGACTGAAATGACTCATGTTGTCATCCTGGGGGCCGGCATCGCGGGCGTGACCGCTGCCTACGCCCTGAAATCCAGGCTGGGCCCGCACGACGAAGTGACGGTGGTGTCGGACAAGCCCTACTTCCACTTCGTGCCGTCGAACCCCTGGGTCGCCATGGGCTGGCGCGAGCGCGCCGACATCGCCTTCCCGATCGGGCCTTATCTCGAAGCGCGCGGCATCAGGTTCATCCACAGCGGCGTCAAGCGCATCCAGCCCGACGTCATCCAGGTCGATCTGGAGAACGGCGATGTGCTGTTCTACGACACGCTGCTGATCGCCACCGGCGCGACCGGCATGAACGACGACATCCCCGGCATGGCCGAGCACACCCAGTCGGTGATCCACGTCGACCAGGCCGAGCGTGCGCTGGCTGCCTATCGCGAATTCGTGCGGCATCCCGGCCCCATAGTGCTCGGCGCAGCGCCGGGCGCCAGCGTGCTGGGGCCACTCTACGAATACGCCTTCCTGATCGACGCCGACCTCAAGCGGCGCAACATCCGCGAGCGGGTGACGATCACCCTGGTGACGCCCGAACCCTGGCCTGGCCATCTCGGTCTCGGCGGCGAGGGCGCCAGCCGCGGTGCGGTGACCGCCGCGCTGGTCGACACCAAGATCAGTGTCATTTGCAACGCACGCACAGAGCGTATCGACAAGGACACCATCCATATTGTGGAACTGGATGTGTCCGGCAACGAAAAACAGACCCACACCCTGCCCTACGCCTACTCCGTATACTGGCCAGCCTTCGGCGGTGTGCCCGGGGTGCGAACTGCGACCGGCCTGGTCAATGATCGCGGACTGGTGGTGGTGGACGAATACCTGCGAAATCCTGACTTCCCCAATGTGTTCGCGCTCGGCGCCTGCGTGGCACAGCCGGCGGTGGACATAACGCCCGTTCCGGTGGGCGCGCCCGACTCGGTGTACTCCATCTCGAAAGCCGGCGAGATCGTGGTGCAGAACATCCTCGCCCTTGTCGACGATGCGCCGCTGGAAAGCTACGTGCCACAGCGCGCCAAGTGGCTGACCGACATGGGCAACACGGGCGCCGCCTACCTGTCGGAACCGCAGGTGCCGCTGCGCGACATCAACTGGATGCGCCAGGGCCGCTGGGTGCACCAGGCCAAGGTCGATTTCGAAAAGTATTTCGTCAACAAGATTCGTCTGCAGCCGACAGGCCAGGCGCCTTCGACCGCAACCAGGATTGCCGACGTGATGAGCCGGGTGCTGGCCGGGACGGGCGCCACCACGCCAACGCCCGCCCCGGCAGGGTCAGGCACGCCGCTGGAAATCCGCCTGCCGCAGGATCCCTGCATCGAGCTGCGGGCACTCGCCAAGTCGCTGGGACGCGAACCCGATTCGCTGGCCGCCGAGTTGCTGGCCGCCGCGGTGTCCGATGCCAAGTCCTATCTGAATGAGGCCGGGGTCGAGGCGATGGCGCTCTCGATGCGCGAACTGCTGGTGGAAGCGCTGCCCGAACGCCAGCCCGGCGTAGAGTTCCACGGCGGCGGAACGTGATTCGTCGTCAAATGTTTTCGCAAGCCTCTTGCACACTGCGAAAAAATGATCTAAATATGCATATCAAATACATCATTATCTTTAAATAGAAAATGTCACAGGGGACATGACCATGTCTATCGAATTGCCCGAACGCGATGCCGAAGGCTATCTGATCGAGCCCAGCGACTGGAACGAGGACGTGGCCCGTGCCCTGGCCGAGGGCGAAGACATCCAGCTCGACGATGACCATTGGGACGCCATCAACTTTATGCGCGCCTACTACGATGAACATCAAATCGCAGCCGATGCCCGTTTCGTCATCAAGCATCTGGCCGAGCGCTTCGGGCGGGATGCGCAAAAGAAGCTTTTCGAATTGTTCCCGTATGGCTACGTGAAGCAGGCCTGCAAGATAGCCGGCATGCGGCGGCCACGGGCCTGGAGCACGGGTTGATCAGCCCCTGTTGATGAGGCCCGCATCAAGCTTGATTTTATTGACCGGACGAATCCACCAAAGGAGAGCATCAATGTTGCAAAAAATCTTTGAAAAAAGCGAAAACACTGCCGTGCTCATCACGGTGCTGATTTTCATCATTTTCCATTTCGGGATGCTCTTTTTGTTCAGAGTCGTATAGCCGTTGCCTGATTCAGCGTGATGAAAACGTACAGGGCGACTCTGGTATCCCGGAGGCGGAATTGTCTGTGCTTTTCATTCACACATGACTCTTGTTAATAACTATATAGATGACTGATCTTGCACGCCTGCCAGACCTTTCTCTGCTGCGGAAAACAGAAGAACGTCGGAAAAAAGGAACAAAAATGATCGAGCCTGTTGCGTTGAAAGACTTCTTTCTCACTTTTTTCTCTGCCGCCATGGTGATCCTGACCGGCGGCTCGTATGCCCTGCTGTTTGCCTACTCTCGCGTAAAGAGCCGACCCGGCCTCATGCCGCTGGCCTACGCCTCCTACATTGGCCTCTTCCTCTCGGTGCTGACTCTGGCCTACGCCGCAAACCTGCTCAACCACGGCTTCTGGATCGCCATCGTCATCCTCATGCTCGTCGGCTATCTGCTCGCACCCCACGTCATCTGGCATCTGTGTGTCGGCACGCATCAGGACGAGGCGGCCGATGCGGCCGAGTCCCTCAAGGTTTTTTCCACTGCAGTTAATTCAAGGGAGGTATGACGATGTCAAAAGAAACATGGTGGGCATCCGAATCCTTTTGGCGGAAGAACGCCATCTGGATCACAGCGGGTTCTTTTCTGGTACTGATATTTCTGACTTTCGACACGGTGAGCCAGATCACGGCGGGCGGCAAGCGGGTGCCGGCCTACTCGGTGATCAACAACCGGATCAGCTATGTGTTCGACGATAAGCGCAACATGCAGGTGCCGGTGATCGGCAACGAGGAACCGCTGTTCGGCCAGAAACTGACCGAGGAGGAAGCGCAGGCCCTGGTCAGCCGTGGCAAGCTCACCACCCAGGCCAAGAACTGCATGAACTGCCACACCCTGCTCGGCAATGGCGCCTACTACGCCCCCGACCTCACCAAGGCCTGGCTCGACCCGTCCTGGGGCTCCAAGGACATACGCGAACAGGAGATGGTGGACTTCCTCATGAATCCCCAGGATCGCCTCCACAACGGGCTGGGACGCAGGATGCCGAATCTGGGCATTACCGAGGCGGAAGCGCGCGCAACGGTCGCCTTCCTGAAGTGGATGTCGTCCATCGACACCAACGGCTTCCCGGCCAATTTCGTGTCCATCGACCAGGAGAATTGAGATGACTGCATTGGGAAAACTCGATAGCTCCAACCTGAACGGCGGACAGAAGCTGGGGGTGAAGTACTTCACCGTTGCTGCTGCGCTGTTCGGCGCGCAGGTCCTGTTCGGCCTTCTGGCCGGCATCCAATACCTGGTTCCGGACTTCCTGTTCGGCATTCTGGATTTTTCCGTCAATCGCATGTTGCACATCAATGCGATGGTCGTCTGGCTGTTGTTCGGCTTCATCGGCTCGGTGTACTGGCTTCTGGAGGACGAGTCTGGCATCCCTGTCGTCGGCTTGAAGTTGGGAAATCTGATCTTCTGGATATTCACGCTGGCCGTCGTCGTCGTGGTGCTGGTCTATCTGCTGGTGCAGGTCGGCGCGGGCACGCATGCCTCGATCTGGCTGATCAACGAGGGACGCGAGTACATCGAGGCGCCACGCTGGGCCGATATCGGCATCGTCGTCTGCGTGCTGGTGTTCTTCTACAACGTCGCCGCCACCTTCACCAAAGGCCGCTATACCGGTGTCGGCGGCGTGCTGGTGCTGGACCTGGTCGCCCTGGCCGGTCTGTACCTGGCCGGCATGTACTACACCCCCAACATCTCCATGGACCAACACTGGTGGTGGTGGGTCATCCACCTCTGGGTGGAAGCGACCTGGGAAGTGCTGGTCGGCTGCCTGATGGCCTACGGCCTGATGAAGACCCTGGGCGTGAGCCGCAAGATCGTCGAAACCTGGCTGTACATCGAAGTCGCGCTGATGTTCGGCTCCGGCATTCTCGGCCTCGGCCACCACTATTTCTGGATCGGCACGCCGGAATACTGGTTCACCATCGGCGGCTTCTTCTCTGCGCTGGAACCCGTTCCGCTGGTCGCCATGGTGGTGCATGCGGTCTTCGACGCCGGCCATCACAAGCTGAAGAGCACCAATCACCCGACCCTGGCCTGGATCATTGCGCAGGCCTTCGGCAACTTCTTCGGCGCCGGTGTATGGGGCTTCATGCACACCCTGCCGCAGATCAACCTGTACACCCACGGCACCCAGTGGACCGCCTCGCATGGCCACCTGGCCTTCTTCGGCGCCTACGTCACCATGGTCATCGCCTTCTTCTACATGGCGGTCCAGAAGTGGCGCGGCGGCGTGTACATGAGCGGCGGCCTGGTCGGTGCCTGGAAGTGGAAATGGGCGATCGCCCTGCTGCATATCGGCATGCTCATGATGACCATGGCGCTGCTGATCTCGGGCTATGAGCAATCGCAGATCGAACGTGCCGTCGAAGGATCCAGCTGGGTCGGCTACTTCACTGCCCAGGCCCATCCATGGTTCGTGCAAGGCATGAAATGGCGCATGATCGGCGGCTGGATCTTTGCCGCAGGTTTCGTGTTGCTGGTCTGGGATCTCCTGACCATCGGCCGCAAGGAAACACGCCTGGCGGTCGCTCCGCCTGCAGTCGATTGAGAGCCGTCCTTCCCCGCGAACAGCGGGGAGGGATTCATGGCACGTCGCAATCCTTATTAACGTGGAGGCAACATGAGAACTTCTGTCAAACAAACCCTGCTCGCCCTGGCCAGCCTGCCCTTGGCGATGTCGATGGCCTTTGCCGCGGATGCACCCGAAGTGCAGCCGCAGACGCCCGAGACGACTTATCTGGGGGGCGGCGGCTCATCGCTGGCCGGCGTGGAAATGTATCAATCCAACGACCCCAAAGCACCGCCCATGACCAAGGCCGAGTTCGATCAGGCCCGCCAGATCTATTTCGACCGCTGCGCGGGTTGCCACGGTGTGCTGCGCAAGGGTGCCACCGGCAAGCCCCTGCTGCCGCAGGACATGCAGAAGCTGGGCACCGAAAGCCTGAAAATCTTCGTGCATTACGGAACCCCCGGCGGCATGCCCGGCTTCGGCACCGCCAACGAGATGACCGAAACACAGATCGAGCAGATGGCGCGCTACATCCAGCAAACCCCTCCGACACCGCCCGAATGGGGCATGAAGGAAATGCGGGCAAGCTGGAAAGTGCTCGTGCCGGTGGACAAACGGCCCAAGAAGCAGATGAACAAGCTTGACCTGCCCAACCTGTTCTCGGTGACGCTGCGCGACTCCGGCGAGGTCGCGCTGATCGACGGCGACAGCAAGAAGATCGTCGCCGTTCTCAAGACGGGCTTCGCGGTGCACATCTCGCGCCTGTCCAAGTCCGGACGCTATCTGTACACTACCGGCCGCGACGGCCTCATCAACCTGATCGACCTGTGGATGGAGACCCCGCAGACCGTAGCCACCATCCGCACCGGGTCGGACGCACGTTCCATCGACACCTCCAAGTTCAAGGGCTATGACGACAAGCTCGCCATCGCCGGCACTTACTGGCCGCCCGCCTACGTGCTGATGGATGGCTTCACGCTCGAACCGCTGAAGGTCATGTCCACGCGCGGCTACACCTACGACGAGCAGGAGTATCACGCCGAACCGCGCGTTGCCTCGATCGTCTCCTCGCACATCAAGCCCGAATTCGTGGTCAACGTGAAGGAAACCGGCAAGGTGCTGCTGGTGGATTATTCCGACCTCAAGAACCTGAAGACCACCGAGATCGAGGCCGAGCGCTTCCTGCACGACGGCGGATGGGATTCGTCGAAGCGCTACTTCATGGTCGCGGCCAACATGCGCGACACGGTTTCCGTGGTCGACACCAAGGAGGGCAAGCTGGCCGCCAACGTCAAGGTCGGCGTCAAGCCGCACCCCGGCCGCGGCGCCAACTGGAACGACGTGAAGTATGGTCCGGTCTGGGCGACCGGCCATCTCGGCGACGCAACCGTTGCGGTGATCGGTACCGACCCGAAGAATCACAAAGCGAATGCCTGGAAAGTGGTGCGCTCGTTGAAAAATCACGGCAACGGCAGCCTGTTCATCAAGACCCATCCGAAGTCGAAAAACCTGTGGGTGGACGCCGCGCTGTCGCCGGAAGACGAGCTCCAGCAATCGGTGTCGGTGTTCGACCTGAGGAATCTCGACAAGCCGGCAGAGGTGATCAACCTCGCCAAGCTGGCCGGCATCAGCAAGGGCCGCGTCGCGCATCCCGAGTACAACAAGCGCGGTGACGAAGTCTGGTTCTCGGTATGGGGGCCGAAGGATGGCGAATCGGCCATCGTCGTCATGGACGACAAGACCCGCAAGCTGGAGGCCGTGATCAAGGACAAGCGCCTGGTCACGCCTACCGGCAAGTTCAACGTCTACAACACCCAGCATGACATCTATTGAGTCTTTTTTAAGCGTAACCCTCCGCCCGGCTTCCCGCCGGGCGGGTTTGCGGGACGCCCTGTGGCAGGGCGGCGCGCAAACCCGAAAGGGAAAGAAATATGCATCGGCCCCTTGCGGAACCTGCATTTCGACTGCCAAAGCTTCAATTGACGCTGAATGCAGACCCCGGCCAATCCGGGCGTTCCTGCTTGGCCTTGGCGTCATCGCAACGTTCGCCGTCGCCTTCCTGGCGCTGACCGCAATGGTCAATCCGGCGCTGGCTGATCCACCACCCCACGCACCCTCCGCCGAACGCCAACTCGAACTCACCCGCTTCGTGCGCCAGGAATGCGGTTTCTGCCACGGCCTTAAACTCACCGGCGGGCTCGGCTCGCCGCTTACCTCGCACGCGCTGGCCGGCAAACCGCGCGAGTCGCTGGAAGCCACTATTCTTTATGGTCGAACCGGCACCGCCATGCCCGGCTGGGCGCCGCATCTGAGCGAGACCGACGCAGCATGGATTGTGACGATGTTGTTGAAAGGATTTCCGGAATGAACCTGCAACCCTCCCCGACTGACGGCTCCCGCTTGTCACGGTTTGTGATGGGTCTCGCTCTTTGCGCGCTAAGTCAAATGGCGCCAGCCGAGGAACTGCGCGGCAGCGGCGACCTCGGCCTGGTCATCGAACGCGCCAGCGGCAGCGTGCAACTGCTCGACACCACCCGCAAGGCCGCCCTGCAAAGAGTCGAGGGATTGGGCGATCTGTCGCATGCCTCCGCCGTATTTTCGCGCGACGCGCGCTACGCCTACGTGTTCGGCCGCGACGGCGGGTTAAGCAAGATCGATCTGCTTACCGGCAAGATAGTCAAGCGTGTAATCCAGTCCGGCAACAGCATTGGCGGCGCCATCTCGCAGGACGGCCGCATCATCGCAGCGGCCAATTACACGCCAGGCGGCGTCAAGTTCTTCGATAGCGACACGCTGGCATTGTTGAGCGAGATTCCTGCGCGCTCCGACATCACCGGCGCGCTTTCCAAAGTCGTCGGCCTGGAAGATGCCTCGGGCAACCGCTTCACCTTCAGCCTTTTCGAGGCTGGCGAAATCTGGCAAGCGGACCTGTCGAAAGATCCGAAGAATCCGAAAGTGACCCGCTACACGGGCGTCGGCAAGGAACCTTACGATGCCCTGGTCACCGGAGACGGCCGCTGGTACGTGGCCGGACTGTTCGGCGAAGACGGCATTGCCGTGCTCGACCTGTGGCATCCGGAACGTGGAGTCAAACGGGCATTGCCGGATTACGGCAAAGGCGAGCAAAAGCTGCCGGTCTACAAGATGCCGCACCTGGAGACCTGGGCGGTGGCCGGCAACCTGGCATTCATCCCCGGCGTCGGTCGCCACGAAGTGGTGCTGGTGGACATTTCCAGCTGGCAGAAGGTCGGCACGATCCCCGTCGCCGGCCAGCCGGTGTTCGTGATGGCCGAGCCGACCGGCCGCCGACTCTGGATCAATTTCGCCTTTCCGCACTACGATACGGTGCAGGTGATAGACGTCGAAAGCCGCCAGATCGTGCACACCATGAAGCCCGGTAAAGCCGTGTTGCACATGGAATTCACTCCGCGCGGCGAGCATGTCTGGATCTCGGTGCGCGACGAAAACCGCATCCAGATCCACGACACCGCCAGCTTCGAAAAAATTGCCGAGATCTCGGCGCAGGAGCCCAGCGGCATCTTCTTCTCGGCACGCGCCCATCGGTTCGGACTATGAATACGCCCCTCGACTCCATCGACTTCTCCCTGGTCAACGACTGGCAGCGCGGGTTTCCCCTGGTTTCCAGTCCCTATGCGGAATTGGCGCACAGTCTGGGCCTGTCGGAGGCGGCGGTCGTCGCCCGCCTGAAAAACCTGATTGAAGAGGGTATGGTTTCCCGCATCGGCGCAGTCTTCCGACCGCACACGCTGGGCTGGAGCACGCTAGCCGCCGTATCGGTTCCGGAAAACCGGATTGAAGCCGTTGCAGAAGTCATCAACGGCTATCCCGAAGTCAACCACAACTACGAGCGCGAGCACGCATTCAACCTCTGGTTCGTCGCCACCGCCCCGAGTCGCGAGCAGATCGCACAGGTGCTGACGGAAATCGGCCGCGCGGCGGGCAGCATCGTACTCGACCTGCCGATGCTGGAAAATTTCCACATCGACCTCGGCTTCGATTTGCGCAGCCAGGCTCATTCCCGCCGCCCCCACCTCGATCCGATCCGGCGCGAGCGAGAAAGCGTCTTCCCGCCCCGCCTCGAATCCGCCGACTATGCGCTGGCTGCCGCGCTGGAAGGCGGCCTCATGCTCACCGCCCGCCCCTACGCCCGGCTGGCCGCCGCCTTGGGCGTCAGCGAAGCGGCCGTCCTCGCGCGCCTCGCCCGCCTGCTTGAACTCGGCGTCATCCGCCGCTTCGGCGTCGTGGTGCGCCACCATGAACTGGGATACGCCGCCAACGCCATGGTGGTGTGGGATGTACCCGATGCAGCGGTCCCGGAGGTTGGCCGGCTGCTGGCGCAGCAAAGCGCCGTCACCCTCTGCTACCAGCGCCCGCGGCGGCTGCCGGACTGGCGCTACAACCTGTTCTCGATGGTGCATGGTCAGGATCGTCAGGCGGTGTCGACGGAAGTCGCGCGCATTCGCAGGGAGTTGGGCCTGGAACATCTCGCCTGCCAGCCCCTGTTCTCGCGCCGCCGTTTCAAGCAATGCGGCGCGCGCTACTCAGGATTGGGGCAGGCCGCATGAGCCGGATCGCAGCGCCGCAAGAACCGGCGTTGAGTGAGACCGATCGCTGCCTGATCAATGCGTTCCAGGGTGGCTTCCCGATCTGCGAGCGCCCATTCCAGGTCGCCGCCGAAATCCTGGGACTGGATGAGGCCACCTTGATCGCGCGTGTCGAAGCGCTCTTGAAAGCGGGCGCGCTAAGCCGCTTCGGCCCGCTGTTCAACGCCGACCGCATGGGCGGCGTCAACATCCTCGCGGCAATGTCGGTGCCGGCGGCCGACTTCGACAACATCGCAGAATTCGTCAATAGGCAACCCGAAATCGCCCATAATTACCGGCGCGAACATGCGCTGAACCTGTGGTTCGTCGGCGCGGCGGAAACGCCGGAAAAAGTCGAATCCGCCTTTGCCCACATCGAGTCGGCGAGCGGATTGCCGGTCTACCGTTTCCCGAAGGAACGCGAGTTTTTTGTGGAATTGATCCTGGAAGCATGATGGATTCCGTCGATCTCGCTCTCGTTGCCGCCTGCCAGGCGGGTTTGCCGCTGACGCCGCGCCCCTACCACGCCGTCGCGGAGCAGCTCGGGCTCACCGCGGACGAGGTGATGGCGCGCATGCAGGGGATGCTGCAAAGCGGCGTCATCCGCCGCATCGGCGTGGTGCCCAACCACTATGCGCTGGGTTATACGGCGAACGGCATGACCGTCTGGGACGTCGCCGACGAGCACGTCGATGCGCTCGGCGAAACAGTCGGCCGGCTGCCCTTCGTCAGTCATTGTTATCGCCGCCCGCGCCGTTTGCCGCTGTGGCCGTACAACCTGTTCGCCATGGTGCACGCGAAAACCCGCGAACAGGCACAGGCGTATGCCGACCAGATTGCCGCCGTGCTGGGCGCGGCCTGCCGCCAGTCCGACATCCTTTACAGCAGCCGCATGTTGAAGAAAACCGGCCTGCGCATCGTCGATCAACAGCCAACAAACTGAGGACTCGATTCCATGTTTCGCGTCACCCAATTCATGCAGGAACTTGCCCAACCGACACCGCCCGGCCCTAAGCGCAACCCGCCCGGACCGGTCGTGATCTGGAACCTGATACGGCGCTGCAATCTCACCTGCAAACATTGCTATTCGATCTCGGCGAACAAGAATTTCAGCGGCGAGTTGAGCACCGAGGAAGTCTTCGGCGTAATGGACGATCTCAAGGCCTTCCGCGTGCCGGTGCTTATTTTGTCCGGCGGCGAGCCGCTGCTGCGGCCGGACATCTTCGACATCGCCCGGCGCGCCAAGGCAATGGGGTTTTATGTCGGCCTGTCTTCCAACGGCACGCTGGTGAACGCGGCCAACGTCGCCGCCATCGCCGAGCTCGGCTTCGACTATGTCGGCATCAGCCTGGATGGCCTGCGCGACACCCACGACCGCTTCCGGCGCAAGCAAGGCGCATTCGACGCCGCGCTGGACGGCATCAGACTCTGCCGCGATGCCGGCGCCAAGGTCGGCATGCGCTTCACGCTGACGCAGGACAACGCGCACGATTTGCCGGCCCTGCTCGACCTGATGGAAGCCGAGCGTATCGACAAGTTCTATCTGTCGCATCTCAACTACGCCGGGCGCGGCAACCGGAACCGCAAGGACGACGCGCATTTCCGCACCACGCGCAACGCGCTCGATCTGTTGTTCGACCGTTGCTGGCGGCACGTCCAGGCTGGTCAGCCGAAGGAATACGTCACCGGCAACAACGACGCCGACGGCGTCTATCTGCTGGATTGGGTACGCCGCTGCTTCCCGGATCGCGCCGAGCACATCCACCGCAAACTCATGCAATGGGGTGGCAACGCATCCGGCGTGAATGTTGCCAATATCGATAACCTGGGCACGGTCCACCCCGATACCATGTGGTGGGATTACCCGCTCGGCAACGTGCGCGAGCTGCCGTTCTCGGAAATCTGGATGGATACCTCTGACCCCTTGATGGCCGGCCTGAAGAACGCGCAGCGCCCGGTGCAGGGTCGCTGCGCCGCCTGCATGCACCGCGCCATCTGCAACGGCAACACGCGCGTGCGGGCCTGGCAGACCACGGGCAATTTCTGGGCGGAAGACCCGGGCTGTTATCTGACGGATGAAGAAATCGGCGTCGCCACGCACCAACTGATGGAGGTTGGGCCATGACGGTATCAGGCAAGGTGCGCTGTGCGCTGGCGTTGTTGTTCACTGTCGGTCTGGCCCACGCCGCCCCCGACCCGGAAAAACTCTATGAAACCCATTGCCTGTCCTGCCACGCGCCCAACCGCCTGGGCGGCATGGGACCGACGTTGTTGCCCGAGTCGCTCGCCCGGCTGAAGCAGCCGGATGCAGTCAAGGCCATCGCCGACGGCCTGCCAGCGACGCAGATGCCGGCATTCAAAACCCTGCTGCAACCGGACGAGATCGAGGCGCTGGCCAAGTGGATCTACACGCCGCCGAAACTGCCGCCGAAGTGGGATGCCAGGGACATCACGGCCTCCCGCATCGTCAACCTTGACGCCGCCGACCTGCCGGCCAAACCGGTGTTCAAGGCCGATCCGATGAACCTGACGCTGGTCGTCGAACACGGCGACCATCACATCACCGTGCTCGACGGCGACAGCATGGAGCCGATCACCCGCTTTGCCACCCGCCTCGCGCTGCACGGCGGCCCCAAGTTCACCCCGGACGGCCGCTTTGTCTACTGGGCCTCCCGCGATGGCTGGATCACCAAATTCGACCTGTGGAACCTCAAAATGGTGGCGGAAACCCGGGTCGGCATCAACACCCGCAATGTCGCGGTATCGAGCGACGGCCGCTATGTGATGGCCGCCAACTATCTGCCGCATACCCTGGTGGCGCTGGATGCCAAAGACCTGGCTCTGGTGAAGGTGATTCCGGTCGTCGGCAACACCGGCAAGACTTCGCGCGTCTCCGCCGTCTACGACGCGCGCCCGCGCAACAGCTTCATCGCGGCGCTGAAGGACATCCCGGAAGTCTGGGAAATCCCCTATGACGACCGCCCGATCTATAAGGGCCTGGTGCACGACCACCGGCTCAAGGAAGCGATTCCCGAACCCGGCCCGCTGCCCTCGCAAGAAGGACGCCGGATTCGTAATGTCGCTGAAGCGCCAACGACTCCGCTGCCGGTGCGGCATATCGTGCTCGACGACACGCTCGACGATTTCTTCTTCGACCAGAACTACGACTACATCCTCGGCGCCTCGCGCACGAGTCCGAAGGGCCAGGTCATCCACCTCGGCGCGGGACGCAAGATCGCCGATCTGGACCTTGCCGGCATGCCGCATCTGGGCTCCGGCATCACCTGGGACTGGAAGGATGCGGAAGGCAAAGCCCATCGCGTGATGGCCTCGCCCAACCTGAAAGAGGGGTTGATCTCGGTGATCGACATGAAGACGTGGAAAACCATCAAGACCATTCCCACCCTCGGGGCCGGCTTCTTCCTGCGCAGCCACGAACACTCGCCTTACCTGTGGGCGGACGTGTTCTTCGGTGCCGGCAAGGACACCATGCACGTGATCGACAAACAAAGCCTGGAAATCGTCGCCAATCTGAAACCCCTGCCCGGCAAGACCGTTACCCATGTCGAATTCGACCGCTACGGCAAATACGCCCTGGTCTCGATCTGGGAAATGGACGGCGCGATCATCGTTTACGACGCAAAAACATTGAAAGAAATCAAGCGACTGCCCATGAAACGCCCGGTCGGCAAATACAACGCGTGGAACAAGACAAGGCTGTCGGAGGGAACCAGCCATTGAGGCTTTACGTGTCTTTTTCTGGCATTCCAACCTATGTCCCAAGCTCACGGCGAGGCCTCGCTGAACCGCGCTCGCGGACCATGGAATCATGAAATGGCGGACGCAATCTGGGCGCGCCGATGCAGGCGGGCAACATGAAAGCGGGGCAATCCGCTTCGACCGGAGTCATGCAGCGGCCCTGATCGATCAGGAAGCGGCGCGGGTGGAGCAAGGTCTCGCCGTATTGAGTTCGGCATACGCGAGAACAGCGGGCTCTACTGGAACGGCGAGCCGACCAGCCGCCAGGACATCGCGGCGCGTTTTGCCGTGGAAGCGAAAAAACAGCCGCGGCCCGAACTGCACATCCGCGCCGACTGCCTTGCGCATTACGAATCGGTGGCCCAGGTGATGTCGGCCGCGGCAAAGGCCGGGCTGCTGCGCATCGGATTCGTGACCGACCCGAAGCAGCCCTGACCGGCCCGCTCGGGCGGAGCGAGTCGCGCGGGACTTTATTGCTGCTCGCGCGCTTGGCCCGCGGCAGGATCCGGACGCGGACCCTGCTGATGAAGCGAATCCATCGGCAATTCACGCAGCGGCGGAAGCTCGGGCGGCGGACGCGGGGTCGAGCGCGTCAACCAATACACCCAGACCAGCGTGGCGAGAACCAGCACGATGATGATCAGCGGCCCTTTCGGGAAGCGCGGTGGCGGCTGGGACGGTGATGAGTCGTCGGGTTTCGTGTTCATGGCGTCATCGTGTGGTGAGTGAAGCTAA
>JAPTVL010000412.1 GCA_028065725.1 Betaproteobacteria bacterium
TGGTGCGCGGCGGACTGCGGCAGGCCGCCAAGGTGGTCGAAGCGGAGGCCAAGCGGCTTTGTCCGGTCGGCAAGACAGGCGCCCTGCAGGATTCGATACGGGTTTCCATGCGTGCCAAACACGGCCACATCAGCGCCACGGTGAAGGCGGGGGGCGGCAAGGTGTTCTATGCCGCCATGGTCGAATACGGCACCGCGCGCCACTGGATCAAGCCGAAGAACCGCAAGAGCCTGTTCGTCGCGGGACTCCTGCGGGAAGTTGTCGACCATCCCGGGGCGAAGAAGCAACCCTTTATGCGCCCCGCCATCGACGGCAAGGCGAGCGAGGCAGTCGACACCATGGCGGCCTACATGCGTGACCGCATTCCCAAAGAGATCGACAAGGCCAGCAAGAAATGAGAGCCGAGGCCATCGTCTATGCACTGCTTGGCGCATTCCCCGGCCTTACCGCACTGGTCGGCACCCGGATTTATCTCGACACCCGGCCGGAAGCGGATCCTCTGCCGGCGGTGGTGTATGAACTGATCCACGAAAAACAGGACGACGCGCGGCTCGGCGAGCGCGAGACCGTCACGGCCAGGGTGCAGGTGACGAGCCTTGGGGCGATCGCCGAGGACGCCGTGAACGTGCGCGAAGCGGTGCGGCTAGCCTGCCACAACCAGTCCGGTGCGATTGCCGGCTATACGGTGATTGCCTGCCTCGAGGACGCGGCAGGCCCGGACTCCTACGACCATCTGGTGAATATTTATGCGAAGCCGATGGATTTCATCATCCACTACCTGAGGTAACCATCATGACCGACGAAGCATCCACAAGCATCCCGGCACAGACTGCCGAGAAACCCGCCCCCCGCAAGAGTGTCACGGCCGCCATCGAGCAGGACATGCTCCTTGCTGAGCAACACATCGAAACCTGGTTTCAGGACCTGTTGGCGAGCCTACCCCACCTGCGCGAGACGGCGACCTACAACCACCTGCGCGGTGCAATCGATGAGCTCAAGAAGCGCCTGACCTGATTTACCTCGTCTGATCTCGCAACCCAACCCGCCTCGAGCGGGTTTTTTTACGCTCAAAGGAGTCAAGCATGCTCGCATTCGGTACTGGCAATTTCTACGGAATTTCGTCAGCCGCGAATTCCACCCCGCGCAAATTTGCCACCATGCAGGACGTGCAGTTCGACCTGCAATTCACCACGAAACAGCTTTATGGCCAGAACCAGGTCGCCCTCGACATCCGGCGCGGCCAGGCGAAGTTCACCGGCAAGGCCAAGTTCGCCCAGATCAGCGGTTCGATGCTCAACGACCTGTTCTTCTCGCAGACCGCAACGACGGGTCTCCTGCTTTCGGCCGTGGGCGAAGCCGGTACGGTATCCGCCACCCCCTTCACGGTGACGGTAGCGAATTCGACCACCTTCGATACCGACCTCGGGGTCGTGTACGCCGCAACGGGCGTGCCGCTTACCCGTGTCGCCTCCACTCCGGCCCAGGGGCAGTATTCGGTGGCGGCAGGGGTGTATACCTTCAGTTCGACGGACACGGGCGCGGCGGTGCTGATCGACTACCTCTACACGGCTGCGACCGGCGGCACCAAGGTCGCGCTCTCCAACCAGAGCATGGGCACCACGCCGACCTTCATGGGGGTGTTCTCGACCACCGCCTCCGGCAAGAACGTCACCCTGAAACTCAACCTGTGCACTTCCAGCAAGCTCTCGCTGCAGACCAAGATCGAGGATTACACCATCCCCGAACTGGACTTCGAGGTGATGGCGGATGCCGCCAACAACATCGGCACGCTGTCGGTTGCAAGCTAAGGAGGAAAACATGATCGATGGACAACGCATCACCCTGGGCGGCCGCGAGTTCGTGGCGCCTCCCGTTCCCTTCTCCTGCATGCGCCGCTTCGCCGACGTATTCGAGGGCCGCGCATCGCCCACGGTCGAGGTCATGGCCGACATCGTGTTCGCGGCGCTCAAGCGCAACTATCCCGATCTCGACCAGAAGACCTTCGAGGACGAGTGCCTGGACGTGGGCAACCTGAATCTCGCCTTCATGGCCGTGATGCAGGCATCTGGCGGGAAGGAGAACAACCCGCCGGGGGAAGCACAGGCCGGAAGCCAGTAGATTGGGATGCCGTCTACTGTCTCATCATCGAGCGCACCGGCTGGACCTGGGACTACATCGACGACCACCTGGACCTGCCGCGCTTTCTGGCGCTCGATCGGCACTGGAGCCGCCATCCGCCGCTGCGCGACATGGTGCAGGCCTATCTCGGCATCAAGCCTCAAATTCCACCGAAAACCACCGGCAATGACCAAGCCGACCTTGACGAATTCATCGAACTCTTCAAGGCCGCTGGCGGGAGCATGACATGACCAAAGTCGCCGAACTGCAGATCGAGATCGCGGCGAACGTCGCCAGGCTGACCGAGGATTTTGGCCGCGCCAAGCGTGAGGTCACTCGCTCGATGAGCAGCATCCAGCGCGACGTCAAGGAACATTTGGAGGGCGTCCAGGAATCTCTCAAGTCCATGAAGGAGATGGTCGAGGCGATGGGGATCGCGATGCTCGCCGAGCACCTGGTCGAAGCCGCCAAGAGCGCCGCCGAATTCGGCGAACAGATCGAGCACGCCACCCAGAAGACCGGGATGAGCGTGCAGTCGATCCAGGAACTCGGGTTCGCCGCCAGGATGTCTGACGTCGATTTCCAGTCGCTCACTGTGGGGCTGACTCATCTGTCGCGTTCCATGCTGCTCACGCAGCAAGGAAGCAAGCAGGCAGAATCTGCCTTCCAGTCGATAGGCCTGTCCGCCCAGCAATTGAAGGGCATGAGCATGGATCAGGTGCTCCAGGCCGTGGCCGACAAGTTTCACAACACTCAGGACGGCGCGACCAAGACGGCGCTTGCCATGCAACTCTTCGGGCGCTCCGGGGCGGAACTGATTCCGCTGCTCGACCGGGGATCGGAAGGGATGGATGCGCTCAAGCAAAAGGCCAATCAGCTCGGCATCG
>JAPTVL010000062.1 GCA_028065725.1 Betaproteobacteria bacterium
AGGCAATCCATGCCGGGGAGGGAAAACGGTCCAGCGCTTCCTTGTGGAAGGTGGGCAGCAGACCGAAGCGGCTCTCGACCCAAGCTTTCAATACCGCGCCTTCCGGGCCGTTGGAGTCGAACCCCCAGCCTTGCAGCAGGCGCCGGTAGCTGGTCCGGAAGCGGCGCTTCCCCGCCCCCTCGTCGCCGGACACGGCGTTGCCGTCCAGCCCGAACAGCAGGCTCATGTAGTGTCCGAAAACCTCCCCCGCCTCGGCAATGCTCGGCGCTTTGGCCAGGGTCTCGAAGAACTGCCGGTTCATCTCGCGCACGCCGTTGATGGATAGAGGCAGGGGGTACTCGTTGAAAGCGGCGCTCGCCAGCAGACCGGTTGGAATGCCCACCAGGTTGGTGCTGTGTCCTTTGAAGTTGTCGTGTTTTCCGTCCATGGCGAGGGGTGCAGCAAGTTTTGTTCCTGCATTGACCTGGGTTAATTTTTTACCGCAGAGACACGGAGGCGCAGAGAAGAGCTTTCCTGATAGCCTTATTTGACGGCCATTCCAATGCTTTGCCTTTCTCTGCGCTTCCGCGCCTCTGCGGTTGATGTTGTCGGATGTGAGAATTCGAAGACTTCCCGACATCGCAATCCGGTTTGTCGGCTTTGCGACACAAGATTTCCAGCCCCTGATAATCGACAAAACAATTTTATAAACATGGTGTTATATGATTTATTCTGGACTTGGCACGGTGGTTGCATAAGCGTTGAGCGAGGCAGGTTGCACGGCAGCAAACCGAACCGGATTTTTAATTTTTGACGAAGGAGAAAATGATGAGCGCACTTAGACAAATCGCATTTTACGGCAAGGGGGGGATCGGCAAGTCCACCACGTCCCAAAACACCCTGGCGGCCCTGGCCGAGATGGGCCAGAAAATCCTCATTGTCGGCTGCGACCCGAAGGCCGACTCTACCCGTTTGATCCTGCACGCCAAGGCGCAGGACACGGTGCTCTCCCTGGCCGCCGAAGCAGGCAGCGTGGAAGACCTGGAAATCGAGGACGTGCTGAAGTTCGGCTACCGCGACATCAAGTGCACCGAGTCCGGTGGACCTGAGCCTGGCGTGGGCTGTGCCGGCCGCGGCGTGATCACCGCCATCAATTTCCTCGAAGAGAACGGTGCCTACGACGATATGGATTACGTTTCCTACGACGTGCTCGGCGACGTGGTGTGCGGCGGCTTCGCCATGCCCATCCGCGAGAACAAGGCGCAGGAGATCTACATCGTGATGTCCGGCGAGATGATGGCGATGTATGCCGCAAACAACATCTCCAAGGGCATTCTCAAGTACGCCAACGCCGGCGGCGTGCGCCTGGGCGGGCTGATCTGCAACGAGCGCCAGACCGACAAGGAGTTGGAGCTGGCCGAAGCCCTGGCGAAGAAGCTGAACACCCAGCTGATCCACTTCGTGCCGCGCGACAACGTGGTGCAGCACGCCGAACTGCGTCGCATGACGGTGCTGGAATACGCGCCGGATTCCAAGCAGGCCGAAGAGTATCGCCAGCTCGCGCAGAAAATCCATGCCAACGCCGGCAAGGGCACCATCCCGACTCCGATCACCATGGACGAGCTGGAAGACCTGCTGCTCGAGTTCGGCGTGATGGAACAGGTGGACGAGTCCATCATCGGCAAGGCGGCCGCGGCGTAGGCCATTAACCACAGAGCGAAGGTAGGAGCGCAGCTGGCGGCGCGAATGGCTGGCCGTATTCGCGCCGCCAGCGGCGCTCCTACGAAATCAAGGAGTTTGAAATGACTACAGACGTCAAAGCCAGAAACAAGGAAGTGATCGAGGAAGTGCTTGCTGCCTATCCGGAAAAATCCGCCAAGAAGCGCGTCAAGCACCTCAATGTGCATGAAGAAGACAAGCCCGATTGCGGCGTAAAGTCCAACATCAAGTCGCTGCCCGGCGTGATGACCATCCGCGGCTGCGCTTACGCCGGTTCCAAGGGCGTGGTGTGGGGCCCGATCAAGGACATGGTTCACATCAGCCACGGCCCGGTGGGCTGCGGCCAGTATTCCTGGGCGTCGCGCCGCAACTACTTCATCGGCGTGACCGGCGTGAACGCCTTCGGCACCATGCAGTTCACCTCCGATTTCCAGGAAAAGGACATCGTGTTTGGCGGCGACAAGAAGCTGGACAAGCTGATGGACGAAGTCGAGGCCCTGTTCCCGCTGAACAACGGCCTGTCGGTTCAGTCGGAATGCCCGATCGGACTGATCGGCGACGACATCGAAGCGGTGTCGAAGAAGAAGGCCAAGCAGATCAACAAGACCATCGTGCCGGTGCGCTGCGAGGGATTCCGCGGGGTGTCGCAATCCCTCGGCCACCACATCGCCAACGACGCGGTGCGCGACTGGGTGCTCGAAGGCTCGGCGGCGAAGGCCAAGGAATTCGAGGGTACGCCCTATGACGTGGCGATCATCGGCGACTACAACATCGGCGGCGACGCCTGGTCCTCCCGCATCCTGCTGGAAGAGATCGGCCTGCGCGTGATCGCCCAGTGGTCCGGCGACGGCACCCTGAAGGAAATGGAAGCCACCCCCAAGGCCAAGCTCAACCTGATCCACTGCTACCGCTCGATGAACTACATCTCGCGCTACATGGAAGAGAAGTACGGGATTCCCTGGCACGAGTACAACTTCTTCGGCCCGACCAAGATCGCCGAGAGCCTGCGCGCCATTGCCGCCCATTTCGACGACAAGATCCAGGAAGGTGCGGAACGGGTGATCGCCAAGTACCAGCCGATGGTCGATGCCGTGGTCGCCAAGTACAAGCCGCGCCTGGAGGGCAAGACTGTGATGCTCTACGTCGGCGGCCTGCGTCCGCGCCACGTGGTCGGCGCCTACGAGGATCTGGGCATGGAGATCGCCGGTACCGGCTACGAGTTCGGCCACAACGACGACTACCAGCGCACCACCCACTACGTCAAGGACGGCACCCTGATCTATGACGACGTGACTTC
>JAPTVL010000196.1 GCA_028065725.1 Betaproteobacteria bacterium
TATTTGTAGATGCAGGCGGCGGCGACACAGGCGAAGGAATAGACCGGCTGATAGGTGTAACCCACCGTGCCGTCCGGATAGAAGTCCGAAGGCGGCGCCCAGTTGTTGCCGGAAGCGACGATGTTCTGATCCAGCCACGCCATCCAGTTGTCGAGGATGGTTTTGGCCGTAGTTGAGCGCGAATAGTAGTAGAACTGCGCGCATGAGAGCAGCGCGCGGTACATATAGCCGTACCAGTCGTCGCTATCCGGGTAGTACCACTGGTTGTAGGTCGAGGGCTGCATCGTCCCGGCGACATAGCCGGAGGTGTTCAGCGCCTCCCAGGATGGCCTGCCGTATCGCGGCACGAAGGGGCCTTTGAGTCTGGATGGCCACCAGGCGGCATACTGGTTTTGCGCATCCAGCATGAAATCGAGCATCATGTCCGAAACTTTGCGCCCATTGTCCGGATTGATGATGCCGCTCCAGTACCAGCCGGCGAGCCAGTTATAGCCCACCGCCGAGGGGCCGCGCCAGGAGCCGTAGCCAAGGTAACCCAGGCTATCCGTCCACTTGTAGGTCCAGCGCGGGATCCCCTGGTAGCGCACCGGGTCGGATGCCGGGCCATCCTGCAACGTGATCTGGAAATCGATTTCCTTGAAGGTGACCTGATAGGGTTGATTCAGGCTGTTCGACGGGAAGGAGATCTGCACGCCGTTGAGCAGCGTCGGGTAGGTGCCCGCCATGGTCGCCACCACGTCATAGCGCATGTTGTCGAAGGCGATGGTGTTGGCGGTGCAGCCGGGATAGTTCTGCAGGACCGCGTACCAGGAATTCTCGATGATGGAGAATGTCAGGCTGCTTCCCACGGCATCAAACTTGAATTCCTGCACGGGGTGCGCGAAGGTGCTTTGGGAGAAACCTACCTGATCAGCTCCCCAATAAAGCCCGGCCGCCTCCACTCCACCCCAGTAACAGGGTTGCACCGGAGCATAGATCTGGCATTGCGGCATCGGGATCGAGCCCACCCACGGAATGGCAAAGCTGTTCTTGCCGGCCACCCAGGAGAACCACACCACGTGGCTCACGCCAGCGGCATCCACGGCGGTGAGCGTGCCGATGCCTGGCTGCGCCGCATAAAAATCGAAGTTGAGATGCGATGTTCCTGCGCTCGACTGGGCTGCGGCGCCGAAATAGCAGCCGGCATAGCCATACCCGTTGCCGGTGAAGTCGTACTGGAACTGGGTGCGGATGCGCCGGTTGGGCGCATCGACCGCCTGAATCAGGGAGGCCACATTGCTGCCGTAGGTGCCGATGTAACTGTAGTCCTGGTGCAGCGAATCGTAGACGACGTTGCCGACTTTCCAGAAATCCGATTGCGTCAAGGACACGGTCACGGCGCCATGCGCATCGGTCGGGATCATGGTGATGCGCCGGAAGTAATCCCCATTGGTCGACTTCGCGGGATCGGTGTTCAGGTTGACCAGGACCGAACGTCCGGAGCCGTCGCCGATCAGCGTGACGTCAAGCGAAGAGAACGCCGCGCCCGCCGGAATATTGATGGTTGGCCACAGGCCAAAGCCCGAGTAGTTCCAGGGCGGGCCGCCGCTATTGACGGTCGTCTCGATCTCGAGACCGGCGGGCGAATTGACGACGGCAAAGGGCGTGGTGGGTGCCCAGTAATCGTAGTAGCCGACCTCGCCATCGAGGGCTGCGAACGGGATGTCGAAGCGAACGTGATTGCTGTCCCAGCGCCCGGCATCGAGCAAAGCATTGCCGATGCGATCTGCCAGTTTTTTGTATTTCTCGTTCCCGGAACTGAGGTAGGCGTGATAGAGCGACACCATCAGATAGTCGTCGCCGTCGTTCGCCGTGCCCTGGTAGGGATCGACGTGCAGTTGCGGCCAGCCCTCCATGGACTGGCCCTTGACCGAGAACGTGCCGTCCCGGTAGGAATAGTACGCCTGCAACTGCGTTCCCACCGCGACCGAGGCCAGCACCGGCACCGTGGTGGAGAGCACGCCGCCTGAATAGAGGTTCACCGCCGGTTGTGTCACATCGGCGTAGTTGGCCGTATCCGTTCCCGTGAAATCGGCCATGAACGCCTGGTAACGCGGGGTCGCCGACGGATTGAAAAGCCCGCGCACCCAGGTGACGTTGCCGCCGAACCAGGACTGCGGGATCACGACTTGCTTGCCCGTGGGGCCGCCCGCCTGAACCGTCAGCACTGCTGATAATCCACCTGCGTTCAGCGCGGTATTGTTGCCGCACATATTGGATTGCAGCGGCTCTCCCCCCAGGATATCGGTGTAGGCGTCCGACAGGCCGTTGGATACACGAGGCGTCGGATAAAGCTGAGGGCGGGGTGGAGGAGCAATCCCCATGGATCAGGCCGGCAGGACGTTGACGAAATTGCGGCCCATCTGCTTGAGCAGCTGCTGCAGGTCGGCAACCGAAATGCGGTCCTGCGGCTGGCCGTGGATGTGGATCGTCCCACCCCCGCCGTTGCCGATGAGCCGGTCGAGGCCTGCCGCCTTGTCTGCGGGCAGGATGGTCTCATTCCGGTGCACGAGGTTCAGCCGGTCGGTCGGTATCTGCCAGTCGCCGCCGGCAGAGGATGCGACACTGCCGGCAACGCCTGCGACGGTCGCCATCGCGGCAGGTGCGGCTCCGGCTGCGAGCGCAGGTCCTGCAACAGGAATGCCGGAGAGCGCCGCCCAGACACCCGAGAACGCCTTGGCGGCATCGTTCATGATGGCTTTGACCACCGTTAAGGCGCTTGACGCCAGCCCTGCTGAATTCGCCGACTGCTCGGCGGCCGTACGTGTTGCGGTTCCGGTCACGGTGGCGGCGGTCTTGGCCATTTCGTTTGCCGCCCATTGCGTCACCATCTTGACGCCGGCATTGATGAACTCGGCCACCACCGAACTCAGCATATTCTTCATCCCCTTCTGCCAGGTGGTGGTGCCCATGATCATGCCCTTGATCGTGGTGTCGAACGCCTGGGCGATGGGCTGGAAGGCCTTCTGCCAGGCCTGGGCGGAAGCGGCCGCCGCCTGGGTGTGCATTTTTTCCAGGTCGAGGGCATGCTTCTGCTGGATCTGCGCGAGCTGGTCGAGCTGCTTCTGCAGCGCTGCCGGGTCGTGATTGGGGTCGCCCTGCATGAGCGCGATGCGCTTCTGCTGCGCCTCCACCTCGATCCGGTATTTCTTCTCCTCATAAGCCTGCTGGATCTGGAGCAACTGGTCATGGGTGATCTGGCCGGATTGCAGTTGCGTCTGCGCCTTCTGCTCATCGAGCGCCACCTCACCGAGCGCCTGGTTGCGGGAAGCCTGAATGGATTCCTCGGCCAGCTTTTGCCGGTCGGCTGCTTCCTTCTTCATCTGTTCCAGCCGCAGGCTGGATACGCGGCGCTCGATCGCAAGACGGTCGTTGGCCGAGACCTTCTCGTTCTCGAGCACGTCCTGCCAGTACTGGATTTCCTGCTGCTTAGAATACTCCCGCAGGTCATTGGTCTGCGCGTAGTAGACCTTGGCATCCTGAAGCCGCTGTTCGTACTCCGACATGTGCGACTTGTTGCCGGTGCCGCTCGTCTTGTAGACCTTGAGCGAACCTGAGCCGGTTGCGCCTTCCGACTCGGATTCCGATGATTTGGAAGAGGCCGAGTTGAGCGTGGCCAGGAACTGGTTGGTCCTGGCCTGCAGATCGTCGACGTCCTGCTTCCACGCCTCGAAGATCGATTTGGCATCCAGTGGATGAGACACGACCGCCGCCACCATGGCGATGGTCTTGCCGAGCGCATCCACCGTTGCGGCGAGCTTCGCAATGAACCCGGTGAGCCAGACCGCGCCTTCGCCAATCTGGTGGAACATTTCCTTCAACACGCCGCCATCGGAACTGCCTTTGAGGAAGGCGTTCACGATCTGGTTCAGGGACGGCATCAGTTCGCCCATCAGGTTGCGGGTGGTAGCTTCAGCTGACGCCGAGAGTTCTTTCATCTGGTCGGCAAACTCGGCGGACTGTTTCACCGCCTCGTCGCTCATCACGATGCCGAGCTGATCGGCCTTTTGCTTGAGCGCATCCATCCCTTCCGAACCACGGTCGAGCAGCGGAATCAGTTCCGCCCCGGAGCGCCCGAACAGCTGCATGGCGATGGCCGTTTTATCGGCGCCGTCCTTCGTTTCGTGGAATTTATCCGCGACCACCTTCAGGACGTCCTCGATCTTCATGCCCTTGAGCTGCTGCGTCGACAGCCCCACCGACTGAAAAGCGGAGGCAGTCTGCAGCGATCCCTGCTGCGCCTCCAGCATGGCGCGCGACAGGTGTTCGAGCCCCACGGAGAACGACTGGAAATCGACGTCCGACATTCTGGCGGCAAATCCGAGTCCCTGAAGCGATTCTGCATTCATGCCGGTCTTCTGGGTGGCGTGTTCGATCTGCTCGCCGAATTCGGCGGCACTCTTGGCCGCTTCCACCAGATGCTCGGCCAGCATCGCGATCCCCATCGCCTCGACCATCTCCTTCATGGACTTGAGCGATTCCTGGACACCCTCCAAATGCTCCTTGACGTCGTGCTGGATACTGCTCATCGAGCGCGTGACTTCGGATTTTGCGCGGCTGAAATCCTCGGTCAGGCGTGCTACATTGGCCGCGATCTCGATCTGCAGTTCAGCGACTTTGGTCATGTCATGCTCCCGCCAGCTGCCTTGAAGAGTTCGATGAATTCATCGAGGTCGGCTTGGTCATTTTCAGTGGTGGTGTTCGATGGCAGGCGATCCGGCCCCGGTTTGATGCCCAGATAGGCTTGCACCATGTCGCGCAACGGAGGATTCCGGCGCCAGTGTCTATCCAGCGCCAGGAAGCGCGGCAGATCCATGTGATTGTCAACGTAGTCCCAGGTCCAGCCGGTGCGCCCGATGATGAGACAGTAAACTGCGTCCCAATCTACTGGCTCTGGGCTAAAGCTTCCCCCGGCGGGTTGTCCTCCTTCGCGTTTGACGCCTGCATCACGGCCATGAAGGCGAGATTCAGGTTGCCCACGTCCAGGCACTCGTCCTCGAAGGCTTTCTGGTCGAGATCGGGGTAGTTGCGCTTGAGTGCTGCGAATACGATGTCGGCCATGACCTCGACCGTGGGCGATGCGCGCCCTTCGAAGACGTCTGCGAAACGGCGCATGCAGGAGAAAGGAACCGGCGGGGCAATGAATTCACGGCCGCCCAACATCACGAGTTTTCCGTCAATCATGGCTATCCTCTTAGTTGGCGACCGACAGCGTGCCGATGTTGTTGGAGGCATCCGCCATCACCTCGAAGTCCAGTTCGGGGATGGTGTAATCCTCGATCTTGGTCTGCAGTGAGAGCTTGTTGGAGGTGCACATGTTGAGCTTCAGCGTCACGTTCTTTCCGGAGGCGGTGGTTGAGAACACCCCCATGAAGGTCGGCGTCGTGCCCATGCTCTGGTTCGAGAGCGCAACCTTGGTACCTCCAGTTGCTGCCGTGTAGAGATAGTCGATCAGCACCGCCACACCGGTGTCTGCCGAATTGAAGGTATACACCCCTGCCGCCACCGAGTATTGCCCCTGGGCCGGGGCCGATGCGACACGGGTGAGCGGCACGCCCGTTGCCGCATACACAACCCCGAGGTCGGTATCGAAGGTGGTCGAGTTTGCCACCGTCACCGTGAACGGGGTGGCCGATACCGTACCGGCCTCGCCCACGGCCGAGAGCAGGAGGCCCGTCGTTGCGGTCTGCGAGAAGAACAGGTCGTTGAGCATCGAACCGCTGATCTGGGCGAACTTGGCCTTGCCGGTGAATTTCGCCTGACCGCGCCGGATGTCGAGGGCAACCTGGTTCTGGCCGTAGAGCTGTTTGGTGGTGAACTGCAGGTCGAACTGCACGTCCTGCATGGTGGCGAACTTGCGCGGGGTGGAATTCGCGGCGGACGAAATCCCATAAAAATTTCCAGAACCGAATGCGAGCATTCTTGACTCCTTTGGACGAAAAAAAACCCGCACTGGGCGGGTTGGGTAGATGGATCAGACGGGATGAATCAGGTCAGGCGCTTTTTGAGATCATCGATTGCGGAGCGTAAATGGTTGTAGGTCGCCGTCTCGCGCAGGTGCGGCAGGCTGGCCAAGAGATCCTGGAACCAGGTTTCGATGTGTTGCTCAGCAAGGAGCATGTCCTGCTCGATGGCCGCCGTGACGCCCCTGCGGGGGGCGGGTTTCTCGACGGTCTGTGCCGGGGTATTCGGGGATGTTTCGTCTAGCATGATGGTTACCTCAGGTAGTGGATGATGAAATCCATCGGTTTGGCATAAATGTTCACCAGATGGTCGTAGGAGTCGGGACCTGCCGAATCTTCGATGCAGGCAATCACCGAGTAACCGGCGATCGTGCCGGACCGGTTGTGAGCCGCGAGCCGCACAGCTTCTCGCACGTTCACCGCGTCCTCGGCATTTGCGCCGAGACAGTTGACCTGCATCCTGGCCTTCACGGTCTCACGTTCGCCGAGCCTGGCATCGTCCTGGCGGTCCGTAATCAATTCGTACACCACGGCAGGAAGTGCATCTTCTTCGGGGCGCGTGTCGAGATAAATCCGGCTCCCAACCAGGCCAGCAAGTCCTGGCGATGCATTGAGCAGGGCATAAAGGATGGCCTCGGCCCTCATCGCGTCATCTCCTGAGCGCGCTCAATTTTCGGGCTTGGGTTTAACCAACAGATGGCAGTCGGTTTTTTTCCGATTTCCCCGAAGTTGTCCACAGAAATTGTGGATGGCTTCAGATGTGTCAGATCAAGACCCCTCATTTCTTGCCTGCCTTGTCGATTTCCTTGGGGATGCGGTCACGCATGTAATCCGCCATGGTCTGTATGGCATCTGCCGCTTTGCCATCGATGGCGGGACGCATGAACGGCTCCTTCTTGGCGCCCGGATGATCGACGGCTTCTTTCATGAGTCCGGCCACAAACAGACTTTTGCGGTTTTTGGGTTTGATCCAGTGTCGCGCGGTGCCGTACTCGACCATGTGCGCATAAAATGCCTTGGCACCTCCCGCCTTGATGGTGGCGCTGATGTGGCCATGTTTTGCGCGCATGGAGACGTGGATCGAATCCCTGAGCGCACTGGTTTTTCCGATGGGACAGAGACGCCTGGCTTCAAGTTCGACCACCTTGGCCGCTGTTCTGAGTCCGCCACGAACGATGTTGGATTCGATTTTCGCGGGCAACTCGTCGAGCAGCGTCTGCAATTCGGCGAGACCGGAGATTTTGATGTCGGTCATTCGTAGCTTCCCTCATCCAGATCGAGGCAATAGAGTTCCACCCATAATTTGGGCGAGACGCGCCGGATCCATTCGATGCGCGCCATTGAACCATCGGAGAAGATGACGCGCATGGCTGCAACGATGTCCGTTCGATACCGGATCGTGACGCGCTTCGTGACTTCACTGCCCATCGCCTTTGCATTGAACAGTTCGCGCCCGGACATGTCTGTGACTTCCGCCCAGACAATGGCGAAGTTGGACCACGTTTCGTCGTGTCCGCCCAGCGCGCCGCGAACGCGGGTCATCGCCTGGATGGTAATGCGCTGATTGAGGCGTCCGGAGGATACGAGCGGCATCAGAACATTACCTTGTAGGGGTCGAGCAGGCGATCGACATAGGCCAAAGGTTCGACCTTGCCTCTCTCCGGAATAACCATGTCGCCACGGTACTCATAAAGCGATGTCATGCGGATCTTCATCCAGGACTTGATGCCTTCCGGTACTACACCGATAAGGCTCGTGCCGCTACCTGCATCAGTCAGGACAATTGCCGGGCCACCTGGGGATGCTGAAAGCGTGTAGACGCCCGGGCTAACCACAGACTGGATGAAATAGCTGGTGTTGGGCGACAAACTGGCCGGCAACAGTCCACCTACGTTAGAGAACTGCACGGCATCATTCACCGCATAGGACCTCCAGGCACCCTGCACGGCCATGGTGCTGCCGCTGAATGTCACCGGCGCCGCATAACCCGCGACAAACTGAATGTTACATGCGCCGATCTGCGGCATGGGAATGGGCCAGATCTGCCCGAACACCGGCGTGATCCGGCAAGGCTCGGAGCCATAGTCGACGATGTAATTGGCGGCAGGCATCACCTGCGGGTTGCCGCTCATGTCGAGATAATTGATTGCCGTGACCTGCTGCACACGGGATTTTTCGATCTCGATGGCGTGTTGAGGCAACGTGAACGTCTTTCCCCAGGGCACGCCGGTGAGCGTCGGCCCGGGGAAGGAATCGATCACGTAGGCCCAGGTCTGCTGGATGAAGGCCCGGCGCGTGATCGTCTCGGCATACTGGCGAACCGAGGTGATGAGCGCCAAAATCAGCGCATCGTCATCTGGAACGTCCACCCGCAGATGGAGCTTGGCCTCAAGGAGCGACAAGGGCTCCACCGCCGGTTCCTGAATGATCTGTAATGGCATCGGCGTTTATGGGCGGGAACTTTCCGATAATCTGGATAGTTGCCGCCCGATCCCTTAGACGATCTGAACGACACCTGCCTGGTTGAAGCTGCCGGCCGGAACAAACCGCGCATCCCCGCCCAGCATGACGCCGGCCGTTTCCGTGGCGGCCGTGCCGACGATAATCTCCAACTGCACGAAGCCAAAACCGTTGGCGACATCGAGTTCGGTCGAACGCACGTCGATCAGCGCCTGCACGTTGTTGCCGCCAGCCGCCAGCAATTGCGCGATGGCCTTGCCGGTGCCGATCGCTTTGGCGCCGGTGCCCGTGGCGTCCTGCGCCTGCTGAATATTGGCATCGACCGTGGCCAATGCGCCAAACACACCGACTTGAACCAGCGCCAGGATGCGGTCGAACTCGGCCATGGAAATCCAGCCGCTGTAGGCGGCCCCGGCGGCCTGGGAAGAAGGATTGATGGTGGCCAGCACCGCAAGCGTTTCGGAGAGTTTCTGATTGGTGATCATGTTGTAGTTTCCTTGGTATGTGAGGGAACGGGGCCATCAGGCCCCTATGGGTGAGTCCGGATTACCGCGCGGCCAGCTGCACGAAGGGCGAGAGCTTGTTCGTGCCCTTGGCGGGCGAGATGGGCGCTGCGATCTTCGGCTGTCCATCCAGACGGAAGATGGTGCGGAACGCCGCCGCATCGGCATCGAAGTACAGATGCATGGACGTTGCCGTTTCCATGCCGCCCTCCTTGGTGATGGTCTGGTAGTAGGAGAGATCGACCAGGATCACGTCGCCCTGGGACGAGAAGGTGTTGGCGTGTTGTGAAACGAACACCGGGCGGCCCAGCAGTGTGCCGTAGGGCGAGCCCTTGATCGAGGAGATACCGCCACCCACCGGCAGATAGATCGGGTAGTTGCCGAGGCTCAGGGTGAAGAGCGCGGGCAGCACGTCGTTGTTGACGATCCACACTGCGTTCTTGAAACTGCCGGGCGGCAGGCGCGCGATCATGTTGGCGAGGTTCAGCGCCGACAGCGTACCCGTCGCCTGTCCAGAATCCTTGGCCTGAGTCAGCACTGCCCCGCTTGCCAGTGCACCCAGCGGGATGCCCTGACCTCCACCGAACAGGATGCTTTCGTTGATCTTCCACTGCATGCGCGAGGCCACTTTCTTCGGCATATAGGAGGTCAGCGCATTGGTGTCGGAGAGCAGTTCATCGGTGATGGGCACCAGCGCCATCAGCTTCTTGAGCTTCAGGGCCGATTCGCCAAACTTGGGTTTCGCTGCCGGGGCTGCCGCCGCCTCCGCCTGCCAGGACACGGTGATGCCGTCCGTTCCCCAGGGCGTTGTCTCGTCTTTCGGAAAGGCCATCGAGTTGCCGGTGACGGTCACATTGTCGGTGAGCGGAAGCAGCGCCTCGTCATCCAGGGACAGCATGAAGATGTCCTTGGAAAACTCGGGTGGCACCAGGAAGCCACCATCTGCACCTGCACCCTCGCCGCCATAAGTGGTGGGGGCTGCAGCGCTACGAAGTGGCAGCAGGCGTGGATCCGGTGCATTGCCCGGAAGGGCCGCCTTGAACACCGAACTGGCGTAGTCGCCAAAGTTTCTGAAACCGAGCTTCGGGTCCTTCGCGGCATTGTCCTCGACAACGATATCCGAGCCGTTGCCCGAGAGGATGACAACTGAACCTGCTGCGGCACTGGCTGCAGAGATCTCCTGCTCAAGATCGATCATTGCCTGAAGGCGCTCGATTTCGGCAGATTTGGCGTCCGATGCGCCTTTGAGGCGGGCAAATTCGGCAGCTTCGGCATCCAGCAGGTCGCGGTTGTCGGCTGCGGCCTTGTCGAGAATGGTCGATGCGGCCTGCAGGAGTGCGGTTTTTTCCTGGGCAGCGGCGGATTTCTTGGATTGCAGTTCGCGGAGCTTCTTGCTCATGATGGGGTTCCTTAAATGAAAAAACCCGCCAAGGCGGGTCCATAAAACGAAAAAAGCCGCAATAAGCGGCTGGATTGAGGGGTTACACGGCCTTCGGGCCGTCTATTCGGATCTACGGACCCATTTTTGCTACGAAATTGACATCCTGTGCGTCAAAATTCGGGTGCTCGCGCCCTTTTTGGGCAGGTTTGCGGCCAGTTTCTTCTGCATGGTCTGCACGAGTTGGGGGAAGGTCGCGATGCCGTCGATCATGTTGGCCTTTTTCGCATCCTGCGCGCCCAATACGCGCCCCTGACCCATGCCGTTCTTCACGGTGTCGGGATCCACGCCCCGGGCATTCGCCACTGCCGCAACGAAAGCGTCGTAGTAGTCGTCCACGCGGCTTTGCATGAAGGCCTGCGCCTCGTCGCTCAGCGCCTGGTAGGGATTCCCCTCCGTCTTGTACTTGCCGGCGGAAATCAGCGTGGTCTTGATGCCCGCCTGATCGAGCGCGCCGGAGATGTCCATGTGCGCCTGCCACACGCCGATCGAGCCCACCTCTCCAGACGGGGTGCAATAAAACTCGGTGGCCGAGCAACCGATCCAGTAGGCGGCGGAAGCCGCGAGGCTGTTGGCGAGCGCCACGATGGGTTTCTGTTCGCGCGCGGCCATCATCATGCCGGCGAGTTCCTGGACTCCATAGACTGAACCGCCCGGGGAATCGATCGACACCACGATCGCCGCCACACCGGGGTCAGCAACCACTGACATCAGGTCTGTGGAAAATTGGTCGAGGCTCACGTCCGCGAACCAGTCCGCATGCTGCGAGATGACCCCGGAGAGCGACAGCACGGCAATGGCCCCGGAAGAATTGCCGGAAGGATTCCGGGCAAGGACGGGTTTTGCATCGATCCCGGGAAACGCAATTTTCCCCAGCATCGCCGGCATACACTCGGGCATCAGCGCCCAGGGGGTGGCGGCGATCTCTACCGCGTGCGCATCGACCGTGCGCCTTTCGGCTGCGATCATGGGGGATTCTTCAGTATTCGGTTCGGTCATGGCGATGTCTCTGAATTGGAAAGTGTGATGAGGGACGCGGTGATAGCGTCCTCGTCCCCTGAATCGGAAAACGCCGCGCACCAGGCCTCGGCTGCCGCAAGCGAAACACCCAGGGATTCGGCGATGAGGGGCGGATCGTTGGGGCCAACCCCGGCTTTCATCACGCGCCGCGCAATGCGGCCCGCGTTGGAGCGCAGGATGGCGGCAAGCCGCGCATTCTGCTGCGCAGGCTGTGGCGCCGCATCATCATCATCCGGCTCGCCTTCTTCGGCCATGTTCAATGGCCTCAAGGGAGCATCGAGCCCGGGGAGCGGATTCATGTTTTCGGCGATCCGGGCTTCGTTGCGGGTGAGCCAGCCGGCGTTGATGCCCTGCATGTAGAAGCTTGCCCGCGCTTCCGAGTCGCCGCGCAGCAGCTGGGCGAAGTCGAATTCGGCTTCCAGCCCGTCGTCATCGAAGAGCAGATCGGCTTCGATTGCAGCCTCCCAGCGCTCGGCCATGGGGCCAAGACACTCCTGCACGAATTCCTGCGCCTGCTGCTCGATGTTGTTATTGGTCGAGCGATCCAGGTCCCCGATCTTGTGAGGTGGCACGCCGAACCAGCGCGCGATGTCGTTGACCTGGAACTTGCGGGTTTCCAGGAACTGCGCATCGTCTGGGGTCACGCCGACCTGGTGGTATTTCATGCCGAACTCGAACACGGCGATCTTGCCGCGATTGACCCCGGACTGAGCTTCCTGCAGGGATTCCCGGAACTGGTCGCGCGCCTGCTTGTCCTTGAACGAGCCGGGGTACTCGATCCACCCGCCGGTGGGCCGCGCGTCATTGGCGAAAAAGCGTGCACCGTAATCCTGCGCCGCCATGGCTCCGCCGATGGCGTTTCGCGCCAGCGCAATTGGGGAGAGGCCGATGATGCCGTCGGAGGACAGTCCCCGGAGGTGCCAGATTTCCCCTCTCGAATACATCACCTCGTTGCCGGCCGGATCGGTGTACTGGTAGCTGTAGTCGCCGGAGGCTGCGAGCATGATCTTGACCCGATCCGGATGCAGCGGAATCAACGCCGTGATATTCCCACGGCTGTCGGACACGATCTGGTTGTAGGCATTGCCGCGCAGAGCCAGGTGGCCTGCCATCATCTCGCGCCATTCGAAGGCGTTCTGATACGGATTCGGACGCTTCGCCAGCAGAATATAGAGGGGATGATCCGTGACGCGATCCTTGCCGCCGTCGGGCCGGTTCCGATACAGGCGAAACGGCAGGCTCGCGAACTGGCTCGAGATGATGCGCACGCTGGCAAACACGGCGGATAGTTGCATCGATCCGTCGGCCGTGACGCGCATGCCGGCCGTGGTGTGCACGCCCACCGGCTCGAACCAGAAACCACCCCAGGGCGAGCGGTCGCCGCCGGCCAAAAGCCCGGAAACCCAGGACCGGATGCCCATCACACCACCATCAATTCGTAGTCGGATCCGATCACCGGATGGCTGTCGGTCGAGGTCATGATCCGGCCCAGCGCCATGATGAGGGCGACGACGCCGTCGATCTTGTTCTCCTCGCGTTCCTTCCTCGGATAGATGTTGTCCTTGGCGTCGCGATGGCAGACCACGTTGGAGATCATCCAACTCAAGATCGGGTCGCCGTTGTGCACCAGGCGTTGTTGCAGCACCAGAGCCTCCAGTTGCTTCATCGGTTCGGAAAAATTTAGCACCGTCGGGCGCATCTCCACCATGGGCAGTCCTTCGGCCAACATGTGGGCGGCAAGTTGCGTGGCCTGGAATGGGTCGAACGGCACTTCCTCGACCTGGAAGCGGCTTGCGTCCGCCACCAATTCCGCTTCGATCTGGTCGAAGTCGGTGACGTTACCCGGGGTCACGGTCAGGAGTCCCCGGCGTGCCCAGCCGGAGTACTGGCTGTTGCGTCCGTCCTCGACGGCTGCATCGGGCAGGTAATAATTCAGGAACACATGGAATTTGCCATCGCGCTGAAAGACTTTTGCCTTGGCGGCAATATCGACCTTGCTCGCCAGATCCAGCCCGACATGACAGGGCTCCCCTAAGAAATCCTGCTCGGAGAGGTCAGGATCCGCGCAGGCGTCCCACGCCCGCATGTCCATCCAGGCGGTGTCGGCGTTGACCCATTCGTTCAGGTGCTTGGTTTTGAAGTTGTTGGTCGCCGACGGCATCTGCATGGCTTTCGCCTGCAGCGGCAGGAGCACCTCCGGCCGCACCGAAATTCCCCAGTTGGGGTTGGCCTTGATCAGCGCCGCCTCACTCGTCCAGTCGTCGGCGTCATCGAGGCCATAGATGATGCCAAACTGGGAGTCGTCCTCGAACAGCCCTTCGAGCAGCCGGTTCACGAAGGTGCGGATTTCATAACAGATGCCGGCGCGGTTGCTGCCGGCAGTCGTGATCACCCAGAGCAGGGAGTTGTCGCGCTTGCCGGTGCCTGTTTCCACCACGTCATACACGGTGCGGGTCTTGTGCGCGTGCAATTCGTCCACGCAGCCGAAATGGATGTTGAGGCCGTCCAGGGTCGAACCCTCGGCGGAAAGCGCCTCGAACTTGGAGCCGGTGGCCAGCACATGCATGTTGTGCGCACCGACTTCCACGCTGAAACGGGAGCGGAATCCAGGGCTTTTGCGCGCCATGGTTTGCGCGTCACCGAACACGATGCGCGCCTGGTCCCGTGTGGTGGCGAGGCTGTACACCTCGGCGCCGCCTTCACGGTCCGCCGTCAGCATGTAGAGGGCGACGGCCGAAGAGAGCGTCGATTTGGCGTTCCCCCTCGGCACCTCGATGTACGAGCGCCGGAATCTTCGTTTGCCATCGGGCTTCACCCAGCCGAACACCGTGGTGAGGATGAAGATCTGCCATGGTTCCAGCTTGATCGTCACCCCTGCCAGCGGCCCTTTGACGTGTGGCAGTCGTTCGATGAAGGCGCACAGGTTGTCGGCAGGATAAAAGGCGCGGCCCTTGCCATCTGTAAGCTTGGGATTGAAGCGGTAGGGACTGGATTTGCCCTTGAAACGTGCTAGGTCGTCCAGTTGCCGCTTGCAGGCAAGTTGCACCCATTTGCAGGCCGACACTTCCCCCGCCACCACCGCCTCGGCGTAATGCCGCGCAATGGTCGTGTATTTCGAATCCGCCATCAGCCGGCAATGTCTGCCCAGGGATCGTCTGTGTGCTTCGATTCTTGCGCCACCTGTACCCGTGAACGCGAAGCCGGCGTGAACCCCATCTCTGACTCATATCCCTTCATTTCCAGCGCCAGATCGCGGATCACATCCATCAGCGGCGAACGCCGCAGGATGCCGCTGGGAGTTTTGACCAGCATGCCGGATACCCCCGCCCGATTGATCTTGGCCAGCGCCTCGCGGTAGAGCCCCGAGCAGTTGGCCCAGCGCTCCAGCACCGCGCCATCCAGTGCCGACAGCAGGCCAGGCGGGGAATGTTCCACTGCGTAGCGCCATGCTTCCTTCGCGCCCTCGCTCATATACTCAGGCGGGTCGCACAACACGCCGGTGGGCTTGGGTTCACTCGGATTGGCGCGGCACTTCTGCAAGGTCCCCTTGATTTTCTTGACGGCGACGGGTAATGGTTTGCGCCCGGCGCCGGTACGATTGCCGCCAGAAGCCATAAAAAAATTCCTTTGATTTTGCACGCGCAAAAATTTGGGCACGCCGGCGGTGCTGCGCGGCGAGGCCGCAAGGATTTCACCCCCCTACCGGCAGGCTTTTGACTGGCCGCCCAAAGCCGCCATCCTCGCGCGAGGTTTTGGCATCGTGACAAGACTTGCAGAGCGCCTGCCAGTTGTTCCTGTCCCAGAACAGCTGCTTGTCACCTCGGTGAGGGATGACGTGATCGACGACCTGCGCCGGAGTGATTCGGCCTTTGCCTTCGCACGCCGCGCACAGCGGGTGCTGACTCAGGAACAAAGCCCGCGCCTTGCGCCATCGCGAATCGTATCCACGGCTTGCGGGTGATCCACGACGCTCATCCTGTTGCCTTCGGGTCACACGCAGATGCTTGTCGCAGTACCCCGGTGTGGAAAGCAATGCCGGACATCCTGGGTAACGACATGGGGTCGGAGCGGCAACGGCCATGACGATCAAAATTCCTGCAGAAACAACTTGATTGGTTCCGAAAATGAAGCGTTCATGTCACCGTCATCAACAACAGCGCAGGAGCAAAACATGAGCTACACCACCAACGAATTCACGGTCGACGAAGTCGGGTTTATCCAGACCGCCATGACCAAGGTGCTCGCCGCCGCAGCACGGGGCGAACTCGACCTCAACCGACTTGCCCGCGAAGAACTCGCCGCGCGCGGACTTGATGACAAGGGCAGTTGGGTCGGATTCGAGCGCGCCAAGCAAATCCACAACGTTTAACCATGAGGAGATCATCATGACCGACATCAAACTCACCGATACTCAACGCCAGATCATCGAACATGCTGTCCTGAACACCAACGGCAAGATCGAATGGTTCCCGCCCAATATCAAGGGCGGCGCGCGCAACAAAGTGCTCGATGCCATGTTCAACCGTGCGCTCATCACCCGCGACGGGGATGGCTGGTGCGTTGCGGCAGAAGGCTACGATGCCGTCGGTGTGCCGCGTCCAGGCAGCGGCGTCGTTCAAACCACCGAACCGGCACAACGACGCAGCCGCGACAACAGCAAGCAGGCACAAGTGATCGCCATGCTGAAGCGGCCTGAGGGCGCCACGATCGCGCAGATCTGTGAGGCTACCGGCTGGCAGCAGCACACGGTGCGCGGCACGTTTGCCGGTGCATTCAAGAAGAAACTGGGATTGGAGATTACCTCGGTCAAGGAACCGGGACAGGATCGCATTTATCGGGTTGATGCCGAATAGCACCTATCGAATCAAATGGCAGGCCATCTGACAGGCGGGTGGCCTGTGATCCAGTCCAGTCCTGCCAGCGCCGCACGATCACGTCGACATATTTGGGGTCGAGTTCGATGAGCCTTGCTTGCCGACCTGATTTTTCAGCAGCAATCAGGGTAGTGCCTGAACCGCCGAACAAATCCAGCACGATGTCGCGCGATTTGCTGCTGTTGAGGATGGCGCGCTCGACCAGTTCGACAGGTTTCATGGTCGGGTGCAGGTCGTTCTTGGCAGGCTTCTTGATCTGCCAGACATCGCCTTGATCGCGTGCTCCGCACCAGAAGTGAT
>JAPTVL010000422.1 GCA_028065725.1 Betaproteobacteria bacterium
GATGCGGAATGATGCGCGCGTCATCCCGCATATAATGTCCAGTTCTGCGGTGGCTGTAGCTCAGTTGGTAGAGTCCAGGATTGTGATTCCTGTCGTCGTGGGTTCGAGTCCCATCAGCCACCCCAACTAGATCAAGCGCTTACGGGTCCTTCGGGGCCCGTTTTGCTGTGTGCGACACCGCCAAAATTCCCACCGTGGGAATTTGGAAGGCTTCACAGGCCCTTGCGATGGACCTCCTTCGCGCGGTCGTAGATCCTCGCCGTCGTGCCGGGGTCGGCGTGCAGATTGGGCAGCGCTCCCGTTTGCTTGCGGTACTGCGTGACGTGGTAGGCGCGAAGGTCGTGGAACACGAAGTGTTCCTCGATGACACCGGCCTTCTTCGCCTTGCCCATCAGGCGTCCCCACATCGTCTTGAATCCGCTCGCCGTGTACGCATTGCCCTTGGTGTTCGGGAAGACATGGCCGATCTTGTCGTCGGCTGCGATGGCGCGAAGGCGGCTGAGCAGGTCGTCCAGGGCGGGGGTCGTTTCGATGTGCTCCCACACCACCTTCCCGTCGTGTTGCTTCGCCCTGCGCAGGCGTACCTTGCTGTCGGACACCTGGGTCCAGATCATGTCCAGGAATTCCACTCGGCGGCTTCCTGCCAGCGCGCAGAATTCAGCCAACCCTGAGAGAACGATCCCAGTGCGGCCCTGGGTTCGTGCCCAGTCCAGGAAGGCGACCAGTTCCGCAGGTTCCACCTGGCGCGTGCGGGGCCGCTCCTTGTTGCGCTTGATGTCGCGGCAGGGGTTCTGGGTGATGAGGCCCCGGCGCACGGCCAAAGCCATCAGGTTGGACATCAGCGAGATTTCCCGGTTCGCGCGCACGCCGGCGCTGCGCTTGTCCAGGTAGACGCCAATGTCGGCGGGCCGGACCGCGACAGCAGGGGTTTTGCCGAAGACGTCCAGCAGGGGGCCCGAGCACTGCTCGTAGTCGACCTTGGTCCCATCTGCGTAGTCTCGCCACTGGCGGGTCTCCTTGAACTCGCGCCAGAGGTGGGCGACGGTTCCCCAGTCCGGGGTCTTGGCTGAAAGGTCCAGAACCTTTCGCAGGGCCTCGGTCTTGTCCGTGCCCAAGTTCATGGGCTTGCCGCCGACCGGGTGGTAGCGGTAGGTCACCTTTCCGTCCTTGCGGGGGCGCGCCTCCATGCGAGGGAGGAGCCCTTGGGACGATTGGCGGTCGCGGTGTTTCATGCAGGTTCTCCCAGGTGGGACGTCACTTGATTTTGCTCCAGTCGGGGCCCGAATTTGATCCACGCGGGTGCGCGCCTGGCGTGCTGGAAAGCGACTGCTCCAGCAGGCTGCGGATCACGATTGGAAGTCCGTCCGGCCGACGTGGGATGGTCTTGACGTTGAGTAGCGTCGCGAGGAACTTGGCTTGCCTGCTGCGTTGACGAAGGGGGTGACATAGATCGTCGATCTCCGATTCTGTAAGCCAGGGTGGGAGGAAGTCCGTCGGGATCCCTGGATTGCCCAACGGAAGAGGTCTGGATGGGGTCGATTTCGTTTCCATCCTCCTCACAGCAGCCGCCGGAAATTCAGCTTCTGCCGCCTCCAGGGCTTGGGCAAACGGATCGGAGTCCGAGCATCGTCACGAGGATCGTGGAAGGGCTTGGGGCAAAGGGGCGCCCCCTTCCCCGTGGGGAAGGGCGGGGGGATGGGGTATTCGTCCGTCGATGTTCACGAGTACAGGCAAGGTGGTGGCGCATCGAAGGTGCTTGGAGCGTCGGGGCGGAGCTCAAGCAGCTTCCGCACGAGGCGCCGTGTCAAGGGCGGGCCTCAAGGCCCGGGTGGAGCCCTTGCCCTTGACAGGGCACCGCGGGAGCTACGCTGAGCGAGGTCCTGATGCGGCGAGCACCGCCGTAGGGCCCCCCGGTTTCGCGTCAGTCGGCTATGCGGTAGGTGACGACCTGCGCCACCTGGCTGGCGCGTGTGATCGCGGTCGCGGCCGTCTCGCCTGGACGTTCTGCGACCAGCGCGCCGCCAAGTTGCAGGTCAACCAGGTAGACGGAGACGTCCCACGTTCCGCCTTTCGCTCCGGCTGGTGTCCGCGTGTCGATCCCATCCGGGATTCGGGCGTCGCCGAAGTGCCGCCGAAGGTGCGCACGGACACGGTGTAGCGACTCGTGCGTGTCCGCCTGCACAACCACGTGCTGCCCTTGCTCGAAGGCCTCGACAGCCATGCGGGCGGCCTGCTCCACAGCATCGCGTCGTGTATCGACGGTCTCAATGGCGAATACGCCTCCATCTCGTGCTGCCAGAATCGGCGGGTAGTCCGCCGCTGCCGCTGAAGCGGCTTGGGCGATGACGCTTGGGCAGCGATGAGACCTGGGCAGGCTTCGATCGATCCAAGGCCTACCCCAGGAGTGCATCAGGCGTGGTGGGGCGTCGGGAAGAAGGGCTTGTCTGTTGTCGCCGATGAGGAGCCCGATAGCGATCTGTCCAGCGTTTTCAAGGCTCTGCAGTCGCTCGATCTGGTCGTGATGCAAGTCCTGGGCTTCATCGATGAAGACGACCCCCGACCACTGGCGAAGCTTCCCGTGGAGGAGGGTATCTACCGTAGCGACTATCGCGGCTGGCGCGCCATCGGAGGCTGCCATGAGCCGGTTTGCACGACTGTCATGGCGCTGGTGCCCGACACGCAGTGCGGCGCGTACCCCAGCGGCCTGCAGCCTCTCTGCCGCATCCATGGCTGCATCGCGTTGACGGTAGACCAGAAGCGTCGGTTGCGGGGTTTCGCCGGCATGGTCATGTATCGCTTGCCATTGCAGCAGACCGCGCACGATCAGCGTCGTCTTCCCTGCTCCCGGCGCCGCCAGCGTCCTGTACGGCATTCCTTCGACGGCAGCCAGCACATCGGCTACGGTGAGCGACGTCATGGTCGTCTTGGCCGGCAAGACCGAGCGGCCGGGAACCCGCCCATCCGCCTGCTGTTCTGCGGGGGGCGGGCTTGTATTCACGTTACTGCGCGCGAGTTCTTCCGTATACGCTAATTGTTCCGTCGGCGTGCTGCGCTGGTTGGCCGCCTCCAGGTGCTTTGGCAAGCCATCAAGGTCTGGCACGCGCTCGACGGTGCTTTCGCGCACGCGTCCGCCGAGGCGCAAATAGCCCAGCTTGCCGTGGCCGTCATCCGTGGCTACTTCCGCGTACACCGAAACGTCACCGTCGTCGTTGATATCCACCGAGACCCGGTGCCGTTCCTTGAGTTGCTCCCAGGTGCCGCGAGCCTCCGCCCAGTCCGTCAGAAGCTGCTCAAGCACCCCGGTGAGCGCCAGGGGTGTCCTTTTTGCATAGGCCTTGCGATTGACGGCGCGCCACTCGGTCTTGTTGCTCTCCAGGCCTGACCATCCAACCTTACGGCTTGTCAAGCCGGCTGCGCGGTGCCAGGCGTGTGCTGCTGCCAGCTTGGGCTTCCCGCTTCGGTCATTGAGCACCTCTGCCAAGTCCTGCCGGGAGCCGCCTCCCTCGTCTCCTGACTTGACGTACTTGGTCAGGTACTGGACAAGCCGCTCAGTGACTTCGGCGCTGGAGGTTCGGAAGATGTCGAGCTGCATTGCCACGCCGACCCGCCCCATCTTGATCGCACGGCCGTTATCCCAGTCTCCCAGGGTCTGATAGGTCGGAAAACGCTTGGGGGTCTGGAAGGAGCCATGGTCGTCGTGCCGATGTTCCACGAGTCGGCAAAGGCGCTGCCCGGCCTCCTGGGGGTAGCTACGAGCAATGCAATCAGCCATGGCCCACAGGTCGCGCTCACCGCCCACGATGTGCAGATGCGGGGTGCCATCAGCGTGCGGCTCCAGGGCCCGAACCAGACACATTGGTCGGCCCGCCTTCCGGCTGGCCTTGTAGATGACCCCGTAGCCCTGTCGGAACCAGTCCTGCAACATCGCGGCACCATCCTTCGCTGACTGTTGCCCGAATGCCTCGCGCCGTTCGTCACGGCCGGGTGTGGCATGCCACGATGGCGGCAGCGTAACCGTGAGTATCGACGGTGCCTGCCCGTCCGCCACCAGGAGCCTGGCCATGCGCTGAGTACGCGCGATGTCATACAGCGCGTCTTGCTGATCGGACCACTTCTTGATGTCCAGAATCGTCACGATCATGGTGGCGGGGTCTCCATTGCCGTCGGTGTAGCTCACCGCAACTTCATGTTGGTCGAGCCGCCGGAGTGCTTGCTGTGTCGCGGCAGCAATGCGCGTGGCGTAGGCACTGGGAAGGTATCGCTCCCCTTGGCCGCCAAGCTCCCCACGGGCCCGGGATTGCTCGAAGCCGATGGTCATCATCGAGCGCTCGATGGTTTTCCGGATATAGCCCGGAAGGATCTTGGTGGTGGGGATCGGAATGTTCAGCGCCGGGGGATTTTGGGCCATGACGGCGACGCGGCTCTGAACAAGTTCCCATAGCCCCTGCGTTTCGTCGTGGAGGCGCTCGGTGTCAGCGCGATCCCTGGCCCTTCCAGCATCGTCCAGATCGATCCCATGGAGCGCGCCAGCTACCATCGCCAGTCCTTGAACGAGGGCTCTTGGTAGGTCGTCGAGCGTCAATGTCGGCAGATCTTCAGCGCGATAGCCGCTCGTCTGGCCAGTGATTTGGTCGAGCAGGGATATCCTGCATCCATCCTCGCGCAGCGGAAACGACATCACGATCACGCCTGCGAGTGCTCGAAGCAGGGGCGGGTAGACCTCGACGCGGTGACCCGCGATGATGGCAAGAGCAGGCAGGGCCTCGTCGGACAAGATTGGCGTGAAGGCAACGCCGTCGGCTTGCAGCCGCAGATGCATGACGTGTGCGAGGTGTTTGGCTTGCTGGCCCGGATCCCAGGCAGCGACCTCAAGTTGGTGGTATTCCCTGCCGGAGCGCCAGAACCGCACGCCGAAAAGCGAGGTTACGTTGATGGGCTTTTTGCTCATGGTTTCTTCCCCTCCGTGTCGTTGACAGTCGTCCGCATCCGTTCGACGGCGCCTGCAAGGGGAGTGGCGTGGCCCTGGAGGCTCAACCGGCGTGGCCACGGCTGGTGCAGGGGGATTGCAAGGGCGTTGTCCCGGCCTGCACGGAGACGGGCAGCAGCCATGGCGTGCCAGATGGCCTTACGCTGAGCGCGGAGACCTGCGAAGCCGGGCCATCGGCGCGTGTCAGCGATGACGGCCTGGGCCAATTCAGGGCCACGATGAGTGGCAACCGCCTCGGCGTATGCCAGCAGGGTCTCGAAGTGTGCGGTCGGGAGACGCCAGGTCCACGTCGCTCGTGCCCCTCGCGGCAGACGCACAAGTTCAAAGTCGCCGAGCGCGATGCGGTGATCACGATCAAGCGCGTCGTGAAGCGTTTCGCGCGTGGTGACCAGCCCGGTTCCCTCCGATGCGAGCAGCCACCACCGGAATCCCAGATGCGCTGGGACAGCGCACATGACGAGCTTCACCCTTGCGACTCCCTGCCGACGAAGTCGCAGATCGACCGGTCCTGAGGGATTTGCGTGGTAGATCGCTTGCAGCTTCTCGGCAAAAGCCTCGGCGCGATCGAATCGGACGAATCCGCCGGTCCAGCGGTGAAACCCGCGCGCGACGGCGGTCTGCAGGATCTGCATGGTGCGTATCAGGTCGAAAAGGTTCATGGATTGGCTCCTGGTAGTGGCATTCCCAGGACAGACAGCAAGCGAGTTCAATTTCGCGTCGGCAACGCGACGGCACGTCAGAAGGAGATTCCAAGACGACGGTGTTGCTCGCGGGGAATTGGCATGACCTCAGCGCTCATGGCAATTGAGCCAGCCCAAATTTCCGGGGCTTGCTGTTGGTGGTGTGCCTGTCTAGAGGCGACTGAGTGTCGCGGGTGGATGACGCGAGACCCGCCGTCTCGCTCCGGGAGTTGCGAGCCGGGTGGCGGTCCACCTGAGTGCGCGGATCGCGCGCGCTCAGGTGGGCTGCCAACCCGAATCGCCACTCCATTGCCAACCCAGTTCGGCTGCCAACCGAACCCGGGTTACCGCTGTAGCCGCGTGCTCCTAATCGAGCTGGCGCGGCTGCGCTGGGCGCTGGGCACAGAAACGTGCCCTTCGACCCAATCTGGGCCGACGGGCCGAGATTGGGCGACCACGGAACGGACGCAGGGAGGCAATGCCCTGCGCATCCTGGCTGACGACGAAAGCGCTTCGCACAAGAGCGCCGGCGGCACCTGTCGAAAGAGGGTGACGCTTGCTGCACACGGAGGCTGGCATGGTGTCCGAGATGACACCGGTGTCGGCGGAGAAATCTGACCGACGCGGCACCAGGCGAAAGCCTGGGTCCCTGGATAGCTCAAACGTGTACCTGCGCCCCTGAGGGCGCTGTGCAGAGCGGCATGGAAGCCGTTGCCCGTCGAGGTAGGCGGGTAATCGGTAGCGTGGATGGATCGAGCTGGGTAGTCGACCGGCTTTGGAATCTCGCGGCGACGAAACCGGGTGACCGGGTAAGCGTATGCGAAGGCTCGATTCGGAGCGTGGCGGCGCCATGCCGCGAAGTAGCGTCAGTCGAAGTGGGGAGCCGCCGAACCCTCAACGACCTGGTGTGGCAGCCAGGTAGAGGGAGGCGGGAGAGACTCGGTGAGCCTAGCGGTAACGCGAAGCAAGTAGGGCCAGTGCGCAAGCATGGGGCCGATCTGACGGGCTGAACCGATGGGCGCCTCGCGCGCGTGGTTCGTCAGTCGAAAGCCGGGAGCGGTACCTTGTGGCAGTGGATGGTCGAGCTTGGCGGCTCGGTCTGGCGATCATCGTAGGACCCGTGTTCGTGCTTGGCTGCATGGATGCGGGGCTCGGGGCTGGCACCCTGGGCGACACCCGAAAGGAAATTGGCCTGCTGAAAAGATAGGCAACTGAGTGCGAAAAGCCCGGGTCATGAGACTCGGGCTTTTTCCTCCTGCTGGGCACTATGCTTCGTGAAATTCGCGGTAAAGCAATCCATGATGGGGAGCATGTCTTGGCGACCAAGAAGAACGCAACGGCGACACAAAACCAGACGGCCGATTACCAGCACAGCCAGGAGGCCACCCAGCGGCCTGACGTGGGCGTGCAGGACCACTTCCGGGCGAAGAAGCCGCCCAAGACCTACCGATTTGACAGCAGTCTGGACCCGGCGTTGAGCTGGGACGAGAACCGCGACCGCGACCTGGCCGAGTGGCTGATTGGCTTGGTGCAGCGCTGCGCCACCGAGGGCGAGGCGACGGTGTTCGCCGCGCCGCAGATGTGGGCCGGCGGCGGGGTGCAGGTGCAGTCACTGAAGGCGGCGGCCGACCTGCTGAAGGGCCTGTCGCAGCCCTTCCTGAACTGGGCGGGGAAGGCCGAGCGCCACCAGATTGCCGTGCCCACGGTGCCGCTGTTCGTGCATGAGCGGCACTCGACCAAAGCCATCCTGGAGGGCATCAAGCACCGCAAGGCCAAGGGCACCACCTACGACCTGTTCGGCGACGGCGGTGGGCTGGACGTGACCGACAAGCTCGATGCGTACGAGCACAAGGGGCCGTGGCAGAACCGGATGATTCTCGGGGACAGCCTGCAGGTGATGAATTCGCTGCTGGAGTTCGAGGGCCTCGGCGGGCAAGTCCAGATGATGTTTATGGACCCGCCGTATGGCGTGAAATTTGGGTCGAACTTCCAGCCGTTTGTTCGTCGTCGGGACGTAAAGCATGGCCCCGATGATGAAATGACGCGCGAACCGGAAATGGTTAAGGCCTATCGAGATACGTGGGAGTTGGGACTTCACTCCTACCTTACATACTTGCGCGATAGGGCGTTGGTTGCGAGGGAATTGCTAAACGAAACTGGCAGTTTGTTTGTCCAGATTTCGGAGGAGAACGTCCATCGCGTTCGAGCGGTGCTCGATGAAGTATTTGGTGCAGAGAACTTCATCAGTCAGATTACGTTCAGAAAAAAACTTATGCCACTCGGTGCGAAGACCCTGGAGTCAATGGCTGACTTCTTGGTCTGGTATGCGAAAGATGCGAGCAGACTGAAATATCGACAACTTTACCGTGCTACCACGCCGGACCCAAAGGGTCGCTGGACTGGTGTGCAGGATGCTAGCGGGAGCTTGCGTCGCTTGAGCTCTGAAGAGAGAGCCGACTTTACAAGTATTCCGAACGATTGTCGGATATTCGGGACTGTTTCTCTTTGGGCTCCATCGTTCTCGGCTTCAAATGTCTTCCCGTTTGAATTCCAGGGAAAGACATATGTTCCGACCGAGGGGCAATGTTGGGTGACATCGAAGGAGAAACTCCAGAAATTGGCCGACGACGGGCGACTCTTTGTGGAGGGTGACTATCCTCGCTATGTTGTCTTCCATGATGATTTTCCATATGCGAAGATAACCAACCCATGGGATGATACTGCTCCGGCGCAGAATAAGTCGTACGTCGTTCAGACAAATAGCGACGTTGTGGCGCGTTGCATTTTGATGTCGACCGACCCGGGTGACTTGGTTCTTGACCCTACCTGCGGAAGCGGAACCACAGCTGCTGTCGCCGAACTATGGGGGAGGCGGTGGATTACTGTTGATACCTCCCGGGTGCCGCTAGCCTTGGCCCGGCAGCGTTTGCTGACGGCTACGTTTCCCTTCTTCGAGCTGAAGAATCAGTCTGCTGGTCCGAGTGGCGGATTTCAGTATGCAAGGAAGAGAAATAGGCGTGGCGAAGAAGTCGGAGGGTTAGTTCCCCGAATTGCGCTCAAGTCAATCGCGAATGACGAGCAGCCTCCAACACTCACGCTTGTCGACCGCCCTGAGATAGTCGGCAAGATAACTCGCGTAGCGGGTCCGTTTGTGGTTGAGGCAACTATTGCCCCGGCTCAGACGGTCGAGCTCGATGAGGGCGCGCCGGCAGAGCCTGGCGACCAGAGCTTGGATGCCGCCCTTGGCGACGCCGACGCTGCCAACGGCGGCTTGCCCCTGGAGGTGGCCGAGCCAGCCGGCCGGTACGCCGACCCGGCCACGCACATCGAGCGCATGACCCAGGTGCTGCGCCAGTCCAAGACGCTGCGTCTGCCCGGCAACCGCGAACTGGTACTGGCCGACATCCGCCGCATGACCGACACCGATGCTATCCACGCCGAGGGCCTGGACGCCGAGGGCAACCGCATCGCCGTGGTCTTCGGCCCGGAGGACGGCGCCATATCGTCCGACGTGGTGTTCGAGTCGGCCCGCGAGGCCTACTTCCTGAAGTTCCCGCACCTGTACTTCTTCGGCTTTGCCATCCAGGCCAAGGCCCGCGAACTGCTGGAAGACCGCGCCAAGCTGCGTGTGCCCTGCACTTACGTCACGGTCACGCCGGACGTGGCCATGAGCGACCTGCTGAAGACCAGCCGGGCCAGCGAGATATTCTCGGTCACGGGCTTGCCCGATGCGGTGGTGCGCAAGGCCGGCAAGAAGAACGAGGACGGCGCCGACCTGTACGAGGTCGAGCTGCGCGGCCTGGACATCTTCAACCCGGCCACGATGGACCAGGAGGACATCCCCGCGCAGAACCTGCCGGCGTGGATGCTGGACACCGACTACGACGGCATGTGCTTCTACGCCACCCAAGTCTTTTTCCCCAAGACCGCCGCGTGGGACAACCTGCAGAAGTCGCTGAAGGCGGAGTTCGACCCGTCGGTTTGGGAGCACCTGGCCGGCACAGTCAGCGAGCCGTTCCCTATCGGACCGAAGCGCCGCGTGGCGGTGAAGGTCATCGACGAGCGCGGTAACGAGCTGATGCGCGTGCTGGAGGTGAAGGCATGAGCTACAAGCCGAGCTCCCTCTTCAACCTCATCCAGGCCATCAACAAGGGCCTGTTCCTTCCGCACATCCAGCGCCCCTTCGTTTGGGAGGAAGAGCAGATGCTCAAGCTGTTCGACAGCTTGATGCGCAACTACCCCATCCAGACGCTGCTGTTCTGGAAGACCCAGGATGAAATCAAGGCCCGCAAGTTCATGGAGGAGGTCGAATGGGACCCCGACCTGAGCGACTACTACGAGCCAAACATCAGCAAGGCGGGATGCGAGAAGACGTTCGTTCTGGACGGCCAGCAGCGGCTGCAGACGCTCTACGCCACCTTCGCCGGGGCCATCAAGGGCACCGACGGCGAACGTCTGGAGGCCTACTTCGACGCGAGCAGCGGCGCGGCAGTGTCCGACGAGGGGCTGCTGTATACGCTGAAGTTCTCGAAGGTTGCGCTGCCGTGCCCTTGGTATCGTGTGGCCGACCTGGTGGGCAAGGATGCCCAGCGCGTGGCCGAGGAACTGTCGGAGGAAATGAACGACAGACTCGATGAGGCCGACGACGCGCTGCCCGAACACCAAAAGCCCAAGGCCGCAGACCAAAAGGCGCGGCAGAAGCGAGTGCGACGCAACTTCGGCCAATTGGTTTCGCTGCTGCGGGAGGACAAGCACTTCTGGATTCAGGAGCTCGACGGTGTGGCGAACAACTACACCTACGGGACCGTGCTGGACATCTTCGTCCGGGTGAACTCCGGCGGCACCAAGCTCGACGCGTCCGACCTAATGTTCGCCGCCATGAAGGAAGGCTGGGACGAAATCGAGGAGGCCATCGAAGAGACGACCGAGCTGCTGAACAGCACCAACATCGGCTTTGACAAGACATTCCCGCTGAAGTGCCTGCTGGTGGTGCACGGGCGCGGCGCCGAGGCATCGGCAGAGAAGTTCACCGGCACCGACGGCGCGGAGCTGCTGAAGGAAATGAAGGCGAACTGGGACCGCGCTGAAGCGGCCTTCCAGGAGCTGCGCGACTTCCTTAAGACCGACCTGAAGGTCTACGCCGAGAAGGTGGTTCGCAGCCACAACAGTTTCATCCCGCTGTTCGACTACCTGTACTTCAACCCGAAACCCACGGAGCGCAGCCGTGCGCTGATGCGCGGCTACTACTACAAGGCGCAGCTCTTTGGCTGGTACTCGCAGGGCACCGACAAGGTCATCAACGGCCTGCATTCGGTGGTCGGGCAACCGTCCCTACGCGGGTTCCCCATGCAGGGGGTCAAGGACTACTTCATCGGGCGCGGCTACCCGACGGATTTGCAGAAGTCCCACCTGGAACAGACGCGGTTGCGATTCCTATTGCTGAACCTGGTATACGTGGACCAGATGGGGTCGTCGCCATTTGACGTGAAGTACAAGGGCAACGAGCCGCACATCGACCACATCTACCCGCGGCATGCGTTGTCCACGAAGCTGGGCCTCGCCAGCGCCGAGGTGAACACGCTCGGCAACTACAGGTTTGTTGGTGCGACCGACAACATCCGGAAACGGGCAGAGTTGCCCGACAGCTACTTCGGTCGCCTCAAGTCCTATGGGTCGCCCATCGAGAAGCACCTGCTGCTGGACGAATTCGCGGACGACACCAAGAAGCTGGTTTTCGACGTTGCGACCTACCGCAGTTTCCGCGACCAGCGCCTTCAGCGCATTTGGGAGATTTGCGGGCGAACCGTGAACCCTGAGCTGGTCGCCAGCGTGTCGGGGGCAGCAGCATGAGCCAAATCAACGCCGTCGAAGCGCCCATCATCAACTCGCCCTACGACGCGCCGGCTTTCCACTGGCACATCGAAGAGGGCAAGCACCCGGAGAAACGGCCAGGCCGTCGCCTGGCCTCGTACTTCTTCCGGGTGCCCGACCGCGCAGCGCGCGGGCGCAAGGCCAAGGGCCAGCAGTCGCTGCTGGACGACGCATCCAAAGGCCAGGAATACCTGCTGGACCTGGCCAACCTCATCCGCCAGCGCCTGCGCGAGTGGCGCGAGCGCGACTATGCCGGCGCCACCAAGGTCACGCGGGAACTGCTGGAACTGTGGCGGTCGCCGGACCGTTCGCAGCGGCTGTTCTTCGCCCAGCTCGAAGCCGTGGAAACGGTGCTGTTCCTGGTAGAAGGGCCGGACGACCTAAAGCAGGGTATCAACGTGCCCAGCGACGAGCCGGGCGATGACGCCAAGGCCGAGGGCTACAAGGCCTTCGTACGCTATGCGCTGAAGATGGCTACCGGCAGCGGTAAGACCACGGTGATGGGCATGCTGTCGGCCTGGTCCATCCTCAACAAGGTGGCCCAGCCGCAGGCCCCGGCCTACTCGGACACGGTTCTCATCGTCTGCCCGAACGTGACCATCCGCGACCGGCTACGCGAGCTGGACCCGAACCTGGACGAGCTCAGCCTGTACCGCACGCGGCAACTGGTGCCGCTGCACCGCATGCCCGACCTGCGCAAGGGCGAGGTCTTCATCACCAACTGGCACAACCTGGAGCGGCGCGAGCTGACCGACGTGAATGGCACGTCGGCCAAGGTGGTCAAGCGCGGCGTGCCGGTGGAGAAGCTGCGCACCGTGAAGGTGGGCGGCAAGGATGCGGTGACCGAGGCCGACATCCGGCAGCAGGCGCTGACTGGGGCCTTCGACATCCTGCGTGAGCTGCGAGACACCAAGGGCCAGCTCACCGGCTTCGAGGTGAAGGAGGTGCGCTACTACGAGAGCGACACCGCGTTCCTGCGCCGCGTGCTGGGCAACCGCAAGGGGCGCAGCTCGGCCATCCTGGTGATGAACGACGAAGCCCACCACGCCTACCGGCGCGGCAAGCTCGACGCCGAGGACACCTTCGCCATCGACGAGGAAACGGCCGAGGTTGATGCCCGCGAGGCGACGGTGTGGATTGAAGGCCTGGACCGCATCAACAAGGCCCTGGGCGGCCGGACCAACGGGGTGCGGCTGTGCGTGGACCTGTCGGCCACGCCGTTCTTCATCCAGGGCAGCGGCAACGAGGTGGGCAAGCCCTTCCCGTGGGTGGTGTCCGACTTCAGCCTGCTGGAGGCCATCGAAGCCGGCCTGGTGAAGATTCCGCAGCTCCCCACGCAGGACATCGGCGGCACCGAGACGCCGGCCTACTTCAACGTGTGGCGGTGGGTGCAGGAGATTGCCGAGAAGGAAGGCCACAGCGGCAAGCTGACGCCCGACGTGCTGATGCGCTACGCGACGCAGCCCATCGTGCAACTGGCCGATGAGTGGCGCAAAACGGCCGAGCAGTGGTCGGCGCAGTTCAAGGCCGGCCACCGCAAGACCGACGTGCCACCGGTCTTCATCATCGTCTGCCGCGACACCGCGCTGGCCAAGGAGCTGTACGACTGGCTGGCCAACGGCAACGCCACCTACGGCGCGGCGCCGGAGCAGTTCCGAAACGCCCCGGGCCGTGAATGGACCGTGCGGGTGGACAGCAAGGTGGCCGAGGACATCGCCGAGGGCGGTGGCAAGAACGACGAGGCACGGCGCCTGCGCTTCGTGCTGGAGACCATCGGCAAGACCGGCTGGCCGGGCAACAAGGTGCCCGAAGAGTACGTGGCCATGGTCGAGAAGCACAACCGCAAGGCCCTGGAGGACGACGACAACGGCCTGGTGACCATCGACGCCAGCGTGCCGCCCGGCCGCGACGTGCGCTGCATCATCAGCGTGGCCATGCTGTCCGAGGGCTGGGACGCCACCACCGTGACGCACGTGGTCGGCTTGCGCCCCTTCGGCTCGCAACTGCTGTGCGAGCAGGTGGTGGGCCGGGCACTGCGCCGCACGTCCTACGCCGTGGACGAGGCCACAGGCTTCTTCCGTGAGGAGACCGCCAAGGTCTTTGGCGTGCCGTTCGAGCTCATCCCGTTCAAGGTGGAGGGCGGTGCGCAACAACCCCCGTCGCCGCCGGCTAACCAAATTTACGCGGTGCCGGCCAAGGCGCAGTACGAGCTGAGCTTTCCGGTGGTGGAGGGCTACACCGACCCCGGCGTGACCCGGCTGACCATGGACTGGCCCAAGGTTCCGAACTTGGAGCTGAACCCCATGACAGTGCCGGACGTGACGCTGATGAAGGGACTGACCACGCAGGACGGCGCCCTGGCCGCCTACGGGCCCGGCGCGGCCGACGTGGTGAACCTTGAGCAGTGGCGTGCCAAGGTGCGGGTGCAGCAAGTGGCCTTCACGATGGCCAAGGTGCTGACGCAGCAGTGGCTGGCCGACCGTGGCGATGTCATCCCTACGCACCGGCTGTTCCCGCAACTGCTGGGCTACACCACCCGGTTCCTGGCCGAGAAGCTGGAGCTGTCAGGCAACCGGGCGCCGCAGGACGTGGCGCTGAACCCGTACTTCCAGCAGGCGGTGGGCATCCTGTTCGACTCGCTGATGCCCGTGGACGAAAGCGGCAAGACGCAGGAGCGGCCCATCATCACTCCCGGGCCGGCGGGCGAGCGCTCGACACGACACGTCGAGTTCTTCACCGGCCGGCAACCCTGGCCGGCTCAGAAGTGCCACCTGAACGCCATCGTCGCCGACACGAAGACGTGGGAGCAGGCCGCGGCTACCGCCCTGGACGCACACGAGGGCGTGGCCAAGTGGGTCAAGAACGATCACCTGGGCTTCGTGGTGCCGTACCGGAAGGACGGCATTCGCCGCCGCTATCTGCCCGACTTCATCGTGGACCTGACGACCGGCGAACGCCTGATCGTCGAGGTGAAGGGGCAGACAGGCGACGCCGAAGTGAAGGCCCAGGCCGCGCACCGCTGGTGCTCTGCCGTCAACAATGACGGGCGCTTTGGTCGATGGAGCTATCACATGGTGAGGCAGCCGCCGGAGCTGATGCGGCTGTTGGACCAGTTGGTTGGACAGCGGAGCTAAATGCCGTGGCGATGCGCAGCCCACCTCGTATCCTGCAGATCAGGGAGGTCCTGGGCCCTGCCGAGCAGGGCAAGACGTTGCCGTTCAAGTGCATCGCCGAGGACGGCAACCTGTACTTCGTCAAGGGCCAGCAGACAAACCGCGCGAGCCTATGGCGGGAGTGGATCTGCGCGCACCTCGCGCGGGCGATGGGGCTCAACATCCCCGTCTTCAGCCTGGTCCAGGTAGATGAGGCGCTTGTTGCGGAACTGCCTGCGGAGTGGCGTCAGATCGGCTGCTTGCCCGCTTTCGGTTCGCGCCAGCAACACGCTACGAGTTGGCTTGAGCTGGGCATGGCGAGCAAGGTGCCGCCAGCGGTGCAGAGGGACGTGCTGGTCTTTGACTGGTGGATCCACAACACCGATCGTCTGGAGGGCAACTCCAACCTGCTGTGGGACCAGCAAGGTGACTCGCTTGTTGTGATCGACCACAACATGGCCCTCGTTTCCGACTTCAACGCTACAGAATTCTTGCAGGAGCATGTTTTCGCCCGACAATGGCCAGAGGTCGCGGACGATCTGATGGCTCGCGCGCAGTACATTCGCAGGCTGCAGGACGCGCTCCCTGCGGCCCAGGTAGCCCTGGACACGGCGCCCGAAGAGTGGATGTGGGAAAATTCTGAGTTCGATCTGCCAGCCAACTTTGATGTGGATGCGGCTCTGGCAGTCCTTAAGCGATGCGAGACTGACGAGCTATGGAGGACGGTATGAAGCAAGTCGCGTGCCGGTACGCCGTGGTTCAATTCGTCCCCTACATCGAGACGGGCGAGTTCGCCAACGTCGGGGTGGCACTCATTTGCCCTCAGACGGGATATTTTGGATTTAAGCTCCAGAACACGCGCAAATCGAAGCGAGTTACCGATTTTTTTGGTGAATTGCCGCGCGAGGTCTTTGTCAGGGCCGTGCAGGGGGTCAAGAGCGAACTGCAACGAGTCTCGGACATCGCGGCTGGCTCGAAGGGCGCCGCCAACGCAGAATTCCTGAGGGACGTTTTCGACGGACTCCTGCACGCTCGGGAAGCCATCATCCGATTCAGCGCTCCCAGAGTTGTCCTGACAGACGACCCCGCCAGGGAGTTGACCGATAAGTTTGCCCACTACGTGGGGCGGGTCTTTGCGACCCACGAGTACGTCGAGCGAGAGATCGAGCAGCGCATCAGGTCGTTGCTTGGCGACCTACCACTGACGCAGCCGTTCCGGGCCGCAAAGGTCGGCGACGACGAGGTCTACGTGCGATTTCCGCTCGTTCAGCAGCAAGGAGAACGGGCTGTGAAGATCATTAAGCCCTTCAACCTCAATCAAGACGAGCCGATGGGCATTTATGACCATGGCGGCACGTGGATTCAGCGCATTCAGCGATTGCGCACCAGGAACCTGCTACCGCACGATGTCTTGTTCGCGGTCAGGGGCCCTGCTCGAGCGGATGCCAAGCGCTTCGCGGCGTTTGAAGAGATCTGCGCAGAGCTACGCAGGGAAGACGTACTGGCGGTCGGCGAGGCTGACCAGGAGCGAATTGTGGACTTCGCGGTGGCCTGATGAAGCACCCAGCGATCGAGGGCTGAGGTCTTTTCGTCGAGACCACGTTGCCTGCTGCGATGTTGGCTGGTGAAACGCCTCGGCACCGTGGGAACGACTGGCCTGGAAGCCGCGTCATTCCTGGGTTGAATTTGGGTAAAAAGTTCCCACGACACGCCCGCAAGCCCAATGTTTCTGCGGGTTGACGGCACGGATTGTGATTCCTGTCGTCGTGGGTTCGAGTCCCATCAGCCACCCCAAGAATTCATGAACAAAAACGCGCACTTAGGTGCGCGTTTTTGTTTTCTGGGGAACTGCCAGGGTA
>JAPTVL010000044.1 GCA_028065725.1 Betaproteobacteria bacterium
CCGGCATGGTCACGCTGCTGGGGTTTTCCTTGCCCTTCCTGCAGCAGTTGAAGCACGCACCTGCGCTGCGCGTGCTGCGCCGGGAATTGGGGCCGCCCAGGCATTTCAGCCTGCTCGGCTTTATCCTCGGGGTAGCAGCGGTTTCCGGGCTGGTGATGTGGCAGGCAGGGGATGTCAAGCTGGGCGGCTACGTGCTGGCAGGCCTGGGTGCGGCTATCCTGGCCGCCGCACTGTTGGCGCTGCTGCTGATCCGCGTGTTGTCGCCGCTGCGCCGTCAGGCTTCCGCGACGTGGCGCTATGGCCTGGCCAACATCGTGCGGCGGGCAGGCGGCAGCGTGGTGCAGGTGACTGCGTTCAGCCTCGGGATGCTGGTGTTGCTGCTGCTCACCGTGGTGCGCGGCGATCTGATGCACAGTTGGCAATCCACCTTGCCCGCCGATGCGCCCAACCGTTTTGTGATCAACATCCAGCCCGATCAGCTTCCAGCGCTGCATGATTTTTTTCGGGCTCGCCATGTCGCCACGCCGGCGATTTCCCCGATGGTGCGCGGCAGGCTGCTGGCGATCAACGGCAAACCGGTTGCGGCGGCCGATTATCCCGACGAGCGCGCGCAGCGGCTGGTGGAGCGCGAGTTCAATCTGTCCTGGGCGGCCACCCTGCCCGGCGATAACCGGCTTGTCGCGGGCAGGTGGTGGCCGGGTGGCGGCCAGACTTCTGTTGCGGAGCTATCGGTCGAGGAGGGGATCGCCAAAACGCTGGGCATCAGGCTTGGGGACAGCCTGACTTACGGCATAGGCGGTACGGTTTTCAGTGCGCGAGTGGCAAGCTTGCGCAAAGTCAACTGGGATAGCTTCCGCGTCAATTTTTTCGTGATGGCCTCTCCCGGCGTGCTGGACAATTTTCCCGCCAGCTATATCACCAGCTTCCATCTGACGGACGGGCAGGCGTCCCTGCTCGACGAAATGGTCAGGGCGTTTCCAAATTTCACCGTGATCGACGTGGCCGCGGTGATGAGCGAAGTGCGCACCATCATGGATCGGGTCGCGGGCGCGGTGGAGTTCGTATTTTTGTTTACCTGGCTGATGGGCTTCACGGTTTTTTATGCGGCGATCGCCGCCACCCGGGACGAGCGGGTTTACGAGGCGGCGATATTGCGTACCCTGGGTGCGAGCCGGAGACAGTTGCTGCTCGGCCTGCTTGCCGAGTTCGCCGGGATCGGCATGCTGGCCGGCTTGACTGCTGCGCTCGGCGCAAGCGGCACGGGCTATGTCTTGAGCACAAAAATCCTGTCCTTGCCCTACGATTTTAACTTCTGGCTGCTCCCCGCCGGGATGCTGGCCGGGGCTGTTGCGATCGGCGCGGCAGGTGTGGCGGGTTGCTACCGTGTCCTGAACCAGCCGCCTTTGCAGACTATCCGCAATAACGGCTAGAATTCGCGTTTTGCATGCTTTCAGGAGCCTTTATGAAAATCGGTACGCCCTTGAGTCCGGCCGCAACGCGCGTCATGCTGCTCGGCAGCGGCGAGCTGGGCAAGGAAGTGATCATCGCCCTGCAGCGCCTGGGCGTGGAAGTCATCGCGGTGGACCGCTATGCCCATGCGCCCGGCCACCAGGTGGCGCACCGCGCTCATGTGATCAACATGGCCGACGGCGCCGTGCTGCGCGCTCTGGTGGAACAGGAAAAACCGCACTTGATCGTGCCCGAGATCGAGGCCATCGCCACCGACATGCTGGTCGAGATCGAGCGCGCCGGCCTGAGCGAAGTGATCCCGACCGCGCGTGCCGCCCAGCTCACCATGAACCGCGAGGGCATCCGCCGCCTGGCTGCTGAAACGCTGGGTCTGCCGACCTCACCTTACGCCTTTGCCGACAGCCTGGAAGAGCTGCGATCGGCGATAGACAAGGGCATCGGCTATCCCTGCATCATCAAGCCGGTGATGTCGTCCTCGGGGAAGGGGCAATCCAGGGTGGATAGTCCCGCCGCGCTGAAGGCGGCTTGGGATTACGCGGCCAGCGGCAGCCGCGTCAACCGGGGCAGGGTGATCGTCGAGGGCCTCGTCGATTTCGACTATGAGATTACCCTGCTCACTGTGCGCGCGGTGGGAGATTCGGGCCAGGTGGAAACCTTTTTTTGCGAGCCGGTCGGTCATGTGCAGGTCAAGGGCGATTATGTCGAAAGCTGGCAGCCGCAGCCGATGAGCGCGGCGGCGCTGGCCCGTTCGCGCGAGATCGCCCGGGCGGTAACGGACGATCTGGGGGGGCGCGGCATCTTCGGCGTGGAATTATTCATCAAGGGCGACCGGGTATGGTTCTCCGAAGTCAGCCCGCGGCCGCACGACACCGGCATGGTGACGATGTGCAGCCAGGTCCAGAGCGAGTTCGACCTGCATGCAAGGGCCATACTCGGTCTGCCGGTCGATGTCAGCCTGCGGGCACCTGGTGCTTCTGCGGTGATCTACGGCGGCATGGAAGCCGCCGGCATCGCCTTCGAGGGCGTGGATGAGGCCTTGCGCGTGCCGCAAAGTGACCTGCGCCTGTTCGGCAAGCCGGAAAGCTTCACTCGCCGTCGTTTGGGCGTGGCCCTTGCCAACGGCAAGGATGTCGATGAGGCTAGAACGCGTGCCAAGTTGGCGGCAAGTAAAGTCAGGCCGGTCAGGGGATAGTCATGGAGACACATTACGCACGTATCGGTGGTGAAGCAGCGGTTCGCCGCTTGGTCGATCGCTTCTATGACCTGATGGATCAGCAGCAGGAATTTCAGGGTATCCGTGAACTACACGCCAAAAGCCTGAAAGCCTCGCGTGAAAAACTTTTCCTGTTCCTGTCCGGCTGGCTCGGCGGGCCGCAGTTGTATGTCGAGAAATACGGTCACCCGCGCCTGCGCCAGCGCCATCTGCCCTTCGCCATCGGCGAGTCGGAGCGCGACCAGTGGATGTCTTGCATGGTTCAGGCTATGCAGGACATCGGCCTGGAGGAAG
>JAPTVL010000275.1 GCA_028065725.1 Betaproteobacteria bacterium
AGCCTTGGCCGAGTATTTGCGCTGGCAGGAATCCATCCCGGCGGAGCTTGCCAAGCCGTTCAGGGCAATCACCACCGCTTGGCGCACCTGGCGGAAGCAAATCCTGGCCTACTTCGAGCAGCCGATTACCAACGCCTTCACGGAGAGCTTCAATTCCAAGATTCGGAAGGCGTACCAGGAGGGGAATGGCTACAGTTTCGAGGTGCTGCGGGCCAAGGTATTATTCACCGACGCTATGCAGCGGAAAGCGCGGCGGGTCGAGCAGGTGAAGGTGAAGCGCCGGCCACGGTTCGATGAAGTGGAACCCGATGGTGTCCATTTCTACATGATGCGCGCCACACCCGCCGAACCCGAATACGACACCAGGCAAGTCATCCAGGAAGTGACCCTCGGAACTGACTTGTCCACCTTACTGGCTGAAATTGACCATTGGCCAACTCGGCCTTGAAACCGGCTTAGTACACCAGAAAATCCGAAGCCCCAAAAAACCTTGGTGGCCCGTGACTTCGGCATCAGCCGCGAAACCTTGTACCAGTACCTGCGGGAAGACTGACCATGCCACGCCGCTCAATCCTGTCCGCCACCGAGCGCGAAAGCCTGCTGGCACTGCCAGATGCCAAAGACGAACTGATACGGCACTACACGTTCAACGAAACCGACCTGTCGGTGATCCGTCAGCGTCGCGGCGCCGCGAATCGATTGGGCTTCGCTGTGCAGCTTTGCTACTTGCGATTCCCTGGCACCTTTTTGGGCGTCGATGAGCCTCCGTTTCCGCCCCTGTTGCGCATGGTGGCCGCGCAACTCAAGATGCCAGTGGAAAGTTGGAGCGAGTACGGCCAGCGCGAACAGACACGGCGGGAGCACTTGGTCGAGCTGCAAACGGTTTTTGGGTTCAAGCCCTTCACCATGAGCCACTATCGGCAAGCCGTGCATACATTGACCGAGCTGGCCTTGCAGACCGACAAAGGCATCGTGCTGGCGAGCGCACTTGTCGAGAATCTGCGGCGGCAGAGCATTATCCTGCCCGCCATGAATGCCATCGAGCGCGCAAGCGCCGAGGCCATCACCCGTGCCAACCGACGCATTTACGCGGCGCTGACCGATTCTTTGTTATCACCCCACCGTCAGCGCCTGGACGAACTTCTCAAGCGCAAGGACGGCAGTAAAGTGACGTGGCTGGCATGGCTGCGCCAGTCGCCTGCCAAACCGAACTCTCGCCACATGCTCGAACATATTGAGCGCCTGAAATCCTGGCAAGCACTTGATCTGCCCGCAGGCATCGAGCGGCAGGTTCACCAGAACCGCCTGCTCAAAATCGCTCGTGAAGGTGGCCAGATGACGCCTGCTGATCTGGCAAAGTTCGAGGTGCAACGACGCTATGCCACGCTGGTAGCGCTGGCCATCGAAGGCATGGCCACCGTCACCGATGAAATCATCGACCTTCACGATCGCATCATCGGCAAGCTGTTCAACGCGGCCAAGAACAAGCATCAGCAGCAGTTCCAGGCTTCCGGCAAGGCGATCAACGACAAGGTGCGGATGTATGGGCGCATCGGTCAAGCGTTGATTGAGGCCAAGCAAAGCGGCAGCGATCCGTTCGCCGCCATCGAGGCCGTTATGCCCTGGGACACCTTCGCCGCCAGCGTCACCGAAGCGCAAACATTGGCGCGGCCTGCCGACTTTGATTTCCTGCACCACATCGGTGAAAGCTATGCCACGCTACGCCGCTACGCGCCGCAGTTCCTGGGCGTGCTCAAATTGCGGGCTGCGCCCGCCGCCAAGGGTGTGCTCGATGCCATCGACATGCTGCGCGGCATGAACAGCGACAGCGCGCGCAAGGTGCCCGCCGATGCGCCAACCGCATTCATCAAGCCGCGCTGGGCAAAGCTGGTTCTGACCGACGACGGCATCGACCGGCGTTACTACGAGTTATGCGCCCTGTCGGAGCTGAAGAACGCGCTGCGCTCCGGTGATGTCTGGGTGCAGGGTTCTCGCCAGTTCAAGGACTTCGACGAATACCTGGTGCCGGTCGAGAAGTTCGCCACTTTGAAGCTGGCCAGCGAATTGCCGCTGGCAGTGGCCACCGACTGCGACCAATACCTGCATGACCGGTTGGAATTGTTGGAGGCGCAACTCGCCACAGTCAACCGCATGGCTGCGGCCAACGACTTACCGGATGCCATCATCACCACCGCGTCAGGCCTGAAGATCACGCCGCTGGACGCGGCAGTACCAGACGCCGCGCAAGCCATGATCGACCAGACAGCTATGCTGCTGCCGCACCTCAAAATCACCGAGTTGCTGATGGAGGTCGATGAATGGACGGGCTTCACCCGCCACTTCACACACCTGAAGACCAGCGACACGGCCAAGGACAAAACCTTGCTGTTGACGACGATCCTGGCCGACGCGATCAACCTGGGTCTGACCAAAATGGCCGAGTCCTGCCCTGGCACCACCTACGCCAAGCTGTCTTGGCTGCAAGCCTGGCACATCCGCGATGAAACCTATTCGACGGCGCTGGCCGAGCTGGTGAATGCGCAGTTTCGGCAACCCTTCGCCGGCAACTGGGGTGACGGCACCACGTCATCGTCGGACGGCCAGAACTTCAGAACCGGCAGCAAAGCAGAAAGCACTGGTCATATCAACCCGAAGTATGGAAGCAGTCCAGGACGGACTTTCTACACCCATATCTCCGACCAGTACGCGCCCTTCAGTGCCAAGGTGGTCAACGTGGGCATTCGTGATTCAACTTACGTGCTTGATGGCCTGCTGTACCACGAGTCGGACTTGCGCATCGAGGAACACTACACCGACACGGCAGGCTTCACCGATCACGTGTTTGGCTTGATGCATTTTCTGGGATTTCGCTTCGCGCCGCGTATCCGTGACTTGGGCGAAACCAAGCTATTCATCCCCAAGGGCGATGCCGCCTATGACGCGCTCAAGCCGATGATTAGCAGCGACAGGCTGAACATCAAGCAAATACGCGCCCATTGGGATGAAATTCTGCGGCTGGCCACCTCCATCAAGCAAGGCACGGTAACGGCTTCGCTGATGCTGCGCAAACTCGGCAGCTACCCGCGCCAGAACGGCTTGGCCGTGGCGTTGCGCGAGCTGGGGCGCATCGAGCGCACGCTGTTCATTTTGGATTGGCTGCAAAGCGTGGAGCTGCGCCGCCGCGTCCATGCGGGGCTGAATAAGGGCGAGGCGCGCAACGCGCTGGCCAGGGCGGTCTTCTTCTACCGATTGGGTGAAATCCGCGACCGCAGTTTTGAGCAGCAGCGCTACCGGGCCAGCGGCCTCAATCTGGTGACGGCGGCCATCGTGTTGTGGAACACGGTATATCTGGAGCGTGCCACCAGTGCTTTGCGTGGCAACGGCACGGCGCTGGACGACACATTGTTGCAATATCTGTCGCCGCTGGGGTGGGAGCACATCAACCTGACCGGCGATTACCTATGGCGCAGCAGCGCCAAGGTCGGTGCGGGGAAGTTTAGGCCATTGCGACCGCTGCCACCGGCTTAGCGTGCTTTATTTTCCGTTTTCTGAGACGACCCCGACCACGAGGCCATGGCCCGCGAACTGGTGCAGACGGTGAAGCTGATGTCGGAGGTGAAGGTGGTGCGACGCTGGCCGAGAGCGCGGCGCACGGAGCCGGTCCCGCGTCCGGCGGAGCTGGGACTCGCGCACGCACCGGCGCAGGTGAGGATTGTCGCCCTCGGCGCCTCGACCGGCGGACCGCCGGTGCTGCACACTATTTTGGCGGGATTGCCCAAGGATTTTCCGGCGCCGCTGGTGATCGTGCAACATATGGCGCCCGGCTTTACGCCAGGCTTCGTCGAGTGGCTGGCACAGTCGTCCAGCCTGCCCGTTCATGTCGCCACGCATGGCGAGGCCGTGCTGCCCGGCCACGTCTATGTGGCTCCCGACGAATGTCAGATGAAGGTGGCGCACGGAGGAAGGATTGCCCTGACCCAGGACGAACCCGAGAATGGGCTGCGCCCCTCTGTGTCCTGTTTGTTTCGCTCGATCGCCGAGGTCTATGGTAGCGACGCCGTTGCCGGCCTACTCACCGGCATGGGACGCGACGGCGCCGAGGAACTGCGGTTGTTGAAAGAAAAGGGCGCGGTTACCTTTGCCCAGGACAAGGACAGTTCCGTGGTCCATGGCATGCCGGGCGAAGCCATCAGGCTCGATGCGGCGATGCTGGTGTTGTCGCCGGAGAAAATCGCCGCAGTGCTGACGAATCTGGCGAACCGCCGAAGCAGGATAGGAGCGTAATCCATGAATTCAAGAAAGAACCGGAGCAACGGCATCGAAATCCTCATCGCCGAGGACAGCCCGACCCAGGCAGAAAAACTGCGGTACCTGCTCGAAAAACACGGCTATGCGGTCGAGACCGCGCCCGACGGCAAGCAGGCCCTGGCGGCGGTCCGGCGGCGCAAGCCGGCGCTGGTGATCAGCGACATCGTGATGCCCGAGATGAACGGCTATGAACTGTGCAAGGCGATCAAGTCCGATGAGGTCTTGAGGGAGACCCCGATCATCCTGGTGACTACCCTGTCCGACGTCCTGGACATCATGAAGGGGCTGGAGTGCGGCGCCGACAACTTCATCCGCAAGCCCTACGAGGAGAAATACCTGCTCGCCCGCGTCGATTACCTGCTGATGAACCAGGAAATGCGCAAGAGCCAGAAGATGCAGATGGGGATGGAAATCCATCTCGGCGGACAAAAACATTTCATCACCGCCGAACGGCAGCAGATCGTGGACCTGCTGATCTCCGTCTATGAAGAGGCGGTACACATCAGCGAGGAGCTCAGGGCGCGGCAGCGCGACCTGGCCGAATCGAACCGATCCCTGACCGGCCTCTACCACATCGCGGAAGGGCTGAACCGCGCGGTGAGCGAGCGCGAGGTGTGCGAGAAGGCGCTGGAGCATGCGCAGGAGCTGCCGGGGGTGAGGGCGGGATGGATTTCCTTGAAGGAAGGCGAGTCCGGCTTCCGGCTTGCCGCTGCGCGCAACCTGCCGCCGGCATTGTTGGCCTCAGGTGCGATGGAGGGCTTGTGCGAATGCCGGCGGCGCTTGCTCGCGGGCGAGCTGGATCACGTGACGAATATCCTGGAGTGCGAGCGCTTGCGGGCGGCCGCGGGCGATACCAATGGCTTGCGCTATCACGCCAGTGTGCCCTTGTGGAATGGCGACGAGATCCTGGGCGTCATGAACCTGGTGGGTGCGGATCAGGGGCTGTTCAAGGACAACGAGATGGAAATACTTTACGGAGTCGGACACCAGGTGAGCATCGCGCTGGAGCGTGCCCGGCTGCACGAGGGCCTGGAGCAATTGGTGGAGGTGCGCACTGCCGCGCTGCGGCAATCCGAGTCCTGGTTTCGCGCCGTATTCAATTCACAGCAGGACGCCGTCTTCGTAACCTCGCCGGAAGGAAGGATCACCAACGCGAACACCGCCGTGGAAAAGATATTCGGCTATTCCGTTGCGGAACTGAAAGGCCAGTTCATGTCGCTGCTCCAAGTGGACAAGCAGCACTATATGGAGGTGGTCAAACGCGTTCAGCAGTCTATCGCCCAAGATGCGGCCATCAATTTTGAGCATGAGATGAAGAGAAGAAACGGTGAGATATTCCCCTCGGATCACACCTTATCTCCGCTGACGAGCGAAACTGGCGCATCGGAGGGTATCGTCAGAGTGATCCGGGATATCACCCAGCGCAAGGCGCACGAAGCGAGGATCGCGCGCCTCAATCGAATCTACAGCGTGCTCAGCGGCATCAACACCACCATCGTGCGGGCGCGCGACCGGCAGCAGCTCTTCGAGGAGGCGTGCCGCATCGCGGTGGAGCACGGCAAGTTCGTGTTCGCCTGGATTGGCAGGTTTGATGCGGACACGCAACAGGTCACGCCGGTCGCCAGGGTAGGCCATGAGGACGGGTATCTGGATCAGGTCAATTTGACCGTCGTAGAGGGTGCTCCCGAAAACTGTTACCTGACGGCGGAAGCGATAACCGGGATGAAGCCGGTGGCCTGCAACGACATCGCCGCGGACGATCGCATCAGGAATTTACACAAGGAAGCGTTGAAGCGCGGCTATCGATCCCTGGCGGTGTTCCCGCTCGTCGTGGAAAGCCGGCCGGTCGGCGTGTTCCTGCTCTATGCGCCGGAAACCGGTGCTTTCGATGACGAGGAAATGCGGCTGCTGATCGAGATGGCCGGCGATATTTCATTTGCCCTCGATCACCTCGAAAAAGAGGAGCGCCTTAACTATCTGGCTTATTTCGATGCCGTTACCGGCCTGTCGAACCGCGCGCTGTTTCTGGATCGGGCAGGTCAACGAATCCATGCCATGCGCAAGCAGGAAAAGACGTTTTCCGTGATCCTGCTTGACCTTGATCGCTTCAGCAACGTCAATGATACTTTCGGCCGGCATGCCGGGGATGACTTGTTGCGTCAGATTGCAACGCGGCTAAAAGAGATGCTCGATGAAACGTATATCCTGGCCAGGTCTTCGGCTGATAATTTCAGCATCGCCACGCGGGGAGGCGACGAAGACCCGGACATCGCCCATGTCCTGTGGAATATTTTGTCCAACATACAGGATCAGCCATTCCTGGTTGGCGGGCAGAATCTGCGCATTACGGCCAAGGCAGGGATAGCGGCCTACCCGGTCGACGGCGAGGACATCGAGACCCTGTTGCGCAATGCCGAGGCGGCGCTGAAAAAGGTCAAGCTTTCCGGCGACAAGTACCTGTTCTATGCCCCCGAGTTCAATGCCCGCGTCGCCGAAAAGCTGTCGCTCGAAAACAAGCTGCGCCGGGCGCTGGAGCAGGAGCAACTGGTGCTGCATTACCAGCCCAAGGTCGATCTCAAGAGTGGGCGGATTTGCGGGCTTGAAGCGTTGCTGCGCTGGAACGATCCCGAGACCGGCCTGGTGCCGCCGGCGAGATTCATTCCTTTGCTCGAAGAAACCGGGATGATTCTGGAGGCGGGCCGCTGGGCGTTGACGCAGGCGGTATCCGATTCCAGGGCCTGGCAGGCAAAGGGCCTGCGCGCTCCCCGGATTGCCGTCAATGTTTCGCCGATCCAGCTTCAGCAGAAAGATTTCGTCGGCACGGTAGAGCGCGTGATAAGCGGCGCCGGGAACGCGGCGGTCGAACTGGAACTGGAGATTACCGAAAGCCTGATCATGCAGGACATAGAGGCCAATATCCAGAAGCTCAGGGCGATTCGGGAAATGGGCATCGAGGTCGCCATCGACGATTTCGGCACCGGCTACTCCTCGCTCAGCTACATCGCCAAGCTGCCGGTCAATGTCCTGAAGATTGACCGGGCGTTCATCGTGAACATGACCAGCAGCTCCGAAGATCTGGGCATCGTCTCCACCATCATTTCCCTGGCCCATTCCCTGAATCTGCGGGTGGTCGCGGAGGGCGTCGAAACCGAGGAGCAGGCGAACCTGCTGCGGCTGCTCAAATGCAACGAGATGCAGGGGTTCCTGTTCAGCCCGGGCGTTCCGGCGGAGCAGATCGAAATCTTTCTGCGCGAGAAAAAGTCGCTGCCGGCCTGATGGCGGGAGCCTGAATGGCTGCGTCGCTGCCGAAAAAACCAGCGTGCCGCCGACCTTTCTGAAGCGCTTCTTGAGCGTGGGTAGCTGAGTTCCTGCGGCAACCTGGCGCACGAAGGTACCGGCACCCTTCCTGGCAGCGCAACACGACGGGAAAGTTTCGGCATAAGATGGCGGCGTTTTGGGTGCCTTGCCCTATTGACTTGGGGCGGGTGAAACGGGAAGCCGGTGAAGCTGGGCAACCAGTCATTCCGGCGCAGCCCCCGCTGCTGTAAGCCTGACGACTCCGCAACCGCCACTGTGCACGGCATGGGAAGGCTCGGAGAAGATCGACGGCAAGCCAGAAGACCGGCCCGAACATTTGGCGTTGAACCCCGGGGTGCGGGCGAAGGCTGGCGAACGCCTCATGGTTCCGCCAGAAATCCTTGAGCTTCACGGGTCCAGCGATTCGTTGTTATATGGCCAAGGAGTTCAAACATGCATATCGAAGCGGGCGTCGTCGACGGCGCAAAAATGATTCTCAGTTATGGCACGGCCGCGGTTGCTGCCGGGGCAACCGTCAAGGCGGCCGCCGATTTTGTTCGCGAGAACGGGCTTGGTACCCTGCTGGCGCGCAGCGCGCTGGCCGCGCTGATGGTCTTCTGTTTCTTCGAGGTGTTCTTTCACTACCCGGTCGGCGTCTCGGAAGTGCACCTGATCCTGGGCACCACGCTCTTCCTGTTTTTCGGCCTGGCGCCTGCGGCCATAGGCCTGGCCGGCGGCCTGCTGGTTCAGGGCCTGTTCTTCGCCCCCGCCGATCTGCCCCAGTACGCGATCAACCTCACCACCTTGCTGGCGCCGATCTTCGTCATGGGCGTGCTGGCAAAAAAGATCATTCCCGCGCGCACCGCCTACGTCGATCTTTCCTACGGCCAGACGCTCAAGCTCTCGGCGGCCTATCAGGGCGGCATCATCGCCTGGGTGGCGTTCTGGGCGTTCTATGGACAAGGGTTCGGCGCCGAGAACCTGGCGAATGTCGCTTCTTTTGGCGGCGCCTACCTGCTCGTCATCATCGCCGAACCGCTGATCGATCTGGCCGTGCTGGCGGCAGCCAAGTCCCTGCACGCCCTCAAGCGTTCCGCCGCTGTCGACAAACGCTTGTACAACTCCGTTGCAGCTTGAGTTTGCCGGCATGCCGGGCCGGGTCTGGTTCGTCGGCGCGGGACCGGGCGATCCGGACCTGATCACGGTCAAGGGCCGCGATCTGCTCGCCCGCGCCGGCGCCATCCTGTTCGCCGGTTCGCTGGTCGATCGGGCAGCGACGCGCTTCGCTCCATCAGGCTGTGTCATTCGCGACTCCAAGGACATGACGCTGGAGGAGATGACGGCCTGGCTGATCGAGCAGTGCGGCCGGTGCGAGACCGTCGTCCGCCTGCAGACCGGCGACCCCGGTTTGTACGGGGCGCTGATCGAAATGACACGGCCGCTGACGGCCGCCGGCATCGAGTGGCAAGTCGTGCCGGGGGTGTCGTCGGCCATGGCGGCGGCGGCGGCGGCGGGCGAGACGCTGACCCTGCCCGAGGTGACGCAGACGGTGATCCTGACCCGCGTCGCCGGGCGCACGCCGATGCCGCCGGGCGAGGACCTGGAGTCGCTCGCCGCGCACAAGAGCACGCTGTGCATCTTTCTATCCATCACGCTGCTGCATGAAGTACAGACGGCGCTGCGCGCGGCCGGCTGGGACGAGAATGCGCCCATCCTCGTGGTGCAGAAGGCAAGCTGGCCCGGCGCGGAAAAGATCATTCGCGGCACCCTCGCCGACATCAAGAAGAAATGCCAGGCCGAGAAGATCGGCAGCCAGGCCATGATCATCGCCAGCCCGACGCTGGGCGCCGCCGATTGGCCCGACCTCGCCCGTTCGAAACTTTACGACCCCACCTTCACCCACCGCTTTCGCAAGGCCGCCCATGAATAACTCAACCACGCTCCTGCTGGTCGGCCACGGCTCGCGCAACCAGGAAGGCAACAAGGAGATCCAGCATTTCGCCGCCGACTGGCGCCAGCGCCATGCCGACTGGCGCATCGAGGTCTGCTTCATCGAGCACGCCGACGTGCTGCTCACCGAAGGCATGGACCGCGCCGCCAAGAATGCCAGGCGCGTGCTGGTCATACCCTTCATCCTCAACGCCGCCGGCCACGTCAAGATGGAACTGCCGGCCGCGCTGAACGCCGCGCGCCTGAGCCATCCCAAGGTCGAATTCCTCGTCACCCGCCACCTCGGCATGGGACGCGAAATCCTCGCCGTGCTGCAGGGCCAGCTCGCTCGCCTGATGAAATCGCTGGCCATGCCCGACCCGCAAACCACCGGCGTGATCCTGCTCGGCCGCGGCTCGTCGGATGCCGGCGCCAACGGCGAACTGGCGAAAATGGCGCGCTGGATCTTCGAGGACAACGAGCACGAACTGGTCGACCTCGCTTTCACCAGCATCACCTGGCCGCGGCTGGAAACCGTGGTGCAGCGCCAGGCGCGGTTGGGCATGACGCAGGTCTGCATCGTGCCGGTCTACCTCTTCACCGGCGTGCTGATGGAGCGCATCAAGTCCCAGGTCGAGCGCCTGAAGGCGCAGTATCCCGGCATCGCCTTTGCCCTGGGCACGCATTTCGGCTTCGACAAGGGCATCTTCGATCTGCTCGATGCCAAGGTCGCCGGCCACGAACTGCCCGAAGGCGGCCTGCTCGAATGCGACGGCTGCAAGTACCGCAAAGCCGCCGAGGCCGAACACCTGCACGACCACAGCCATACGACGACCGGCGCGTGCGGGCACGCGTACGAACACGAGCACCGCCACCACGATCACCTCCACCCTCACGTTCCCGCCTGAAGCCATGACCGCCAATACCGTCACCGAACAGCTCACCGCCGCCGGCCGTGCCATCGAGCACGACTCCTTCGCCATCATCGATGCCGAGGCCGGTCCGCACGCCTACACCGCCGAGCAGTGGCCGCTGGTGCGGCGCATGATCCACGCCAATGCCGATTTCGAGTTCAACGGCCTCACCGCCTTTCATCCGCGGGCGATCACCGCCGGCCTGGCCGCCGTGCAGAAGGGCGGCACGCCCGTCGTTGCCGATGTCGAGATGATCTGCGTCGGCTTGTCAAAGCCGCGCCTCACGCATTTCGGCATGCGCACTTACCAGTACATTTCCGACGCCGACGTGATTGAGCAGGCCAAGGCGGAAAACAGCACCCGCGCCGTGCAGGCGATGCGCAAGGCCAAACGCGAAGGCCGGCTCGACGGCGCCATCGTCGGCATCGGCAACGCGCCGACGGCGCTGATCGAACTGGTGCGCCTGATCCGCGAGGAGGGCGTGCGCCCGGCGCTGGTCGTCGGCATGCCGGTGGGATTCGTGTCGGCGGCCGAGTCGAAGGAGCTGCTGATGACGCTGAGCGACACGCCCTGGATCGCGATACGCGGCCGCAAGGGCGGCTCCACTCTGGTCGTCGCCGCGATTCATGCCCTGCTGTCGCTGGCCGAGGCCGCACAGAAACGTAGCGCATGAGCGAGGACGACGCGTCTGCCGATTCTCCCGCGGAGACGCCCAAGGTTCGCAAGGGCGATCCCAAGCGCAACCGCGGCAACCGCACCGGCTTCACCACCGGCGCCTGCTCGGCGGCGGCGGCGCGCGCGGCGACGCTGGGGCTCGTTGGCGGCGAGGTGCCGCAAAGCGTGGTGTGCCGGCTGCCGATGGGCAAGGACGTCACCTTCGTCGTGCAGGACGGACGCATCGACGGCGAAGGCGAAGCGCGCATCGCCCACGCCGTCATCGTCAAGGATGCCGGCGACGACCCGGACGCGACCCACGGCGCGCACATGACCGCCGACGTGCGCCTGCTGCCGCACCGCGCCGGCGAGATCGCGCTGCTCGGCGGCGCCGGCGTCGGCACGGTGACCAAGCCCGGCCTCGGCCTCGAAGTCGGCGGACCGGCGATCAATCCCGTGCCCAGCCGCAACATCCGCGAGAACGTGCAGGCGGCGGCCGGCGAGCTGCTCGACCACGACGGCCTCGAAGTCGTCATCTCCGTGCCGGGCGGCGAGGAAATGGCGAAGAAGACGCTCAACGCGCGGCTGGGCATCCTCGGCGGCATCAGCATCCTCGGCACCACCGGCATCGTGCGGCCCTATTCCACGGCGGCCTTCCGCGCCAGCGTGGTGCAGGCGATCGACGTCGCCGCGAATCAGGGTCAGACCCGCGTCGTCTTCACCACCGGCGGGCGCACCGAAAAATTCGCCATGCGCCAGTTGCCCGAACTCGACGAATCCTGCTTCGTGCAGATGGGCGATTTCGTCAAGGCCGCCTTCCTGTCCGCCATCCGTACGAACATGAAAGAGATTACCGTCGGCGCCATGGTCGGCAAGCTGACCAAGATGAGCCAGGGTCTGGCCGTCACCCACGCCTGGAAGGCCGAAGTGGACCGCGACATCCTCGCCGAATCGGCGCGGGAAGTCGGCGTCCCGCCCGACCTGGTGGAAAAAATCCGCGCCGCCGAAACCGCGCGCTTCGCCGCCGAGCATCTGGCCGAACTCGGCCTCACCGTCGATTACCATCGCGCGCTGGCGAAGAAAGCCATCCGCAGCCTCAAGTCCTGCTATCCCGGCGACTACCGCCTCGCCGTCCTCGTCTGCGATTTCGAAGGCCAATTCATTGTCCGCGTCGAAGAAGATGAAGCCCGCTGAAAAGTTGAATACTTGTGCCCTGATCGGCATCCTCGACGACGGCTGGGATGGCCTGTCCGCCTCCGCGCGCCGCCGTCTCGCCAGAGCCGACTTGATCTTCGGCGCCGGTCGCACGCTGGAACTGATTCGAGAGCACGTACCGGCAAGCACCACGTTGAAGGACATGAAGGGCGCGCTGACGCAGACGCCGGCGTGGATCGAGGCGGCGCTGGGGGCCGGCCAGCGCGTCGCCATGATCGCCACCGGCGACCCGCTGTGCCACGGCATCGCCGGCTTTCTCGCCGGCAAGCTCGGTGCCGGGAAGATCGAAATCCTGCCCGCGCCGACGACATTGCAACTGGCCTTCGCCCGCTTCAGGAAGCCCTGGCAGGATGTAAAAATCGTTTCCTGCCATAGCGCCGATGCCGGCGAATGGGCCGTCGGCGCCACCCCCGACCACGGCCTGTACCAGGCGATGCGCGCCATTGCCCGGCACCCGCAGGTAGCGCTGTTCACCGGCCCCGACAACAACCCGGCGCGGCTGGCGCGTGCGCTCCTCACCGCCGGCTACGGCGATGGCGTGCGGCTGTCGGTGGCCAGCCGCCTGCTGCTGCCCGACGAAGCCTTGTTCCCCGACCTCACGCCCGCCGCTGCCGCGACAATGGAGTTTCCCGATCCCAACGTGGTGCTGATCGAACGCGCGCCCGACGCACGGGCGCCGGCTTTCGGCCTCGAAGACCTCGAATACATCCAGCGCACGCCGGAGAAGGGGCTCATCACCAAGCAGGAGGCGCGCGCCGTGTCGCTGGCCAAGCTGCGGCTGGCGGCGGATGCCGTCGTGTGGGACATCGGTGCCGGGGCCGGTTCGGTCGGACTGGAGGCGGCGCGGCTGGCGCCGCACGGCCATGTCTGGGCCATCGAGAAGAACGCAGGCGATGCCGCCAACGCGCGCGCCAACGCGGCCCGTTTCCGCGCCACCAACTACACGCTGGTCGAGGCCAGGGCGCCCGCCCATCTCGACGCCTGGCCGGACCCCGATGCCGTGTTCATCGGCGGCTCCGGCGGCGAGCTGGACGAGCTGATCCGCCTGATCCTCGGCCGCCTCAAGCCGCAGGGTCGCCTGGTGATGAACTTCGTCACCATCGAAAACCTCGCCACCGCCACGGCCGCGCTCGCCGTTGCCGGTGCGACGTGGGATGTGGTGCAACTGCAAGCCAGCCGCAGCCAGCCCATCCTCGACATGCACCGGCTGGCCGCTCAAAATCCCGTGTGGATAGTCACCACTCATCTGGAATCGTCATGACAAAACTCTATGGCAAACTGATCGGCGCCTCGCTCGGCCCCGGCGACCCGGAACTCATTACCCGCCGCGCCTGGGCGGCGCTGCAATCCGGCGCGCGCTGGCTCTACCCGGTGAAAAAGGCCGAGGAGAGTTCCTACGCGCTGTCCATCGTCGAGCGTGGCGGCATCGCCGCGCCGCCGGATGCCGAGGCGCTGGTGTTCCCGATGACGCGCGACGCCGAAATCCTGACCAGGGCCTGGGCACGCGCTGCGACGCGCACCGTCGAGCTGCTGGCCGAGGGGCGCGACCTCGTCTTCCTGGTCGAAGGCGATGCCTCGACCTTCGCCACCTTCGGCCACCTCGCCCGCGTCGTGCGCGAACTGGCGCCCGAGGTGGCGGTGGAAACGATACCGGGCGTCAGCTCCTTCGCCGCCGCCGCCGCCGCGAGCGGCACCACCCTGGCCGAAGAGGACGAGACCCTGGCCGTGATTCCCGCCGCCTACGGCGTGGACATCATCGATCAGCTGCTCGACGAGTTCGACACCCTGGTGCTGCTGAAAGTTAAGCCGCTGGTCGACGAAGTCATCGAACTGCTCAAACAGCGCGGGCTGCTGGCCACCAGCTGCTTCATCGAAAAGGTCGGCGCGCCCGGCGAGCGCGTGGTACGCGACGTGGCCAGTCTCAAGGGCGAGAAGGTCAACTACCTATCGCTGATGCTGGTGCAGAACCCCAAGCGGGTGCGCGGCGAGCTGCGGCGCGGCTGCCGCAAACGCAAGGAAGCCAGGGAACAGGAGCACACACCCGCATGAAAATCGCCGTCGTTTCCATCACCCGCCACGGCATCGCGCTGGCCGGCAAGGTCGTTGCCGCGCTGCCCGGCGCCCAGCTCTTCGCGCCCGAAAAATTCCAGGCCGAGGCCGAAATCGCCGCACCCGGCGCCGCCCGCACCTATGTCGGCAAGGTCGGCGACCAGGTGCCCGCCTTATTCGCGGCTTTCGATGGCATCGTCGCCATCGTTTCGCTCGGCGCCGTGGTGCGCCTGATCGCGCCGCATCTGCGCAGCAAGGAAACCGACCCCGCCGTGGTGGTGGTCGACGAGGCCGGCAAGTTCGCCATCCCCGTGCTCTCCGGCCACCTCGGCGGCGCCAACGAACTGGCCGGGCATCTTGCCACCGCGCTCGGCGCAACGCCGGTGCTGACCACTGCATCGGACGCGCGCCAGACGCTGGCGGTCGACCTGCTCGGCCGCGAACTCGGCTGGACCTTCGAGGCCACGCACGACGAAGTGGTGCGCGCCAGCGCCGCCGTGGTGAACGACGAGCCGGTGGCCCTGGTGCAGGAGGCCGGCAGCGAGGACTGGTGGACCCATCACGCCAACGGCCGCAGCGGTCCGCTGCCGGCGAACCTGCAACGCTTCTCCCGTCTCGAAGACGTCGCCCCCGAAAAATTCGGCGCCGTGCTGTGGATCAGCGAACGCGCAATGCCGTCCGCATTGGTCGCACCGCTTGCCGGCAAACGCATCGTCTATCGTCCGGGCAAGGCCGCATGAAACTCGCCCTGGGCCTGGGCTGCGATCGCGGCACGCCGGCCGAAACCATCGCCCAGGCCGTCGCCGAGGCGCTGGCCGCCTGCGGCGCGCGCCATGCCGATGTCGTCGCCGTCGCCAGCATCGACCTCAAGGCCGACGAGGCCGGGCTGCTCAGCTTCGCGCAAGTGCGCGGCTGGCAGATCCGCTTCTATCCGGCGGCGGGACTGGCCGCGGTCGAGGTGCCCAATCCTTCGGAGACCGTGCGCAAGCACACCGGCACGCCCTCGGTTTCCGAAGCCGCCGCGCTGCTCGCCGCCGGCGTCGACAAGACCCAGCTCATTATCGAAAAACACAAGTTGCGCGGCCCCGACGGACGCAACGCCACCGTTTCAATAGCGAGGTTCCCCCAATGACGTCCCCAGAGACCCAAACCAAAAAAGGCAAGATCATGCTCGTCGGCCTCGGCCCGGGCAGCAACGAGCACCTGACCTACCGCGCCCGCGCCGCCATCGCCGAGGCCGACACCATCATCGGCTATGTCACCTACATCCGCCTCGTCGCCGACCTGGTGGAGGGCAAGGAAGTCATCAAGAAGTCGATGACCGAGGAACTCGACCGCGCCATCGAGGCGCTCGACCGCGCCCGCCAGGGCAAGAAGGTGGCGCTGGTGTCCTCGGGCGACGCCGGTGTCTACGGCATGGCCGGGCCGACCTTCGAAGTGCTGTTCCAGGCCGGGTGGACGCCCGACTCCGACATCGAGGTCGAGATCATTCCCGGCGCCTCGGCGCTCAACACCTGCGCCGCGCTGGTCGGCGCGCCGCTGACCCACGACTTCTGCGCCATTTCGCTGTCCGACCTGCTGACGCCGTGGCCGGTGATCGCGCGCCGCCTCGATGCGACCGCATCGTCCGACTTCGTCGTCGCCCTCTACAACCCCAAGAGCGGCCGCCGCACGCGGCAGATCGTCGAGGCGCAGCGCCTGTTCCTGCGCCATCGCCGCCCCGACACGCCGGTGGCCATCGTCAAGTCGGCCTACCGCAAGAAGCAGCGCATCGAATTCACCACGCTGGAGAAAATGTCCGAGTGCGACATCGGCATGCTCACCACGGTGCTGATCGGCAACTCCAACACCTTCGTCAAGCACGGCCTCATGGTCACGCCGCGCGGCTATGCCAACAAGTACGAGGTCGATGGCGGCGGCGCCAGCACCAAGGCGGGCGAACAGGCCGGTCGCTCGCTGTCCACCGGCCTCAACGGCTGGATCGCCACGATACAGACCAGCGGCAAGAGCGCCGCCGAACTCGCCCGCGAATACCGGCTGCCCGAGGACTACATCCAGTCCGTGCTCGACGAGCCGCCGCGCGCGGCAGCGGACGCGGACGAGGTCGAAGAAGCCGAAGCATGAGCGTCCCCGACAGCGAGCGCGGCGCGCGCCATGCTGCACGCATGCAGCGCAAGAAGGCCGTGGTGGACGGCAAGATCGCCGCCGCCGCGACCGAGCGCGGCGTGCTGCTGGTCAACACCGGCAACGGCAAGGGCAAGTCCTCGGCGGCCTTCGGCGTCGTCGCTCGTGCGCTGGATCACGGCATGCGCGTCGCCGTCGTCCAGTTCGTCAAGGCGCGCAAAGACACCGGCGAGGAGGCGGTGCTCGGCCGCCTGCCTGGCATCGACTGGCATGTGATGGGCGAGGGCTTCACCTGGGAGACGCAGGATGCCGCGACGGACGCCGCCGCCGCTTACCTGCGCGATCCCGCCGTCAATCTCGTCGTGCTCGACGAACTCACCTACGCCTTCAAGTACCAGTGGCTGCCGCTAGCCGAGGTGCTTGCCGCGTTCGCCGCGCGCCCGCCGATGCAGCACGTCATCGTCACCGGCCGCGCCGCGCCGGAGGCGTTGATCGAAGCGGCCGATACTGTCACCGAAATGGCCATGGTCAAGCACGCCTTCAAGGCCGGCGTGAAAGCCATGCCGGGGATGGAATGGTGACTTCATCCGGTTGTCCGGCATTGCTGATAGCCGCGCCGGCCTCGGGTCAGGGCAAGACCACGGTCACGGCCGCGCTGGCGCGACTGCATGCGCGGCAAGGGCGGCGCGTCCGGGTCTTCAAGTGCGGCCCCGACTTTCTCGACCCGCAAATCCACGCCCTGGCCTCGGGCGCGCCCTGCGAGAACATCGACTTCCGCATGTGCGGCGAGGACGATGCGCGCTGGCGCCTGAATCGCGCGGCTCGCGATGCCGACCTCATCCTGGTCGAAGGCGTCATGGGCCTCCACGATGGCGAGCCGAACTCGACTGAGCTGGCCCGGCGCCTGGGCCTGCCCATCCTGCTGGTGATCGACGCCGCTGCCATGGCCGGTTCCTTCGGCGCCGTCGCCTGGGGTCTTAAGAATTACGGCGAGGGCGCGAACATCACCCATGTGCTCGCCAACCGCACCGGCAGCAAGCACCACGCCGAACTCGCGCAGAAAACCCTGCCGCCCGACATCATTTGGGCCGGCCACCTGCCGCGCGATGCCGGCTGCGCGCTGCCGGAGCGCCATCTCGGCCTGCTGCCGGCGGGCGAGATCGACGACCTCGACGCGCGCATCGAGCGCATGGCCGATGCGCTGGCCGACACACCCGCCGCGGAACTACCGCCGGCCGTCGAATTCGCCGTATCGCCAGCGCCGACTTTTGAAGCGAAGCTCGCTGGCAAGACCATCGCCGCCGCTCGCGACGCCGCCTTCTGCTTCCTCTATCCCGCCAATCTCGAATGCCTGGCGGCACTGGGCGCGCGGCTTATATTCTTCTCGCCGCTGGTCGATACGCGGCTTCCCGCCTGCGATGCTGTTTGGCTACCCGGCGGCTATCCGGAGCTGCATGCCGGCGCCATCGCCGCCAACACTGCCATGGCCGCCGCCCTCGCCGCGCATGTCGATGCCGGCAAGCCGCTGCTGGCCGAATGCGGCGGCATGATGGCCTGCTTCGAAAATCTGATCACCGTCGATGGCGCGTCGCATGCCGCTTTTGGCATGCTGCCCGGTATCACGCGCATGCAATCGAAGCTCGCCGGCCTCGGCATGCTTGCTGCCGAACTACCCGAGGGACGCCTTACCGGCCACACCTTTCATTACTCGACCATCGAGACCGCGCTCGAACCTTTGGCACAAGCGATTAAGTCCAACGGGCGCGGCGGCGAGCCGGTCTATCGCGACAGACGCCTGACCGCGTCTTACGTGCACTTCTATTTCCCATTCAACCCAGCGGCCACCGCGGCGCTGTTCCTGCCCTGATAAGGTTGCCGAACCAGGACGCTGGTTCTTCTCTGCAAACAGCGTCCCCAGGTCAAGTAATGTGGCGGTTCGAGCCGGAGTCGATACCTTAGCCGGTTACCGGCTGAAGCACGCTGGCGTTTGCCTTCGCCTGCGCGATGGCTTGGTCGCGCATCAAGTGCTCTATCAAAGGCTGCAGCTCGTCGCGGCGACCCCATTGTTCGAAATACACCACGTCTTCGATCGGCAGTCGTGGCAGCCAGCCGGCGGCTTCTAGTTCCGGCTTGGCGTAAAAGTGGCTGACATAGCCGACGCAAAGATAGGCAATCGGCGTAATGCCTTTGGGGATATCCAGCGCTTCCTGCAGGGCGGCTTGGTTGAAAATGCTCACCCAGCCCACGCCCAGGCCTTCGGCACGCGCCGCCAGCCAGAGGTTTTGCACGGCACAGACACTGCTGTAGAGGTCCATCGTCTTCATGTGGGTGCGCCCAACCACCACCGGCCCCGTACGCTCGCGGTCGCAGGTGATGCAGATGCCGACCGGCGATTCGAGTATGCCTTCGAGTTTCAACGTCCTGTAGGTGGCGCGTTTGTCGCCTTCGAACATCTCCGCGGCCTCGGCGTGCGCCGCGGTGAAGGCGGCGTGTACATTGCGCTTGATCTCGTCGGAACGCACAACGAGAAAATTCCATGGTTGCATGAAGCCGACGGATGGAGCGTAGTGGGCAGCGGTGATGATGCGGCTCAGCACTTCGTCCGGCACGGCCTTGGGCAGGAACTGGCCGCGAACGTCGCGGCGAGAAAAGATGGTGCGATAGATGGCGGCGCGCTCTTCGTCTGCGAAAGCGTGCATATTCTGGCTGGTAGGTTCCGGTTTCATGGATATTCCCCTTAAATGAAAAGTTGACGTGCTGCCTGACCATGCAGCACGCGACTTTTTCAGGCCGGTCTTCTGACTCGGATTCGACTGCATGCGGCGCCTTCCCGGTTTTCACCAGTGGCATTTGCCGATGCATCATCCATACAGCGTTGGGCACGTGGCGGCATTTCACCGCCTTCCCGATTCTCCCCATACTTTTCCGTACAGGGCACCTGAAGGAACGGGATAATCCACGAAACGGACGAGATTGTCAAAAACGAACACTCGAAGCCGTTACTGAAGGTTCACCGGAGCGTTGTGCTTGATCGCCACGCCTACATACCGCGCTTGGCGCGCACTGTTTCCAGATGGATACAAAGCTTCTCGGCACCGTCCAAGATGCGTGGTGTGTGGCGCTGTATCAGGTCCGGCAGGATGAAGTAGAGGTTGTCGCCGGTCACTGCCGCCAGCGTGCTCCAGCGCCTCCAGTCGTCTAGCCATTCCGGTCGTGAGTCGCCCATGCCGCTGGCAACTATGGCCTCCGGGTTGGCGGCGATGACGGCTTCAACGGTAACGGTTGGCGCCAGAATCGGCAGGTGGGCAAACACGTTGCGCCCGCCGCACAGGCGTATCGCATCGCTGATGATCTGGTCGCGGTTGATCGTCATCAGCGGCTGCTTCCATATCTGGTAGAACACGGTTACCGGCGGACGCTGGCCATAGCGGGCGGCCAGCCTTGCGTAGCGCTCGCGAAACGCCGTCGCCGCCGAATTAGCCGTGACCTCGGTACCGGCCAGTTTGCCAATGCGTTCCAGCTCTCCGGCAATATCCTCAATGCGGTTTGACTCGGACAAATGCACGTTCAGGCCCATCGCCAGCAAGGGGGTAGTGGCACATTCGTGCAGAAAGTTACGGTAGGAAACTGAAACCCTTGTGCCTCAAGGCATTGCGGGGACTCGAACGGGAGCTCGCATTACTGGTTCGGCGAATTCCTCGAGCGGGAAATGCAGCACGCCCCGGAAATTGATGTGCCGGGTCGCGACCGGTCCTGCGGCGGCGATGTCGTCGAGTCGGAGATCCGGGCGCCGATGCGCAGGCAAATCCATCAGTTCTTGAATCTTGTGGGTGTTCCAGCTCATCACCAGATTGGACAACAGGGACAGCGCGCCTGAAATCGCCCGTTGCTCATCGTGACTGCGCCCGCGCTTGGGACCAATCGCATAGGGTCGGATCGACCGCTGCAACTGATGAACCGATTCGCCATGGTTCAGGACGCGCCGGATGGCATCTCTAAATTTCGGATCCGCGAAATACTCACACAGATACTGGGTGCGCACCAAACGGCCAAAGGTCACTGCGGCCTGATACAACGGATCCCCCTGGGCATCGCTGCCGAATCGGGCCAACACCTGGGAGGCTGAACACCATCCTTCCCGGATCGAGACCGCGAGCCGAAGCAGTTCGTCCCAGTGGGCGTGCAAGGTTTTCAGGGAGAGGCGAACCGCTACCGCCCGCAATGCTTTCGGTACGTACTGCTCGTTTCCAACATACAGTTTCCGCTCCCGCAGCATGGCCAGACGCGGACACAGATTGAACCCCAGCAGCTTGGCCAGCCCCATGGCCACATCGGTATAGCCGTGCGTATCCACAGCAAGGCGCTCGATCGGCACAAGGCGCTGCATCAGTGCGCCTTCGAGGGCGGCACCGGCTTGGCGTCGGTTCAGGATGATCGGTTGGTCGTAGGCGATTCCCCACTGGTCAAGGACATGAGTGTAGGTGCCGATCGCATAGTTGCCGGTGCGCGGGTCGATGCGCGCGTTCCACAGCCGGCGGCTGGACTCGACCGTCATCATGTCGCTGGACGCCAGTCCGGCTTCACCCCATTGCGCGACGACCGAATGCCGTCGCATGAATTGCACCACCGACAGGTTGGCCTCGGCGAGCCGGCCCTCCTCTTCCAGAACTCGCATCAGGGTGCGCAATCTGGATTCCGACACAGCAGGAATCATGCGCATAACCTGGATCCGGTCCAGCCCCATGCCGTGCGCGAGCAGTGCGCCATAGACGGCCATGATCTCATCGGTGTTATCAGGAGATCGGCGCAGCAATGTCGAAGAAAAGCGCACTTCGGCGTCGACCTCCATCATCAGCCGGGGCAACTCGATGGAACCATACCGCGCGGCAAACGCCCGATGCAGTCGATCCTCAACCGGTAGCGCTTCCTGAACCGATCGTGGTTTGGTAGCGATCAGTTCGATGCCCCGTTTTTCGGTTATGAGCACGGATCCCTGGCGGACGACGCGTGCCAGATTTGCCATGGCCTTCGACACATTGGGCAGGAGATTCTTGAGAGCACTATCCACCGACCGTGAGGTATCCAGCAATTGCAGGTGCGCGCCGCGTCGGGCGATCCATGTTGCCCGGGGAATCAGAAGGCTCTCATGTTCCCGGTAGGAAAGACTGGTGGGCACAACGGCCGAGGCGTTGCGCAAGCTGCGCTGCAATTGCAACAGGGTGGCCGCTTCCAGCATCCGCAACTGCTGACCGCCGTCGACCGGCGTGGCTGCGCGGCGCCACAAGGCCGGCAGAAAGTCGAGCGGCGTATCGAGCGCCAACGCCGGACGTGGTCGAAGGTAGGCCGCACGCAGCAGTGGCAAGGCGTGATTCAGCCACGAGTCTGGTGCGCACAGCTGAATCGGCAGACGCACGATCAGGCGCAGCAGGCTGCGTACCTGTGAACTCATCGCCATCAATTTTGCGCGTGAGCGGTCGGCACGCGACTGTTTGGCGATGGCTTCTTCTTCCCCGACCAGTCCGGCGAGCATCTGTTGCAATGCTGCGGGATCCTGGTCGGCGTCCGCCATGGTTTTGACGCGGGAGAGCAGTGACGCATGCCGTTGCTGCCAGTCCTGATCATTGACCCGTGCGGCGCGCTCCAGTGCCAGTCGCCGAATTTCGCTGACCCGCATCAGCCAGGCCTCGATCGCTTCGTCGGTAGTGCGCCACAGGGCGAGTTGGACGAAACAGGTGAGTCCTATGGTTTGCGTCACCGGCTTCAAACGCGCGAATCGTGTCAGCTTCAGCCGTGCCGTGCGGCTGGCATAGGCCTTGACCAGTGCCAGCGGCATAGCCGGCAACGTAACGGTGTCCACCTTCAAGTCGCTCAGAAAATGAATCCGTTCGAAAGCGCCTGCCAGACCCTGGCCGCGACGGGATCGGGGCGATTGTTTCAACCAGTCCAGGCAGGTTTGCCCACGCAGGGTGGGCCGAGGTTTTGCGAGTTCGGCGGTCCAGCGCTGGCGCTGACGGATCGGTATGCTCTTGTCGATCTCGGCGACGAGCCTGGCTTCCTGGTCGATGAGAACGGCACGACAGATATCGAGCAATTGGCGCTCACCCGGGATCAGGTAGCCGTGTTCATACAACCACTGCCGGGCGCCGACCAGCAACTCTGCCGCCGTGGTGGCGGCCCCGCGCGTTTGTCGCAGATGACCGACCAATTGACGCTGTGCGGGCTCGATCAGATTCTTGAAACCGAGCTGGGCTTTGGCCAATTGCTGATGCTCGTGCAGGGTCACCCGTCTCGGATACAGCGCTCGTAGTGAAGCGACTCGCGGGGCGCGGATCTCCAACTGGGCACCGAGAAAGGCCAGGATGCGCCAGTGAATCACGTCGGTGGAATTCAGCACACAGCCGCTCATACGCAGGAAGCCGATGTGCAAACCCAATCCAAGTTGCATCTCGTTGCCGCGGCGGGTCTTGACCGTAGCGATCTCGGAAGGGCTGAGGCGGAAGAACTGCTCCACCTCGAATTCGCCCAACCATGGTGGAATCGTCTCGATTCCCAGGAACCCCAGCCGCCAACCTTGCATGACCGCCTCCCCAAAAAATGGATGAGGCCGAGTATGGCGTCAAAAAACTTCCGAAAAAGGCGAAAAGCTGAACTTCTAAACAAATCATGGAGTTAGCAAATTCTCGCTGCGCAACTCTTTGAATTGACGAAAATTCCTTACCGTAACTTTCTGCACGAATGTGCCACTACCCCCTTGTCTTGGACGGATTTTGATCGATTCCTCGCGACGCAGACCGAATTGTTCCTGTAAGCGCAGCGACATGGCGCTGTAGGGATCGGTGACCAATTGCAGGGCAGTAGAAATGAGGGTACGGGACTTTGACACATTAGTTACATAAGCGCGCTTGTCTATGCCGTAGTGATCGTTGCCTTTCGCGACTACATTTTCTTTGCCGACTTTTTGCGCCCACCACCGCAATTCACTCATTCGATTTTTTATAGTGCCAGACGAGAGATTCTCCGCTTGCCAGTGCGCTACCAAAGCTTCAATGTGCTTGGGACGCAAGGAGTCCGCACTCAGATGCTTGAAGCCAAGTTGATGAAGTTGAGTCGCTAATTGAGACAGTATTCGCTCGCGGGCAGCTTGCGTTGCAAAGCTGCCATCGCGATTTCGTTCGCACATTTGCTTTAGTTCGTAGTTGAGTTCTCTCATCGCCCTCTCCTTGTGCTAGTTGCTGGGTTGCCGTCTATTCGTCTGTTGCCTGGTGTGCATTTCAGTCTGGTAAGTGTTTCTGCCCTCTTTTCACGCCGCAGCGTGGAAAGATTTTTTGTTGGGCTCGGGACACCACTCCCGAGATCTGCAGTTGAGTTTGTTGCTTGGCACCGCTGCAGCGGTTCTTGCCGCCGAAGGACGTTCCTGTTGGAACGAAGGGTCGGGGATGAGCCATTTCCCAAGGCTCAAGGGGCGCCGGTAAGGCGCTTTTCTAGGTTGCTTGTGCGAGCTCGTCGAGCCCGTCACTTTTTGCCGTCATCCACGAAATTGCTTGAAAAGCCTTGCCAGGCCTTAATCTCGAAGGTCGTCACTACCCAATCTGTTGATTCAAGATCGTGACGTATCCAGGTGGCCAAGAGAGTTTTCGAAGAAGCAGTTCTCCGTGAGACATCAGCGGCTCAGGCACGCGCGTTGAGGATCAACGTACGTAAATGGCAGTGAGTGATTTACCCGCAGACGCGCCCATGAACATGATGTTCGGGAGAGCTGTTAGCAAATCGGATGCTCTGCTCAAGAATGAGCGGTACCGCGAATGCGATACCGACGACGGTGCGTAAAACCGTCTTTATGGCCATTTGGATGATTACCTACTGGGCCAATTGGCGCCAAAGCGCCAAGATAAATATCTGCAAATACAGATTGTCCCATGCGGTCAAGCAGGGGTTGATGTAGATATATTTGTGGGAAGCGCGCACATGACGCGCAGGCGTGCGTTCATCCATTTCTGGAAAACGACTTGGCTTTGAATATCGTCCAACGGACAATATTCAAAGCCGCCTACTACGTTTACTATGCGACTTGAGATGATTCGGCGTGATTCCGTAAGCCCAACTCACGCGGATTATGGCGGGCTCCCTATAGGGCGGCGAGTTAAATATCCCACATCTCTCTTGGTTCGGTCAACCGGAATTGGCAGACTGCATGTTCGCTGTGTCTTTTTCACACAGTGCCGGTGAACAAAGCATCGACGACAGCACAAAGCATGTCGATAACTTCGTCCGCGACGTGATCCGCAAGCATTTCGAACTGATCACCGAAGCCTTGATTCACAGTGTCGATTACAAATTCTCGGACGTGCAATGGGACAGGTGAATTTTTCATTAGTGTCTTTCATATCATGATCTAAGCATCACCAGTGACGCCCATACCGTGATCGCCACTTAGAGCTTCTGGCCGCCTTGAGCTTGACTGCTCTGGCTTTGACTGCTGGGGTTGCCTTGCACGTCATGCAATTCCTGCCATACCCTCCATTTCCACTCTTCAGCTTCGAATCCCAGAAGTCCTGGAGGTCGCGAATTTCCCCGCATTTCGGGCAGCGTTTCTTGCTGCCGTCCTCGATCGACTCCACGTCACCCTTGATCTGAGTGACGAGATCTGTTTCGTCATCCGCGTGTTCGGCAACTTCAATGAGGTCGTGAAGGCGTTTCGAAAGCGTCTCGATCGGGTCAGCACCCAGATTGAACCGGTTCATGCGCAGGAACTTGTACCCATAGGACTCAATCACCATCTGCCGCTCGATGTCCTCCGGCCGGTAATAGTGGTCCCAGTTGCCGTTGTGGATCTTCTGGTGCTGGAGGAAGTGTTCGGCGAATCCGTCGTATTCGATGATCACATTGACGGCGCCGTGGCCGTTGTAATAGCGAACCAGGAAATCGCAGCGATAGGCCGGGTGCGCATAGAACGGATCCAGTTGCTTCAGATACGCCCCGATCGGAAACTGTGGAACGACTTCGATCTGCTCCTCGTATTTCTGGAAGAAGGGGGTCTTGAAGATCCAATCCAGCACCTTCTTTTCCATTGGGGAAGATGGATCCACGCTTGACGCATCGGGTTTTGAGTGGTCCTCGAGGATCGCCTTGTAGTGCATCAAGACCCGGCCAATAGCGCCCTTGAACTGATCCACCGGCTTTGACAGGACGAACAGGAAGGCTTCCTTGCCGCGGCTGAAGCCGACGTTTAGGCGCTGCACTTTTAGCGTTTCCTCCGCCTTGTCCGCGATCCCTTCCAGGGTCACGGGGAACACGTAGTTGAGGGCATCGCGCTCTACCGTAGCTACCATGCTGAAGACAATAAGGTCGCGCTCCTCGCCCTGACAGGTGTCGAAGGTCATGATCTTGAGCTTGAGCTCGGTCTCGAACCGTTCTCCGTAGGCATCCCGGAACAAGATGTCGTTCAAAAGCTTCACCTGCTCCCGGAAGGGGGTGATGACGCCGACGGTCATGTCTTCGCCTTCGTCGATCATCCGGCGCAATTCACCAAGGATGAACTCCGTTTCGGCGCGGTTGGTGTTCTTGGCCGACGGGGTCGGCACCGCATCAACGACTTCGAAGCGAATGACGTCGTCGATCGGCTTGCTGCGGATCTTGATGGCCTGCAGCTGCCCGTCGTAAAAGGTCTTTGACGAAAAGCTGATCAGTTCCTGGTAGCCGCGGAAGTGCTTGCGCAGCATCGGCTGGTAATTGGTGATGAGGTCGAAGAACTCCAGGATCGACTTCTTGACGTCGAAGTGCTTCAGGCGCTCGATCTTGGTCGTCGCAGCCGACACGTTGGCGCGGAAATAGGCGTCGATATCGGACAGGTGTCCGGCATTGATCATGTTGCTCGCCTGCGCGGACTTCACGTTCGAAAACTGCTTGGCGTCGCCGAAGACGATGACCTTCTTTGCGCGCAGCACCGCCGGCAGGGCTTGCGCCACGGAAACCTGGCTGGCCTCGTCGATGACGACCAGGTCAAAGAGCTGTTGCTTCAGCGGTACGTATTCGGCGTACTCGCGAATTCCGGCAATGATCACCGGGAACGCCTCCGAAAGGTGATGGAATTCGTTTTCGGGAAATTTCTGCTTGCCCTTGATCACGCCACCGATTTCTTTCACGGTTGCCTTCTTGTTGTCGACGAAGTCGATGAAGCGGCGATCGATCTCGTGCGTCATCCTTGCCGTATAGAGCTGCTCGAGGCGTGTCTTGGTGCCGACGTAATCCGCCTTCGGAACGCTTCCCATGCGCGAGGAAATGCGTTGCCATAGCACGGCGTAGCGGCTCGCCTTCAAAATAAAACGAAACAGGGCGTCTTGAGACGGGAAGCTGCGGGGTCCCATCACCAGATCTGCTTCGGGCGCTTCACCGGTGATCCCGGTGACGAAACGCACGGCGAGTGTGGCCAGGTCTTCGAGGCCCGGCATCCGAGCCTCTCCGTCACGCAGCAGTCGATAGGCAAACCCGGTCAGGTGCTCCAGATGGTATTTCGCCAGGGTATCCCTGATCAGGCCCAGCGCCCGGGTCGCCTGCTTCAACTCATCCAGGCGCTTGTGCAGGTCCAGCGGATCCGGACAAGGCAGCGTGGTACCGAGCCGGATGTTCAGCGACTGCAGTTTGCCACCGCGAAACAGATAGCCGAACACCGGCATGCGCAAGGCTTCGTATTCGACCAGGAAGTTCAAGAGCATGGGGTGATGCTCGGCTTCCAGGGTGGTAAAGAGGGACAGCGGATGACGGTCGCCGATCTGGTCCACCAATGTGCTGGTCAATTGCCATGCCCCGAGCCTGGGGGCGATCGCATGCAAGGTCGTGCAGTCTGGCTCCAGGGCAATTCTTGCGAGGATCGCGGTGGGGAGGGCGGCGTTCAGCCGGTCCATCAGGTCACTGAGTGGGGCGAGATGCTCGCCGGCCTGTGATGTCTGCAGTCGGGCGGTGAGGCCGGGCTTTGCAATATCGATGGACGCCTCAAGGCGATGCAATTCGTCGAGATCGTCCAGCCGAACGCGTGACAGGGCGTCGATCGTCCGGCCAATATCCGACTGCAGGCCGGCCATGGTCGACGACATTTCCTGGGCCAAGCGTTCTTCATGCGCCTTGGCTGCATGGAAGTGTGTCTTGATCTTGCTCTGTGCCGATGCGGAGACCAGCCGGTTGTAGGTGCTGCCAGACCGCCCTAGGCGAAGGATGGGATTCGGGAAATCTTCGTCGCCGTGCCGAACCTTGGACAGCACGGACTCCAGTTTGTCCTGAACGACATCGAGAGCTTCCGTCTTGTCGGACAGGATCAGGATGCTCTGCCCGTTGAGAATGGCATCAAAGGCAATGGCCGTGATCGTATGGGATTTGCCGGTGCCGGGAGGACCTTGTACGGACACGTAGTTGCACTTCGGATCCTTGAGGGCGGCGAGAATCTTCCGCTGTTCTTCGTTGACGGGAATGGGGGTGTTGGCAACCAGCCGGTCCGGAATCGAGGTGGCTTCCCAGGCCGTGTCCACGCTTTCTTGGGCGGAGACCGGGTTGTCGAAAACGAAGCCGCGGATGATGTTCTCGAAGAGCTGGCTCGCCCCCTGCTGTTCGACGCTGAAGGCCGCCAGGAGCTCTTCGTAATCGTTCACCAGAGCTTCGTCGGCCTTGTCGAAGATGGCAAAGTAGGCCGAATTCGACACTTTCAACGTCGGCGAAGAGGCCTGCTGGAGGACCGGTTTGCGAAGATCGATTTCGGCGGCGAGGTCCAAGGATGGAATCAGCCGGCTGAACACGGTCTCCATCTCATCGATGAACGATCGCCTGCCGTCCAGATACAGAATCCGGTCTTGCACCGGGGATATCGGCAGAGTTGTCGCCTCGCCCTTCTGCTCCTGCAGGATCCAGTCGACGGCCTGCTTGTTGACCAGGAGATGCGGATCGAACTCGATCAGGAATTCCCGGCTGTCGTCCTTGTATTCCAGGGTGGCCGGAATGTAGAACAACGGAAACGCATGTGATCCAAACCGGATTTCGCATAGGTATAGGTACAGCGACTGGTTCTCGGTCGAGCGCAGCGCGTGCTGCAGGTCCCGTAGTTCCTGGAACGCGTCTGAGGTCGCGAAGTCGTCGAAAAACACCTGGACACGCGACCGGACGTCCTCCGGCGTGAAGAATTCGGTCAGCACGGCTTGCATGGGCGCCGTATCCCCGGACACGATCAGTGTGTTGATCGCCGTCGGAAAATGTTCCAGGGTACGCGCGACGATGGCGTCGGTGAGGTCGGCTTCGACGTCGTAAACCGACTCGATGGCGGAATAGGCCACCTCCTTGAACGATCCCTCAAGGAGGGTCAGCAAGGGCTGCACGATACGGGTGCCGACTTCCTCGACAAAATGGATTTGAACGGATTCGACGAATTGTTCCGGATGCTCGACGGCCTTTGCGCGCCGGGATTTGGCGTACTCGAGCGTGCTCTGCGCGATCCGAACGATGCCATCGTCTTCGATCGCCGCCGCGTGCTGGCGAATCAGGTCGCGCAGTGTGGCGCTGATCGGCGCGGTGTATTTTCCCGGCGCAATCCGGAATTGGAGTCCGCCTTCGGGCGCCTCGCCGGCGAACTTCCAGGCCGCCTTGTAGAGGGAGACGTATTTACGAAGGGGCATCCCCAGCCGGAAACCCACATCGGACTTCAGTTGAATGCGCCGGCGCGGGGCCTGCTGCCGCTTGAAGTCAGTCTGGAGGAACGTCAGGAAGTAGCGCAGAACCTTCTGGGAGAAGCCTCCGATTCCATCCTGCTGGCCTGCGGTATCGGTCATGTTTTCACAATTTCCGGTTGATCAAGCCTGTTTCCCAATTTGGCTTCGGGAGAAGTTTGCGCGACGGAAGGGTCACCAAGTGAGCCTGACTGTTATAGCGATTGCACCCGTTATCATATTGGAATTAGCGTGCGCCATCCCCTAAAAAGCCCAAATGCATCCACTGAGGTAGTATTTCACTTCCAACAACTCAGGGAGGCCCATCCATGAACAAAGCCGAATTGATCGAAGCCGTTGCCACCGAAGCCGAACTCAGCAAAACCGCCGCCGGCACCGCCCTCGACGCCATCACCGCCGCCATCACGAAAGCCGTATCCAAAGGCGACACCGTGACCCTAATCGGCTTCGGTACCTTCAAGTCATCGAAGCGTGCTGCGCGCGTGGGACGCAACCCGCAAACGGGCAAGGAGCTCAAGATCGCGGCAACAACGGTGCCGAAATTCACGGCCGGCGCAGGATTCAAGGCTGCCGTTTCCGGGAAGAAGGCGGCGAAGAAGAAATAAGCGGTTCGGAATCGAAATACAAGAGCCCGCCATCGAGCGGGCTTTTCGTTGGCGGATATGAAGGATGTTGGGGCTCATCGACAGCAGTTCGGCCATTGCGGTCGTTGGCCTCTGGTCAGGTGAATGCCCGTTGTCCGGTAGGTTGCTGCCGTTGAGTCGGTCAGACTGTTGTCTTCACAGCACAGATTGACCAGTCTGCGCGCTTTCATTGATCAGGAGAAAGTATGGGCAGACGCTCAGCGAGAGGCAGCTACCGTGCGGTAACGACGCCGAACAAGCGCTATTAATCTACCACCCCGTATTTGCAGGTGGTGCTCCATTTAAGCGAATCCACACTGCATTTACGCATCACTTTGATGCAAATCAAGAAGCAAGCCAGGGTGCTGAATACAGTGCGAATGTGGCGTTCGCTTGGTTTGATCGCATCAGAATCAGAACTAGAGACAAACCTAGGATAAGCCTACGCTGAGTGTTGAGAACGCGTAGACGACTTGGCTTTCAGCTATTCAAATTCGATACAGGAGGTTAGCCATGAAATTGACCAGACGTGATTTTATCAAGGCGTCGGCCGCGTCCGCTGCCTGGATGCTCGGTGGCAGTGCGGCGGCTGCCGTCCAAGAGAAAGCCAAGCACAAACCCATGCCGTTCAAGAATGCGCTGATCCCGCGCAAGGCAAGGCGCAGCACCCCGGCCAAGGGCGAATGGGTGGCCAGCACATGCCAGGGCTGTACCCAGTGGTGCGCGATCCAGTTATTCGTCAGCGGAGGCCGCGTCACGCGCGTGCGCGGCAACGAGCTTTCCAAGAGCAACCACGGATATGTCTGCCCGCGCGGTCACCTGATTCCGCAACAGACCTACGATCCCGATCGCGTCAAGGTACCGATGAAACGGACCAATCCGCTGAAGGGTCGTGGCATCGATCCGAAGTTCGTGCCGATCAGTTGGGACGAGGCGATCACCATCGTCGCCGACAAGATGATCGAGTTGCGCAACGCCGGCGAGCCGGAGAAGCTGATGTACATGCGCGGACGCTACTCGCCGACCGCACAGGAACTGCTGTACGGCACTCTGCCCAAGATCTTCGGTACCGGCCAGTATTTTTCGCACAGCGCTATCTGCGCCGAAGCCGAGAAAATGGGCCCGGGCCTGACGCAAGGCTTCTATGGCTACCGCGACTACGATCTGGAAAAGACCAATTGCCTGGTCGTCTGGGGTGCCGACCCGCTGGCCTCCAATCGCCAGGTACCGAATACCATTCACCGTTTTCATGAAATCGCCGCTCGCGGCACAGTGATCGCGGTGGATCCGCGATTGTCCAACGCCGCGGCCAAAGCCCACGAATGGCTGCCGGTCAAGCCCGGCACCGACGGTGCGCTGGCCGGTGCCATCGCTCATGCGATCCTGACCGAAGGTCTGTGGAACAAGGAGTTTGTCGGTGACTTCAAGGACGGCAAAAACCTCTTCGTTGCCGGTGCAACGGTCGCCGAAGATGCCTTTGTCGAGAAGGAAACCTCGGGTCTGGTCAAGTGGTGGAACCTGGAGTTGAAGGATCGCACCCCGACTTTTGGTGAAAAGGAAGCGGGAATCCCAGCCGACCAGATCCTGCGTGTGGCCCGTGCCATGGGCAAGGCCGGTCCCGGCACGGCGGTGTGGATGGGCCCCGGTGCGGCGATGATGCCGCGCGGTACCTACGCCGCGATGGCGGTGTATGCACTGAACGGCCTGCTGGGTTCGATCGACATCGTGGTCCTGGAAGGCGCTCCCGGCGCACCGCTCAACAAGTTCCCCAGTACCGACAAGTTCGTCGATGAGGTCGCCAAGAAAGGCAGCAAGACAGGCAAGAAGCTTGACGGTCGGGGCGAAAAGAACATGCCTGCGATGATGGGTTCCGCTATGAACAACGTGCCCAACAACATGCTGATCAACCCGGGCGCGGTCAAGGTACTGCTCGCTTCGTGGAACAATTACAATTTCTCTTGCACCGGCGCTGATCGCTGGGACAAGGTGCTGGCCAAGGTGCCGTTCTTCGCGCATATGGTCACCAACCCGTCGGAAATGACCCATTTCGCCGACGTCGTACTGCCCTCCACCCACAACAGCACCGAGGGTTGGTCCATCGTCACCAACGGCAGCAATGGCTACAGCTATGCGTCGATCCAGCAGAACCCGATCAAGCGCGTGTTCGACGTCAAGCAGGAAGAATCCGAAGTGGTATGGCTGCTGGCGCAGAAGCTGAAGGTCAAGGGTTTCCCCAATCTGGCCGACTACTACGACACGATCAAGGATCCCGAAACCGGCAAGTCGGCAACCAGCGAACTGGAGTTCGCCGAGATCACCACGAGGTTCCTCAGCGCGCCGATCTGGATGGCCAAGGAAGCACCCAAGGGCGACGCCCAGATTAAGAGTTGGGCCGAGTTCAAGGCCAAGGGCGTGTTCCATGGCCCGCGCTACACCCTCAAAAAGGGCTGGGGCGGCAAGTTCAAGACCGAGACCAAGAAGTTCGAGTTCTACAGTGATACGTTAAAGAAACGTCTGACCGAACATGCCAAGAAGTTCGAGACCACCACCGACGACATCCTGAATGTAAGCGGCTACACCGCGCGCGGCGACCTGGCTTTTGTGCCGCATTATGAGGTACCTAAGCGTCACGGCAGCGTGGAGGAGTTCCCCTTCACTTTCATCGACTACAAGTCGCGCCTGAATCGCGAAGGCCGCTCGCAGAACCTGCCTTGGTATCAGGAGTTCAAGAAGGTCGATCCGGGCGATGTGTCCTGGGGCGACGTGGTCAAGATGAATCCGGCTGACGGCGCCAAACTCGGGCTGAAGACCGGCGACAAGGTAACCATCACGTCGCTGGCGGGTTCCATCACGGTTGACCTCAAGCTTTGGGAGGGTGTGCGTCCCGGCACTGTGGCCAAGTGCTACGGGCAGGGGCATTGGGCATATGGCCGTGTCGCGTCCAAGGACTACGCCAAGGCTGTCACTCTGGGCGGCAATAACAACGAGATCCTCGTAGATGACTATGACCGCTTGAGTGGCGCCACGGCCCGCAACGGCGGCTTCACCGGCGTGCGGATCACCAAGGCCTGAGCGCCGTCGATAAGGAGACTATGATGAAACTAGGAATGGTTATCGATCTGGGACGGTGTGTGGGCTGTGGAGCTTGTGCCTTTGCCTGCAAGACAGAAAACAACACGCGCAACCGCAATAGCGAAACAGGCCAGAGTCACAACTGGGCCGACTTCCTGATGTACAGCGAGGGAACGTTTCCCAATACCAAGCACTTCGTGATACCGGTGCTGTGCAATCATTGCGACGAGCCTCCCTGCATCAAGATTTGTCCGGGCAATCCGGAAAAGGCGGGCAAGGGCAAGCCCTACAAGGCGTTGTTCAAGACGCCGGAGGGCATCACCATGCACAACCCGGAACTCTGTGTCGGTTGCGGTGACTGCCAGACAAAGAAAGGCTGCCCCTACAGCCACGAGAAACTCGACGCCAAGAGCCTCACCGGCGAGACCTACAGCGTGATCAGTCTCAACCCCGCGGAGGATGAACCGCAGCCTTTCTGGGCCGACAAGACCTTGGCGATTCCGGGCTGCACCTCGTCGGGTGCCGAAGTAGCGGCCAGGGCCGGTGCCCGGATTCCTGCGATGAATGCGTGGCAGGGCGGCGAACTGCAGGCGATCCGTTCCGACGACGTGATCGAGAAATGCACCTTCTGCTACCACCGCGTTACGAACGGCCTGCAACCGGCTTGTGTCGAGGTCTGCCCAGCCCAGGCGCGAATCTTCGGCGACCAGCAAGATCCAAAAAGCAAGATCTCGCAGATCCTGAAGAAGGAAAAGTCCTTCCGCCTGCAGGAAGACAAGGGTACCAAGCCCAATGTGCACTACATCGGCAAGTACAGCCCGCGCGCGTGACATAGAATCGGGGGCCGGTTGCGACCGGCCCTTGTCTTGTCGCGCCCCGGCTGCGGCCATTCCGCTCGCGCCGGACGCATCCGCTTCAGGAGTTCCAATGACCGACTATGCCACCGGCAGCGCAGGTGCGCGCGAGGATTTGTGCCGATATCTTGCGGCCTGCTATTACGAGCCAAGCAGGGATTTCAGCGAAGAGCGCCTGTTCGATTCCATGCTGACTGCGGCGAGCGCCATCGATCCCGGCCTCGCCGAATCGGCCCGCAAGCTGGGCGCAGCCTTTGACGCGCAGGACCTGCAGACGCTGCTGGTCGACTACACCCGGCTGTTCATCGGGCCTTCACAGCCGGTGGCGATGCCCTATGCTTCGTTCTGGCTGACTGACGATGCGTCGAAAAGGCATGAGGCGACGATGACGGTGCTCGACTTCTACGAGCAGGGGGGCTTTGGCGTCAGCGATGACTTTCGCGAATTGCCCGACCATGTCGCCGCCGAGCTCGAGTTTCTATATCTGCTGATCTTTTCGCAAAACCAGGCGCAATTCGGCGGCAATGCAAACGAACTGACGGCTGCCAACACAATGCACAGCCGCTTCGTGGCCGAACATTTGGGCGCCTGGATCGGCAGCTTTGTCGAAGCTGTCAGAGCAGGTGCCGAAACCGCGTTCTATCGGGAGCTGGCAGAGTTCACCGAGCGCTTCGTGGGGCTTGAAGCTGATTTGGCACCTGCTGCCGCGAGTGCCGATCTTTCGCCGATCGGCTAGGTCCTGTTGACAAACATCGCAACCCACAAATGCCATTGGGTTGATCAAGCGGAATAGTCGCTCCGGGCTGTAGTCGGTAAGCTACTTCAGCGCGGCGCTCAGATCGCGTCGCGGCCCGCCCGGTAAGCGGATTGTTTTGCCAGAGTGCGATGAACTTTGCAGGGGCCATGCGGGTATCGCCGTTGAAAGTCGGCGCTGACGGAACGGCGGCCGAACGAATGCCGTCCGGACTGAGCGCGGACCAGCCTGAGATTTTTCTTAACCATTGGCACGGGGGCGGTGTACTTCGGGAACTTTTGGGCTTCTCACCGGCTTTGCGCTCGACGGGTTTTCAGTTGGACACGGGCGCCTGGTTGAAAATTGGACTCGGTGTCGCTCCCTCTCCCTGCTCGACCGCGATCACCTCGACATCGAAAATCAGGTGCTTGCCGGCAAGGGGATGGTTGCCGTCGAGCATCGCCCCGCGCTCGGTCAGGGCAACGACATTCAACTTGAATCTTCCTTCGCTGCCGCCGGGGCTGAGCTGCATGCCGGGCTGCAGATCCAGGTCGGGAGGAAGATTCTCGCGCACCGCTTCGAACACCAGTTCCGGACGATGGTGACCGTAGGCTTCCTCGGGAGGTAGCTGGATTTGTCCGCGATAGCCCGGTTCCCTGCCCATGAGCCGGGCTTCGACACCGGCGATCAGCTGTTGCCGGCCGCAAACGAAGACCAGTGGCTTGCTGCCATCGTCGAGCAGCGCGCCGGCGGCGTCGAAGACGCGACAGTGCAGGGTCACGCGGCTGCCGTCCATGATCGGGGTGTTCATCGCTGCACTCCTTGTTCGCTCCAATACTATTTGGTCACGCCCGGCGGTCATGGGGCGGCCGCAGGATCTTCCACACCAGCCAGAACCAGAACGGCAACAGGGCGACGACAAGCTGTTGCAAAGCCTCGGTCAGGGCGGCCGTTCCGGTCGCAGGATAGGCCTCCGCCAGGTGAGCGGCGATCATGCCGCGTTCCCCGGCTCGCAGCTGCGCCTCGTTGAAATGCTGCATGCGCAGGATCACCAGTTCCCAGCCAATGCGGTTGTGTGGCATTGAGCACAGAGGGCTACTAGCGATTTTCGATAAGCAGCCGTTCAGATTTGTGGCTTCCGTTTTCCGCTGCAAGTCCTCTAGCGACGGCAATGCGAGTGGTAGCTGTCGCTCAACTGGCTCGCCTTCAATGACCGTTCAGGCCGAACTGCTGACGCCCACTCCCTCAACACGTGTGGCAGTTACCGCTGCCAAGCCACCATTCGCGAACACCACGTCATCGAATTCCGGAGCTCTTGAAGGACCAGAGGGACCAGAGCATCCCGCCTCAGTGGAAGCCTTTTGGCTTTGCCTTTAGGGTTGCTCCTCGGCGCCGAACCGCTCATCCAGCATCTTCTTTACGGTATCGAGACGGTCCTTGCACACCTTGTAACTCGCCAGCGCGGAATCCACCTGCGGAATCAGTTGATCGATATCCGGCTCCTGCTGCGATCGCATCTTCTCCGCAATCGCACGCAAATTATCGTAGTTCGTTTTGAACGTCTCGGTTTCGGCTGTTGCCATCATCGTCTCCTTAATTGACCGGCCTTGGCTTGAGCTGTGTCCCTGGAATCGGGCTGACTTTCGCTCCCTTCGGCAGTTCCGGAATGTCCGACAAGTTCCCAATGTGCATTTCGACCACCCTGCCTTTGTCAAATCGCTGAAACGGGACCTCGCCCGGCAGCAACAGCACCGGCAAGCACACCTGTTTGTATCGGGTGGCGCCTACCATAACGTCTCCCTCTTTGCAGTCCTCCGCATGGACGCTACAGGCCATCAAGAGAGCCAGGAGCGCTATTGATGTGCGATATTTGTACATGCGCGGTTTTGTTTCCGGTGCTGCCATGATTTTCGTCTCCCTGGTTATTCGGTCACGGCGCCGACCTGGCCATCCGCAAACTGCAATTCGATTCGTTCGCCGGCGCCCAGCTGCGCTTTCCTCGTCACCGGTTTGCCATCACGATGCCGCGCAAGTACGAACCCTCGCTGCAGCGTCTTTTCGGGCCCGAGCCCCAACACAAACTCTGCGGATGCCTTCACGCGATCGCCAATATTTCGGACCGCGAGAAACGATCGGTCCCGAATCAGGCTGCGCTGGCCATCGATATCGGTCTCTACCGCAGCAACGTCGTTCGCCGCGGCCGCATGAATGACCTCGATTATGAATGGCGAAGAATGAAAGTGATGCGTGCGCAGCCAAATTCCGCACACCTTGCAATTGCCGCCTTTGAAACAAGGGTGCCGCGATTGACGGTGGTTACCCAGAACGTGGATGACCTGCACGAGCGGGCCGGCAGTCGCGATGTGTTGCACCTGCACGGCCAACTGAATAGTCCCTTCTGCTTTGCCTGTCGGCGACCCGCCATCTATCCGGACGCCATTCCCGATGAACCTGAAGGCGGCCGGCAGGTGGAACCACCTCGATGTTCTTGCGGCGGACGTATCCGACCGGGGGTTGTGTGGTTCGGCGAAATGCTTCCCAAAACTGAATGGGACGCAGCCAACGACGCCGCGAATCATTGTGATGTATTCCTGAGCATCGGAACATCGTCAGTCGTTCAGCCGGCAGCAAGCCTGACGATGATGGCAATTCAACGTGGTGCCATCACTATTCAGGTCAACCCAAATCCGACGGCTCTTGATGATCAGGTGACACTCAATCTGCCTGGGCCTGCGGGCCAGGTGTTGCCCGAGTTGGTCGAAACAATCTGGGGTGGTGAATAGATCGAGATTCGACCCGACACGTTATGTCGTACTGGTGTTCTAGCCTTCCTGCTGTGCCGCATAAATCCCCTATGGCAAATCGCATCAGGCTATGTCGATTTGGACAGGCTGACGTCTGGGTTCCAGCGCGGCGACTTGGTGGTCGTAGCTGGTAGGCCGGGAATGAAAAGGACTGAGTTGACGCTGGGTATCGCCGAGTATGTTGGTGTCGACCTTGCCTTGCCGGTCCTAATATTTACCCACGATGTTTCAGCGCAGCAGTTCGCGGTGCGGGCAATTGCATCCCGGGCGCGGGTTGATTTGAACAAATTGCACTCTGGCCGGCTTGCCGACGATGAAGAGGAAAGGTTGAGAAAAGGACTGGAGTGCCTATGCATTAGTCCTGTGTCGGCTCAGGGCACGTTGTTGCCGCTGATGGATTCCGGGTGGTGGCTTTCTACCGCTCCCATCATTTTTTCTTCTCCTGCATCTTCTTGATGTGGCGATGTCCTAGCCAACATGGTGGTCGTCGTCCTGGTCGGGGTCCGACTGGTGGCCCCTGTGTTCGGCGACGAAGGCCACGCTGATGTTCTCCAGCGAGGGGCGAGATGCCTCGCTGTCCGGGAGGGACTGAACGGGGTGCGCGGGGGCGCCGTCCTGGGCCGGGCCTGGGCAATCCAGGCGCACCTCCACCAGGGTGCTCGCCGCCTCGCCGTCTGCTTTGCCTGCTGTCCAGTTCAGACGCGGCTGTCGCGGTTGTTTCGGCAACGTGGTGGATCCGGTGTACGCGCCCGCGATGCTGATGCGGCGGTGGCCGGCGATGTTGGATACCTTCTGCTGGGCTTCCTTCCACTTCTGCTCGTTGCCCTTGAAGATGTGGGAAAGCGTGATCCTGTTCTTGGAAGCGTAGGTGAGCTGCCGTACCGGGGACGGCGTGCCAGCTACCTCTTCGAAGATGTCATTCAGGCGCTCGTGCCGCAGGCCGTGGGCGGTGACCCCGAGGGCTTTCTTGGTAATGCCGATTCGTTCCATCACATACTTGAAGCGGCGTAGGTTCTGCTCCAGGCTCTTGCCTGGGGGCGCGATTGCGCCGTCCCACCGGGACACTATCTTCTTGGCGGCGGCCACCACGTTTCGCTGCTTATCGCTCTCAATTGGGACCATGCGCTCCTGACCGCCCTTGGTTCCGTTCCGGATCCGCAACTGATCGCCTTCATGGCACTGGTTGGGCCTGAATTGGATGGCTTCTTCCCGCCGGATCCCGAACGCTTCAATGACCTGCAGTTGCATGCCGACGTAAGGGTCGATTTCGGCGGCAAGGGCGGCGATCTTCGCCGGATCAATCCCTTTGGCACTCCAGGATTTGTCCGTCGTGGCCACCGTCTTGCGCTTCAACCGCTCAGGGCTCTCCAGCGAGTAATGACGCGTGGGCAGCACCATGCCGTCCTTGCCAATCCACTTGCTCAGCGCGCGAAGGATGGAGAGCCGGTTCTGGATCGCCCCCGCCCCGACCCCGTCAGCCTTCCATTTTTCGACCAGGGCCTCGACGTGCTTGCCGCGCAGCGAATACACGCTCTTGATGCCGTAGCCCATTTCGCGGATCTGCCGCATGCACATAAAGAGGATTTCTTCGCGCGCATCGAGCGTTCGGTCGCTGATTGGCTTCGGCTTGCGCTTACCCGAAGAGACGCGCCCCTTCAGCTGCAGGAGGTTCGTCAATTCGCGTTTCCAATCCCCCGGTGCTACACCGGGTTGCTGCTGATTGTCCTGGTGGGACATTTCCTGCGCTCCTTTTGGTTGTTGCTCGCCAGCACCACCTGGTTCGCTCCCGTCTTCATCTGCCTGTCCTACATGGATCGCGGGTTTCGGGCTTCCCAATCTCCATCACGCTCCCGGCCATCACCAGGTTTCCGGCTGCGCGCTGCCGGTTTTAGTCTCGCTCGTCCGTAAGAAACTTCACGCCCCGACCACCCCCTGTTTCCAAGTGTGTGGTTCGAATCTCCGTGAGGAGTAACGGCGCCCAGGTAGAAGGGGCGCCGATGGCGGTGTGCTGATGAACTCGTCAGCACTACAAGTTGGTTGCATTGCCCGTCCCGACTTCTCCCCTGCGAACAGGGAGGGTGACGTTTCGACCTCTACCACCTCCGGCTTACGCCGTTTGTTCTAGCCAAGAACAAGGATGGTCTTCGCCGACCGGTGCGCTCGCGCGTCCGTTCTGCGGTTTGTGATGCGATCCCCGGAGGGATTAGGTCGATGCGATGCTTGGAGTTTTTGGCTGTGCCCGTGCAACTGATGGAGTGGTCGGGCTCGAACAAACCTGTCGGTTTGTGAGTGCGATGAATCTCAATCTGTGAGTGGCTTCTGTCTTGCGACAGAGGTGAGGAACTCCCGCTCCTCATTCGTTGATCCTTTACTGCTTGGTGCGCCGCCGTGGATGGTGCCAGTGCGGTGGATCAACTGTTCAGTCCGTTGCGGACCTTGTTTGTGTCTGCTGTTTTATCCCGACAGCTCGGGGTCAGATGACAGGTGCGAATTTACTGATTGGAATTGGAGTTGTCAACGGGTATTTATTCGTCCTTTTTTGTCCAACGGGGACTTTCACTGGCCAATTCTCACGCGCGCTGCCCGCCATTGCTGGAAGTGCGCCTACCTCACTGGCCGACACTCGGCGGTGAAACTCAGACGGCATTCTCTCTTCACTCTCCATTTTTGAGATTTGAGCGATGACGAGTAGTGCCGCTTTCCCTAAATCGTAGGCCGTACGGTCGGATTTGTGCCCACGATCCATCTGCGACAGCCGCTTCTGTCGACCCAGATCGGCGTTCGTTGCCAAACAGGCTTGTTGGTGGTGGCGACCAGCGCGCACCGAGAAAAGAGCACCAAGAGCCTTGACGATCCACGGACGTCTCAGCACTCTAACCATCCCGCGGAAATACTGTTCTATCTCGCTTGGAACGCGGGCCGAAACGTGCGACACCGAGGGCGTACCGCGAGCGTACCGCTGCCATACAGCTCTGGACATATTTGCTGACCGAGAGTCGACGAACGACCAATAAATACTGTTGCAGTACCGAGGTCGCACAGTGACCGCACCGTGGCCGCCCGCTTCCAGCGCCTCCCCATACTGCCGCCACACCGCTCAAGATTTCTCCGCCTCCAATCGACCTGTTTTCTGCACTTTGACCACGCGCTTTTTCAGTGGCGCTCGCGGAAACTATGTCCATCATCAACCACGGAGACCTCACACATGAAACCAATCGTTCGCGCCATCGATGTCGGCTACGGCAACACCAAGTTCGTAGTCCTTCGCCAATCCGGCGGCGAGACGCACTGCGGCCTGTTTCCTTCCATTGCTCCCCATGCGTCTTCAACCGGCGACCTGGGCGCCGGAATATTTCAGCGGAGGAATACGGCCGTTATCGAAGTCAATGGGGTGTCCTACGAAGTCGGCAAGGATGCTGAGTTGGCGAAGGATGCGAGTTATGGCCGCATCCTCGATCCCGACTTTGCTTTGACCGACACATACATCGCGTTGGCGCGAGGTGCGATGTACTACATGGGCGTCGACAGGATTGACGTCTTGGTGGTTGGGCTGCCGGTCAATGCCCACAAATCCAAGAGCGCCGAACTCGAAAAGCGAATGGTTGGCGAGCACATCATCCCCGCCCCTCGCACCGGTGGAATTGCGCAAACCCGTGTGGTCAAGGTTGACCAGGTTCGCGTGCTCCCCCAACCGATTGGCGCTTTCTTCGACTATTCGACTCGCGAGAACCGGCTGCAGAGGATGCGCAAGGAGATGAATCTGGTGATCGACCCCGGTTATTTCACGCTGGACTGGGTGGTGGCCCAAGGCGTCAAGATTGTAGACGCCCGCAGTGGCGCGCACAGCGGCGGGATGTCGGCGGTCCTGGCGGCAATGGGTGAAGCCATAAACCGTGACATCGGCGAGCAGTTGCCGGACTTCAACGGCATCGACGACGCCATGCGCTTCGGCACGAACCCCCGTTTCTTTGGCCGGGAATACGACCTCGCAAAGTATCTCCCCCTCGGCAAGGATAGGGCCCGCCAGTTCATGGCGGTGTTGGCGAACAAGGTTGGCCCGGCAGCCGACATCAACAACATCCTGCTGGCGGGCGGCGGTGCTGAGTTCTTCCTTGATCTGGTAGCCGAGAAGTTTCCCAAACACAAGATCCAAATCACCCCCGATCCGGTGTATGCCAACGTGCGGGGCTTCCAGTTTGCCGGCGAGACGTGGGCGAGTCAGAGCGGCACCCCTTCAGTGGCGGCGGCGTAACCCACCGGACCCAGGCTGATATCCATGTCCAAATCTGAATATCGGATCACCGCCAAGGTGAGCGCGAGCGAAATGCCCGCGCTATATCGCTATCTCGAGAACCTCAATCTTCGGACGATCCATGGTCGCGCGATGCTTTGCATCATCATCGATCGGGCGGTTGCGCTTACGCCGACCGACAAAGCGCGGTACGGGTCTGCCTTGTTTGGCGCGCTGCGAAGCAGTGAGCCGGGTACCGGGCGGCGACGCCTGGCCCTCTCCATCACGCGCGACGAGCATCCCAGCACCATGGATAACTTGGAGCAGCTTCGTGTTGATCCCGTAAAGAATTCCGGGTTCCTGCATCTGATGGAGGTGGCTGCCGGGTTGCTGTATCTCGATTCTCTGGGGATGCCAGCCGCCGCACCATTGTCGGCGCCACCCGCCGCTCCTGTTCCTCCGGTCGCGGCTCCCGCGGTCGCAGTTCCTCCGAAGACAGCGCCGGCAATCCCTCCAGAACGGCCAGAGATCCACGACGCGCATGACATCATTTCGTCGTCGGATCGGGGCGGCGGTAATCAGCCGCTACAAACAGCCGATGTGGCCGAACTGATGGGTGCCTGAAATGCGTCAAACTTCATTTCCCCTCTTGAATTTCGATTCGACTCTGGTAAATCTGTCTCCAACATCAAGAAGGAGTACGCAGCATGTCGATTCTGAAGGCAACTTTTGGCGTTCCGCGCGAGGCGCGTTCGGACGAGTTCTATCGCAACAACCGGTGGATGGGACAGACACCTGCCGAGGCCCGCTTCGTTCGCACAGTTCGCGTCGTTCTGCTGCTGGCTGCCTGCGGGTTGGCCTATTTCTGGTTGCGGTAATCGTCGGCGAGGCCAACCTCGCACAACGCGCCGGCACTCCAGTTATTTAACTCGAGATAAGACCGCGCGGCGACGCGTCGGAGCGTGGGAATTCTCCAGAGCACGAAAAACCTCCTGCGCTTCATCACTGTTTCGATCCGTGGCCCAGAGCTGAAAAGCGCGTCGGAGGAAGGCATCCCTATCCACTTCAACCGAGGTCAAAGGGGCGGGTTTGCGTCGCCAAGGTGGCAGCAGATTTTCGAGAAATTGACCGATCTTCATAATTGGGATTTTCCTGTGTGGATTTAGATAGCAATACTCGGATCAAATTCTTCAGCTTCTGCAAGTACCCAATTCTGAAGTTTTCGCCAATCCGCCAATGACAGCGATACGTGCCTTTTCAAGATCCGTTTGGCTCACGATTTGCGAGGACGAATTGCCCAGCGCGCGGCCGACCATGATGTTGACCGCCTGCTGCAAGATGGCCTGAATGTTGGCCGGCGACTCGCCTTCCAGCAGCCCCGCCATCACCGCCGGCGTCAGGGCCGGCTCGAACTTGGCGCCTGACTTCGCCATCCATTGCCCGACAATCTTAGCCACCGTCTGCACGTCCGGATTCTCGAACCAAATCTTCTCCGTGAAACGCCCGCCCCGAAGCGCCGCCGCGTCCATGGTTTCCGGCGCATTGACTGCCGCCGCCCACAGGATGTCGTGCACCTTGCCGCCCACACCCTCCATGCCGGTCAGTAGCTTGTTGGTGATCGAGGCGCTATAGGTGCTACCGGCGCGGCGATCGGAGAACACGTCGTCCGCTTCGTCGACGAAGACGATGCACGGGCGGGCGTTCCTCGCCTTGGCGATCAGTTCGTCGATGTTCTTGCCGTCCGCAATGAGGTCGGCGCCGCTGCGAGTGAGCAACGGCCAGCCCGTCGTCTTGGACAGGGCGCGAACTGCCAGCGTCTTGCCGGTGCCCGGAGGGCCGGCCAGCAGCAGGCCGCTCGGCACCGAGCCCCCCATGCGCTCGATCTCCTCGATGGACAGCATGCGCGTGGCGACACCCATTAGCGCCGACTTCTGGGCTTCCGGCATGTGCAGTTGATCCAGCACCGGCGTGTTCTCGGCCAGACGCTCGCCCAGGCTGCCTTGCATCGTGCGCATCGCGGCCTGCAAGTCCTGATAGCTCAAACTGCGTACCTTGCGCTTCCTGGCTTGACGGACAGCCTCATCCACCACGGCACGGATACGGGCCACGGAGAAACCCTCCCAACGCTTTACGGCCTGAGCGACGGCGGTCGCCTCGCACACCACCCGGCTGTCCGAACCGGACAGCGCCTTCCTGATGAGGGCGCGGCGAGCCGCGGCGTCCGGCGCCGGCACCTGAATCTTGAAATCAACCCGCCCTTCGCGCACGGCAGCACCGTCCAGTCGATCAACGAAGTTCGTGGCCATGATGATCACCACGCCGGTTCCCCGCACATTGCCTAGCTCGGTCAGGATCTGGTTAGTGGTCTTTGGGCCTTCCTCGCTGGTGGTACCGGAGCTGCTGCGGTCGAGGATCACGCTGTCCACTTCGTCCATGAACAGGACGCACGGCGCCTGCGCGCGGGCATCCTTGAACAGGGTGACGATGTTTTCAGTGGTGTTGTTCACCCATCTGGACCCCACCGAGCCAAAGGACATCTTGATGATCGGCAGCTTGAGCGAACCCGCCACGCCCTCAGCGAACACGGTCTTGCCGTTGCCCGGCTCGCCGTGCAGCAGAATACCGTTGCGCGCCTGGCCGCGCAGGGCGCCCTTCTTGTCCTTGCGCAGGATCTGCTTGGCCTCGGTTGCGGCCGTCAGCAGGGTGTCTTTCAGGTCCTGCATCCCGGCCAGATCATCGAGCGTGTGCTCGGCGCGTTCAGCCTCGTAGGTGAACCCAGGCGCGGCGTCATCGTCGCCCTCGTCGGCCGCGCCGCGCGATACCAGGATGGCGGCTTTGGACAAGTTGATCATCTTGCCCTCGGGATTGAGGGTCTTCATGCGGAACTTGACCACGAAATGCGTGACCACCATCAGGCCGGCCAGTACCCAGACCAGCCAGTATTCCTTCGGCAGCACCACCGCCGCCGGCACCAGGCAGAGCGTCGCCGCGGTCAAGACCATCCGGGCTTCGGCCGCGCTGTCATTGGTGTTGAGGATCGCCAGCGCCAGAAGGATGAGCGCATTGAAACAGGCGGGAGCGACCACCAGCGCCATGAAGGTGTACTGGAACACAGCCGACTCGGCGCCGGGATCGCTGTTGGCGAAGAAAAGGATGGCGGCCGCAAGCCAGCAGGGCACCAGAAGGAAGATAGTGGCGCTGCGGCAGGCACGCAAAACGGCAGTCAAGTTATCCATGGTCAAACATCACGACGAGGGCGCGCAAGTTGGCGCGGTAGAGCAGTGAGGGCGCGTTGGTGATCTCGCTGCGGGTTCGTTGCTCCAGTTTCAGGCGGTCGGCGCTGGGCATCGACTTGGCCACGATGATGGTCGCCGCCGTTTCATATCGGGAACGCCCGGAGTTCCAGAACACCCGGGTCTCGATACGCCGGCATCCGGCGGTTTCGCTGCAGGCCCGCTGCAGCGACGGCTTGACGGAGGTGAGTGCCGCGCGCATGCCCCACGGCGCACTCCACTGCCACACCACAGCGGCAGCGGTCGCGGCCGTGGCGATCGTGAGCGGGATGAAGAGTCGGGTATAGGTTGTCTTGTTCATGAACAGACGGTCTCACAAGACGAACGAATTTCAAGAGGGCAAAACGAAGAGCGCCAACCCGAAATGCTGCAATCGATTGAATTGGATTTTGGGGTCTTGAATTCGAGGCACGTCGCGGTACGGTGTCTGCATGACACCACCAATTCACATCAGCGCGCAGCCCCAGGAGCGCAACATCATCGCCGTCGAATGGCGCATCGGCTTCACCCGACCGATGGGCGTGGTCTTCGTCATCATCCCTGACGACCTGAAGGGCCCGGCGCCGGCGATCGCCGAACTGACTGCCATACGCTTTCTGGTCGAGAGCAGGCAGGTTGGCACCAGCCTGCGGCACCACGAGGTCATCGTCAGCCAGAAGGCTGTCCGGGACCTCGCCAAGCAGACGGCGGAAGACTCACCCCTCATTCCTTACGGCCGCCACCTCTACCTGTACGTGGATCCGGACCACATCTCCGTGGCGCCGGCGTCGTGGGCGGAGGGGGTGGAGATCGATCCGGCGCGGATATCCGTCACGACGGCGCTGCCTGCAGATTGGCCGGGAGTGTTCTGCCATGCGCTGAATGCGACCGTGGGGATCACCAGGCATTCGATGGATCGATTCATTGAGCGCGCGAACCTCAGGCCCAACCACTGGCATGCATTTCAAGCAGCGGCCAAACGCCTTGGGTCGCCCATCGTGCGCATCGTGCCGCGCGAAGAAGCGGCGAAAACCAATCCGAAGATGCGGCTCGATGCGCGGACGGTGGTCCTGCATCACCAGGCCACGGACACGGCATGGATCGTGGTCAAGGACCCCGAGGGCTGGGTGCTGGTGACCATGCACCCGCACTTTCAGGAATTTGTGCCGACCTTCGTGCGCGGCCGGATCGAGTATCGCCGCAACGACTGAAGGCCACTGTCCATTATTTGGACCAACCGCTGGTAGCTCGCCGTCGTCCCGGGGCGGGCCTTCCCCGACCCTTGATCAGACCTAAAGGCGCAGCAAGCTTCGTTCAAGCGAACTGGTTGCCCCATGGCCTCCGTTTGCTGGCCTGGTCGCGAAAATTCATCGACGAGTTCCGCAGAGGAAACGCCAAAGATCAATGAAAGGCTGCAAATCGGCCCGGGCGGTATCCACAAAGATCTTCCGCAACGCGCTGCGTTCGTTGCGACTCCTGGCCATCGACAGCAAAATAATGATCCCAATAAGCGAGAGGGACAGCGCCCCGCCGCCTATCCAAACAACCGCTTCCCAAGGAGTCCAGTCATACTGGAGGACAAGAGTGGCAGCTACGAGCATCAGGATCAGCGCCCAGAGCGACGCGGCGATTGAAGACTTTGGTTCTGGAGTCATAAACGCGTTGCTCTAATCACTACCCTGCATTTCAGCGTAACCGTGACGTATGCGCGTCCTGACCAAGTCTTCCACCGAGGTTACATTCGCTAAATAGGTGTGCACCCCACCCCGTCTCGAATGTGTGGAGCCGTGAAGCGTCATAATGACCGAGTCGCCCAACAAATCTGGGTGGGGCTCTGCAATTGCATAGGTTCTGCCATCTGGGCGTCGAAAGAGTCTCATGGTTTTGAGTTTACCGGCACACAGGCTCACCAGGTGAGCCTGTCAATAGAGAACGTTCGGAGTTTTCGGGAACGCGCACTTCCCCGGATGGTACAGTCGAGATCGGTATTCGCTTCCGTATCAGCTGCTGAATGACCCGCCATCAATTCCAAACGATCCAGATGAACACTGCCCAAACCACGGAAATCAACTCGCGGCATCCGGTCAGATCAACATCCGGCGCCTACGTTTGGAGCCTTGGATCGGAGTTCGGTGCCCGCAATGATTTGGAGTGATGGCGCGCGTTCTGCGATGCGACGTTGCGGCTGTGGACGACATCGCAGGGCCTGTTCAGGTACGGGTGAGGTGAGGCGATGAGCAAGCTTCCGGCACTGCTACTGGCCACTTGGCTGTTCACCGGTCCCGCGACGGCCGGCGATATCTACGGGCGCGTGATTGGCGTTTCGGACGGCGATACGATTTCCGTGCTGGACGACCAACGCCAAGTGTACAAGATTCGGCTGGCCGGCATCGACGCCCCGGAGAAGGCACAGCCGTTTGGGCAGAGATCCAAGGCGGGCTTGTCGTCGACGGTCTTCAATCGCGAGGTTGAGGTGGTCGGCAACAAACGGGACCGTTACGGTCGCATCGTGGCCAAGGTATTGGTGGCAGCGTCGGAGTGCGCCGCGGCGGACTGTCCAAAATCGCGCGATGTCGGCCTGCTTCAGGTGCAGGCCGGTCTGGCCTGGTGGTACCGCGCATATGCCCGGGAACAAATGCCTGAGGATCGGGTCCGCTATGAGGCGGCGGAAAGCGGAGCGCGCCAACAGCGAATGGGGCTTTGGCAGGACAAGGATCCGACGCCGCCCTGGGACTGGCGCCGTCAGCCACGCCGGGCAGCCCGGACGATTACCGGCGAATGACGGGCGGACTAAACGGATGAGCAAAGTCACAACGCGGCAGACACGAATGGAGCAGACCGAAAGTGATGTGGAGGGTGCAAAATGAAGCGCAAGCATGGTGTCGATGTTCCTCTCGAGAGAATCTCTGAGGTTGTCCAAGATGGGCCTCGGAAGGCGGAGGCAAACGAACTAGCCGCGGGTCGTGAGGTGGCCGATGGGGAGGAAGAAAAGCTTGTAGGGTATGAGCCCGACGCCCGCCCGTTAGTCAATGCCGGCTACCCGGCCGATGACGGTCCGCTGTCCGCCGACGACATTGCCGCGATCCGGAAGATCGCTGAGCCGTTGCTGCCAAAAGGAAAAGCCCGGCGCAGGCGAACCTTGCTTGGAGCAAGCGATGACTGAGCACGCCATAGTCAAGGTCACGATCCGGAATCGTTGACAGGAGGCTCCCGTCAACCGCATACTGTGATTCTATACAGTATGCGCGCCGAACACCGTCACCTCCCCCGCTATCCCCTGCTGTCGACCCCGGTGCCGGCCGGCTTCCCTTCGCCTGCAACGGACTTCACCGAGGACAGTCTGAGCCTGGACGAGTACCTGATCGAGCACCAGGAGGCGACATTCTTCGTCCGGGTGACAGGAAGCTCGATGACCGGTTTCGGAATCCACGACGGCGACCTTCTGGTGGTCGATCGTGCTCAAGCGCCAAACGACCGCCAGATCATCATTGCCGTGATCGATGGCACCTTCGCGGTGAAGCAGCTGTGTCGCATTCCCGAGGGCGTTCTGCTGAGATCCGCCGGCGCTGGCCATGGCGACATCCTGGTGACGGAGGATCAGGCGCTGTCGGTCTGGGGTGTGGTGCGCTGGGCCATTCACAAAGTTTGACGTGCCGATCGCACTGATTGATGGCAACAACTTCTATGTGAGTTGTGAGCGCGTCTTCAACCCGACGCTGGAAGGCAGGCCTGTCATCGTGCTCAGCAACAACGATGGCTGCGCCGTCGCCCGCAGCAACGAAGCCAAGGCGCTCGGTGTCAAGATGGGTGCTCCCTGGTTCCAGCTGAAGGACTTGGCGAAGAAGCACGGCATCATCGCCCTCTCCTCGAATTACGCCCTGTACGGGGACATGAGCAACCGGATGATGTCGGTACTGGCCCAGTATTCGCCGGACCAGGAAATCTATTCGATCGACGAATGCTTTCTCGGCCTCGACGGTTTTGCCCATGTCGATCTGATTGCTCATGCCCAGGCCATGCGGCGCCAGGTGCGCCAATGGGTCGGAATCCCCGTCTGCGTCGGCATCGCGAAAACGAAGACCCTGGCCAAGCTCGCAAATCACTGCGCAAAGAAGGGCTTCGCCGGCGCGGACAGCGTCTGTGATTTCGGGCGACTTTCCTATACCGACAAATCCGTCCTGTTCTCGACGATCGAGGTCGGTGAAATCTGGGGTATCGGGCGCCAGCTGTCCCAGCAGCTCATTGCGCGCGGGGTCGATACCGTGGAAGCGCTGCGCACGGCAGACGCCAAGGTTCTGCGCCGGGAGTTTTCTGTGACCATGGAGCGGATCGTGGCCGAGCTCAATGGCGAGTCCTGCATCGGCCTCGAAGACGTCGCGCCGGCGAAACAGCAGATCATGTCGTCACGATCGTTCGGGAAGTATTTGACCGATCTCGACAGCCTTCAGGAGGCCGTTGCCAGCTATATCGCCATCGCAGCAGCAAAGTTGCGCCACCAGGGATCCGTCGCCGGCATGGTCCAGGTGTTCATCCGGACCAGCCCGTTTCGCGATAACGCGCCCCAGTATTCGAAAACCTTGACCATCCCGCTGCCGACCCCCTCTGACGATACCCTGCGCCTCACCCAGGCGGCACTATGGGGACTGAGGCGTATCTACCGGCCCGGCTTCGAGTACCAGAAGGCCGGCATCATGCTGATGGACCTGGTGCCGGCGGGGATCCGGCAGCAGGACCTGTTTTCAAGCACCAGGAACAACGATGCCTTGATGAAAGTTGTCGATCGCATCAATCGCGCCTGGGGCCGGGGGACGATACGCTCGGCAGCGGAAGGGACTGCGAAAACGTGGTCAATGAAACGGGAACGAATGTCGTCAAGGTGGACGACGCGGTGGGATGAGCTGCCGGTGGTTGGTAGTTAATCCGGATAACGATACATGGCGATGGATTGCGTCCATACGCGACGGCGGCATCGCGCCCGGTGTAGTCACATGACCGATGCACAAACGCTTTGACGGCTTACTGAATGCATTCCTGTCGTTCGAGATTCGGGGGTGGCGGTCCGGACGTCGGCCAAAGCGGCCGGTGGCGACCTCGATGAAAAATGGCCGGTTCTGATTACAGACCGGCCATTGGTATTTTGAAACGGTGAATGGCAGCTTCTACATCTGGGTTGTGTCGGCTTCGTGCCCTGACCGGTCATCAACCGTTTGGGATAGCCGCCATCTGAACGACTGCTGTACTTCGGAAGCTGCCGGAAGATCAATTCAACGTACTCGGCCAAAGCCGCCGTTCGAACAGCGGTCCGATTCAGTCGACAATATGCATATAAGCCGCAATCTTCTCATTCTCAATTGCTTTCAATGCTCGGACATGAATAGACAAGAATGCGAGTCGTTATCATTTACATCTAGATACACTTTCTTTACACTTGCGATTTCTTTAGCCGCGAAGCTCCGCGGCTCCCAAAAATAAAGTCATCGCACAAGCCAGCCGTCGCCAGCCCGTGCTTCAACACGAAAGGAACACGCTGTGCTACGCAAAACTCCCCTCGCCCTGGCGATCGGTCTCTCCCTTGGGCTTAGCCCCTACGCTTCCTATGCTGAACCGGCTGCCTCCAGCGCGGGTTCGGACGGGAATACGGCGACCGAACTGCCCGCCATGACAGTTACGGCGGGACGAGAAGCGACGCCGACCTACAACCCGCCCGTCGCCAGCAGCGCGACCAAGATCGAAGCCCCGTTGCGCGACATTCCACAGACCGTGAACGTCGTGCCGCAGAGCGTGCTGCGCGACCAGGGCGCCCGCTCGATGCAGGACGTCATGAGGGCTATCCCCGGCATCGGCCTTTCGCATGGCGACGGCCAGCGCGACCAGGTAACTATCCGCAGCTTTTCGGCGATCAGCGACCAGTTCATCGATGGCCTGCGCGACGACGCGCTCTATTTCCGCGACCTGTCCAACATCGAGCAGGTCGAAGTGGTCAAAGGCCCAGCATCCGTGCTCTACGGGCGCGGCTCATCCGGCGGCCTGATCAACCGCATCACCAAGAAGCCCGGCATTGACCGCAACGAAGTAACGCTGCAGGTCGGCAGCTGGAACCAGCGGCGCGGCGAATTCGACCTGGCGCAGACCTTCGGCGACAAGACAGTCGCCTTCCGCATCACCGGCGCCGTGGAACGCGCCGACAGCTATCGCGACCAGCAGTTCCTCAACCGCGAAGCCCTGGCTCCCTCCGCAGCTATCAAGCTGGGCGACGACACCCGCCTGCTGATCCAGGGAGAATACCTCTCCGACCGCCGCGTCACCGACTTCGGCATCCCGGCCTACCGCGGCCGGCCGGTCGATGTTGCTACCGGCACCTATTACGGCGCAGCCAATTCCCGTGACGTCGACTACAGCCAGGCCGATGTATCGGCATTCGGTTTCACCCTGGACCACCGCTTCAACAGCGAATGGTCGGTCCGCAACGCCTTCCGCGCCTACGACTACAGCCTCGACCGCAACAACACGTTGGTCGGCTCTGTCAACGAAGCGGCACGCACCGCTTCCCTCAACCGCAGCAACGTGCGGCGTCAGGAAGATGGCTATTTCAACCAGACCGAACTGACCCAGAAGGTGACAATGACTGGAATGCAGCACCAGTTGCTGTACGGCATCGAAATCGGCAAACAGAACAAGGACCAGGTATTCCGCACCCGGAACAACGTCGCAACGGTCTCGCTGTTCAACCCGGTGCTTCCGGTCTTGCCCTTGACCGTCACGACCGCCCCATCCACCGATAACCTGGGCATCATGACTGTGACCAGCGGCTATGTGCAGGATCTCGCCACCCTGTCCGAACACTGGAAGGCCCTGGTCGGCATACGTTACGACCGCTTCGATCAAGAAACCCGCGAACGCCGGCCCGGCCAGCGCGACGTCGAGCGCACCGACTCGGCCTGGAGTCCGCGCGCCGGCCTGGTCTTCCAGCCGAACCTGAGCCAGTCCTACTACGTTTCGTACAGCAAGTCCTTCCAGCCCTCGGCCGAAGGCTTCGCGCTGGCCGCCAACAACGCCCAGATCGCTCCCGAGGAAACCACCAACCAGGAAGTCGGCGCCAAGTTCGATTTCCTCGACGGCATGGCCTCCGCCACCGCCTCGCTGTTCCGGGTCGAGCGGACCAACGTCAAGACGACCAACCCGGCCACCAACACCTTGGTGCCGCTCGGCGTGCAGCGCACCAACGGTGCAGAGTTGAGCCTCTCCGGCGACCTCACCCACGGCTGGCAGATCTGGTCCGGCTACGCCTGGCTCGATGCCGAAATGGTCTCCTCGGTCGCCATCGACGCCGGCCAGCCGGTGCAGGGCAAGCGTCCGACCCTGACGCCGAAGCAGAGCGCCAACCTATGGCTGACCAAGAGCCTGGGCCAGGGCTTCGGCGCCGGCGGCGGTCTCAACTACGTCGGCGAGCGTTTCGCCAATCCGGGCAACACGGTCACCCTGCCGGGCTATACCACCTTCGACACTATGGCCTATTACCGGGCCAAGGGCTTCGACGTACAACTCAACCTCATGAATCTGTTCGACCGAAAGTACATCATTTCCGCCCACGGCAGCAGCCCGAACCTCAACTTGCCCGGCGCACCGCGCTCGGCACAACTGACCGTGCGTTACGCTTTCTGAGAACTCCACCATGCAAATTTGCCGCAAAATCATTCCGGTCGCCGCCCTCGCAGGCCTGTTGCTCGCCACCGGAACAGCCCGCGCCCACTACCTCTGGCTTGAAGCAGACGAGGCCGGCGCGTACGTATGCTACGGGGAAGCCGAGGCCGACCTCCGGGAAAAAAGTCCGGGCAACCTCGACGGCATGAACGCACCGCGCGTTTTTGCTGTGCAAGGTAATGGCATCACCGCGTTGTCGGTGAATCGTACGGCTGAGCACTTCGCCGTGACCGGCGGCAGCCCGGCAGCGACCCTGCTCGCTTCCGAGGAATCGGCCGGCATCCGAGACCTCAGCAAGCACGGCCTGGGAATGGCCAAATCGAACTACTACTCTCGCCACGGCCTGCCCCATGGGTACGAAGCTGAGGCCAGTCTTACCCTTGACGTCGCCGGACGTAATCCGAACCAATTGACCGTGCTCTATCGCGGTCGGCCGGTAAAGGATGCCAAGGTCGAAGTGATCGCCCCCAATACCTGGGTCCAGGAGCACAAGGCGGATGCCCTGGGCAATGTGACCATCAACACGCCCTGGCGCGGCCGCTACGTGGTCCATGTCCTGCACGTCGATCCGACCCCTGGCGTATTCGAAGACAAGCGCTACGACACCTTGCGTAATCACTTCACCTACAGTTTTTACCAAGCCGCGGGCACCGACCCCGGTCCGGCCGTGCCGCCTCGCCAAGGAGCAGATTGAGCATGGACCGCACCAACGCCTGCGTCACCACCGGGGACGTCATCCTGGCCGATCCATTGCCGCGTCGCCGCAGCCGGCGGGCGGTCTTTCTTACCTGGGTGCGCAAGATCCACCTCTATATCGGCCTGTGGGGGGCCATCCTCGGCCTGCTCTTCGGCGCCACCGGAATCCTGCTCAACCACCGCGCGATCATGAAGCTTCCGGTCGAGAAGACCGTCCAGAAAACCGTGCAACTGGCGTTGCCGGAACAGAAACCGGCAACGCCGGAAGAACTTTCTGCCTGGCTCCAGCGCGAACTGATTTTCACCCCGGAACAGGTTGTACAAGTCAAGAAACAACCGGCCAAGGCTGTCGTCTGGGCCGACCAAGAAGTCATGCAGCCGGAACGCTGGAGCGTCAGCCTGCAGACGCCCCAACGCGGCGTGTCAGCGGAATATTTCGCCGGCAACCGCTTCGTCAAGTTGGACCATACCGACGCCACGCCGATCGGCACCTTGAGCCGCCTGCACATGTCGGTCGGCGTCAATGCCTTCTGGGTGCTGCTGTCGGACAGCATCGCCGGCAGTCTGATCCTGTTGTCGATCACCGGACTGTTGCTGTGGACGCAACTACGCGCCATGCACACCGCCGCGGTCACCACCAGTATCGGCGCGCTGCTCGCTGCAACCTGGTTTATGTGGTCGATGTAAAAACAGCTTAGTCGGATTTTCGACCAAAGCATATTTGGAGCCATGCCTGCCTTGAAAAGCTGCGCGTTAAGCGTCCGCTTGCTCAAATATTCATTGGTCACTCAGGGGCGTTGCGTATCTGTCAGATTTTCAGCAAGCAATCGCTGAGCCGAATATCGGCTCTCGGCTGCAGAATGGCTGCTTAGGAGAAAGCTGACTGGCCGGATTGGGTCGGTTGTGTGAGTTTACCGGCACGAGAAGCTGCCAGTTGTGGTGAATTCCATCTAAACGGCAGGTGACCGGCACATTGCTGCCCGAACCTGGCCTGAGGTCTAAGGTCGGCAATGGCCGAGGTCCAGACCGCCATTCCAGAGTCTCGAAGGGCAGGTTTCCGATCAATGAGCCGCCATTGCGCGTGCATTTGTCATGTCGCCGGGCGCGAAGCACTCGGTGACGACGGGAAAATTTCAGTATATGGGGATATGCACTGACCGCTTTCCGGCTATGAATCTTGGAAGGCGACAGTCGCATCGGTGCCCTTTTCAGACCTTCGCAGCGGAAGCGGCTGAGCGGCAGCTACGCAAGCAAAACAGCCATTCACGGCAATGCGGCCATTAGGTCAATAGTCCATCGCCAATCCGCTCTCAAAGAGACTCGTTGCGTCCTTTGCGTTGGCGATTCCGTTGCGCACGTCCTCCCTTGTCAAGTCGAGAACGCGCAGTTTCCCTTTCGCTTCCGCAACCGACTCGATCCGGCGGAAGACCTTGGCATGTTTCTCGGCGTATAGGGCAAGCCCCTGAAGCTTGGGCAAGGCATCGGCCAGATAAAGCCCGTGCGGATCGACAATGTCGGCAACCACGGTTCCATCCGGCAGCGTGGCAAAGAAAACGAAGTCGGGCCTGACGATCCCATATTGGTCCCCGACGAGGTAAGCAATACCGAGCGACGACTGCCCCGGCTGCTGCGGATTGCGATACCAAAAGCTGAACCCGTCCCGTTTCATCTCGGTCTCTACGACCTTGATTTCCCAGGAGGACTTGAGTTCCACGGGATAGTCCCCCTGCGCATCGCAAAGCAGATGGCGCTTGTAGGTCGGAAGGGGCGTCTCGCTGTCCTTGTCGCGCACCTTGGTCGGCTCGAACCGCGCCTCTGGCTTCACCAAATCCACGTCCTGCGGCTCGGTGCTCATTTCCTTTATCTGCCGATACGACTCCTGCCGGTCGTGGGAAATTCCCTTGATGGCAGGGCCGTATTTTGCCAACCACTCCTTGGCCAGTTTGTCCGCTTCGGCGTCGAAGTACGGCTGTACATCTGTCACCAGTCCGAGCGCCGCAACGCAAACGCGCCCGTCGACCAATGCCTCCTCGAATTCGTCCGCGTCTTCCGGGTCGGCCGTCCGGTATGCGAGGGCGTCGACGTAGGTGCGGGAAATGTCGGGGCTGAAAATACGCGCCGCGCGCCGGTAGGCATCGTCGATCACGGCCATATCGGCGTCTTCCAAAAACTCATCGAAGGTCTTGGTCTTGCCCCTCATGTCGGCCACGACGGTTTTTCCATCGACCGTCATCACCGCCCTCCGCTTGGCCTCGATTTGCGCCTTGAACTTCTCCTGCGCCGCATCCAGCACCTTGTGCATCTCGGCATGGGCCAGCTTGCCCGCGCCGGACAGAATGTCGTCGAAGGCAAGCTCATGCGCCAGCGCCGTGAGGCGCTTCGCCGGCTTGGCCCCGCGCTGCGGGCGGGTCTGCGCGGGCAGGGACTCGAACTTTTCCCAAACCGCCGCCGACGCTGCCGGGTTGGGCTTCATCTCTACCGGATTGATGAGCACGCGCCCGCTCGGCGCCGGCATCGTGTCATCGCCCTTCATCAAGGCGTCGACGACCTGCCCGACGGTCTTGGCATCGAACTTCGGCAGCAGGCAATCAACCGAGTTGAGGCGGTCGTTGCCGGGAATGCGGCGCGCCAGCGGCGAACGCACCATGCGGCCCAGCAACTGGGTGATGTGCGTGCGGTCGACCGCCTTGCGGAACGAGACCATCACCTCGGCGCGCGGGCAGTCCCAGCCGGTGCTGATGGCATCCTTGGCGATCAGCACGCGCACCCAGGTCGACTCCTGCACCCGCTCCGGCGATATGTGCGGCACGTTGCGGTTGCCAAACTGTTGCGTCGTATGCTCGCCGAGCACATGCGCCACGCTGCCGCCCGGCAAGTCCGGCCATTGCTGGTAGATGGTGTCCAGGGCGCGGCCAATGTCGTCGGGGTCGGGCGTATTCGGGACTTGCAGCACCATCAATGGAACCACGACCTGCGCTTCTTCCTGCTGTTTCGCGTACTCAGCCCAGGCTTCGGTCGAGTCCTTCAACTTGTCGGTGGCGCGGCGCACCAGCACGGTATCGAACTCGCCGACCTCATCGGGAATATCGAGAATGATGGTGTCCTTTATGAGGCCCGACTCCTGCACCTTGGCGGCATCCACCACCACGTTGGGTAAGGTGATGCGCTTCTGCGCACCTTCCATCGCCTTGTTGAATCGATCCACCGTCGCCGAAATGCCCCACACCACCGGAATTCCCGGTACGCCGCCCGCCCCGTTGATGAGCCGCTGAACGATGGTGCTCTTGGCGCTTTCCGCCGCCTTGGTGGGATTGCCCATGCCGCGATGGGCCTCATCCAGCACCAGATACAAGGTCAGGTCCGGGTCTTCGATGGTATTGCGTATCGTGTCCCAGATCGTGTACGCCCGCATGTCGGGCCGGGTTTCCGGGAACATGCCGCCGTCGCCGTCCCCCTCGAAGCCGCGCACCAGCAGGCTGTTCTTCCCAAGCTTTTGTGTGTTCAGGAAGTAGATTTTCTTGGGCTCGAACTTGTGCCGGTTGAAGGTATTTTCCACCACCACGAGGTCATTGTGGTTGATGCGGTCCGACGCCTCCATCAGCCGGAAACGGGTCTGTTCGTTCAAGGTAGGGTCGTCGCTGAACCAGATCACCACCGCGCCGGGATCGGCGTCGAATTCGTAATCGTCGTTGCCGTTAAAGAGTGCCTCGAAGGCGTCGGCGGCCATGACCGTCTTACCCGCACCCGTAACGGCGGTCAGGGAAAATGCGTGCTTGTCCGCGTCTTCATGCCAACGCTTGCGGGCCTTCTTGAGATTGCCCAGCGCATCACGTACCGCGTCTGTCTGATAGTCCTTTGGCGTGAACTTCATCCGTCATTCCCCGCTGGCGAAACTGAAATTGGTCAAATAGGACTCGTACAGGCGCACCGGCTCCACACCCTGCGGCAGACGGCGGGCGATGGCCTGAAAGCGGCGATCGTCGTCGGTGACGATGTAGGCCACGCGCAGGTACTTAGCCTTGCCCAGAGCCTTGATGAAGGTCGCCGCGCGATCCACTTCCGTCAACAGCCCATAGGCATCCGCTACTTCCCAACCCGCCTCCGGTAGCTTATCGATGCGCCGCCCCCGGCTGCCAGCGCGCAGCCACAGCAAGGGCGCGATGCGCGCGAAGGCGCGGTTGTGATTGACGCAAACCGGCGTTTCGTAGGTCAGCGTGAAGAACTCGGCGTTTTCCTCGAAGCCATCGGCGATCGGAAACTTGTCGGTGAACTTGTAATCGCCCTTGATGGCTTTGCCGTCCGGAGTCTTGCCCGTGATGACTGCCTGAACACGCGGCTTGGTGATGTGATCGCAGATGCCCCATTTCTCCCAGTCCGGGTCGCCGGGGCGTAGGCCCAACTTGCGCAATTCCAGATGCTCGGCGGCGGCAACCTCGTTGTTCGTAACGGAGATGCACTGGCGACAGCCTCCGTCCTGGCGGTTAAGGCGCATCACAGCGTGGGCAGTGGTTCCTGAGCCGCTAAAGAAATCTAGGACAATGCAGTTCTTCTTGTTCCCGACAAAGAACCTTAGAGCGTCCTCCACTGCATAGACTGATTTAGGAAATGGAAATGACCTTTTCGGAATTAGTCTGCGAAGCATGGATGTTCCATGGTCCGTCGCACTATGCGATGTAGCCATCCACTGGGTCTTTGGACGGCCACTAATCGCATCAGCGTGAGCATATTCAACGATGATTCCACCGAACTCATCCTGCCCGGCTATGATGAGTTCGCCACTTTCTAGCTTCTTGCGTTGCCCTTCCATTAGGTAATAGAAGGAAATCTTCTGAGCTCCGATGGAACCGATCCTGACGTAACCCTCTTTGAGCAGAGCCCTAAAGGAATCTACCTTGAGTTGCCAACGTCCCTCACTTCCATCTTGTCGGATCGGCCAGCATGCGCGAATGGCTGGGTCGTCCTGCCCGTCTATTGGATGCTCTCCGAGGGGCAACGGGTCACCACATCCAATAATCTTCTTTCGATTCTCATCGACGTAGATTGGATAGAACTTTAAATGCGACTCTTCGCGCTGCGCGCCTTTACCACTTCTTAGCAACGAGGCCCAACGCACATCGGGCAGGGCATCATCTTCAATGTCTTCCTCTTCTGAAGATTCCGCCTCATCATCATCGCCTTCGGATTCATTCACTGTCTCAGCCTTTGTTATGCACAAGCCAGGAACACGGAAATCCTGCACAACTGCATGACCAAAGGCTAGAAAAAATACGTATTCATCAACGCGATAGAACTCCTTGCCGCGTGCTGATCCTTTTGGATTTATCGACGAACTTATCATTTGAATTCGCGCTTCGGGAAATAGCTGCTCCAGGAGTAGGCCGAGGCGCAAATATTCCTTTTCGTCGATAGTGACAATCAGCACCGAGTCGTTAGGGCTTAACAGCTCCTTCGCCACCAAAAGCCTTCGCTCCATCATCGCTAGCCATTTGCTGTGCCGATAGAGGTCATCTCCCTCTACGTAGTCATTGTTGTACTTCCAGTCTTTTGCGCCGCTGTTGTAGGGCGGATCGATGTAGATCGCATCAACCTTACCGCGATGCGTGTAGGTCAGCGCCTTAAGGACGTGGTAGTTCTCACCGTTGATGACCGTGTGAAAAGGCTTGTCGCCGCCGCGCTGTATCTTGCCGGTGCTGACCAAGCCCGGATAAAGCGTATCGCGGAACTCGGCTACCACCACCAGATCGTCCAGCGCCGCCGTCTGCGACTGCACTTCCTCTGCGCCCAGCAGTTCGAGGTCGGCGACCTTGCTGCCGCTCTTATTGTGGATGGCCGTCACCTGCCACAGGCGCGGGTCGCCCTTCTTCGTCGACCCGCGTTCGGGCAGCACGCGCACCTTGTCGCCCTTGCGGATGGGCCGCTGTGGTAGTTCCACGGCCTCCGGGCGATGGCGCTCGAAGTTGAGCCCGAAAGGCAAGCGCGAGGAGAGCGCCTTGAATTCCCTGTCCAGGTCGGCTCCCATCTGCGGGTCTTTGGCCTTGGCCTGGGCAATCAGGTCAGTCAGTCGTGACACAGCGGCTCCCTTTTCTTCCTTTTGTGCGGCTTTGCACCGCCTCTATTCGGCTTACGCATTCACTCTTGCCATATGCATATAGTGCTTCCATTTACGGCATACAAAATCCACACGTCGGGGCCGCTCATTGTAGATGACTGTTAGGGAAACACTGAATAAGTATCAAACGCTGTGAACGATTTCTTTGTCATGGAGTCAGACAAAGAGTTGTGATCACAAGGGACAAGACGATGAAGCAAATGACGCTGGCAGCAGTGAAGGGATTCGAGAAGCACGGCCGGACGACGCGCAAGGCGGAGTTTCTGGCACGGATGGAGGGCTTGATGCCGTGGGCGGAGTTCTGCGCCTTGATCGAACCGCATTACCCGAAAGCCGGGAATGGGCGACCGCCGGTGGGCGTGGAGCGGATGCTGCGGATGTACTGCGTGGCCAACTGGTTCAATTTGAGCGACGAAGCCTGCGAAGACGCCCTCTACGACGTCGCCGTGTTCCGGGAGTTCTGCCGATTCGATTTTGGACGGGAGCGGGCGCCCGATTCGACGACGCTGCTCAACTTTCGTCACCTGCTGGAAGAACACGATCTGGGCGCGGCGCTGTTCGCCAAGGTCGGCGAGTTGCTGCTGGCCAACGGCATGAAGCTGTCGGGCGGCACGATTGTGGATGCCACGCTGATCGCCGCACCGCCGTCCGTCAAGAATCAGGACAAGAGCCGCGACCCGGAGATGCATCAAACCAAGAAGGGCAACCAGTGGTATTTCGGCATGAAACTTCACATTGGGACGGACAGCCAGACCGGTCTGGTCCATAGCGCCAGCGTCACTGCGGCGAACGTGCATGACAGCCATGAAGTCCCGAACCTGCTGCATGGCGAGGAAACCCGTTTCTACGGTGACAGCGCCTACCGGGGCAAGCAGCAGCGGGAGCGGCTCAAGGACATTGCGCCGAAGGCGAAGGACTTCACCAACAAACGCGCCTACAGGAACTGCCCGCTGACGGAAGCAGACAAGGAAACCAACCGGCGCAAGTCCAGTGTGCGATCCAAGGTCGAGCACCCGTTCCTGACTTTGAAGCGCCTGTGGGGCTTCGCCAAGGTTCGTTATCGCGGTCTGGCGAAGAATGCGAACCGGGCCTTCGTCATGCTGGCGATGCTGAACGTCAGCAAATGGGGACGACCTCTGACGGGACAGGTGCGCCCGGCATGACCAGGATGAGGGGGGATACCCTGCATCTGGACTCGAAACAGCCCAACTATCCAATGAAAATGGCATTTCCGTCACGATTCCGTCTCGATTTCAGTTCGTCGCCGTTTTTTGCGGTGGCTTGTTCAGCGCTTCCTTAAGCCAGTCGGACATCTCGTTGCCGGGCGCAAAGCCGCGCTGTTCGGCGCGGAAATATGCCGCTACCGCAATCAAATGCTCGCGGGGCATCGCATCATTGGCCGGCGCCATATCCGGTTCTCCCGATTCACGCGTCTGCCTCGCCGTTCCACCACCCTTAGGCTTGCTCACTGTCTCGCTCTTGGTTTTCATCGCCTTCTCCTGGTTGACACAAGCTTGGTCGGTTATGCTGTCTGGCAGCGCAAACAGCATCTGCCCTCGAAATTGAACGATGCAGAATTCACTCACCAATCCCCTGCAACAGCGGGCATCGATCCAGTGACCGTTCCGAACATTTCGCCGGCGCCGCATCGAGCCGGCGGCAATTGACACACAACAGGGCACGTGTATTCGCCATGGCATGACCTAAAAATTCGTCACCGGATTCAAGGAGATTCTCGACGAACCTCTCCGTAATATTGAGGTTCTCACGCCGCCGATCATCCGCAGGAAGGTGTTGCAACCATTTTCGGCATACTTGCAAGACCGCTTCCAGCAGATGTTGGCTACCGCTGGGCGTGCTATCCACCGCGAAAAGCCGGTCAGCGTCTGGGGAATTCGATGTGACGATGGGGCGTGCGACACGCATTCGAGTCTGGACTAAGGACATATTTTCTTTTCCGGTCGACGCAATCCAAGGATAAACATTTCCTGGCCGCTCGCCTGCGTCCGAGTCAAGTTAAGTTCAACTGCAAACGGGCGTCCGGCCATGTCTGTCGCCTCGAATCTGTGCCACTCGCTGGTTGCGCTGAGGTAGACGAGATACCGCGCGGCATAGCTTGGAGAGCTTCCTCCACGGCAAAGGCCCGCGATAAGATCGGAAACTCGTCTCCCCACCAAATTGTCCCGATTTGTCCCAAATATCTGCTCTGCCGCCGCAGAGCAAGTTCGGATTCGGCCGACACTATCCAGAGCCATGGTGCCGCACTCAGTCCTGCTCGCGAGCGCTACCGTGGATAAATGCATATCCCGCTCGGATTCGGTCTGACGACGCGTTATGGAGGTTCTCCCAAACATGCCATTCCAGTCTTGTCGGTTCAGCTCTTATGCCATCTCCAAGCGCGAATTCTGGTCCTGCGACCCTGACGGGAGCATGGCTACAGGATTACCAAAATGTCACCAAAATGTCAGGATTTCTACGCCAGTGCGTCAAGGGGCACCGCGAGTCCAGGGTATGCAAGAATTGCGCGCTCTTGTGGCGAATTACCCACGGGTGGGCGCAATGCGGCTCAGGCCATCCCGGTCATAGCTTGACGCGATTCAGTCGTAGCGCATTGGTAACCACGGACACCGAACTCAATGCCATCGCGGCGCCGGCAAAGATCGGCGACAGCAGGAGGCCGAACGCCGGGTAGAGCACCCCGGCGGCAACCGGAATGCCAAGCGCGTTGTAGCCAAAGGCGAACACCAGGTTCTGACGGATATTGCGCATCGTCGCGCGCGACAGCACGGCAGCACGCGCGATGCCGCGCAGATCGCCCTTGACCAGCGTTACACCGGCGCTTTCCATGGCCACATCGGTACCGGTGCCCATGGCGATGCCGACGTCCGCCTGCGCCAGTGCAGGCGCATCGTTGATGCCATCGCCGGCCATCGCGACCTTGCGCCCCTCGGCCTGCAAGCGCCTTACATGACCCGCCTTGTCCTCCGGCAGCACCTCGGCAAGCGCCTCGTCGATGCCGAGTTGCCGGGCGACGGCTTCAGCGGTACTGCGCGAATCGCCGGTGAGCATCACGATGCGTACCCCAGCGCTCTTGAGTGTCGCAATCGCCTCAGACGTGCTCTCCTTGATCGGATCGGCGACGGCTGCAATTCCTGCCGCCGCGCCATCGATGGCGAAAAAGACCACCGTTTTGGCTTCCGCGCGCCAGGCTTCCGCACGTGCCTCCCACTGCTGCGTATCAACACCGCGCTGCTTGAGAAAGCCCGAACTGCCGACCAGTACGCGCTTGCCACGGATATCGGCTTGCACGCCAAGACCATTGATCGCATCGAATGCCTCGGCTTGCTGCGGCGAAAGGCCGCGCGCCTTGGCGCCCGCGACGATCGCGAGTCCTATCGGATGCTCCGAGAGCTGCTCCACTCCGGCGACGAGCGCAAGCGCTTCATCTTCTGGAATGCCATCGACGACAAAATCGGTCAGCGCGGGATGGCCGAGTGTCAGCGTGCCGGTCTTGTCGACCACTAGGGTGTCGATGTCACGCATGCGCTCGATCGCCTCGGCATTGCGGAACAGAATACCGGCACGTGCGCCTTGGCCCATGGCGACAGTCATCGAGATCGGCGTCGCGAGACCGACGGCACACGGACAGGCGATGATCAACACGGCAACGGCGTTCAGGAAGGCATAGGCCAACCTCGGCTCCGGACCGGCAAACCACCATACGAGCGCCGTGACGACGGCGATAGCCAAGACAATCTGGACAAACCAAGCCGCGATGACATCGGCAAGTCGCTGGATCGGTGCGCGCGTGCGCTGCGCCTCTGCGACCATGTGTACGATGCGCGCCAGCAGCGTATCGGCACCTACACGCTCGGCGCGAATCAGCAACGAACCATTACCGTTGACGGTGGCACCGGTGACCTTGTCTCCCGTGGCCTTGGCCACCGGCACCGGCTCGCCGGTGATCATGGATTCGTCGATGCGACTGCTGCCTTCGAGCACCGTGCCGTCCACCGGCACCTTCTCGCCTGGCTTGACGCGTAGCCGGTTGCCGACGGCGACCAGTTCCAGCGCTACCTGCTCTTCACTACCGTCGTCACGCAGTCGCCAAGCGAGGTTGGGTGCGAGTTTCAGCAATTGCTGAATCGCTTGGCTGGTCTGCCCCATCGCTCGCAATTGCAGGAAGTCACCCAGGATCACCAGCGTCACGATCACCGCTGCCGCCTCGAAGTAGGTTCCGACGGCACCGTCGTGCTCGCGGAATTCCGGCGGAAACAAGCCGGGCATCAGCACCGCGGCAAGGCTGAACACATAGGCCAAGCCCACGCCAAGTCCGATCAGCGTGTACATGTTGAGCGACCGCTGGACCAGCGACAGCCAGAATTTGTGCAGGATCGGCCAACCGACCCAAAGCACGACTGGCGTGCCCAGCGCGAACTCGACCCAGCCGCGTAACCTTGGCTGAAGGCCGAACAGATCATGCAGCCCGACCATCGGCGACATGGCGAGCACCACCAGCGGGATTGACAGCGCAACACCGATCCACAGCCGGCGCGCAAGGTCGCGCAATTCCGAGTCGTCCGATGCACCAGTGCCCGCGACAGGGACCAGGGCCATTCCGCATTTTGGGCAACTACCGGGCTGCGGACTGCGAACCTCGGGATGCATGGGGCAGGTATATTCGGCAGCGCGCGGGAGGGTGTCGAGCACCGGTATCAATGCCATGCCGCACTTCGGACAACTGCCTGGGGCATCGCGCACGATATCGGGGTGCATTGGGCAGGTGTAACGTGTGCCGCTTGACGCTGCGGCGACGTCCGGAGACGTGGGACTCGCATGTGCGTGAACGTGCGCGTGCTCATGGTGCGAATGACTCATCTCGGCCTTCATTGCGAACCTCTCTTGAAATCGTTTGCTTGAGTTGCGGGTTGCGTTTCATGTCGACCGAGCAGTCCCGGCCCCAGCGTTCGATAGGCGACCACCATCGCGGGCGGCAAGACCAGCCACCGCAAGAGCGGCGAAAGACCAATGCCAAGAACCAGCGGCATGCTTACGGTATAGCCCCAGCTGCCGGCGCGATAGACGTTGTACCACTCACTCCATGCGGTATAGGCCAGTGCGCCGGCCACAACAATTGCGCCGCCGGCCCATGGACGCGATACCGGCCAGTCCTTGTCTCCGAGCATGACGACTGCCAGCGCAAACATTGCGAGTGCGATCACGACATCGCTCAGGGTGCAATGAAACAACGCCCACGCGACACGCAAACCATCCGCCGAAGCCCACAGTGTGAATAGCCTGACGTGGGCGATTTCCCAGAGCAGATTCGACGCAAAAGCGAGCGCCGACCATAAACCTGCCCGTGCCATATAGCGGGATGTCATTATCGTATTCATAACCCGCCTGGTCGGTTGGCTGATTCGTGTCTGCATCGCTCCAGAGCAGTATCGATGTCCGCTTTACTTGGCGGGCATCGACCCCATGGCCTGATCGCGCTGCATCATCTGCTCCATCATCAATTGCATCATGTCCATGCGCTTCTCCATCATTTCGTGGTGCTGCATCATGTCGCCCCCCATCATGGCGCCTTTCTTGTCGCCCATCTTCATGCCGCCATGCTCGCCTCCACCCATCATCATCGGGCCACCCATGCCGCGCATCATCTCCATGTTTTCCATCATCGCCTGCATGTGCGCCTGCATCAGCTTCTGGCGTTCCGCCGGATCCGTCGTCTTGTGGATCTTGTCCATCTGCGCCTGCATCGCCTTCATTTTTTCCTGCATCTTGGGCATTTGCTTGCCCATGTCCATGCTCATCGCCGGCTTGGCCGGTGCGACTTTGTCCTGAGCCGCCAGGATAGGCATCGACAGGGTGGAACCAACGATTGCAGCAACAAGTATTGAGGTCTTCATAGTGGTATTCCTTCAGGGTTGAATAACGTGATGCCAACATTCCTGGCGACTGCCAATCGCCAAGGCTTGCGCCATCGGCCTCGGTTCTCACTGACGGAGTCCGTATGGCCAATTGCGAGAGTCTCTTTTAGATGCAAGTTCAATCTCGGTCTGTACGCTGCCGCACAAGGCGGTTCCATGGCTTGTTGTCGCGCCTGGCGCAGGGCATTGGTGCGAGTGTTCATGTCGGTGCCGGGAGTCCGCTTCGCTCACGGCTACGCCTTAGCGAATACCTGCTTTTCTCTGCTCGGCGCGCACATGGGCCGTTATGTGCGCCACGTCATCGGGCGTGACCTGGGGCACCGGCGCCATGTCGCCAAACTGCCAGTGATGGGCGCGCACGCCGTTCTTGACCGCGAGTTGAAACGCGATGTCGGCGTGGTGCGACGGCTCATAGATACGATGCAGGAGCGGCGGCCCCTTTTCCGACCCTTGCAGCGCAACGCCGTGGCACGAAGCGCAGTGCGTTCCGAATAGCTTCTTGCCGACTGCCGGATTGGGCACCAGACCAGGGCTGGGCTTGGGTATCTGCCAGCCCTGGGCCTGTACCGAAAGGCTGGGCAGGCTGAAGGCCGCGATCAGTCCTGCCACGCGCAAACGCCTACGAACTTTCCCCACTGCTCCCTCCCGCCTTGCCATGTCCGCCATGCCCACCGTGACCGAAGAAATGCATCAGCGGGCACAGCAGAAGCAATAGATAGACCCATCTTCCTGTCAGATGCTCCCAATGCTCACGAATCACGAAGAAAAGCACGACGACTGCGATCATGGCAATGACGACACTCCCTCGGGATCGATACCACGGCTCGGGATGGTGGTGGCTGGTTTCTGGATTCACGATTTTCCTTCTCGTGTTTGATTACTGCCGGGAGGCGGGGCGGAACAGCAGGCCGCGGGTTTCGCCGTGGCGTGTGCCTTGGCGTTTTCCTCGCGCCAAGCGCGAAATGCCATCCGCCAGCGGCGGATAGCATTTCGTATTTGCTGCCGGAAAAGTTCAGTGGGAATGGCCACCGCTTGATCCGCTGCTGGAGCCGCTCCCGGAATATCCACCGCCGCCAGTGGTGCAGCCACCGAGCAATACCGCAAACAGCGCCGCGGCAACAATCCACATCTTCTTCGACATCACCTTCTCCTAGCGTTGAAAACCATGGGATACCTCCCTCTCCGAGAATCGAGGTATGTATCAAACACAAACCATCTGTGTGGCTTGATTCGGAAGAAACCCAGATCAAGCGCTGCCATTGTCGGCCGACGATGCTGACCGAAGGATTGCGCGAAGATTACAAAGTTGACTGGACAATGTAATTCAAAAGACGGGATCGATCCGAAGACAACAGCATCTCAGGTCGCGACCGGGCCACGACACGGGTATGATCGTAGCGAAGACAAGAGACAGCGTAACGTCATGAACACGAAATCCTTCCGCACGAAGTGGGCGCTCGGCATCCTGCTACTGGTGACGGCGTTCATTGCGTCGCAGTTGACCTACCGAAACAGCATCACCCGGCTGTACGACCACCTGGTGGTCGCCGCGCACATCACCGAGCAGATGCACGCTTCCGAGAGGTTCCACTCGGCGATGCATCTGATGCTGATTGCCGCAACTGGCTATGCCGAAACCGGTAACGACGCCTTCCGTACCGAGTTCACCCGGCAGCAGGAGATCGCGCGCTCCTCCCTTGCCACGCTGGCGACCCAGCCTCATGGCGAGTCCGCGCACGCACCGGACACCGGCGACATGGAGACGAACTTTGCCACCTACAGACAAGCGCTGGTCGGCGTGGTGGCAGCCCGTAACCGGGGAACCGGGAGCGAAGAGCGCGCGCTGGCCCGCTCGCGCGAGCTCTTCGATACCACCTTTGCTCACTACTATGCCGGATTGCACCAGCGACACGAAGCCGACCTGAACTTGGCGCAGGCGTCGGCACAGCGCATCCGGTTCTGGACCAGTACGTTCTTCTACACACAACTCGGTCTCGCCGTACTCTTAGGCGTGCTTGGCCTGGTTTACCTCGAACGCATCGCCCGCACTTTTCTGGCGGTCGCAGAGCGCCTCGCGGTTACCGACGGGCTCACGGGGGTGTTCAACCGCCGCTATCTCGACACCACCTTGGACGAAGAACTGAGCCGCGCCGAACGACACGGACGCCCACTGACCATCGCGATGATCGACATCGACCATTTCAAGCGTTTCAACGATGCCCACGGCCACCAGGCCGTAAGCGTCGCCCCAAGGCCGCATTGACAATCAGAACTTGATTTCGCTGAGGAGGGCGTTGGTGTCGGAGGGATTGAAGGCAGTCGGGTCGAACTGTCCGCCGCACCAATCGAGCATATCCTGATG
>JAPTVL010000419.1 GCA_028065725.1 Betaproteobacteria bacterium
GCCGCCTCAAGGACTGGCTGCGTCGATTCAAGGGCGTGGCCACGCAATACCTTGATAGCTACCTCGGCTGGTATCGAGCCATCGACCGGACACCCGGTGGATCGCTCAATCCCGCGTCCTTGCTGACGATGGCGGTTAGGGTATGAGAGCATCATCAGATTTCGATACTAGAGCCAAACTATTAGAGCCATAGGAAACGGGACCGCCTAGCCCAACAATATCCCTAATTCCCTGGTTGATTGTAAATCTGGTCTGCTCCGGCCCCCATAATTGGTCGAAGCCCTTGCCTTGGGAAAGGTTTTTTGCGACATTCACGCCTGCCGGATAACGTGTTCCCGCGCCATTGTCCACAAAATAGTTCGCTCCGGGCTTAAGCTGGTTTTCGATCATGGCGGTAGGACTGCCTGGCTTGTAGATGTAATCTGCCAGCCCACTCGGATCATTCGCATTTGTGGGATTGTTATGGACATAGCTATAGCCTTCTTTAGCGGCTAAAAAGAAGCCACCCGCGCCGGAGTACCGGAGGCGGGTGGCTTTTTGTTTTTGAAGAATGAAGAGAGTTCTCATCCGTGGGTATCGCTTCGCTCAACTCACGCCAGGCTTGCTGTAGTTACTCATCTTGCGCACTCGCTCGTCGCTGATGAAACCCGTCTTGCGCATGAGCTTCGCCCAAAGGTTGATACCGAACCAAGCTCCCGTAGGAAACCCAAGAATGAGCGAAGCCATAATTATCCTCGTGTACATAGGGGCATTCTTCTCTTTCCCAGCCAAAACATCAGCGACAAATTCCATGCCCCCAATAGCAAGGAATGCGAGAAGGATGAGCATATAAACCGCGACTAGCCCACTACCTACCAGCATGAGCAACCGTGCCAGCCATGCTATCACGACGCGGACTCTTCCCTCCGTGGGCAGGGAAGCGCCTTCCTTAGTACCGTTCATTTGATCCGTACACCGCTGAGGTAGCCAGACATCGCGTTCACTTGCTGTAAACCGACTGCATCATATTGATGTTGGCCTTATTGGGGTAGAGCAGGAAACCGCCAGCGGCCCCCTGGGTGAAGCTTGGAATGGACTGGAAATACTGTGATTCGATGGCCTGTCCGCCCGCCTCGAAGACGCCGCCGATGGATCCCTCCGCGATTGCTCGGAAGGTGCTTGCCGTGTTCTGCACAGTCGGCGACGCGATGGTCAGCGACCGGGAACCGAACGGAATAGAGGTGCCCACCGTTGTTCCGGCTATTCCCCCGGCAATCCTGGCGGGAACGGAGGCAAGCACATTCCCGGTGGCGGAACCCGCAACAGCACCCCAACTGAAGTTAGTGCCAAGTGGCTGACCGGTGACCACGTTACCTGCAAACTGACCAACCGCACTGGAAGCACCGCCCACTGTGGCTGTAGCGGCTACGGTGCCAACCGTGCGAGCAACGCCAACTGCGGCAGCCGCCGCCCCTGCCCCGTAGGAAAGCCAAGGAGTTACAGCCCCGGTTGTTGCACCAGCAAGAACGCCCAGCCCCAAACTCTTTAACGTGCTCCCGATTGTTTGATCAGGTGAGAATCCGGCAGTAATTACGCCACCTACACCGCCAGCTATACCTCCATAAATCATGCCTACACACGATGGACACAACCCACTCGGATCATTCGCATTGACCGGGTTATTCCCCACATAGACATAGAAGTTCACATCCCCGGCTTCGAACCCGAGCGGGTCTTCGCTGATGAAGCGTCCGATGCCCGGATCATAGTACCGCGCCCGGTAGTAATACAGCCCCGTCCCGTCATCCTCCCGCCCCGTGTACTTCAGCCGGTTCGGGCTCGTTCCCGCCGTGGATTGCGTGGCTCCGAATGCGCTGTAGGTGGTGGACTGGAGGGTGCCCCCGTTGTGCCCGCTCACCGCACCGATGCTGTTGACCTGATCATGATGGAACAGGAAGGGCTTGAGCTTTGAGTCGGTGTCGAAGAGGTAACCGGCCACCAGTTCGTCGGTGCTCGATCCCCGGAAGTATTTGGCGTACAGATTCGCCCCCGAGTACACCGACTCCAGGTGTTCGCCTTCGAGGAAGTAGTCGAGGCTGCCGAGCGCGCCACCGCTTCTCTGGATGCGGTGGTCGGTGGGGTCGTAGGCGTAGGTCTCGCTGCCCAGCGTCTTGACCCTGCCCTTGGCATCCCAGGTCAGGGTCTTGGCGCCTGTGCCGGTCTGGCCGGTGAGCCTGCCTTCGAAGTCATGGGTGAAACTGGATTCGACCGCGCCTGCTGCTGATCCGATGCGGATGTCCAGCAGCCGGTTGGTGCCTGCGGTGTAGTTGTAGTAGAGGGTGCCGGCATTGGCCGTCAGGCTGCCCTTCGTCGCGGTCTTGCGGTTGTCCGCCTTGTCGTAGCTGAAGAGTTCGTCGTTGGCCGTGCCGGGGTAGTCTGCCTGGGTGAGGCGGTACAGGGCATCGAGGGTGTAGGTCGTCGTGCCGCCCGCATCGGTCGTCTGGGTGATGTTGCCGGTTCGATCGCGCGTGTAGCTGGTGCTGGAGACGAGACTGTTGGCGGCGTCGTACTGGTCGAGCCGCGTCATCCAGCCGTTGGCGTCAAAGCTCTGCGTCATCCGCGCGCCGTTGGCCGTGACTCTCGACAGCAATCGCCCTGCCGGGTCGTACTGGTAGTCGACCTGGGTGTAGTCGGGGTTCCTCAGCATCACCAGCCGGTTGGCGGCGTTGTAGACGTAGCTGGTGGTGCTGCCCTGGTAGGTGGTCTTGGTGAGGATGTTGCCGGCTTTGTCGAAGGTGAAGGCGAGGTTCTTGCCGCGGCCGTCGGTCTTCTGGATCAGGCGGTTGAGGCGGTCCCAGGTGAAGGCGTAGCTGACCGTGCCGTTGGCGGCGGCGTTGCGGTTGCCGGCGGGGTCATGGCCGAAGGTCTCGGCCGTGCCGTCTTTGAGGTAATCGACTCTGGTGGCGCGGTTGGCTTTGTCGTAGGTGAACCGGGTGACTTCGCCCAGGCGGTTGGTCTTTTCCCAGATGTTGCCGGCTTCGTCGGGCTGGTAGCTGATGGTCTTGCCCGCGTGGTCGGTCTCGCTCGCGAGCCGCCCCAGGTCGTCGTAGGCAAAGCGCCAGGTTTTGAGTTCGGCGTCCTTGACGGAGAGGCGATTGCCCGGATAGTCATAGGCGAAGTCGGTCTCGCCGTTGTCGGCGTCGATGATCCTGGTGATGCGGTTGAGTTCGTCGTACTGCCGGGTCTCGGTGCAGGCCGGGGTCTGCGCGTTCTTCGGCTGCAGGCCGGCCTGGGCGTTGGCGTCGAGGGTGCAGACGAGGTTGCCGTTTTCGTCGTAGCTGAATTCGCTGCGGTAGCCCTTCGGGTCGATGGCGGCGGTCTTTCTGCCCAGGGCGTCGATTTCGAACTTCACCGTCTCGTCGTTGGCGTTGGTCACCGCGACGATGTCGCCGCGCAGGCTGTACTTGGTCTCGGTGCGGTAGCCGGTGGCGTCGATCACCGCCGTCCTGCGGTTCATGGGGTCGTATTCGAAGCGGGTGGTGTGGGACTCGGGGTCGGTCACCGCAATCACGTTGCCAGCTTCGTTGTACTGAAAGCTGGTGACATTGCCTTCGGCATCGGTCTCGGTCTTGACGCGGTCGGCGGCGTCGAAGCTGCGGGTGACGATGTCGCGCACGTCGAAGGTGGCGTCGGGCTTTTTGTAGCGATGCGTGATTTTCCAGAGCTGCCCGTTGGCGTCGTAGCTGTTGAGGACTTCGTTGCCGAGAGCGTCCGTCATCTTGACGACGCGGTCGAGGGCGTCGTAGTCGTAGCTGGTGGTGAGGTCGATCAGGGTGGCGTCGGCGGGGCTGGCGCGGCGCTTGAGGGTCTCGGTTTTCTTGCGACCGAGGGTGTCGTAGGTGTAGGTCTGGGTGATCGTGGCGCCTGCGGGCTGGCCGACGGTCTGTTGCTGGCTGACGTTGAGGCCGTTGTCGGTGTAGCTCAGGCGGGTTTCGCGGTAACGGGTGGCGTCGAGCCAGGCGCGGCTGGTGTTGAGGGTGGCGTCGCTGTTCCAGCACTGGCTGGCGAGCAGGACGTTGGTAGAGCCGCTGAGGGCGCTGATACGCGTTTCCTGGGGGCGGTTGGTGTAGTCGCAGCCACTGACGGCTGCGCCGAATGTGGTGGTGCTGGTGGTGCCGCGCTTGTCTTTCGTCGTGGCGACCTGATCGAGCGGGCCGTAGGTCATGTCTACTGTGCGGTTCAGGGCATCCTGTTCGCGGGTGACGTTGCCGCTGGCGTCGCTGGCGCCGGTGAAGGCCATGTCGGCGCGGTAGCTGTAGGTGGTGGCGTAGCCCTGCGCATCGTATTTCTTGCTGCGGATGGCGTCGTTCTGGTTCTCGAACAGCAGCACGCCGCCGTCGGGCTCCTTGAGCTGGGTCATGCGGCCGTTGTCGTCGTAGAAGTATTCGCGCACGCCGCCGCGCGCGTCGGTGACGCGGGTGGACTTGCGGTAGAGGTCGTAGTCGAGGGTGTCGCCGTGACCGAAACTGTTGGTCTGCTGGAAGGCGCGGCCGTTCTGGTAGTACCTGAAGACAGTCTTGACCGCTTGGCCATCGCGGGCAAGGGGCTGGACGACTTCGGTGAGCAGGTGACGCGGGGCGTCGTAGGCGTAGGTGAGCGCCTCGTTCAGGGGATTGGTGCGGGTTTGCAGGTTGCCCGAGGCGTCGTAGGCGAAGCTCCAGGTACGCGCCGTCCAGTCGGTCACGTCCTTGAGCCGCCCGTTGGCGTCGTAGGTGAAGGTGAGCCCGGTGCGGCCGGCGATGCCGAGGTTGTCGGTGATGGTCGAGAGACGGCCGCTGGCGTCGTAGGCGAGCGTGAGGCGGTCGCCCCAGGCGTTGTCGATGTATTTGAGGCGGGCCGTGACGTTGGGCGTGGTATTGAGGCTGCCGCTCACGACTTCGAAGATGTACTTGACGCCGTTCCTGAACGTCAGCGTGTGCTGGCCGGCACTGGGGCTGTCGAGCGTCAGGGTGTCGTACACGCCCTTGGGTGCGGTGACGGCATAGGTGGTCTCGTTGACCAGGAAGTTCTGCTCGCCGCCGCGCTCGTCGGTATAGGTGATCGAGCTGGTCTTGCTGTTGCCGTTCTCTGGCTTTTGCGCGCTGGTGCAGTTGGGGCAGTCGCCGAAGTCGTTGGAGCGCAATTGCATCATGTAGCTGTGGGTCCAGCCGTAGCCCAGGCCCCGGTCCACCTTGGTGGCCGATGGCGCGCTGTTGTAGGTGCGGGTGAAGACGGTGTTCAGGCCGTTGCGGCCCCGGATCACGAAGTCGGTTTCGTCGTGGTAGTTGTTGCCCGAGACGGTGGACACCGGGTCGGCGGTGCTGGGGGTGCGTACCGGGTCGTTGTTGACGGTGCCGACCAGCAGTTGGTCGTTGAACTGGTCGTTGTTGAAGGTGGGCGTGACCGACACCGCGCCAGTGTTGATGGCCTTGGCGGGGTTGAGGACGACGTTGCCGTCGACGTAGCCGCCCGCCAGCGCGGGGCCGACGCTGGTCAGCGTGAAGCAGGCCAGCGTGAGGGCCGCGAGGCGGCGGCGGTGGCGCACCAGGAAGGGTAAAGACGCTGTGGGTGCGGCAGTCGGATGAGTGGATCGGCGCATGATGTCAGTTCCCTTGCTTGGTGTTCTGTGTGGCGGCCTGGGTGGCGGCAGGCGCGGCGCTGGGGAGGCCCACGTAGCCGCCGCCCGCCGTCAGGCTGCGGTTGGCGATCTCGAAGGACAGCGAGGACAGGCGGTTGTCGGACGCGGTGTAGCCCTTGCGGATATCCACCTCGAAGCGGTAAGTCGCCCCGGTGACCAGGGTCGAGGGCAGCGTGTATTCCACCCAGGACTGCGCCGTGTCGCGCAACTGCAAGTCGTTGCGGATGCCCGCCACGAAGCTGGTCGAGTAGGCGCTGGCGGCCAGTGCCTTGCTGCGGTAGGCGAAGTCGGTGCTGGTGAAGCCCTGCAACACGTCGAGGTAGTTGAAGAAGGCCGCATTCGAGCCGCCCCGGTAGCTGGCGTAGCCGGTCTGCATTTTGGCGATGGCCTGGTCGATGGTGGTGCCGCTGGCCCAGGACACGCCGCAGACGGTGGCCGCGTTGAGCGCGGCCGAACCGCCGTAGGTGGCGCGCAGGCTGTTCAACTGGTTCTCGATGTCGTCGAAGCAGCCGATGTTGCCGTGCCAGTAGTCGTTGTAATAGGAGAGTGTGGCCAGGCGCGTGTCGGCGCTGCTGGTGGGGGCCTTCTTGAGCACGTCGAAGCCATCCGTGGCCGTGGTGGTGGTGTGCGACCAGGTGGTCGGACGCGTGCCGTACACATCGCGCTGGGCGATGGCGAAGGGAGTTTGCGCCGAGACGCCGAAGCCCACCGAGCTGATGAAGGCGGGCACGGTGTTGGTGCCGGCATCGCGCTTGACGCTCACCAGGCTGGCGCCATTGCCCAGCGCCATCTGGATGCCGCGCACCGTGGATACCGCGTCGTAGCCGGTCAGTTCCTGCCAGGTTTCGTGCTCCAGCGAGGAGGTGATGTGGCCGAGGAACTCGAACTGGCGGTTCGAGTAGCTGACAGCAGCCTCGTTGGTGCGGTAGGCGCCGCCGATGGTGATGCCCTTCATGTCGATCAGTAGGCCTCCGGGCAGGATGGAGAAGGCGGTGCCGTCGATGTACTCGGCCTCGTAGACCGAGCTGACCACGCCGAGGAAGCCGATGACCGGCGTCTTGGCCTTCATCAGCCGGTCGGTACGCTCGAACTGTTCGCGCAGCTTGGCGTAGTACTGGGTGGCGCCGACGTAGAGCAGGCCGCCGCTCAGTGCGTCCAGGGCGGGTTTGTCCTCCAGGAGTTTGGTGTCGCTGGCGTCCCAGCCGTTGGCATTGGCATCCACATAGGGGGTGCAGTTGGTGCCGTCGGCCAGACACCCGGCTTCACCAGGGTTGAAGACGATCTTGTACTGGTCGTTGGAGGCAAGGAGCTGGTCGGCTGCGCGGTGCACCTGCGACCAGTTGGACGACTCGCCGCCGGTGGCCACGAGGTAGTAGCCACCGATGATCGCCGAATATTCTGCGCTGATGGTGCGATCGGCATCGCCGGTAGACGCCCCCGGCGCGCCGTCCATCGAGACTGTGAGCGTAAAGGGATAGCCAATCGTGGGCGTAAAACCGGAGATCGTCCCGTTGCCAGAAATCGGGCGCGAGATTTCAGTGCCGCCCAAGCGCACGACCATATTGGGCACATTGCCCGGAGCAACGAATTCTGTCGTCATGGTCAGGCGCTTGGTGTTGACTTCGGCCAACAGAATCGGCGTGCCGCCCGCTTGAATCGTGAGGCCGCCTGTCACGAATTTCACGCCGACGCGTACTGTCTTGCCCCACTTCTTGGGCTCGCTGCCCGGCACCGCGGCATCGTGCAAGGCCACCGTGTCGTAGCGGCGGGCATTGCCGATGACCTGATATGGCAGCGAGGCGGGCAAGAGCCCCTCGCGCAGCTCATTGATCCGGCCCGCATCCTCCACGTCTTCCAGCGTCTTGCCCGCGTGATTGGTGCGCAGCCAGCTGCCGATCTGGTCTTCCAGGATGGCGAGCGGGTTCTTGTCGCGCAGCGCGGCATCGTTGTTCTTGATGGCATTGTAATAGGCGGGGTAGTCGAAGGCGACCGCGTTGTAGGGGTCGAGATTCAGGCCGTTGTAGGTCTTCTGTTTGAAGCTTGCGTCCAGCGCCACCCAGGTGCAGAGAGAAGCGTTGACGCTCTGGCTGCAATCGACGGCGGGGTTCACGGTGTTGATGCCGCGGTACTGGTCGAAGGGCACGAAGGCTTCGGCCCAGGCGTGCTCGAAGTCCACTGTGCTGCGATCCGCCGCCAGCGTGACACCCTGAATGCCCTGGGACTTGAGCGCCTCGACGGCGGTATCGAGCTGCGGGATGCCCAGCCAGTTGGTCAGTTGCGCGGCCGGGACGCGCACCGTGCCCACGGCGTAGCGCGCCGGGATGTTTTGCGAGCGCAGCATGGCGATCAAGGCGGTGGCGATGTCCACGTCGCTGCCGCGTTGGCCGAGGAAGGTGTTGACCGAGCCGGAGCGCGAGCCGTGGTAGGGCGAGTGCTCGATGGTGTTGTGGACGTACTCGTAGATGGCGACCGCCGTGCCGAGCTGGGTGGCCTTGTCGCGCAGCAGTTGCGCGTCGGCTCCGCTGTAGACGATCTCGGGCGACTCGGTGACGACCTGGGCTTGGGCGTTCAGGCTCACGGCCAGCAGGCTCAGGCAGGCGATCGAGGCCAGCGCGCGGCGCAAGGTCTGGATGGGGTGGGCAGGCATCTTCATCTCCCTTATTCCTTGGCCGCGCCGTCGTTCTTGGGCGGCACGAAGCCCGCAGGCATGGCTTGCAGCGTGGGGGTGCGGTGGGTGAGCGGGGCTTCGTTGACGCTGCCCTTGGTGGCGTGAAGCTGGTCGCGCAGCTCGCGCAATTGCGCCGTCCGATCCTCGTTGCCCTCGGCCAATGCGGCATCGAGTTTCTGCGCCCAGCGCTCGAACAGGCGGGCGCGCTGCTCGCCGATGGGCAGGCCCGCCGAGCGGGTGTCCTGCCCAGGCTGGCTGCGTGCATGGGCGGCCTTGAGTTCACCCCGGCTGCGCAGTTGCGCGGCTACGGCGCGGGCGTCTGCCCGGGACGACTCGCGCAGGCGGGCAACCTTCTCGCGCACGCTGCGCTGCTCGCCGCTTTCCTGGCCCTGCACGGTGATGGGGGTGCGGTTCCTGGGGTCGAGGTCGGCGGCGATCAGCGCATCCAGGCTGGCGCGCAGGCTGGCCAGTTGGGCGGCATCGGCGCTGTCTTCGCTGCCGCTTTTCTTGGCGGCCAGCACGTTGCGGCTGATGCCGCGAATGGCACCGAGTTGGGCCGGGCTCAGGGTGCGCGGGGCAGCCTCGCTGGCGGCAGCAGTCGGGGCCTGCGGCGTGCGTTCGGTGGCTTGCGCTGGCAGCACCGACAGACTGACCAAGGCCAGCAAGGTGGCCAGAGTCGGATGGGGATGGTGTTTCATGCTGGGACTCCCTTGTCTATTATGCGTCGGTATGGCCACGGCGGCCTGCGCGACTGACCGCGCCCATCAGGGCGGCACCGAGCATGCCCAACGCCCACAGAGGGAGAGGCACGTCGCTGTCGCTGGAAGCCACCTGCGTGCTGCAGCCCGTGCAGGGGTTGCCGTTCAAATCCGTGGTGGTCAGGTTGGTGAGCCCGGCAATCGGGCTGGTGTCGCTGATGGCGTTGTTGGCTGCGTACAAGCTGGTGAGGTTGGTGGCGTATTGCAGGCCGTTGAGACTGGTCACGCCCCGGTTGGAGATGTCCAGCGTGGTCAGCTGCGACAGCTCGCCCCGGTTGAGCTGATCCATAGCACCGCGCCCCAGCGCTTCGTTGATGGCGGTGCGCAAGGCGGCGTCGGTCACGTCGACGCGCTCGCGGCTGGCGGTGGCATCGGCCCCTTCAGCGGCCGAGAAGGCTTGCGCGATCAGGCCGGTGGCGAACACGCCCGCATCGAAGCCGCCGTCGGCGCGCTGAAGGGCAGTCAAGGAATCGAGCAGCGTCTTGGCATCGCTGGAGTTGGTATCCATGCGCAGGTAGGCCAGGGCGGTCGCTGCGCGCACGTGCGGCGCAGAAGAGGTCGTGACCTTGGCTTTGAGCGTGGCGACGGCGTTGGCCAGCGGCGTGGTGAGCGTGGCGTCGGCGTCCTTGTAGGCCGCCAGTGCCTGAACGACGCGCGCGGTGGTGTAGACGTCAGTCGTGCTGCCTGCCGCGGTGGGCCAGCCTTGATCCCCCGCCGGGGTGAGCTGAGTGGCTTTCAGGTAGGCAATGGCCTGGCTGCTGGAGAAGGTGGCGCCCACGGTGCGCAGCGCGTCCAGCGCCAGGGCGGTGTCCAGCGGCGAAGCGCGGTAGCGCTTGGCCAGGCCCCAGCCGGACTGACCCGTGGCAGGGGTAGACACGGCGGCCAGCAAGGCGTCGATGTCCTGCTGAGCGCTGGACTGGGTGGCGCGCAGCACGAGCAGGCGCCGCGCGCGGGCATCGAGGTTCTTGGGATCGTGGTTCTCGATCCAGGTCTGGCCCGCGTAGTAGGCCGAACCACGACGGTTGGCCTGATGCAGGGCCAGTACCGCTTCGCTGGTTTGCAGGAAGGTGCGCGCCTCCGAGCTGTCGCGCCAACTGCCGTCGCTGACGGCTTGCTGGCTCTCCAGCCATTGCGCGGCGCGCTGATTGGCGCTGGCGTAGGCACCGGCTTGCGCTATTTGGGGTAGTGCGGCGACCAGGATGGCGAACAGCCAACCCGAGCGGCTCCATCGACGCGTACCTGGCCGAATCGACGGCATAACTCGCCTGAGCGACGAACGACCGGCCTGCGCATTCTCTATGGGTCCAGCGCAAACATGGGAAGCGGCCGCCACGAATACAGCGGTGCCAATCAGCACAGCACGACGAATCATGATTCCCCCTTTAAGAATCGAAAGCCCGCAATAGACGGACGCAGACTACGGGACGAAGCATAAACGCCGAACATGACAAACAGTCGAGTAGAACAACGCGGTTTTGTGAGCCATTCGGGCCATGACCACTTCTTCCCTGTAATCATACCGTCATAGCCTTGATCGACCATTCGCGAATTTAGGCCCTGCAACGAGCTTATTCAGGGAAGATGACAACTCTTCGCGGGGTGTCAATCACCAGCGGCTGGAGCATGGCGCCCACGGTGGTCGTCACTTCCAGCCGGCCACGCGCATCGGGAAAGGTTACCTGCCCGCCAACGATGACTATCTTGATGAGATTGACGCGCAGCCGGATCACCGTGTCCTGGTGGGTGTGGTCGATGCCGAGCGCGAGCACGGTGAAGCTGTCGTCCAGCCAGAGGAGGATTGGACGGGCAAGCGGCAGCGTCGCCTCCACCAGTGCCTGCCCCCACAGCCAGGCAGCGCCCAGGCTGAGGCCGAATGCCAGCAACAGGCCAAGCGCGAAGCGGGCCGGCTCAGGCCACGTGGTGGCAGCGGTGCAGGAAGACATGGACATAGAGGGTGAGCAGCGCGATCAGCAGCGACTGCAGGGCCAGCGTGTGAAGCGCGTCGAATAACCCGCGCTCGGCGCGGTAGGCGTAGAACAGCGCGAGGATGCGGCCCTGGTTGAGCATGAAGACGAGGGCCAGGCGCAGCGCGGCGAAGGCCGCTGCCAGCAGGAACATGACTTCGGCCCCTTCACAACCGTTCAGGATATTGAGTCCGCCGCCCGGCGCTTTGATGCTGGCGCTGACGGGAGTGGCCGGGATGTGCGGAGAGATCAGGCGGATGAGTGCGGCAGCAGGTTTGACGGTGGCTTCATGGATGACCAGCCGTTCGACCCAGGTGTCGCGCGCTTCGCCCCAGCACCATTGCAGTAGCGTGAAGACGCCCAGGAAAATCAGCGCCACCAGCCCTAATGAGCGCGGCGCCCGTGGCTATGCCAACATCAATACAATGCGCACGGTGATCTTCCTCATCGCCGGCAAGCTCAATTTCCACAGGCTCAACCCTCATGCCGCTTAACCCACTCGTTTTTCAAAAGAGCCTCAATATGATTCCGCAAACCGGGAAAATAATAGGCCGTTCGGACTAATCAGCGTCCCGAACGCGCCCCGGCAGTGCCGCAAGCATGCGGCCAAAGCCGACAGCCGCGAGCGCTGCGGCAATGGAGAGCGCAAGCCGCCCTCCCCCGTTCAGGAAGTCCATCCACACAACCAGGAAGGCGGTCGTGCCGGGGGCGACGTTGGCGAGGATCAAATCCTCGATGCTGCCCAGCAGCACCAGGGGTACGTCGAGCATTTCCACCAGCAGCAGGAACGGCACGGCAATGGCCAGCAGCGCAATGCGACGGGAGATGCCTGCCGCCGGCCAAGCCGCGAGCAGGCTCAGCATCAGCAGCGGATGTTGCAGCGCGTGCCCCGCCAGGGTGGAACTGGAGATGCTGCCGCCGGACGGCAAGAGATGTCCGGCGACGACGATATCGCGAACCAGGCCCAGGGTCAGGGCTACGACCGCTTCGCCGCGGTTGTCGGCCAGCGCCAGGCTATTGATGTGGTAACCCGGGGAGAGCCCGCCGATTTCCCAGCGGTAGAGGGGCAGCAATAATTCGACGTAGTACCGGCCGAATTGCAGCGACAGGCCGAGCAGCGCCAGGTAGGCCGCCAGGAACAGCGCTGCGAACTTAAACTGCGCTGGTTTGTTCACTGCCGCCGGACGCGCTTTGGCTTGCCCACCACAGGAAGAACAGGTAACTCAGCACGATGATCAGTGTCGGTGCGATGATGCCATGCAGCAGGTCGAACCACTTGCGGTCATGCTGGGCGGCGAAGAACAGGGCGACAATGCGGCCTTGATTCATCCCGTAGACGATCAGCGTGCCCAAGAGCGCGCCCTTGAGCTTGTGCCGCCAGGTCGCCTTGAAGGCGGCGATGGCGGCCAGCAGCAGGAACACGGTTTCGGTGCCTTCGCAGCCGTTGAGCACGGAGAGCGATCCGTGAGGCGAAACGATGCGATTCCCGCTGGCCCGTGCGCCTGCTTCCGGCGCGATGAGGTTGATGGCGGCGGCGCTGGGGCGCACCGTGGCGATATCGATGACAGCGTGCTCGACTGCGGAGCCGCGGCTGGCGGAGTAGCCGTATTGGAGCACGAAGAAGAGCAGCAGGAATACCAGGGCGAAGCGCAACTCCATGCCGCGCAAGTAAAATCCCCTGGGTTGCTGCAGGTCTGGATTAGGCGGTTCGTTCAGGGTCATGGGCAGCCCGCGCAGAAAAAAAACCGGCCAGTCAGAAGGGTGGGGAGAGGAGAGAGACTGGCCGGTCAGTGGTAATTATCGCTGGGAAATGTTGCAGTTTTGTGGCAGAACGTGATTCTTGCCGAGGCGGCGTCTTCCATCAGGGCGAGAGCGGCCAGTTAACCGGAAGCGGGCCGAGCGTTTACTCCTGTCTATGCTCGCTGTTTGGCCTCCTCATCAATAAGTAAATCAATGGTTTTTTCGGACGATTCATCCTAGAAAACTCAGTTGCACCCCGCTCATGCTTCGATACGCGCAAGAAACCGCGCTACTCAGCACGAACGGGGTGGTCACCAATTTGGTGAAAGACCGTTCGCCCTGAGTAGCACGCGCAGCGGGCGTATCGAAGGGTTTGTATCGTTCAACTGAGGTTTTTAGGTTCATTCAGTTGCAGATAATGTTGGCCGAATCTGATGGATTGCAGGCCGCTACAACCAGGAGCCCATCAAGAGCGCCTGGGAAAGGCGCGCTTGTATTCCCGGTAATACCCGATCACCCGGGGTACGTAGGCAATCGTTTCCCGGAAGGGAGGAATATGATTCCCGTATTTGATCACGTTGTTCTCGCCCGCGTTGTAGGCCGCGAGCGCAAGGCGCGTGTCGCTGCCGAACAGCGCAAGCAGGTCGCGCAGATATTGCGCCCCGGCCCGGATGTTCTGCTCCGGATCGAAAGGATCGACCGCGCCGTAGCGCCTTGCCGTTTCCGGCATCAACTGCATCAGTCCCATTGCCCCCTTGCCGGACACAGCGCGTGGATCGTAGCCGGATTCAGCCGTGATCACGGCATGTAGAAGCGCGGACTCGAGCCGGTAGGCCGATGCCGCACGACTGATCTCGCTCGAATACAGGACACCATTGATACTGCGGCGTACGCTCCGGCTCTTGCCGCGCGGCCCAGGTGGGGTGTCGGGCTCCGTGCGCAGCAGCAGGGTATAGCGCGGATCGGCCGGCGCATTGCTGAAGTGCGGTGTGCCTGCATCGTCGGTGAAGGCGTAGATATCCGCCCTGGCCGCGCCAGCCCAGGCCAGGCACAGCAAGGCGAACGGCACGAGCAGCAATGAACGTGGCTGCGCCATGGCGCGCAAGCTACTGCTGCGCCCGCTCCGGGCGGGGGCTTTGCACGGGCTTGCCGGAGAGGGTGAATTTTTCCTCATCCACCTTGTCGCGATATTCTTGCAGCAGATTTTCCACCTCCACACGCTTCAACTGGGTAAAAGGTTCGGCCTGCAGCAACGCGCCGAACACGCCCTTGGACTGATACTTGTCCATCAGATCGACATTGAGCTGGTAAAGCCTGGTGTTTTTCGTCTCGCACACCTCGACCTGGCGGGTCTGGCGCGAAACCTCGGCCTCCAGACGCATGATATCCTGATCCTTGCGTTGCAGCGTCTGCATCGCATCGGCTTGCTTCTTCGTCATCTCCTGCAACGCCCCGGCGGTTTTCTGGAGCTTGTCCGAGAGTTCTGCCTTGTCCTTGTTCAGGCCTTCCACCTCCTTGTTCAGAGCGGCCCGCCGGGCATTTTCCTTGGCCGCGCCGGACTCCAGGCCAGCCGATTTCTTCTTCAGCTCTTCCACCTGTTCGGCCAACCCGGCCTTTTCCTGCTCCAGCGACGATTTCTGCTGCTGGGCCTCATAGAGCTGCACCTGAACACGGCGCAGTGCCTGCCGCTCCTTCGAGTCCTTGTTGCCGGCAGCCATTGCGCCGGGCAACCAGGAACCCGCCAGGAATGCCACAACCACCCCATGGCACAACAAACGCAGCATCGCTTTTCTTCTCTTATTCGTATTCATACTAGAATTTCGCATTCAAGTCCACTTGCAGGGTATCGATCGCCAACGGAGGCCCGTCCACCTGGTCGCTGCTCATCCAGCGCAACGACAGCCAGGTGTTCTTGTCCAGACCGTAACTGCCGCCGAGGAAATAACCCTTGGCGTTGGTGCCGCCGAGGTGGAAGTCGGAATCGGTAAAGGCATCCAGCACGGCATCCTGCTGCAGATACCGATAGCCGGCGAAGGCCTGCCAGTCGTTGCGCTTCTGGATTTTCGGATAGCCGAGGGTAAGCTGGGTCTGATAGCCATTAACCTGAGGGGCTGGGGCCGGCAGGCCGGTACGCTGCAAAATTTCGTTCTGGTCGTATCCGATATTCTTGACGTAGTCCCCCGTGAGGATGACATGAACCGGATCGAAGGTTGCAACATCCACGGAAGCGGTCAGGTTAACCTCCCTGAATTTTGAAGCAAGCTTGTAACTCGCAGGTGAATCCGTAGCCGTCTGAAACCACGAGTTGCCTTTCTGGCGGGACTGCGGCTTGGTGCTGTCGAAATCCAGCAGCCCGACGGCGGTGTCGGGTATTCCTTCCACATGTTTGTAATCGTAAAGCGCAAGTCCCACCTTGGCTGACGAACCGGAGTAACCTTTCCACTCCAGTCCGCCCTGAGCGCCGTAAAGCCATTTGTTGGCGCTCTTTTCAGTAACATTCGGAGCGATATCCTGCAATGGGAAAGCGCCCATCGTCAGGAAACCGGTATAGGTATCGCTGAATTTTGGCCGCAAGGTGGCGGCAGCCCCTTCGAAATTGAGATCCTTGTCCCACACCAGGTCGGTGCCGAACCAGGGGTTGGCTATCCTGCCGCCGGAAATGCTCAACCAGTTGTAGGGGTCGAGCTTGAGGTACGCCCGGTCGACCCAGACCGGATATTTCTGCGCAGTGTTGCCAAGAGTCTGGTTGGTGGAAACGGGATCTGTGCTGCTGCCCGTGGCAAGACGGACGCCCGCTGTGACGGAATCCGAAACCTTCGCCTGCATTCCCAGGCGCGCCCGCAGGCGCAAGCGGTTGCGCTCTTCGGTCGTGTTGCCGGTCGTTCCCGGCGCCAGGCCGTTCCAGAAATCCTGTTGCAGCGGATCCGCGTTGCCTGGCGGATAGCTGTCGCGCTGGGCGCGCAGCCGGAAATCACCCTCCCATGAAATGCGGCCCAGCCATCCCGGCAGCGCCCCCGGATCGCCCCAGCGCTCGCCTTTGGCCTGCGCCAGCACTTCCTGCTTGATCTGTTCGCGCATTTCGCGCTTCACCGTTTCAGGCACATACGGAACCCGCACCACGCCCGCATCGGCCTTCTTCTGCTGCGCCACCTTCTCCACCGCCGTTTTCTCGGCCTGGAGCACCAGGGCATCGGCCTTTTCGCGGCTCAACACGCCCTGATCGACCAGCATGTTGATGAGATTCAGCGTCGTCTGCTTGATGGTTTCCAGGTCTTCCCGCTCGCCCGCCCAGCTCGCCGGTGCGGCAAGCGCCAGCACCAGGCTGGCTGCGATCAGTTTCATTTTCGTGATTTGCTTCATATTTTTCGTACCCTTCCGTTCCCCTGATTGTGTTTGGAGCACCACTACGAATCGTGATTCCGTCATCCCGCCGACCCTCTTCATCGCGGGAACGACGATCACATCAGAAGTTCCCTTTACTTGTTCTGCCGGCGTTCTGTTAAATTACCTCCGGCAAAGCCGGAGGCTTACTGGGTGAGCGACTCAAAGGTGCCGATAAAACCGTGAGCCGCCCAAGGCGGCGGACTTTTCCGCTCCTTCCCCCTTCCAGGGGGAAGGCTGGGATGGGGGTGCAGCGGCTCGTTTTCACCTCCGAGACCCCACCCCCCCCCCCCCC
>JAPTVL010000082.1 GCA_028065725.1 Betaproteobacteria bacterium
CATGGCTTCATCGAGAATTGTAGCTTTCCGGGGTGAGAGAGGGAGCTACAACTCTGAGACCACTGATGACGCGTCCGATGCCATTGTAGCTTTCCGGGGTGAGAGAGGGAGCTACAACAGATTTGCGGGGGCTGAAGCCCCGCAAATCTGTTGAGCCGCCTTCGGCGGTCTGTCTATAAGAAATGGGGGGCTGGCCATAGGCAAACGCGTATGATCTCATTGACCAGCGCCTTTTCAGACGTTGACAGTCATTGCCCGCAGTCTAGCCATGAATTCGTCAGACGGAATCCATGCTGTTCGTCCAGCATCCATATCCGCCACGCGCCGGGCAATTTCCTCATCCCAGGCTTGGACAATAGCCTCAGGCGTATCTTGCGGTGTGCCTTCCAGGCTCAGGATCAGGCTACGGACCAATTCACCGCGCTCTCGCGGGGAAAGCCGCAAGGCTTGGTCTTCAAGCTCGTTCAATAATGCTGCCATAGCGTTACTCCAGAAATTATTTCTTGTTGGAATGGTCGCACTCGCATCATCCCCCGCGCAGATCCGGTTCGGAGTTCCATCAGCACAAGTGTAGAAGAAGATCAACTCAATATTGAAACAATACCCCTGTCCGCAATAGCTTGAATCGCATGCCCTCCGCGGCGGATAATGTGGCATTGCGCCGGATCAGCCCATTTTGGAAACCTACATCCTCATCCTCATTTCCACGGTGTTCGTGAACAACATCGTGATGGCCAAGATACTCGGCCTGTGCCCCTTCATGGGCGTGTCGAAAAAACTGGAAACGGCGATCGGCATGGGGCTGGCGACGACCTTTGTGTTGACGCTGGCGTCCGGCGCCAGCTATCTCATCAACGAATATCTGCTCGGCACCGAGCTGTTCTACCTGCGCACGCTGTCGTTCATCGTGGTGATCGCCGGGATTGTCCAATTTACCGAGATGTTCATCCACAAGACCAGCCCGGTGCTGTACCAGGTGCTGGGCATCTATCTGCCGCTCATCACCACCAACTGCGCGGTGCTGGGGATTCCGCTGCTCAACGTGCAGGAACAGCACAATTTCGTCGAATCGCTGTTCTTCGGCGCTGGCGGCGCGATCGGCTTCACCCTGGTGCTGATCCTGTTCGCCGGCATCCGCGAGCGCCTCGATACCTGCGACGTGCCGGCGCCGTTCAAGGGCACCAGCATCGCGATGGTCACCGCCGGGCTGATGTCTCTCGCCTTCATGGGCTTTTCCGGGCTCGTCAAATAATGCTCGCCGCGATCCTGGCGATGGTCGCCATCGCGGTCGTGGTTGGCCTGGTGCTCGGCTGGTCGGCGATCCGCTTCAAGGTCGAAGGCAACCCGCTGGCGGAGAAGATCGACGCCATCCTGCCGCAGACGCAGTGCGGCCAGTGCGGCTTCCCCGGCTGCCGGCCCTATGCCGAGGCGATCGCCAAGGGCGAGGCCGACATCAACCAGTGCCCGCCGGGCGGCGAGGACGGCGTAAAAAAACTGGCCGAATTGCTGGGCGTGGAGCCCAAGCCGCTCGACGAAACCCACGGCACGCCCAAGTCGAAATCGGTCGCTTTCATCGACGAGCAGACCTGCATCGGCTGCACGCTGTGCATCCAGGCGTGCCCGGTCGACGCGATTTCCGGCGCCGCCAAACAGATGCACACCATCATCGCCGCCGAATGCACCGGCTGCGAACTGTGCCTGCCGCCGTGCCCGGTCGACTGCATCGCCATGGTGCCGATCGCCGAAGACCTGCCGCACTGGAAATGGAAGCATCCGGTGGTGGTGATGAAGCAGATCCCCGTTGAGGAGCACGCATGAGCCGCGAGCTCTTCAAGTTCAAGGGCGGGGTGCACCCGCCCGATCACAAGGCGGAATCGAACACGCGTCCAGTCCACGCCGCACCGCTGCCCAGAAAACTGGTCATCCCGCTGCGCCAGCACATCGGCAACCCGGCCAAGCCGGTGGTCGAGGTGGGCGACCGGGTGCTGAAAGGGCAACTGATCGGTTCGGCAGACAGCTATATTTCCGCAGCCGTCCATGCGTCGAGTTCCGGCATCATCACCGCAATCGGCCCGGCCGTGGTGCCGCACGCCTCGGGCCTGCCCGACGACTGCATCACGATCGAAACCGACGGCCTTGACGAGTGGATCGTCCACGCACCGATCGACTACCGCGCGATGGAACCGGCCGACCTGCGCATGCGGCTGCGCGACCTTGGGCTGGTCGGCCTCGGCGGCGCGGTATTTCCCAGTGCGGTCAAGCTCGACCCCGGCGCGACCCATCCCTGCCCCACGCTGATCCTCAACGGCGGCGAATGCGAACCCTGGATCACCTGCGACGACGTGCTGATGCGGCGCCACGCCGACGAAATCCTGCAGGGCGTGGCAGTGATGAAGCACTTGCTGGGCAGCACGGAAATCCTGGTCGGCATCGAGGACAACAAGCCCGAGGCCATCGCCGCGATGCTGGCCGCTGCGCAGAAAATGGACTTTGCGATTGAAGTCGTCGCGGTGCCGACGATCTACCCCGGCGGCGGCGCCAAGCAACTGATCGAGACGCTGACCGGCAAGCAGGTTCCGTCCGGCAAGCTGTCCACCGACATCGGCATCCAGGTGTTCAACGTCGGCACCGCCTATGCCCTGGCGCGCGCGGTGCATCACGGCGAGCCGCTGATCTCGCGGCTGGTCACCGTTGCCGGCCATGTGCTGCGCCCGCAGAATTTCGAGGTGCTGATCGGCACCCCGATGCAGTTGCTGATCGACCTTGCAGGCGACCGCGACGGCACCACCCGTGCGGTGATGGGCGGCCCGATGATGGGCGTGCCGATGCCCAGCACCGACGTGCCGGTGGTCAAGGCCACCAACTGCATCCTGGTGCAATCAAACGAGCTGTTCCCGCCGCTGCCGAAAGCGCTGCCGTGCATCCGCTGCACCCGCTGCGCCGAGGTCTGCCCTGCCGTGCTGCAGCCGCAGGAACTGTTCCGCTTTGCCAAGGCGGGCGACTTCGGCCGCGCGCAGGAATACAACCTGTTCGACTGCATCGAATGCGGCTGCTGCAGCTACGTCTGCCCCAGCCGCATCCCGCTGGTCGATTTCTATCGCTACGCCAAGAGCGAGATCTGGGCGCGCGAAAAGGAAAAGCGCGCCGCCGATCTGGCGCGCGAACGCCACGAATTCCGCCAGTTCCGGCTGGAGCGCGAGAAGAAGGAAAAGGCCGAAAAGCTCGCCGCCAAGGCCCAGGCCAAGCGCGCCGAACTCGCCGCCGATCCCTCGGCCTCGGGCGCGCCGGACGCCGAGGCCAAGAAGGCCCTGATCGCCGCAGCGCTCACGCGCGCGCAGGCGAAAAAGGCCGAGGTCACGCCCAAAAACATCGACCACCTGCCGCCCGACAAGCAGCACGAGATCGAGGAGATCGAGGCGCGCCGGGCTAAAATCCGCGAACTTGCGCACCAGCCGCTGGAATCCGAAGAGAAAAAATCATAATGCCCGCCCCTTTCATTCTCGACCGCAGCAGCGTCACCCAGGTCATGGCGTGGGTGCTGGCCGCACTGCTTCCCGGCATCGCGGTCCATGTCTGGCTGTTCGGGCCGGGCATCCTGGTCACCCTGGCGCTGGCCACCGCGACTGCGCTCGTGGCCGAAGCGGCGATGCTGAAGGCGCGCGGTTATCCGGCCAAACCCTTCCTCGCCGACCTCTCCGCAATCGTCACCGCCTGGCTGCTGGTGCTGTCGCTGCCCTCGCTGGCACCGTGGTGGCTGATCGTCACCGGCACGCTGTTCGCCATCGTGGTGGCCAAGCACCTGTATGGCGGACTGGGACAGAACATCTTCAATCCGGCGATGGTCGGCTATGCGGTGCTGATCGTGTCCTTTCCGGTGCAGATGACGCAATGGGCGGGCCCGCTTGAACTGACCGCGACGCCGCTCACGCTGATGCAAAGCGCGAGCGTGATTTTCGGCGGCGACGTGCCGAAGGCCACGCTCGATGCCGTGACCATGGCGACGCCGCTGGATGCCCTGCGAACCGGCCTGCTGCAGCAGCACACGGTGGACGAGATCATGATGCAGCCGATCTTCGGCCACTACGGCGGCATCGGCTTCGAATGGCTGGCAGGCGCCTTCCTGCTCGGCGGCCTCGTGCTGTGGGCGCTGCGCATCATCAGCTGGCAGGTGCCGCTGGCGTTCCTTGCCGGCATCTGGCTGGCCGCCGGCTTCCTGCATTTCTTCGACGCCGGCCGCTTCGGCGCGCCGTGGTTCCACCTGTTCGCGCCGTCGGCGATGCTGGGGGCCTTCTTCATCGCAACCGACCCGGTATCGGGCGCGACCACGCCGCGCGGCAAGCTGATTTTCGGTTTCGGCGCAGGCCTGCTCACCATCATCATCCGCACCTGGGGCGGTTATCCGGACGGGGTCGCCTTCGCGATCCTGCTGATGAACCTGTGCGTGCCGCTGATCGACCAGTACACCCAGCCGCGCGTGTATGGCGAGTCGAAAAAGACCAGGGCGCCGCCGGCATGACTTCACCGCTTCAAGCTGCTCTGCGTAACGCGCTGCGCACCGGCGTCATCCTGTTCGTATTCGCGGTCGTCGGAACCGCCATACTGGCATTCACCCATGACCGCACCGAGCCGACCATCACCCGTGGCCAGCTGGCCGCAAAACGCGCACTCCTGAGCCAGGTAATGCCAGCCGCGCTTTACGATAACGACCTGCTGGCCAGCCAGCAAAGCGTGCCGCCGGATGAACGGCTCGGCACGCGCCAACTCTCCGCACTGTGGCTGGCGCGCCGCGGCAGCGCGTTCAGCGGAGTGGTGCTGGAAGCGGTTGCACCCGACGGCTACAGCGGCGATATTGCCTTGTTGATCGGGATTGATGCGGACGGAACTGTCACCGGAGTACGCGTCACCGCCCACCGCGAAACCCCGGGGCTGGGTGATTACATCGATCGCGCCAAGAGCGCGTGGATCGAACAGTTTGTCGGAAAATCGCTGACTGCGCCCGAAGCCAAGCGCTGGAAAGTGGTCAAGGACGGCGGCCAGTTCGACGCCCGCGCCGGCGCCACCATCACCCCGCGCGCGGTGGTCAAGGCCGTCAGGAGCGCGCTCGATTATTTTGCGCAGCACCGCGCAGCATTCGTCGACACTGCCCGGGAGGCCCAACCTGTCAAGGAGAGAAGCTCATGATGACGATGAACGAATTCCGCAGCCTGTTCCATAACGGCCTCATCAAGCAGAACACCGGACTGGTGCAACTGCTCGGCCTGTGCCCGCTGCTGGCGATCAGCAACAACGTGGTCAACGCACTTTCGTTGGGGCTGGCGACGACGCTGGTGATGGCTGCCTCCAGCGGCGCGGTATCGGGCGTGCGCCATTTCGTGCCGAACGAAATCCGCATCCCGGTGTTTGTTCTCATCATCGCCGCGCTGGTCACGGTGATCGACCTGGCAATGAACGCCTATGTGCATCCGCTGTATCTGGTGCTGGGGATTTTCATCCCGCTGATCACCACCAACTGCATCGTACTGGCGCGCGCTGATGCGTTTGCCGCCAAGAATCGTCCGCTGCACAGCGTGGTCGATGCGATCGCAATGGGGCTGGGGCTGACGATGGTTCTGATCGTGCTGGGCTCGATCCGTGAACTCGCCGGCCAGGGCACGCTGCTGTCGGGCATCGATCTGGTGTTCGGCGAACCCGCCAAAACCTTCGTCCTCCATGTGTTGCCCGGTTATCAGGGCTTCCTGCTTGCCATCCTGCCGCCCGGCGCCTTCATCGCGCTGGGCCTGCTGATTGCCGCCAACAACTGGCACAAGGCGCGTGCCGAACGTCGCGTTCATGCCGCCGCGCCGATGCCGGCATGAAGCCGCCGCTGAAGCGGCGCGTGCCGAAGCCGCGCAATCCCTACGTGCCGCTGGTGCTTGCCCGCAAGGCCGGCGAACATGAAAAAACGCCGGGTGCGAAACGCCAGGCCGAAAAGCAGGCATTGAAAAAGCGCCTCGCCGAACAATGACCCGGATTCGATGAACGCCGCCAAACGTCACGAGATTTTCAGCCGCCTGCGCGCGGCCAATCCGCATCCCACCACCGAGCTCGAATACAAGACGCCCTTCGAGCTGCTGGTAGCGGTGGTGTTGTCGGCTCAATCCACCGACAAGGGGGTGAACCTGGCGACACGCAGGCTGTTCCCGGTGGCCAGCACGCCCGAGGCGATCTACGCGCTGGGCGAAGACGGCCTGGCCGATTTCATCAGAACCATCGGCCTCTACAAGAGCAAAGCCAAACACCTCATTGCCGCCTGCCGGATGCTGATCGACGTGCACGGCAGCCAGGTGCCCGCCGATCGCGCCGCGCTCGAGGCGCTGCCGGGCGTGGGGCGCAAGACTGCGAACGTCATCCTCAACACCGCCTTCGGCCAGCCGACGATGGCGGTCGACACGCATATCTTCCGCGTCGCCAACCGCATCGGCCTCGCCCCTGGCAAGACCGTGCTGGAAGTGGAAAAGAAGCTGCTGAAAACCATTCCGGACGAGTTTCGCACCGATGCCCACCACTGGCTGATCCTGCACGGACGCTACGTGTGCCAGGCCAGAAAACCGAAATGCGGCGAGTGCATCATTGCGGACCTGTGCGAATACAAGGACAAGACGTGGCCCGCGCCGCCCGCCACCACAGCGGCAAGGAAAAAAGGCAGCACCCGGGCCACCCCCTCCCGAACCGCCCCCCGCAAGCGGGCGAAGGCGTAGGCCTGGCGCCCTTGCCGACTCATGTTCAATCCCAGCCGCGATCAGGTTCGCCAGTTCTTTTTCGACGTTTGGGCGAAATACCGCGCCGGGAAGCCGCTGGCGGGGGCGGAGCAGCCAGCGCTCGAGGCCGTGCTGGCGCACCCCGAATACCACACCCTGCTCAACCAGCCGGATCGCTACAAGGAACGGGATTACTTGCCGGAGGCCGGAGAAACCAATCCCTTCCTGCATCTATCCATGCACCTGGCGATCGCCGAGCAGCTGTCGGTCGACCAGCCGCCCGGCATCCGCGAGCGTTATCAGCAACTGCTCAAGCGCCATGGCAATGAAATGGACGCCCAGCACGACGTCATGGACTGCCTGGGCGAAATGATCTGGCAGGGGCAGCGCTATCAGTCCGCATTCGATTCGGCGGGCTATTTGCGCTGCCTGGACCGCAAGCTCGGCAACGCCTGAACGGCTCCGGTTGCGGCGGGTAAATCCGTGCTGCCGGCCTTCATTTTGCCGAAATCCGGTCGATTCCCCTATTGAACGTAGCGCGCAGGCACCACTGTACCCACGCCCTGGCAGCTCCCCCAATGGGCATCGTCGATCAGTACAGCTCCATACGCGCTGCGCCGCACAATCAGCGGGGCGCATTCGCTTCATGGAAGCAGGGGGACTGATGACGCAGGTTGATCAACTGAAACTCAGCAGCCAGCTGCCCTCGCCTCGCGGGGTCGCACTGGCAATACTTGAGTTGTTCCGGCGCGAAAATGCGACGCTGGGCGAAATTGCACGGGTCGTGCAGACCGACCCTGCGCTGTCCGGCCGGCTGATCAAGCTGACCAACACCGCTTCGCACATCGCACGTCCGGTGGTATCGGTGAAGGAAGCCGTTGTGCGCCAGGGCATTGCGACGGTGCACCATCTGGCGCTGGGGTTTTCGCTGGTGGACCAGTACCGCGAGGGCGCCTGCAAGGCGTTTGACTACAACGGATACTGGTCGCACTCGCTGCTGATGGCCCTGAGCATGCAGGCCCTGGGAGCGCGGGTGCATGTGGCGGCAGCGGACGAACTCTTTGTCTGCGGCCTGCTGGCGCAAGTAGGGAAGCTGGCACTGGCGACGGCATATCCCGATGAGTACAACACGGTTCTGTTGGCGCAGCACGCCGATCCTGCGCAAGACCTCACCGCCCATGAACGGACCCGCCTGGAAACCGACCATATCGAGATGGGCATCGCCATGCTGGCTGACTGGGGCATGCCCAAGGCCTTCACCGGACCGCTTAGCCACTACGAAGCCCCGGATCATCCAAGCTATCCCCATGATTCGCGCGCCAACAGCCTGATGCTGATGCTGCGCTTGTCGCATCGACTGGCCGATCTCGGGCTGGCCGCTGCCGACGTGCGCCCCAGGCTGCTGAATGAATGGATGACGCTGGCAGCCGAGCTCGACATTCCGCAGGAAGCCGCAGGACCCTTTATCGACGAAGTCATCGACAACTGGCGGGAATGGAGCGAACTGCTGAAAATTCCGGCCGCTGCGCTGCCCTCGTTTACTGAAATCTGCCACGGCCATCCCGCGCCAGACGAAGGCGAGGCGGAGGCTGGCATACCGCTGCGCATCGTGGTGGCGAACGGCAACAACGCCATCCGCCACACCACCATGGCCTTGCTGGCCGAGTACGGCGAGCACACCATCTATCCGGCAGAAAACGGCAACGCTGCGCTGGCGCTGGCGATGGAAGTGCTGCCCCACGTCATCATCGCGCATGTCGACCTGCCGCTGCTCGACGGCCTGGAGTTGTGCCAGGCCCTGCGCGCGACCGACGAAGGCCGCCGCATGCATCTCCTGATGACGTCCGACAAGCACGGTGAAGAACAGTGGTCCCGCGCCTATGAGGCAGGCGCCGATGGCTATCTGCCCAGCACGCTCGGCGCCAAGGGCCTGCATACCCGGCTGCATGCCGCGCAACGCCTGGCCCAGCTGCAGGCCGCCTGGGAAAAGGATCGCACGCAGCTTCGCCAGATTGCGGCCGAACTGGCGGTCGCCAACCGGCGGCTGGCCAACGCCGCGCTGACCGACCAATTGACGGGGCTGCCCAACCGCCGCTCGGCCATGGATCAGCTCGAGCAGGCCTGGAGCGCCGCATCGCGCTCCGGGTTGCCGCTTTCGGTCATGGTGATCGACATCGACCATTTCAAGCACATCAACGACAGCTATGGCCACGCCGCCGGCGATACGGTATTGCGCGAGGCCTCGGCCCTCCTGCGCGCCTCTGCGCGCCGGGAAGACGGCGTCTGCCGCATCGGCGGCGAGGAGTTCCTGGTCATTTGCCCCAACACCGATCTCAAGTCCGCGATGCTGTCGGCCGAACGCCTGCGCACGAACCTGAACGAAAAACGGATTGCGATCGGAAAAACGAAAAGAACCCTCACAGTCAGCATCGGCGTGGCCACGCGTGATCCCGGCACCGTCGACATGGACGCGCTGGTGAGCATCGCCGACCAGGGGCTTTATGCCGCCAAGGAGGCCGGCCGCAACCAGACCTGCACCCGGCAGCAGATTCCGTTGAATTGATCCCGATCGCGCTACAACGCGCGCGATATCTTCCGCACCGCCTCATCCTCGGGGTGCGGCTCGACACGGAAGCCCAGTGCCTCCACCAGCTTCAGCATCGGGCGGTTGGTTTTAAGCACTTCGCCCTCCATCACCTTGAGGCCCCTGCCGCGCGCCACGTCCATCAGCACGTCCATCAGTTTGTGGCCGATCCCCTGCTTCTGCCACTGGTCGTTGACCACCAGGGCGAATTCGCAGGTCTCGCCATCCGGATTGATGGCATAGCGCGCCACGCCGAGTTCCACTTCCCGACCGTCGAGCTCGGTCAGCGCCAGCAGCGCCATTTCGCGCGTGTAGTCGATCTGGGTCAGGCGCGCCAGCTCGACCGGCGAAAGTTCGCTCAGCGAATCCATGAAGCGGAAATACTTGGTTTCCTCGGACAGGCTCTTCACGAAACCCTGGGTCAGTTCGGCGTCTTCCGGGCGGATCGGGCGAATCAGCACATCGTTGCCGCTGGGCAGTTGCCAGTGCGTCACCAGATGCGCCGGATAGGGATGAATCGCCATGTGCCCGTAGCGGTCGGCCGTCGGCACGCGCGGCGCGATGACGATGCGGGCATCCAGGGCCAGCGCACCGTGTTCATCCACCAGCAAGGGATTGATGTCCATTTCTTCCAGCCACGGCAGCTCGCAGACCATTTCCGACAGGCGCAGCAGCACGTTTTCCAGCGCCGCCATGTCGATCGGCGGACGGTTGCGGAACGGTCCCAGCAAGGTGGCCACGCGGGTGCGCTGAATCAGGTCGCGCGCCAGCAGACGGTTCAGCGGCGGCAAGGTGACGGCGCGATCCTGGAACGCTTCGACATCGACGCCGCCGGCGCCGAACACGATCACCGGCCCCAGCACCGGGTCCGACGTCATGCCCAGCAGCACCTCGCGCGCATGCGGACGCGCCACCATCGGCTCGACCACAATGCCTTCAAGGGTGGCATCGGGACGCAGCCGCTTCACATCGGCGAGCATCTCGCCGAAGGCCGACCGCACCGCCTGGCCGCTCGACAAGCCGAGGCGCACGCCGTTGACGTCGGACTTGTGCGTGATGTCCGGCGAGTTGATCTTCAGCGCCACCGGAAAGCCCATCTGCTGGGCCATCAGCATCGCTTCCATCGGATCGCGCGCGATCATGGTCTGTGCGATCGGGATGTGGAAAGCCGCCAGCAGCGCCTTCGATTCCACCTCGTTCAACAGATGGCGGCCGTGCGCCAGCGCGCTCTCGATGATCAGGCGCGCACCCTCGACGTCCGGTGCGGCCTGCTGCGACAGCGGCCCCGGCGTCTGCATCAGCAGGCGCTGGTTTTCATAAAAGGCGGAAAGAAAGGAAAACACCTCGACCGCCGGTTCCGGCGTGGCGAAGTAGGGTATCCCGGCCTGCTTGAACAGGCGGCGGCCCTCGAACACCTGTGCCTCGCCCATCCAGCAGGTCAGCACCGGCTTGCTCGATGTCTTCGCCACGTCGATCACAGCCTGGGCCGCCTCGGATGGCCGGGTCATCGCCTGCGGCGTCAGCATCGCCAGCACGCCATCGACGTTGGCGTCGGCGAGGCAGGCGTCCACCGCCGCGCGATAGCGCTCGGCAGTCGCATCGCCGATGATGTCGAGCGGATTGGCCTGCGACCAGTTGGGCGGCAACACGCCATTGAGCATCTCGATCGTCGCCGGCGACAACTCGGCCATGCGCACCCCCAGGTCCACCGCGAGGTCGGTTGCCATGACGCCGGGGCCGCCGCCGTTGGTGACGATGGCGAGGCGGTTGCCGGTGGGCCTGATGTGAGTGGACAGCGCCCGCGCCGAGGCGAACAGCTGCAGGATGGTATTGACCCGAACCACGCCGGCGCGCCGAACCAGCGCGTCGAACACCGCATCCGATCCCACCAGCGCGCCGGTATGCGACTGCACCGCCTTGGCCCCCGTTGCGTGGCGCCCCACCTTGACCATGACGACGGGCTTGAAGCGGGCAGTCGCGCGCAGCGCGCTCATGAAGCGGCGTGCGTCGCGTATGCCCTCGATGTAGAGCAGGATGCCACGGGTCTGGGTGTCGACGGCGAGGTAGTCGAGGATCTCGCCGAAATCGAGGTCGGCCGATGCCCCGGTGGAAATCACGCTGGAAAAGCCGATGCCGTTGGTTTCCGCCCAGTCCATCATCGCGGTGCAGATTGCGCCGGATTGCGACACCAGCGCGAGGTCGCCGGACAGCGTCGCGCCCTGGCTGAAGGTGGCGTTCAACCCGATCGACGGCCGCTGGATACCGAGACAGTTGGGGCCGATGAAACGGATGCCGTACTTCTTCGCCACCGCCGTCAGGGATGCTTCCAGCGCCGCACCCTTCGCGCCCACCTCGCGAAAGCCGGCGGACAGCACGATGGCATGGCGGATGCCGCGCTGGCCGCATTCCTCCATGATCTGCGCCACGGTCGGCGCCGGCGTGGCAATCAGCGCCAGTTCCGGGATGGCCGGCAATTCGCTCGCGGAGGCATGGCAGCGCACGCCGAACACCGTCTCGTGCTTGGGATTGACCGGGTACACCTCGCCCTTGTAGCCGGCATGGCGCAGGTTCCTGAACAGGGTGCCGGCGACCGAGTCCTCGCGTTCGCTGGCGCCGAAGACCGCCACCGAGCGGGCGTTGAACAGGGGGTACAGATAGTGTCTGGACATGGCTTGGGAGGCTGGCTCACACGTAAAATGACCATTCAGGGATCGGCCTATGCTAGGTCATCCCCTGTTACAGCGCCATCCTGCCGGGCTATAGTTCTCTCATTGCCTCCGCCGCCGCGCCATGCACACCGCCTATATCACCCACCCCAGCTACCTGCAGCACGACATGGGGCACTGGCATCCGGAAAGTCCCGCGCGCCTGCGCGCCATCGATGACCGCCTGCATGCCGCGCATCTCTACGATCACCTGGCGCATCACGAGGCCACTCGGGCGCATCGCAGCCAGCTGCTGCGGGTACACGACGCCGCATATATCGACTTCGTCGAAGCCGCCTCGCCCACCGAAGGCTTTCAGGCGCTCGACCCCGACACCAGCATGAATCCACATACCCTGGACGCCGCCTACCATGCCGCCGGCGGCGCGGCCATGGCGGTGGATCTGGTGATGCGCGGCGAAGCGAACAACGCCTTCGTCGCCTGCCGCCCGCCCGGACACCACGCCACCCGCAACCAGGCGATGGGCTTCTGCTTCTTCAACAACGTCGCCGTGGCCGCCGCGCACGCGCTCGAACAGCACGGGATGGAGCGGGTCGCCATCGTGGACTTCGACGTCCACCACGGCAACGGCACCGAGGACATTTTCCGTGACGATCCTCGCTTGATGCTGTGCTCCACCTTCCAGCACCCCTTCTACCCCCACTGCGGTGCCGACACCGTCAGCGGACACATCGTCAATGTTCCGCTGCCCGCGGGCACCACCGGCAACACCTACCGTGCAGCCTTCACCGAGAAAATCCTGCCGCGGCTGGACGCCTTCCGGCCGCGGATGCTGTTTTTCTCCGCCGGCTTCGATGGGCATCGCGAAGACGACATGGCGCAATTCGGCCTGGTGGAAGCGGATTACGCCTGGATCACCGAGCAGGTCATGGAGGTCGCCGCGCGCCACGCCGAAAACCGCATCGTCTCGGTACTGGAGGGCGGTTACGACCTCAGCGCGCTGGGACGCAGCGTGGCGGCGCACATCAAGACGCTCGCAGGCCTGTAGGCTGCCTGCGCCCCCGCGGCACGGCCGGACAGCCTTTAGACCTGTTCAACCGCCAGTATTTCATCGAACACCTGCAGCAGCGGATGAACACCCTGGGCGAAAGCGGCGCGTTCTCCTACCTGCTCCTCATCGACCTGGACCACTTCAAGACCGTCAACGATTCCCTTGGGCACGATGTCGGCGACCGCCTTCTGCAAAGCGTCGTCGCGCGCCTGCAGCAACAGGTCGCGGAAGGCTGCGTGGTGGCGCGTCTCGGCGGGGACGGGTTCATCATCACCGGCTGCAATTTTTCGGACCGGCAGGCGTGCGAAGAGGCCGCGATGGACACCTCCGAACGGCTGCTCGCAAGCCTGAAGGAGCCCTACATCGTCACCGGCTACTCCTCTCTCAGCTATCTCAATCAGCTCCCGCTCGACGAGATCAAGATCGATCGCGCCTTTGTCAGCGCGCTCGGGCAGCCGCGCCCGTTTGCTCTCCGTACTCCTGAATCAATACTTCAGGGTCAGTCCCTTCTGCTTGGAGAAATACATCGCCAGATCGAGCATGTCGGCATCGGACAGGGTCTGCACCTGGCCGGCCATGATGGGGTTGGCCCGCTTGCCCGACTTGTAATCCTTCAGCGAGTGATAAAGGTAATCGCGGTTCTGGCCGGCCAGCTTGGGAAAGGAGGGCACGCTGCTGACGCCGTCCGCACCGTGACAGGCCGCGCACGTGGCAGACTTGGCCTTGCCCGCTTCGTAGTTGCCCTTGGCGTGAACCGGCAGTGAAAAACCCAGCGTGACTGTAGAGAGGATGAACACTATTTTTTTCATGATGTTGTCCTCGATTATTTGGCCGGGCCGCTGTACGACGACGCGTAATAGGCCGCAAGGTCTTCCATGTCCTGCTCGGACAGGCTGCCCGCGATCCCCTTCATGCTGGGATGGCTGCGCTCGCCGCTCTTGTAGGCCTTGAGCGCCGCCACGATATATTCCGCGTGCTGTCCGCCCAGCTTGGGAACACTGTAGACAGTAGGATAGGCAGTGCGCCAGCCGGCAATTCCGTGGCAGCCGGCACACATCGAGGTTTTGACTTGTCCGGCCTTGGGGTCGCCCGCTGCCTGTATCGGCAGGGCCAACGCCATCAGCACGGACGCGCACAGCGTCATCGTGGTGGTTTTCATCTTCCTCGCTCTCTTTGGTTGAATTGTCGTTGACCCCGTCTGACGCAGGGCTTGACCCAAATTATAAAACCGGACCCCCTGTTTGACGAACGCCTCCCATGGCAAAAATCCTTTTATACCAATGGTTTATAGTATTATTCGTTAATATGCTTCTGGAGTTTGTGTGATCGATCTGCTCAAGGCCTGCCCGCTCTGGCTTTACCGCCTGCTGCCCTTTCTGCTCTGGTGGCCCAACGTCACCTCGCAAACCTTCAAGGCCGACACCATCGCCGCCTTCACCGGCGCGCTCATCGTGCTGCCGCAGGCGGTGGCGTTTGCCACCATCGCCGGACTCCCTCCCGAATACGGTCTCTACGCCGCGATGGTGCCCGCCATCGTCGCGGCGCTGTGGGGGTCGAGCTGGCATCTGGTATCGGGACCGACGACGGCGATCTCGATCGTGGTGTTTGCCTCGATCAGCCCGCTGGCCGAACCCGGCAGCCCGCAATTCATCGGCCTGGTGCTCACGCTCACGTTCCTTGCCGGCCTGATCCAGCTGGCGATGGGCCTGGCGCGGCTGGGCGCGCTGGTCAACTTCATCTCGCACACGGTCATTATCGGCTTCACCGCGGGCGCCGCCATTCTCATCGCCGCCAGCCAGATCAAGAATTTCTTCGGCCTCGATATGCCGCGCGGCGCGCATTTCCACGAGGTGCTGATCCAGTTCGGCTCGAACATCGCCGACACCCAGCCCTGGGTGCTGGCGGTCGGCTTGGTCACCCTGGTGTCGGGCATGCTTGCGAAACGCTATTTGCAGAAGCTGCCCTATATGATCGTCGCCATGGTGGTGGGTGGCGTGGCGGCGGCGATCCTCAATGCCCAATACGGCGCAGAGCAAACCGGGATACGCACCGTTGGCGCGCTGGTGGCCTCTTTCCCGCCGCTGTCGCTGCCGGATTTCTCGTTCGCCGCGATCAATCGGACCCTGTTTCCCGCCACCATCATCGCGATTCTGGCGCTGACCGAAGCCGTGGCGATCGCGCGTTCGGTTGCTGCCAAGTCCGACCAGCGCATCGACAGCAACCAGGAATTCGTCGGCCAGGGGCTGTCCAACATCGCGGGCAGCTTTTTCTCCGGCTATGCCGGCAGTGGTTCGTTCAACCGCAGCGGGGTGAACTACGCCTCGGGCGCAAGAACGCCGCTGGCCGCTGCGATGTCGGCGGTATTCCTGCTGCTGATCGTGCTGCTGGTCGCACCGCTCGCCGCCTATCTTCCGGTGCCGTCGATGGCGGCGATCCTGTTCATCGTGGCATGGAGCCTGATCGACTTCCACCATATCGGCGAAATCATCAAGCGCCACAAGCGCGAGCGCATCGTGCTCGCGCTCACCTTCGTCGGCACCCTGGTCGACCTGGAAAAGGGCATCTTCCTCGGCATTCTGGTGTCGCTGCTGTTTTACCTGTATCGCACCTCGCGGCCGTCGATCCGCGAGTTGGTACCGCTCGCCGGCGAACTCGACAACCCTCGCCGCAAGTTTATTCCGGCCACGGAAGACGCGCCCACCTGTCCGCAGATGACCATGCTGCGCGTCGAGGGCTCGATCTTCTTCGGCGCCGTCGAGTATATCCAGCAGCACTTCCGCAACGTCGACGAAGCCGATCCGCAGAAAAAGCATCTGCTGCTGACCGCGCGCGCGATCGGCATCATCGACCTCTCGGGTGCCGAGTTGCTGGCGAAGGAAGCTACGCGACGACGCAAGCTGGGCGGCGGACTGTATCTGGTGGGGGTGCAGCCCGACCTGTGCGAGATGCTGCGCCGCAGCGGCCAGGTCGACACCGTCGGCGAGGATCAGATTTTCCGTCACAAGGGCGACGCCATCCAGGCGATCTATCCGCGGCTGGACAACGAGATCTGCCGCACCTGCAGCGCGCGGATTTTCCGCGAATGCCATATCGCGCTGCCGGACGGCACGCCGCGCGACGCCGCTGACAAGGCTCAATAAGCGGGCGCCGGCTGCGCGCGACGCCACACCCACGGCGGCGTCGGATTGGCGTCCTGCCACAAGCCGCGCCGCGCGCGTTGCGACTCGCGCTGAAGGCCTCGCAGCGAGGCGTCGTTACCGCGCGACACCGCCCTAGAGGACTCCGATCCGCTACGCGCCGAAGCGCGTGAGGAGTCGTATGCCCACGCGTGGCCGCGCTTCACCAGTTCCGCATTCACCTGCAGCGCGCCCA
>JAPTVL010000400.1 GCA_028065725.1 Betaproteobacteria bacterium
GACCTCTGCGCCCAGCACGACTTCGCCATCCTCGAACGCGCGGTCCTCACCAACGGCCGCTCGGTCGCGCTGCTGCCCAACCTGCTGGGCAGCCTGGCCATCTTCCGCTTCGAACAGCGCCGCTAAACACCATAGAGGCCGTCATTGCGAGCGAAGCGCGGCAATCCATATCTTATGCCGTCATTGCGAAAGCCGCAGGCTCGTGGCAATCCACACCCACCTCATGGATCGCCACGCCCTGACGGGCTCGCGATGACGAAGCCGTAAGCTATGGACCTAACCCGCTTCGGCCCCCTGCCCGACTGGGCCGAGTGGCTAGCGCAAGACGCCGACGGCGCCTGGTGGGCCTTCGAGGCGGAGCCGAACCAGCATGATCGGGGGTGGTATGAGAACGAAGTCGGTCGCTACCAGTTCATCGCTAAAGAAGCAGCGAACTCGGATTGGACTAACGCACTCCTTCGAGTGAAGCGTTAACCCAAAGCGACCGGCTTCGTTCCGGCGTAGGCTCTTGTCCTCTTTTTGTACCGATCAGCAAAGCTGGCCTAGCAACATACGCCATCTATCGTTTGATAGATAAAGTCACCTTGATATCGCAGTATTTATTTGGGAATATGGCATTCAGTTTTGGCCAATTCCCGAGCCACAACACAGTCATTCTGAATCGCCCCGTGTTTTGTATCACTTTAGGAAAACAAGCCGGCATGTAACGTAATCAAAGTGACCAGGCTCGAATTTCCAATCGCCGCATGCCCATACTCCAAATATTGTGCAGCAAGCGTAGGGTGCGTTCCACGCACCACACTTTGGTGCGCAACTCGTAAGGCGGCTTCGCGCAGCAAGCCGCCGAATGGAAGAAACCGACATCTCTCATACGACGCAGTGCTGCGCGACTGCGCCCTACAGCTCCGCCCCCAGCCACCCCAACCTTGACATACCATAAATAGTATATACATAATTTGGCATGTGGCGCATCGAAGAACACCGTCGGGTCGACAAGCAGCTTGCCGGGAGCGTGCCGGTCGAGGTGCTGAAGCGCTATGAAAAGTGGAAGGACATCGCCAGACTCTCGGGTCCGCCCGGGCTACGCGCGATCAAGGGCTTTCACGACGAGGCGCTATCCGGCGAGTGGAAGGGCCACCGCTCCTCGGGCCTAGGCTTGCAATGGCGAGTGATTTACCGGGTGGTCGCCGATGTTTTATTGGTTCAGGTGGTGCAGGTAACCGCCCACGATTACAGGAAGCCGTGACATGAAAGAATTTCGTCCAGCCAAAAAACGGGTCGAGGTCTCCGTCGGCGAGTCGGTGCGCATCCTGCGCGAACTGCAAGAGCTGAGCCAAAGCCAGCTCGCCGAGTTGACCGGTATCCCGCAGGCCACGATCTCGGCCATCGAGAATGGTCGGGTGAACCTCGGCCTGGAGCGGGCGAAGGTGCTGGCGCGTGCGCTCAACTGCCACCCGGCGGTGTTGGTGTTTCCGGGTTGGGAAGTGCCGCTGGGGTCGGCGGCGTAGGGTGCGTTCCACGCACCATATAACGGTGCACGGAGTGCACCCTACCATCTGAACTCGCGAACCTTGCCCCATGAAACGCCCCACCAAACCCGCCGCCACACCGAAGACCTACACCGACCCCCTGGCCGAAATCCTGCGCCCCGGCCAGTCGGTCGAGCTGCTGAAGGAGCTGCACATCCTCACCCGCGACGGCAAGCTCAACCAGGACAGCCGGCGCAAGCTGAAGCAGGTGTATCACCTGTGCAAATTCATCGAGCCGCTGCTGAACGAGGTACTGGACAGGCAGGACACCCTGACCCTGGCCGACCACGGCGCCGGCAAGTCTTACCTGGGCTTCATCCTCTATGACCTGTTTTTGAAGCAACGCGAGGGCGCGCACATCTACGGCATCGAGACCCGCGACGCGCTGGTGGCCAAATCGCGCGAGCTAGCGGCGCGGCTGGGCTTCGAGCGGATGTCGTTCCTCAATGCGACGGTGGCGGAGTCCACGCAGTCCGGGCAGTTGCCGCCGACCATCGACATCGTCACCGCCCTGCACGCCTGCAACACGGCAACCGACGACGCCATCCAGTTCGCGTTAGCCAAGCGGGCCAAGCACATCGTGCTGGTGCCCTGCTGCCAGGCCGAGGTGGCGGCGGTGTTGCGCCGCCACAAGAACGAGTCGTTCGGCAAAACCCCGCTGTCGGAGATCTGGCGCCACCCCATCCACAGCCGCGAGTTCGGCAGCCACCTGACCAATGTGCTGCGCTGCCTGCAGCTGGAAGCGCACGGCTATCAGCTCACGGTGACCGAACTGGTCGGCTGGGAGCATTCGATGAAGAACGAATTGATCGTCGCCAGCCGCACCGGCAAGCCGCGCGGCAATGCACGCGAACGGCTGCAGCAGATCCTGCAGGAACTGAACCTACAGGAACTCGAAGGCCGCTTCCTGAGCTAAGCCGGCTCTGTCTTCAAAAGGCCGGCTGGCTTTCCAGCAACAGTTCCTCCCCCGTCAGCGGATGCCTGAAGCGCAAGACGCAGGCATGCAACAACAAGCGCCCCGCCCTGGCCTGCACTTCAAGCGGCGCATATAGCGCATCGCCCAGGATCGGATGGCCCAAGGCCTGCAGATGCAGGCGCAACTGGTGCGAGCGGCCGGTGACGGGCTCCAGCTCGACCCGCGTGGTTTGATTTGACGCGTCATAGCCCAGCACCCGCCAGCGGGTGAGGCTGGGCTTGCCGCGCGCACGATCGACGATGCGCAGCGGCCGCCTGGGCCAGTCGACGGCGATGGGCAGATCGATGCTGCCCCACTCCTCTGCTGGCGCTTCCAATCGGCCGGCGACCACAGCGAGGTAACGCTTATGCACCTCGCGCGCAGCGAAGGCCTGGCTGAGCCGGCGCTGCATCTCGGCCCCGCGCGCCAACAGCATCAGGCCCGAGGTGGCCATGTCCAAGCGAT
>JAPTVL010000394.1 GCA_028065725.1 Betaproteobacteria bacterium
AGCACCATGGAGAGGACAATGGCGGACAGCATTAGGGCCTGACTCAGCGCCAGGATCAGGACGTTGCCACGGGGTGAGGTCGGCATTACAAGCCCTTGAGATTCGGGGGGTTGCGGGAGGTATCCATGGCACACATGACCACAGGAATCATGCCGCCCCTTCCAGCATGCGTTCCAGCGGGGCTTCCAGGGCCGTGGCCAAACCGGCCAGGGCGGTCTTGTCGAGCCCTGCCGCTGTGAGCGCCGCGCACAGGTCTGCCGGCATCAGGATCACTCCATCCGCCGGCTGGGCCGGGAGTCCGTTCACCAGCAGGGAAGGAAAACCCGAACCATGGGCGTCTCGCTCGGTACTGAATACGACTTCCGTCCGGGCAGCCAGACAGGCGACCAGCACCTCGGCGTAACCGGCATAGAGGGTGCATCGCCCGCCGGGGGGATGCTGAGAGACGACACGTATATGCAAAGCCATCGTTATCCTTTAATGACACGCCCAACAAAATGCAGCGGACTATCGTTACCCAAGCCTTCGCAGTCGTTCAGGCGGAACACAACACCTGGTTTCATACTCGTGCCTCTAAACGGATATTTCACCGGGACTCGGACAGGATCACGAATATCATTCGCCCGGCGATACTGCCGAGGGTCTCGCCAGGGCCGGGGGCACCCACGCGAAACCACATGCCTGCCATCTCGCCCTTTACATAAGCCGCGCCATCCTCCAGCACCCCGGTTTCGGTGATGCGTACCCGCTCCGTAGCGAGGATATCGATCCTGTGCCCCGCAGCATGCGCCGCCACCGCGAAAGCGTGCTTCGCGGCGACGATGTCTTCGCGGCTCAAGTTGCAGGCATCGCATACCTCGATATGCAGTGCAGGGAGCGGCTTGGTTTGGGCCGGCGATTCGCAGCGCATGGCCTGCTCTGGCGGCTGATGCGGTACTCCGGTCTCCTGGGGCCGGGCGGTCGCGACGGTCGCCCAGGCGAGCAGGGACGACATCGCAAGAACGGCGGCAACGGTGAGTTTCATGCCAAGGCCTCCCCGATCACGCTCTTCAGCAGAATGTAGCTGGCCACCACCACCAGGAACCAGGCGAACGCTTTTTTCAGGGTGGCCTGCGAGACGTACCCTGCCAAACGCGTGCCCACGAAGCTGCCCACCACGGTGACGGCGGTAAACGCGCCCATCAGGGCGTAGTCGATCGGCACGCCGCCCATATAGCCAGCGAATCCGGCATAGGATTTGGCGGCGACGATGGCCAGCGAAGTCCCCACCGCCTGCTTCATGGGGATGCCGGAGAGCAGCACCAGCGCCGGCACGATCAGGAAACCGCCGCCCACCCCCACCAGGCCGGTCAGTACGCCGACGCCGATGCCGTGCAGGGCAATGTGGCCCATGCAGGGAGAGAAGAAATCGTGGCAACTGCTGAAAGCAGCCGTGCCGCTACCGGTGGCAACCACCCCGTCCGCCGAAGCCGCAACGGGAGACGCGGGAATTAATTTGGCGGGTTTCAACATGCGCCAGGCGGCGGCATACATCACCAAGGCGAACAGGCCGAGCTGAATGACCACAGGGGTCAGCAAACCCAGCCGCGCTCCGACGAAGGTGCCCATCACGCCAAACAAACCGAATACCAGCGCCACCCGCACGACTACGTTGCCACGCCGCCAATGGTCAAAGGCCGTCAAGGTGGCGGTGATCGCCACCACGCCCAGGCTCATGGCAATGGCCGATTTCGGCGCCACGTCGAGCAGGTACAGCAGCGCCGGCAGGGCAATGATGGAACCGCCGCTGCCGAACAGGCCCAGCACTATGCCGGTCGCCATGCCGGCCAGGATCGCAAGGATGTCCATCTCTGCCTCCCTTCAAAATTCAAGCAATATCGATGCGTCGTCTGGCCGGACTTAAGACCCGGCCGGGCGGCTGAAAATGCTGTACCCCGGCGACCCCGCCTCGATATTGAGCGGCATGCCGGCTGTCTCGGCATAGGGGGCGGTGAAGAAATTGAGCGGCCCGCCCGGTGCCGGAGGGACGAGCTGGAAGTCGCGGGCGTGGTTGTAGGCGACCCAGTTGGCCTCGGCGCTGCCCAGCAGATAGGCGTTGACCTCTCGCTGGAGCGTGTCGGGCGCGCCTGCGTCGGCGAGCTTCAGCGCATCGGCGGGATCAGCCGGCACCCAGCCGAGGCCGCCCAGATACACCTCCGCCCGTGTATGCAGCGCCTGGGTGACGTCGCCGGAAGCGCCGAGCGCAGGCGCGAGGCGCGACGGCGCGGCGCGGATGCCGAGCACCGTGCGCGCCGGCAGACCCGCCGCGCGGCACAGGGCAACCAGCAGCGAGTTGATGTCCACGCACTTGCCGCAGAATTCGCCGGCCGCCAGCATGGCCGGCACATCGCCCAGGCCGCACCATGCGACATCGAAACGGCGTTGGGCGTGGGCCAGAACCCAGTCGTAAAGTGCACGGAGCCTGTCCACTGGCGTGTCCAGCCCCTGCGTGATCGACTCGGCCCGACTGCGAACCGCGCCCTCGACGGGAAAATGCACGCTCGCAGCCAGGTAGCGGCGCGCCTCTTCGGGCAGCGCTGTATCCGCGCGTGCCTGCGCAAAATCGCAGCCCGCCTCCCGCGTCTCAACACGCATGGAGACGGTCAACCGGGGATCGTCCTGGACGTCCGGCCAGCGCACGAACAGCATCGGCGCGCCATGCACCGGATCGTGGTGTAGCGTCAGTTCGGCAGGGTTGCCGGTGCTTTCAAGCGCAATCCGTCTCTGATGCGGGGTGTCCTGCGGCACGGGCAGCCACAGGGCGAGCGCCCGGAAGCGGCCCTGCAGCGCCAGCTGGAAGGTCAGGTCGAGTTGCACGGCGGGGTCCGGTCAGTGCCCGGCCGGCTTGCTGGCGCGCGCATGGGCCTCGAATCCGCCCTTGGCTTTCCAGCCCTCGATGCCGTCCTGC
>JAPTVL010000540.1 GCA_028065725.1 Betaproteobacteria bacterium
TGGTGATCGCTGCGATCAGCCTGCGCCCGCGCTGGGTGTGGATGCTGGCGGCCGTGGCGGGCGGCTATTACGCCTTGTTGCTGTTCTATTACCAGCCGCTGGCGATCGCCGACCCGGTGGCCGCCTACGGCATGCACCTGGGCGGCATGTGGTTCAACTTCCTGATCAGCGCAGCACTGATCGCCTTCTTCGTCGCCCGCATGCACGCCGCACTGCGCGCGCGCGACCAGGAACTGTCGGCCCTGCGCGAAATGCAGCTGCGCGACGAGCGCATCGTCGCGCTCGGCACCCAGGCCGCGCTGGCGGCGCACGAGCTCGCCACCCCGCTCGCCACCATCCAGACCACCGCGCACGAACTCGCCACCGAATTCGCCAACGACCCCGACATCGGCGCCGACTGTGCGCTGCTCGAAAAGCAGGCGCAGGCATGCAAGCGCATCCTCACCCAGCTCGCCGCGCGCGCGCAGGACACCCCGCCCGCGGCACAGCCGCTCGATGCCTGGCTGAATGACGTGATCGAGCGCTGGCAGGTGCTGCGCCCCGACGCGCACATCACGACCCGAGGGCCGACCGCCCGCCGTGAATTCAGCCCTCCTGACGGGTTCGAGCAGGCGATTCAGAACCTATTGAACAACGCCGCCGACGCCTCGCCCGATACCGTTGAATTCAGTGCGGAAGCGGAGTCTGACGTACTCGTCATCGACGTTGCCGACCGCGGCCCCGGCTTCACCCCCGAGCAGAAGGCGCAGGCCGGCCGCGTGCTGTTCAGCGGCAAGCCGGGGCGCGGCTGGGGCGTGGGGCTGGCGCTCACCCACGCCACGCTTGAGCGGCTCGGCGGCACCTTCACCCTGACCGAGCGCGACAGCGGCGGCACCCGCGTGCGCATCCGCCTGCCCTGGAGAACGGCCGAATGAAGGCTGCTGCGATGAGACTCCTGATCGTCGAGGACGATGCCGATTTTGCTGCTGCGCTCTCCCGCGCGATGCAGAAACGCGGCTGCGAAGTGGCGCTGGCGCACGACGCCGTCGAAGCCCAGGCCGTGGCGGGCCGCTTCGCCCCCAGCCACGCCGTGGTCGACCTCAAGCTGCCCGGCGAATCGGGGCTCAAGGTCGTCGAACAGCTGGCCGCGCGCAATCCCGCGCCCGCCGTCGTCGTGCTTACCGGCTATGCCAGCATCGCCACCGCGGTCGAGGCGGTGCGGCTGGGCGCGCGGCACTACCTGGCGAAGCCGGCAGATGCCGACGAGGTCCTCGCAGCGCTCTTGCGCGACGAGCCCGATGCGGCGCTCGATGTCAGCCCCGAGCCGCTGTCGGTGGCGCGGCTGGAATGGGAACACATCCAGAAAGTGCTGAACGAGCACGACGGCAACATCTCGGCCACCGCGCGCGCGCTGAAAATGCACCGCCGCACGCTGCAGCGCAAACTCGACAAGCACCCGCCCAAGCCGGTCTAGCCGATCAGACCGGCACGCCCCAGTCGACCAGTCCAAAGTAAGCGGTGGCCAGCACCACGCCGCCGAAGAGTATCCGATACCACGCGAACAGCGTGTAGTCGTGGCGGCTGACGAACTTGATCAGCGTGCGGACGGCCAGCAGCGCGCTGGCGAACGAGGCCGCACCGCCGATGGCAAACAGCGGGATGTCGCCGGCGTCGAACAGGTGCCAGTTCTTGTAGAGGTCGTAGGCCGTCGCGGCGAACATGGTCGGGATGGCGAGGAAGAACGAGAACTCCGCGGCCGCCTTTCTGGACAGGCCGAGGAACAGGCCGCCGATGATGGTCGCGCCCGAGCGCGAGGTGCCGGGAATCATCGCCAGCGCCTGCGCAAAACCCACCGCCAGCGCGCGGCGCCAGTCGAGATCGTCCACCGTGGGGGTGCTGACCACATGTTTGCGCCGTTCCGCCCACAGGATCAAAAGGCCGCCGATCACCAGCGCGGACGCCACCACGATGGGGTTGAACAAATAGTGTTTGATTTCCTTGTAGAACAGGAAACCCAGCACCGCCGCCGGCAGGAAGCCCGCCATCAGGTTGGTTGCCAGCCGCCACGACGCCGGCTCGGTTTGCAGCGTCGTCGCCACGTGCGAAAGCCGCGCCCGGTATTCGAACACCACCGCAAAGATCGCCGCCAGCTGGATGGCGATCATGAACACCTTGGCCTTCTCCCCGTTGAAGCCCAGGAGCTGTCCCGCCAGAATCAGATGGCCGGTGCTGGAGATCGGCAGGAATTCGGTAATGCCTTCGACAAAGCCGAGGATGAGGGCGTGCAGCAGCAGGGTGGGGTCGATCATCGCGGAGCACAAAAAAGCGCGCCACAGCGGCGCGCTCATGATTATAGGGGGTGCACATGAAAGCTCCCTCAATACACCGTATCGTGATCGCCCACATTCACCGGGATAATCTGTTCGTCCTGAATCAGGATTTCCAGGGTAATGCGGTAAGACAGATTGATCGAAACCGAATGCAGGGTATGCAGCTTGCCGCTCAGGGCATGCAGGCGCAGCGACGGGTGATGCGGATTCAGCTCAAGCAGTTGCAGGGTTTTGAGATACTGCTTTTCCAGATCGGGATGCCGCTTGAGAAAACGTGCCGCACGTTTTGTGTACTGATCGGTAAAAATCAACCGATAACTCATGCCGATGATTTCACGCGCGCCAGATGTTCTTCCGGCGTAGCCTCGGTAAAGCGTCCCGCCGCCAGATCGGCGCGCGTCTCGGCCAACGCCGCCCCCAGCTCGCACTCGCGCAAATAGTGATACTGCGCAATATCCATCACCACGAAGCGCTCCTTGCCGCGCACCGAAACAATCGCTTCGGAATGCTCGGCAAGGGCAGACTCAATCGCGGCGATCCCTTTGGTTTTAAGGTCGTTGGCAGTGAGATGTGACATGGCGCGCGCCTAAAAATACTGTTAATAACGCGTTTAATAGTGCTATATACAACCCGAT
>JAPTVL010000418.1 GCA_028065725.1 Betaproteobacteria bacterium
GCGAGCCGCTTGCCGAACGCAAGCACACCCTTGGAAAGGTGGCAGAGTGGTCGAATGCGCCGGACTCGAAATCCGGTGTACGGTTCTTCCGTACCGTGGGTTCGAATCCCACCCTTTCCGCCAGATAGAAGCCCAAGCTCTTGAAAAGTTTGGGCTTTTTCTTTTGAGTGTCCGCTTGTCATCAAGTTTGTCATCAATCTTGATCGACGTCGGAAATTGTTTTTCGGCGCTTGCTGTTCCTCGCGTACCCGCATGGCGCGAGGTGTCGCGAGGAAACGGTCGATGGACAAAAATGCAACGCCCTCCTACCCGGAGGTGCTTCTCTCCAGCAGGCAGGTCCAGCAGATGCTGGGCCTGAGCCGCACTAGCGTGTGGCGCCTGACGCGCCGTGGCGTGCTGGCGCCCGTCCATATCGGAGCCGCCCTGCGCTTTCGTCGCTCCGACGTGCTCGCAATGATGCAGGTCGGCACCAGCCAGCATCCCACACAAAAAAGCCCGCCTGCGCGGCCTTAGGGAAAGGGAAGGCTGCGCCCTGGTGTTCGACGGGGTGGCGCCCTTGAGACTCATGGGGCCCTCGTACGTTCAAGGGCCCGCTCGACGCTGCGTCGGGCATAGGCCATGGCCTGGCGCCCTTTCCTGCGCGCGATGTCGGGCGAGTGCGCGCCGATGGTTTCGATGATGTCGGTCGCTGGCACACCGCAGGCGATCATGGCCAGGGCGGCCTGGAAGTCGACGATCGAGGCGTCATAGCGCTGCGCAAAGCGCGCGCGGGCATCGCGATGGGCCAAGGCGATCCAGTCGGCCAGCGTCTGCGGACGACCATCAGGGTCAGCAGGCCAATCCCTGGTGGGCCTCGTGGGTGCACGCCAAGCATCTCGCTGGCTGCTGGGTTTTGCTGGACCTACCGGGAAGTGCGCGGCCAAGTCTGCGAGCGCCCTGTGCACCAGCGCGGCTCCACGCAGGGCGACCGTGCCCGGGCGGCTGAGCAGCACCTTCGCAAAGGGCGGTGCGGGCTCCGCATGTTCGGGCTTGCGATTGGTCAGGCCCGCCAGACGCCCGTAATGATCCAGGCCCGCGCAACCGCGGTCGGTTTCCAGCTCTGCAGCCAGCCTGGCTGCGATCACCCTGCGCAAGGCAGGCGGTTGTGCGCAGTCGCTGACGCGAATCCATGCTTGGTGGTTCGCCGGGCTGGTCTCGACGACCAGCGCCGGCGCCAAGCCGAGGGAATCGAGACGGCGAACCAACTGCAGGTCGAGATCATCCACCAGCACGAGCGCCGAGACGCACGGCCGGATGAACGCGTCCCGACCCTGCTGGTTCTCATAGCGCAGCCAATCGATCGCGTGCAGCACCTGTTCCGGCGCCCAGTTCAGGCGGCGTTGCATGGTATCGGCACTTCGATCCAGGATGGCTACGTCGTACGCGCGACTGCCCATCGCGTCCATATGGCGCTGCATGGAGCGCAGCGCCAGGCCTCTGGCTTCTCCGGCTTTCGTCATGACCTACCTCCCTGGCTGCACTGACGCTCTGTCAGAAACTCTGTGAAACACCAACCGGTGCCACCGCTTTCGAGCGGCGACACAAGCAACAGCAAGCCCTTGTCCGTTGGGGCTCGGAATTTCCGCAGCTCTAGGGGTGGGCGTCTCCCTGCACGGCCAATCGCATGCGCTCGACCGCGAGGGCCAGCGGCACGCCATGACCGCGCAGCTCCAGAAGCCTGGGCCAAGGCGGGTGCGGCGGCATCTCCAGCGCGTCCGCGCGCCCGGCAGCACGCCGAGCGGCCAGCATCGCCTCCAGGATGTCGCGCCGCTGGTGCGAGATGCCGTGAAAGCCAGGCCACTGCGCCATGGCGGCCATCAGCGCCTGGGCCTGGTGGGGGCTGTCGTGCGTGGCCACCGCACAGGCGTGCGCCAGGCGATCGCGGAAGTCTTGCTCGGGAAGCCTCCAGGTCCACGCGACAGCCTCCCTGGCTTGGCGCTTGGGCATGCGCAGCAACTCCCAGTCGCGAAGCGTGATGCGCCGCTTGCGGTCGGTCGCATCGGCCAGCGTCTCACGCTGGACGACGGCGCCGGCGCCTTCGCTGACCAGCAGCCACCACGCGAACTGCAGCGCCTGGAACTCGGGAAGCAGCACCAGGCGCGAGCGCGCATGGCCTGCGCGCCGCAGGCGCATGTCCTGCGCCCGGCTGGGGTTCACTGCGTAGAGTTCCTCGAACTTCTCAACCAGGCCTTCGGCGCGGTCATAGCGCACGCGGCCGCCCGTCCAGCGGGTAAAGCCCCGCGAGACGGCCAGCTGCAGGACCTGCAGGGTCCGGATGGTGTCAAAGGTTTGCATGAGCATGGCGAGGGTCTCCAGGTGAACAGCTCCTGGCCATACAGTCGGTGCGTCCGCGGGATTTCGTCACGGCAGGCCGTGACCAAGCTAAAAGGAGATTCCAAGGCGAAGCCGACCAGCCAGCGGATTTCCCGACCCCTGAAATCCGCCGGGCATGCTGTTCCAAGCGTGCGCGTGCCCGGCGGCGCTGAGCCGCACGAGCCGATGACATACCGGGGCCTTGGACCCCGGCAGCAGGACGCCGCGGGTCGGCGGTCCACCAGGGTGCACGACGACGTGCATCGTGGCGGGCTGCCAACCCGATGCCGTCAAGCCAATCCTTCACCGGTCCTGCGCGCCACGCAGGACCGGACCGCCGAAGCGTGGTGCCCGTAATGGGGCTCGCTATGCTACGACGGGCGCCCAGGGGTGTAACTCCTCTGGGACGACCCAATCCGCAAGAAGGAAGATTGGGCGACAAGGAAACCCAGACGAGCAGGAAATGGCCCGTCTTGGCGACAGAAACGAACGGGGAGACGCCTCTGGCGTCGTCAACACCCACCTGGCGCGTTGTTGGCCGTGCCCCTTGCGGGGAATTCGGCGCGACAGGTGCACACACGGATACTGGTGAGGATCGCGAACAGACGCGATGATGTTGCCGACCAGCGATGGAACGGCAGCTCGGATGGAAACATCCCAGGCGCTCGGGGAAAGAACCTTGAGGGCGCGGCACCGACGCGAAGAGCGCGGGCCCCTGGATAGCTTAGGCCGTGTCAAAGCGCTGACGGAAAAGCGCGATGTGCAGGTATCGGAGCCGTTGGTCAGCGCAAGCTGGCTAATCGGTAGCGTGACGAAGGATCGAACCCGGTAGGTCACGGGCTATGGAATCTCGCCGGGCTGACATCCGCAATCCAAGGGATTGCGGGGGAGCGTATGCGACGGTTCGATCTGGAGCGCGGCGGCGCTGATATGCGAGTAGGGACTGTCTAACTTGGGAATCGCGGAACCTCGAGTGCGCAGGCACGCACGAAGCTCGAGGACGCGGGGGAGACTCGGTGAGCTGAGTGGCGACACGAAGCAAGTAGGGCCAGCGCGCAAGCGTGGGGCCGACCCGACGGGCTGAACCGATGAAGGTTCGTCGCGGCGAAAACCGGGGGCGGTACAGAAGGAACGGCGATCGGGGTGGCTCCCGATCCGGCATAGGTTTGACCCACGTGGTGCGGTGGCACGCACCGTGTGGGGCTTGGGGGTGGCACCCTGGGCAGTCTTGCTAGAGATCAACGATGCGACTCCAGAGGGAGTCCGCAAGTGAGAACCGATCCACCCTGACGCCTTGCGCGTCGGGGTGTTTCCCGTGTGCGCCCGGCACGGGCGCACACCTGCGGGTGCAAGTCCCGCCACAAGCTGGTCATGGCGAGTGAAGCGAAGCGCAACTGCGCGAGGGCGACCGAGCGTGGGGAGGAAGCGTGGAGCGTAAACCGCGGGCCGATGAACAAGAATCGGATAGAAGGCGCTGCCGAGCAGGGCGAGCGGGCACGAAACCGCGAAGCTCTCGTGACCAAGGCGGAGCGGCGTAGATCCGGCGGTCGTGCGATGAAGGAGTGCGTTCTTACCCGGGGAGATCCCGCCTCATGCCTGAAAGGGCGACGGCGATGAGCCGCAGCGGGAAGTCAGCCGAGGCCGTAGTAGTCGCCGTCACGGGGCGAAGGGCCGAACGCGAGCGAGTGCTTGAGGACATGGCGATGTCGAGGGTCATGCGTCAGATGCCGGTGCGAGCCGGGCGGGCGGGGGCTGCGGGCGGTGAAGCCGCGCGCGAGCCCGCCAGCGACGAAACCCGAGGCCCGCGCCGTGAACACCGGGGCACGGGGTCAGCGCTGCTGCAAGCGGCGCTGACGCGAGAGAACCTGCAGCGAGCGTGGAAGCGGGTGCGGGCCAACAAGGGCGCGGCGGGCGTGGACGGACTGGACATTGACCAGACGGCCGCGCTGCTCAAGACCGAGTGGCCGGCGATCCGCGAACGACTGCTGCAGGGCAGGTACCGGCCAGCGCCGGTACGCAGGGCATTGATCCCGAAGCCCGACGGAGGCGAGCGCGAGCTTGGCATCCCGACGGTGACGGACCGCCTGATTCAGCAGGCGCTGTTGCAGGTGCTGCAGCCGCTGATCGACCCGAGCTTCAGCGAGCACAGTTACGGCTTCCGCCCGGGGCGGCGTGCCCATGACGCGGTCCTGGCCGCGCAGGGGCACGTGCAGTCGGGGCGGCGGGTTGTGGTCGACGTGGACCTGGAGAAGTTCTTCGACCGGGTCAACCACGACATCCTGATGGACCGTCTGCGCCGGCGCGTCGACGACCCGGCCGTACTGCGGCTGGTTCGGGCGTACCTGGACAGCGGCATCATGGTGGACGGGGTGGCGCAGCAACGGTATCAGGGAACGCCGCAGGGCGGGCCGCTGTCGCCGCTGCTGGCCAACGTGCTGCTCGACGAGGTGGACCGGGAACTGGAGCGACGGGGCCATTGCTTCGTGCGCTACGCCGACGACTGCAACGTGTACGTGCGCAGTCATCGAGCGGGCGAGCGGGTGATGGCGCTGCTGCGCCGGCTCTACGGAAAACTGAAGCTGGCGGTCAACGAGGCCAAGAGCGCGGTGGCTGGTGTCGCGGGACGCAAGTTCCTCGGCTACAGCTTCTGGTTCGGCAAGGGCGGCGTGCAGCGCAAGGTCGCAGCCAAGGCGCTGCTGGCCTTCAAGCAGCGGGTGAGGGAACTGACCCGCCGTTCGGGAGGCCGCAGCATGGCCCAGGTTGTCGAGCGGCTTCGCGTGTATCTGCTGGGTTGGAAAGCCTACTTCGGGTTGGCGCAAACGCCGCGCGTCTGGCGCGAGCTGGATGAATGGCTGCGCCACCGCCTGCGGTCGATACAGCTCAAGCAGTGGAAGCGCGGCTCGACCATCCACCGCGAATTGCGCCGCCTGGGCGCGACGGCGGCCATCGCCCGTAGGGTGGCGGCCAACTCGCGCTGCTGGTGGCGCAACAGCGGCATGCTGCTCAACGCCGTGCTGAACCTGGCTTACTTCGACGCCCTGGGACTGCCTCGACTCTCCTGACCTCAAGCCCGCGAACCGCCCGGTGCGGACCCGCACGCCGGGTGGTGTGGCAGGGGCGCGGCTCTCATGAGCCGCCCCCTATGCCGATCACGGGAAGCTAAGGTGTCACCTGCGCGGCTTGCACCATGGAGTACACGATCTACGGCGCGTTCGGCTTCACCGCTCCTGCTGCCTGGGATTTCGCTTGCGCATGCGACGACGACGCCTTGCGATACATTGAGTTCAAGGGCAACTCCAGGGAAGAGCAAAAACATGACTACGTCCGATATCCTTGGTCCTGGTGTCGATGCGTGGCTGATTCAGCGACTCCAGAGTTGGGGGATCGCGACGCTGACCAATGTGCAGCAGCGCGCGATTGCCGCTGGCGCCGCTGCAGGCCGCAGCCTCATCGTTAGTGCGCCGACATCGTCCGGCAAGACCCTGGTAGGCGAAATCGCCGTCTTGTGTGCGCTGCGATCCGGGGTACGCGCGGTTTATCTGGTTTCCCACAAGGCGCTGGCTGATCAGAAGTACCTCGACTTCGTGGCACGCTTCGGCGAAGGTGCCGCCGAACCGATTGGCTCGGTTGGGCTGAACACAGGCGACCGAACTGAGGGCGACATCGACGCGCAGTTGATGGTCGCGACCTACGAAAAGGCGTTGGGGCTGTTCCTGAGTGGTCAGCTCCGGCCGAACAACGCCCTGGTCGTGGCCGATGAGTTGCAGATCCTTGGCGAGCCCGGACGCGGCCCCGATATCGAAGCGCTCTGTGCGGCGCTACGGCAACTCGGCATTCGGCAATTCGTGGCGCTGACGGCGACCGTTGCGAATCCCGAAGACCTCGCCGGTTGGATGGCGTGCGATCTCGTGCGCTGCACACACCGAGACGTACCGCTCTACCAAGAAATCTGGTACGAGGGCCGAGCCCACCGAACGAAGTTCGGCGACGACAGCGGGCAGGACGTGCATGGCGGCGCCGCTGCGACCAACGACATTGGCTGCGTCGTGGATCACTTGCTGCGGCTCGGACGTGGCCCGGTCCTGGTGTTCACGGAAAGCCGCCGCGAAGCCCTGAATTACGCGACTGCGTTCGGGCAAAGCCGGCCCCGCGTCGGCATCGGCATCGCGCTGGCGCAGCAGCTCGACTTGTTCTCCGAACCGACGGAGTCGTCGGATCAGCTGCGCGAAAACGCCGAGCGCCGAGTTGCCTTCCACACGGCCGATCTGTCGCCGCAAGAGCGCCAGGTCATCGAGGGCGGTTTCACCGATGGTAAGTTCGAAGTGTGCTTCGCCACCTCGACCCTTGCGGCTGGGGTGAATTTTCCGTTCCGGACCATCGTCTTTTCGAAGTTGACCTACCGCTACGGTGACCGCGCGGGAAGCCACGTCGTCAGGTCCGACTACCGCAATATGTCCGGACGGGCCGGCCGGCTCGGGATGCATCCGGACGGCTTCGCAGTGCTGCTGCCGCAGAACAACGTCGAACTTGCGCACGCCAACATGCTGGTGTTGCCCGACAACGATCGGCTTACGTCGCAGTTGGTGAACCTGAGCATCCGCAAGTCGATCCTGACCTTGGTCGCCTCGGGCTTGGCCAGCAGTTTCGCCGAGGTGATGACGTTCTTCGAGAACACACTGTACTGGTATCAGACGCTGAACCGGAATCCGACCAAGCTGGCGACGTTGACGACCGAAAGCCGCACCGCCGTGGACTGGCTCAATGCCAACTCATTGATCCGCGAGCAGGCTGGCACGCTGTTCATCACCCCGCTCGGCAACGCTGCCGCGATGTCCGGCCTGTTGCCGTCTACTGTTGTCCAGCTCGCCGCCATGCTGCGCGCCCTCGCGCCGCAGCTGGTCGCGAACTTCGACGCCTGGATTCCGGGGTTGATCTACGCGGCCTGCGCCAGCGATGAATTCAGAGCTGAACGGCCGTCGCGGTTTTTCCCGTTTCCGTCGCCAACCACCTACGAGTCGGTGACCTTCTGGGGGACCCAGCAGTTGCCGGTAGAACTGGACCGCACTGACCTGAAGCTGGCGCATTGCGCCCATGCGATTGCGCTCTATGCCGAAGGGTTGGCGGATCGCAAGATCGCGCATATCACCCATGTGCCGGGCGGCATGATCCATCGTCTGGCCTTGGACGTGGCCTGGGTGCTCGATGGGCTGCACAAGCTCTCCACGACGCCCGACCTCGGTTGCCCGCAAACCGTGAGCAATCAAATCGCCATGCTGGCCCGCCGGGTGCGCTGGGGTGCCCCGACGGAGGCCTTGGACATGCTGCGGGTCGCTGAGCGGCATGGTGTGCCGGGGTTCGGCCGGCAGCGCGCCATGGGCCTGATCGCGCAAGGCATCGCGACCCTCCACGACGTGCTAGGAACCGCGAAGGACAAGCTAGTGCAGTTGCTCCGCAGCGAGCCGCGCGCGCAGGCGCTGCTCGATGCGGTTTCCAGCACCGTCGGATTGGGGCCGAGCAGGCTTGCTGCCGCGCATTTCAAGACCGGGCAGGAACTAGGCATCGAGCGTCAGGTCAAGGCCTGCGACGACAGCTTGGGCACGGAATACGAAGTGGCAATCGCTGCTCTGTTGCGCGTCGAAGCTGCCTGGGCCGTCACCGTCCTGGATGACGGGACGCGGCCGAATGTTCCGGACCTGCTCATCGAGTTGGGCGCTCAGCAAATTCTGCTGGAATGCAAGACATGCACGAAGACACCGGCCCTGATCAAGAAGGAAGAAGCCTGGGCGGTCATGCAGAAGGCAGCGGATTTCGACCCTGCGATGCGGCGGGTGACGCTGGGGAAGCCCGCGTTCGACGAGACATCCAAGAAGAAGGCTGCAGCCTCGCAGGACATCACGCTGGTCGAGCATAGTGTTTTCATGGAAGGCCTGCTGCGCGTCCATGGCGGTACGCTCTCGGCCGCTGACTTCATGACTTGGCTCGGCACTCCCGGTGTCGCGGAGCTTGAACGCCTTGGCGGTAGTCCGACCTACCTCGGCAGGTAGGTGGTATCTGACGAAGGGCCTCGCGAAGCGGCGCATACCGGCACCGGCCGAAGCCAGTGCCGGCGGCAGGCCTAAGCCTGCGGTGAGCCATCGTCCTTCGGCGGGACGCACACGATGCGGCCCGTGATGGACATGCCGGTCGGGATAACCAGGTCGAAGCCTTGGCCTTGCATGTGCTGCCAGACGACGCAGACTTCGATCCAGCGCGGCTTGCGGTCACTGCCGTCGGGCAGGGTCTCGACGAGGTAGGCGTGGTGTGAGGGTTTGGACATGGTGCTTTCCTTTCGGTTGATCGCCCCACGGCGGGGACGCGAAAGGCCCGGCAGCCGGCACTCAAGCGCGCGGTCACGAGAGCTTTTTTGGGGGGGCGTGCTCACGGGGGCGCCAAAACAGCGACATTGACCGTGAGCGGCGGCAGCTAAGGTGCGCGCTTCCCCGGTCCGTGCGGGCGACACGGCAGGAAAGCGCCCAGACCTGAACACCTGACCTGACTATCAAGGAAGATCCCACTGGCGGTCCATAGCACTAAGTGCTATATAATTGGAGTGAAGGAGACCGGCATGGCGGTTTACAAGACCCGGTGGTTCGACCGCTGGGCACGCAAAGAAGGGTTGGCCACGTCCAGCCTGTGCGCCGCCCTGCAGGAAATGACGCGCGGCTTGGTTGATGCCGACCTGGGCGGTGGGCTGGTCAAGAAGCGGATCGGGCGGCCTGGACAAGGGAAGAGTGGTGGCTATCGCACGCTGGTCGCCACCAACAAGGGCAGCCGCTGGGTGTTCGTCTTTGGCTTCCCGAAGAACGAGCGCAGCAACATCGACAAGGACGAAACCGAGGCCTTGAAGAAGTTGGCGGCGCACCTGTTGTCACTGACGCCCCATGCGCTCGGCAAAGCACAGAGGGCTGGTGAACTGATTGAGGTGGAATGCGATGCGAAAGACTAAGTCTCCGATCCTTGCCGTCGTGCATGACACGGCCAAGGGCCTGCACAAGGCGGGCGTGATGGATCAAGTCACACTGCGTGAATTCGACCAACTCTGTCTGCCGCCGGTCGCGCCATTGCAGCCCGAGCAAATCAAACACATCCGCGAGAGCACGCGGGTCAGTCAGGCCGTCTTTGCCCGTCTGCTGAACACCAGTCTCTCGACGGTGCAGAAGTGGGAGATCGGCCAGAAGAAGCCCACGGGCACCGCCCTCAAACTGCTGCACCTGGTGCAGAAACGCGGGATCGAAGTCGTCGCCTGATCGCAGGAGCATGAATCCAGGAACCGACGCGCGGTCGGCTGCAGCTCACGGCTGCGGCATAGGAGCGATTGCGCGCCGCATCGATTGAATACCGACCAAAAATCTAATGGCAAAGACAAGAACCCAGGCCGCACCCAAGATGGATGTCGGCGCGGCAACCGCTGCCCTTAAAGCTATCCCCGACGGCAAGGTCGTTGACTTCATCTCGGGGCGCTTGCTTGACGACACGCCGGAGGAATACGTCAGGCAGAACGTCGAAATGAGCCTGGTGCTGGAATACAGCTACCCGCGCGATCAAGTCGAGGTCGAATTCCGCATCAAGGTCGGATCGGGCACCAAGCGGGTCGATCTAGCGCTGTTCGCGCCAGGCGCACCGCATACGCAAGACAACATCCAGACCATCATCGAGACCAAGCGCGAAGGCACGAAGCGCGAGGACAAGAGCGACGGCGTCGGCCAGCTCAAGAGCTACATGGCCGCGTGTCTCAACTGCCAGCATGGCATGTGGACCAACGGCGTTGATCGGGACTGCTTCTACAAGTCCAGTGACCGCGGCGAGCACAGCTTCATCGATGCAATCGACATCCCAATTCAAGGGGCCAAGAAGGCGGATGCGCCGACGCGTGAGTTCCTGCGCGCCGCGACCGGCGAGAACCTTCTGTTCACCTTTAAGCGCTGCCACAACTACATCGCCGGCAGCGTTGGCCTGCAAAAGCCCGAGGCATTTTGGGAATTGCTGAAGCTCATCTTCTGCAAGATCGAGGATGAGCGTTCGGACAGCGACAAGCTTGAGTTCTACGTTACGCAGACCGAACGCACGTCGATGGATCTGCAGGGCCGCGTGAAATCTCGACTCGACCGCATCTTTCGTGACCGCGTCCTCGCCAAGTATCCGACTATCTTCAAGAGCAATGAGCGCCTGGAGATGAACGGCGCGACGCTGGCCTATGTGGTTAGCGAGATGCAGCAGTATTCTCTGCTGGACTCGGCGGTTGACGTGAAGGGCGTCGCCTATGAAGAGGTTGTCGGCAGCAATCTCCGCGGCGACCGCGGCGAGTTTTTCACGCCGCGCAATGCCTGCCGCATGGCGGTGAAGATGATCAACCCGCAGGCGGGTGAGATCGTGCTTGATCCGGCCTGCGGCACGGGCGGTTTCCTCGTGATGGCGATGAACCATGTGCTGGCGCTGATCGATGAGAAGCATCGCAGTCGCTGGCCGAAGCGCGGGCCGTCACCGGAGCAACAGTCCGAATGGTTCCGCGAGCGGCATCAGTACCTGTCGCAAAACATCTATGGTCTCGACCTGAATCCGAACTTGGTGCGCGCGGCCAAGATGAACATGGTCATGAACAATGACGGGTCGGGCAGTTTGTTCCAATGCAACTCGCTGGAGCATCCGTACCGCTGGCCTGCCGAAGGTCCGCCGCACTGGCTGCTCGGCGGCGTCGATGTGATCTTCGCCAACCCGCCGTTCGGCACTGAGATCACCATTGACGATCCACGCATCCTGTCGCAGTTCGACGTGGGATCGGTGTGGGATGCGACGGACAAGGGCTTTGTCCGTCGGAAGACCAAGGATGAGAAGCCGGTGCTGCAGTCGAGTCAGCCACCGGAAGTTCTGTTTGTCGAGCGTTGCCTGCAGTTCTTGAAGCCCGGTGGGCGCATGGCAATCGTGCTGCCCAATGGTCTGCTGAACAATCCCGGCTTGGCCTACTTCCGCAAGTGCATCCTGGGAAAAGCGCAACTGCTAGCCGTGGTGGACATGCATCGCGACCTGTTTCAGCCGCGCAATGACACCCAAACCAGCATGGTGCTGCTGCGCAAATGGGGTGAGGGCGAGTCTGCCGAAAGCCATGGTGACTACCCCGTCTTCATGGCAATCGCCGACAAGGTTGGTCACAACAAGCGCGGCAGCACGATCTACAAGCGAGCGCCGGATGGCAGCCTGCTCTTGCATGACTCGGTGAGAACGCATCGGGTGCCGAAGGCGGACGGCACCTTCGAGGAAGTCGCCGTCACGACGACCGCGCCGATGGTCGATGACGAATTGGACGAGGTCGCCGAGGCCTATCACCTTTGGCTCGCCGAGCAGCTCACGCCGGTCAGCAAGCGCAAAGAGAAGGCAAAGGCGGCATGAAGCTCTCTAGTATCACGGCCCACGATGTAGTGGGCTCGTTGCGCTTCGACGCCAAGTTCCACCTGTCGCGGCAGAACCCGCTGCTGCAGCAGCTGGATTCCAGCCGCTGGACAACGACGACCGTGGGCGAGACGTTTGGCAACGGCGCCATATGGATGCCCAATCGTTTCGCGCGCGTGTGGGCCGCAAGCGAAGAGTTTGGCAAGCCATTGCTCGTGCCGTATGACGCCTTTCGGTACATGCCGTGGTCGCGGTCTTATCTGAGCAAGAGCCAGGTTGCCGAATATTGCGAGGCCGAGGTCAAGCGAGGAACGATCCTGATCGTTCGCTCCGGGCGCAACTGTGGCCCGGTGACGATGGTGGACAAGTTCGTAGAGACCTTCGCCATGTCCGACGACATGTTGCGCATTACCGGCCTGCCGCTGTCGGATGACGCCTTCTACTTCTACGCCTTTCTGGCGACCCCGACGGGGCAGGAGGCCGTCCGCCGCGACCGAAACGGTTCCGTGATCGATCACTTGGGACCGGAGCAGATCGCAGCGCTGAGCTATCCATTGGTGGAAGAGCCGCTACGGTCGCAGGTGGTGAAGCTCTTCCGTGAGGGCTTCGAGAAGCGCGAAAGGGCGCGTCTGCTGCTGGCGACGACGCAGCAGGCCTTTCTCAGGCACTTCGGTCTCGATAAGGTTGAAGCTGCATTCGATGCCGGGCATCAGGCCCGACGCTTTACCGTCGCCAGGAGCGAACTCAGTGACCGCCTTGATGCCGAACCGCGTGCCCCGCGCTACGCAGCGTGGCGCGGTCAGATCGCAGCTTCAGGCGGTTGCGTGTTGAGCGACATCGCGACGGTTTTCAAGCCGGCCAGCCGGTACAAGACCAACTATATCGATGATCCGCAGTACGGCGTGGCAATGATGAACGGGCGGCAGATTTCGCAATACCGCGCGATTGCCCTGCGTTGGATGAGCTTGAGCGCGTTCAAGAACCCTGACCAGTTTCGTCTGCAGCCGGGCACGACGCTGCTGACGGCTGACGGCCGTGCGGAAGAAAACCTTGCGGACTGCGCTCTGGTGACGCCGGATCGTGCCGGTTGGGGAGCCAGTGGACACGTGCATCGGGTCACGCCGCGCGCCGGAATCAATCCGGGCCTGGTCTACCTGGCCTGCTCATGCGCTCCAGTGCAGGCGCAACTCAAGGCATTGGCGACGGGGTCTGTCGTGGACGCGCTCAGCGATACCGACGTGGCCTCCGTCGCCGTGCCGTTCGAGGACTCCCCGGCGGCGCTCAAGTTGGGGAAGGCGGCGGAGTTGGCCTGGCAACACTTTGCTGATGCCGCAACGGCGGAAGAGACCGCCATTGCCGCCCTCGAAGCGGAGTTCAGGGGAGACTGAGTCGGCAAGGTCAGAGCGCGCGTAGCGCCAGCGGGTCAGGTCCAATCACAATGTGCAAGGCGTTGTCCCACTGGGTTTGATTGATCGCGGCGAGTTCACCGGGAGTCGCTACGCGCCGCGTAGTCGCCGTCTGTGATGTTGTCGAAGGTTGCGCCATGACGGCAACCGTCTGCGATAGCGGCACAGTAAATCCATGCCCAAGCCGATCTTGCGGCATGGGCGTATCGCCCAACACAAAGGCGCTGCCGGCCGGCGCATCGAGCAGCGTCAGCGTCATGGCGCTGATGGCTGTGGCGATCTGCGCCTGCGCGCGCAGTGCTTCTTGTTCGGGCAACTGCGCATCCTGGGGTGACAGCCCGATGAGTTCGTCGTATTCCTGCTGCAATCGCGCCGGATCTTGCGTCAACAACAGCGCATACATGCCCTGCGCAACACTGGCCGGAATCGCAAACGTCGCGGCCTCCACCACAAAGTCATGCTCCGACTGGAAGTCGCGGACGCTGACGATCAAAGCCCCGAGATCACGCGCGCGCCGATGCGCCCGTTTCATGATGTCCGGGTGTCGACAGGCTTGCAGTGCCAGGAAGTCCCAGAGTTCTTGGCGTTCCGAGGTAGTCAGCGTTGCGGCAGGGGCCGCAAGCTTGGCAAATATTGGAGCGGCAAGGCCTTCAGCCTGCGCCAGGGCGTCTTCCAAGGCGTCGGTCGGCTGCCACGCGTTGTCGAACAAGGTGTAGAGCCAATCGCCTTGCATGATCCTCTTCGAGGACACGACCCGCACTTGCTGGCCGTCCCAGGCGTGGATCTGACCCTTGGCATCGGCAAAGCCGCGCAGCCAAAACTGTGGCACGTAGTGGTGGTTCTTCTTGACCGCCGGCATGCGGATTCCTTTAAGGGTTGCTGGCAGTACGCGACTTTGAAGGTCGGACTGAGTGCGGGGCGTGGATTGCGATGATCGTCGATCTTCGTGGTGGCGATGTCGGAACGGCTCAGTCGCCTCTCAGAGACAGCTTCGCACACTATGCCTGTCGTTGCCACAAGGGGGCTAGTTGTGCCCGTTTCGGCCGATCAAAAGACATAGGCAGATCAGGCAGAGGTAGATCGCCGGGGGAGAGGGGCGCCGATGCGGACCTAGAGGTTTCTGGGCTCCTCGTCCTACGGCGAGACGGCGTAGAAGAAGGGGTGGCTGATCCCTGAATCGGGACGCGGACTACCATAGGATCCAACGGCCCACCACCATGCCGGCACTCCAAGACTTTCTCAGCGGTTTCCTACGCGGCGCCAAAGAAACGCCGGCAGGCTTCGTGGCCCCTCTGCGCTGGCTGCTGCGGCAGCGCTGGCGGCGTTAGGACTGCGCGGCCGATTCAAGATACGCCGCCCACTCCTGCATCAGCTCAGCGCGCTTAGCCAGCAGTTCACCTCGACGGTAGGCCGCTTCGACCTGATTCTGAATCGTGTGCGCCAGCGCCATCTCCACGACATCGGCCGGAAAGCTGGTGGCCTCCGCAGCCCAGTCGCGAAAGGTCGATCGGAAGCCGTGCACCGTCAACCCCGGGCGCATGCCGCGCAATAACTCCAGCATCGCCATATTGCTGAGATGGGGTTTTCTGCTACCCCAGAAGACAACGTCGGACCCTTCCATGCGTGGGAGATCCTGCAGCAGTCGCAGGGCTTGCTTCGACAGCGGGACACGGTGTTCGCGAACGGCTTTCATCCGCGCGGCCGGGATGATCCAGAGCCCTTCCTCCAGCTTGACCTCCGGCCACAGCATGCCGATCGACTCGCCCGTGCGCGTGGCGGTGAGCATCGTGAACTGCAAGGCGAGGGCGCTCATGCTCTGGCGCTCGCGCAGCTCTGCCATGAACGCGGGCGCGTTCTGCCAGGGCAGCGCAGGATGGTGCTGTACCCGGCGCCGCTTGGAGATCGTCGGCAGCAACTGATCCAGATTCCCGCGCCACAGCGCGGGGTTTTCCCCCGCGCGTAGCCCCCGTGCCTTCGCGGCGGAGAGCACCGCTTCGATACGGCCTCGCACGCGCGTGGCGGTCTCGTGCTTGTCCTTCCAGATGGGCGAAAGGACCTCCAGCACGTCGCCCGTGCCGATCGCACTCACGGGTTTGCTGCCGAGCTTGGGATACGCATAGGTGGCCAGGGTGTTCGTCCACTGGTCTGCATGCTTGGCGTTCTTCCAACCCGGGCGCATTGCTTCGATGAACTGCTCCGCGACCGCCCTGAACGTGTCGGCAGGCTTCGGCCCTGCCGACACGGGTACGGGGCGAACATCGATGGCCTCGCCGCGCTTGACCTTGGCACGCAGGTCAGCGGCCTTCGCCAGCGCGTCGGCGAGACTGAGGGTCTCCAGGGGGCCCAGGCTGGGTTCACGGGTCTTGCCTGCCTGGGTGTAGCGAAAGGTCCAGAGCGCAGAGCGTCCGCGCACCCGCAAATAGAGTCCTGGGCCTACACGGTGGAGGCCGTCTTCCCGGGCCAGGCGCTGGACTTCCTTCGCCGTCAGTTGCTGCTTTGCCATGTATTCCGCCAAGCTCACGTGTCATCAAGAATGTCATCAATTCTGCACGGAACTTGGGGGTGCGGCAAGGAGCTTCCTGAAACAGGACTGGAATGTAAACCATTGATCAAGCGGTTAATTTGGAAGACATAGAGAACGCCATGCAACACGGAACAAGCGGACACCCTTTCCGCCAGTGAATCAATAACAAAGCCCGCTTCTGCGGGCTTTGTTATTTCCGGCGAGCGCGGTGTGCGTGTGCGTTTTTCTGCTTTTCCTATGGTCTCGATGGCTGCTCCGCGGGTGTCCACCTCGAGGTGCGCGTAGCGTTGCGTAGAGCGGGGGTCTTTGTGCCCAAGCACTGTTGGCGCCGATGCCGATTTGAGCCACATGCCGATGGGCGAGTGAGCCACGGCAGACGAACGGCGCGCGCCGTCAGGCTTGAATTTCGGCGCGCTCCAACCGGCTCACCGCAAACTCGGCGCATGGCTCAAATCGGCATTGGCGCCAACCGTGGTCCGCCTTGTTAGGTCTTGCGGGCTGTGGGCGATGCCGCGCGCAGCGCGAGCACGGCGTTGGTGCCGCCGAAGGCGAACGAGTTCGACAGCATGGTGCGGGCCGCAACGTCCTCGCGTGCGGCGTTCGGCACATAGTCCAGG
>JAPTVL010000190.1 GCA_028065725.1 Betaproteobacteria bacterium
GAACCTGTTCCTGCCGGACCGCTTCATCAAGGGCGAATGCCCCAAGTGCGGCGCTTTGGATCAGTACGGCGACAACTGCGAAGTATGCGGCGCGACCTACAGCCCGACCGAACTGAAGAATCCGGTGTCGGCGGTGTCGGGAGCGACCCCGGTGCACAAGGATTCCGAGCATTACTTCTTCAAGCTCGGTGCCTGCGAGGCCTTCCTGCGCGAGTGGACGAACTCGGGCGCGCTGCAGAGCGAGGCGGCCAACAAGATGCAGGAATGGTTCGCGTCGGGTCTGAACAACTGGGACATCAGCCGCGACGCGCCCTACTTCGGCTTCGAAATTCCCGGCGCGCCAGGCAAGTATTTCTACGTGTGGCTGGATGCGCCGGTGGGCTACATGGCGAGCTTCGCCAAATACGCCAAAGACACCGGCCTCGACTTCGATGCCTGGTGGGGCGCCGATTCGAAAACCGAGCTGGTGCACTTCATCGGCAAGGACATCCTGTATTTCCACGCCCTGTTCTGGCCGGCGATGCTGAAGTATTCCGGCCACCGCCTGCCGACCGCGGTGTACGCGCACGGCTTCCTGACGGTGAACGGGCAGAAGATGTCGAAATCGCGCGGCACCTTCATCACCGCCGAAAGCTACCTCGCGCAGAAACTGAATCCCGAGTGGCTGCGCTACTACTACGCCGCCAAGCTCAATGGCTCGATGGAGGACATCGATCTGAACCTCGACGACTTCGTCGCGCGGGTGAATTCGGACCTGGTCGGCAAGTTCATCAACATCGCCAGCCGCACCGCCGGCTTCATCCACAAGAACTTCGAAGGCAAGCTCGCCGACGGCGTCGCCAACCTCGAACTGATCGGCGATTTCCAGGCCGCCGCCGGCACCATCGCCGCGCACTACGAGGCGCGCGACTACGCCAAGGCCCTGCGCGAGGTCATGGCGCTGGCCGACCGCGCCAACCAGTACGTGGCCGACGAAAAGCCGTGGGAACTGGCGAAGAAGCCCGAAGCGGTGTATCGATTACATGAAGTGTGCACGGTTGCGTTGAACTGCTTCCGTCTGCTGACCCTGTACCTGAAGCCGGTGCTGCCGAAACTGGCCGAGCAGGTCGAAGCCTTCCTCGCCATTCCGCCGTTGGCCTGGGAAGACGCGCAAAGCCTGTTCATCCGCCACCGCATCAACGAGTACAGCCACCTGATGACCCGTATCGACCCCAAATCCATCGAAGCCATGGTAGACGCCAACAAGCAGAACCTCGAACCCACGCCCGCCCCCGCACCGGTGCGCCACGCCGAAGCGCAGGTGCACGCCGCGCAGCCGGGGGCCGACACGATCACGATCGACGACTTCGCCAGGATCGACCTGCGCATCGCGCGCATCGCCAACGCCGAACATGTCGAGGGCGCCGACAAGCTGCTGCGGCTGACGCTCGACCTCGGCGAACTCGGCACCCGCCAGGTGTTCGCCGGCATCAAGTCGGCCTATGCGCCCGAAACGCTGGTGGGACGGCTGACCGTGATGGTCGCCAATCTCGCCCCGCGCAAGATGAAGTTCGGGATGAGCGAAGGCATGGTGCTGGCCGCCTCCTACCCTGAAGGGCATAAAGGCGACGCGCCCGGCCTCTTCATCCTGTCGCCGGACAGCGGCGCGCAGCCGGGCATGAAGGTGAAGTGACCGCGGCATGAAGACGCAGCACCTGCACATCGTGGGCCGGGTGCAAGGCGTGTGGTTTCGCGAATCGATGCGCAGCGAGGCCGAACGCCTGGGGGTGACGGGCTGGGTGCGCAATGCACCCGATGGCTCGGTGGAAGCGGTGGTTCAAGGTCCCGACGCGGCCGTCGATGCGCTCGTCGCCTGGGCCCACACGGGCCCGCCGCAGGCACGGGTGGACCGCGTCGTCCTGACCGACGCACAGGGGCAATTCGGCAGTTTCGAGAAGCAGGCCGACTAGGCGCAAGAAATCCGGGCAAAAAAATGCCCGACTCGTGAGAGCCGGGCAGAGTATCCACCAAAGGAGGAGGATTGGAGGAGACAACACTCAGGTGCCATTGCGGCGACCCCTGTGTTATTAGAATTCTCTAATATAACGAAATTCCTGTCAACACCTATTTTCACAAAAGCCCTTAATTGGTACTTTTTTATCAACGCCGTCACGGCAGTCAGTAAATGACGTTCACCGCCTCGGGCTTGAGCCAGCCGCCCAGCGATTCGAGCAGGCGGTCGTCGAGCCGCACCCGCCAGTCCTCGCCCAGCCGCACCCGGCAGCGGGCGTTGGGGTTGTGGTACTCCACCCACACCGGACAGCCCCCTTCCTGCACCTTGTAGGGCGCCAGCAACTCGGCCAGTTTGCGGCCGCTGTTGGATTGGCCATGACACTGGCCGTTGCACGTCAGCCGCAGGCCCTGGGCAAACCGGGTGCGCGCCCCGGCAAGGTCGTAGATCCGTTCCGCCGTGACCCGCACGCCGCCAGAATAGTCGTCGCGGTTGACCTTGCCCTCGATGACCAGCAGGGCATCGTCCTTCAGCAGATGACGGCTCTGTTCGTACAGTTCGTTGAAAATCACCACCTCGACCTGCGCGGTGGCGTCGTCCAGCAGCAGGATCAGCATCTTGCCGCGCCGCGTCATCTGGGTGCGCAGCGACACCGCGATCCCGGCCAGCATCACCGGATCGCGTGAAGGCTCCAGGCTGTCGAGCTGCCGCTTGGCGAAGCTGGACACCTCGGCCAGATACGAGGTGAACGGGTGGCCGCTGAAAAAATAGCCGAGCGCGGATTTTTCCTGCAGCAGCTTTTCCTGCTCGGGCCAGTGCGGCACGTCGATCAGGTCCTCGCCGCCCCCGTCGAGCGCTTCGCCGAACAGCCCCACCTGGCCGCCGCTGCGCGCTGCGCGGTCGGCGGTTTCCAGCGCCGCGCCGACC
>JAPTVL010000222.1 GCA_028065725.1 Betaproteobacteria bacterium
CTAGCGCTTCGCTGGCATGTTCAAGCCAGCGCTCGGTGGGATTGAACCCCCAAGTTCGACGTCTCCGGGCTGCGATTTCGGTCTGAAGTCGTGTCATGACAAGGCTTTAGGTTCGTTTTCCCGCTGACGTCTGTAGTGACACGTAATTTCCTGGAACATTCGCCGGTGGCTTGTTCCATGCTTTATAGTGGCGACATGTTCGTCAAGCTCACCCGTTCCGGATCGCGCAGCTATGTCAAGCTCGTGGAGGCGTATCGCGATGACCATGGAGCTTCCCGCCAGCGCGTCGTCGCCACCCTTGGCCGCCTGGAGCAGGTGCGCACCGGTGGGGCCGATGCCCTGATTCGCGGCCTGCACCGCGTCATCGATGGCGAGGAGCCGCAGGCGCCCTCGGTGCGCTTCGCCCCGGCGCTGGCGGTGGGCGACACCTGGATGCTGCACGCGCTGTGGCACAAGCTGGGCTGGGACGAGGCGTTCCGCCGGGTGCTGCGCAACGCCCACGGCGCTTTCGACGCCGAGCGATTGCTGCGGGTGATGGTGTTCAACCGCCTGTGCGACCCGACCTCCAAGCTCGGCGTGCTGCGCTGGCTCGAAGGCACGCGCGTGCCGGGAGTAGACAACGCCTCGGTCACCCATCAGCGCCTGCTGCGGACCATGGACACGCTGGCCGAGCGCGCGGACGCGATGCAGCGCACCCTGGCGGCGGTGTTGCGGCCGCTGGTCGACCACGACCTGTCGATCGTGTTCTACGACATGACCACCATCGGCGTCGAGGGCCACAGCGAGATGCCCGGCGAGATCCGCCAGTTCGGCATGTCCAAGGACGGCGGCATCCGACGGCAGGTGATGCTCGGGGTCGTGCAGACCGCAGAAGGCTTGCCCATCGCGCACCGTGTCTGGGAGGGCAACACGGCCGAGGCGCCAACGCTGCACGCCGTCGTCGACGAGATCCTGGCCCTGTACCCCGTCAAGCGCGTCGTGCTGGTGGCCGACCGCGGCCTGCTCAGCCTGGACAACCTGGAATGGCTGCAGGCGGTGCGCATTGGCAAGACGGCGCAGCCCCTGGAGTTCATCCTGGCCGTGCCCGGACGCCGCTACGGCGAATTCACCGAGGTCCTCAGCCCCTTGCATGCCGAGCAGTGCGAGTCGGCCAAGGACGAGGTCATCGGCGAGACGACTTGGCAGGGGCTGCGCTTGGTCTGGGCGCACGACCCGCAGGCCGCGGCCCAGCAGAGCCAGGCGCGGCGCGAGACGATCGAGACCATCACGCGGCAGGCCGAGCAGCGCGCCGGCAAGCTCGACGCCCAGGACGGCGGATCCACCTTCAAGGGCCGGCGCCTGAGCGACTCGGGCGCCAAGGCGTGGCTGTTCCGCGCCGTCAGCGATGCGCACCTGGGCTCGATCATCAAGGTCGATCTGCAATCCGACCTGTTCGCCTACACCGTCGACGAGGCGGCGCTCACGCGCGCCGAACTCAACGACGGCAAGCTGCTGCTGGTGACGAACACCGCCGATCTCGCTCCCGCCGAGGTGATCGCGCGCTACAAGTCGCTGGCCGACATCGAGCGGGGATTCCGGGTGCTCAAGTCGGAGATCGAGATCGCCCCGGTGTTCCATCGCCTGCCCGATCGCATCCGCGCCCACGCCCTGATCTGCTTCATGGCGCTGGTGCTGTACCGCGTGCTGCGCATGCAACTCAAGGCCGCCGACAGCCCCTACTCCCCGGAACGAGCCCTCGAGATCGTTCGCCACATCCAGCTCCACCAGGTTCGCATCGCCGGCCAGGGCGCCGCCAGCGGCCTGACCGACCTGAGCTCCGACCAGCTCGCCTTGTTCGACCAGCTTCAACTCGACGTCCCCACCAAAGAACCCTTCGACATCGCCCCGTAGTGCCAATTTCGATCGCCTGAACATAGGCGAATCAATAGCTTACGCAAAAATATGTCGAACTCGGGTGAACCGTCTCAGCTCATCGGCGCCCCCTTGTGGCCGATCTGCGGCAAGGGAGAGGAGATGCGCATGGCCTTGCAGGGCGTGGCCAGCGGAACTCGTGATGCTCTTCGCCAGCAGGTGGAAATCGGGACTTTCCTGTTTTCCATCGTGATCGCGGTGATTCGCGACCCGCAAGGCCAAGTCTGCTGCCTGCATGCCAGTTTGCGCAATATCTCCGCTCGACGTGAAGCCGTGCAACTCAACGAGCGGCTCAAGGCAACCTTGGGAGCGCTCTCCCGTGCCGAGTCGGAAGTTGGAGAGTCGATGCAAGCGGTTGACCAGGCCACCCGCAAGGTGGATGTGGTGATGTTGGACAACGAGCGCTCGGTCACCGAGTTGAACGACCAGATGAAGTCCATCGTTCTTTTAGTTCGCGATATTCGCGAAATCTCCTATCAGACCAATCTGCTGGCATTGAACGCCGCTATCGAAGCGGCACGCGCCGGCGAGGCCGGGCGCGGCTTCGCGGTGGTGGCTGACGAGGTGCGCAACCTCGCGCGTCGGGTGCAGGATGCCACCACCAGCATTGAAACCAGCACCGAAACCATGGCCCGGCAGGTCAATCGCATCGAAAGCACCAGCAACCTGTCCAGACAAGAATTGGCTGTCGTCGATGCCATCGTCGCCAAGCTGCAGGGCCAGGTCCAGGACATGCAAAGGCTTGCCACGCAAATGCTGCTCAAGGCTGCGGAGGATGATCACAAAAACTTCGTTGTCAAGATTCTGGCCGAAGCCGAGCGGAGTCCGCCCACCATGCCAACAGAGGACGTGTCCAACCATCACCAGTGTGCGTTGGGTCAGTGGTATGACGCGCAAGGCAAGGCGACTTTCGGGGATCTCGCGACCTTCCGCGCAATCGAGCCCATCCATGCCCAGCTCCATACCGTAGCGCGCCAGATCTTGCAATCGGTACAAAGCAA
>JAPTVL010000454.1 GCA_028065725.1 Betaproteobacteria bacterium
TCTCGCGGTAGCCCGCCGCGATCGTGAGCTGCGTCCCCTCGTCGATGATCTCCTTCAGCGTTTCTGGCGCCAGGTTGTAGATACGCAGGTAAGCGATCTTCGGCGTGTTGATCGTCATCGCCTCGACAGAGAACACGCAATGCAGGTCGCTCACATCGCGCACCTTGCTTGCCTCGCCGATCAGGACGCTGACCTTGCGGAGGTATTGCTCAGCCATTGGCCCGGCCCTTCCGCTCGGCCATCCACCGGCGCACGGCTCCCACCTCCCACGCGGTCACGCGACGCGAGAGGTGCACGGGACTCGGGAACTGCCCTGCCTGCACCCATCGCCACAGCGTGGCGGGGTGAATCGGAATAATGGCGGGGACGAGTTGGGCCGCGCGGATATAGCCGTCGGTGGGGAGCGCGCCAACGCTATGCGGCGCGTGAGTCTGTGCGGTCATTGCTGCCTCCTGCGAGTTACACAGGAGGCATTCCAACGCTGGCGGCGCGCTCAAAAACGCCGTATCGGCTGATGTGGCGGTGTTTTATTTCGCTGGCGTCTTCCAGCTCTTGCCGGGGAACAGCTCGGTCAGCAGCTTTTCGATGCGGCTGGCGCTGAGGTTGTGCGGCTTCTGGTTCGCCAGTCTGGCCGCTACAGCTTTCTTGCTCAGGCGACCGCCGAGGTATTTCTTGGCCTTGTCCTTGACCCACTGGCTGGATTTGGCGCCGACGCCGCGCCGGCCGCGCGACATGCTGTGCGTCCGCTCGGTTCGACCATTGCGCAGGCCCACGAGGTAGCCGAGCGCGAAGTCGAGCACCGGGCGGTAAGCGTCAACGCCAATTCCCTGGCGCATCTCACGGATGGCCATCGATGCGATGCGCAGGATCGTCTCGGTCGGGATGTCGTCGCCGTCGATCTGGTCGCGCGGCCCAAGCGTTGCGCCAACCTCCTGCGCGCTGATGCCCTTGAGCTTCATCTGCTCAGCCAGGGCGACGATTCGCGACGCCTTGACAGCATCGGCTCCGGATAGGTCCGGCACGACGAATTCGCGTGCTGCTCGCTTCATGCGCTCCCTCGCGCGCCCTGGTGGTGGGGCGCCCAGCCAGCCCGCCAGGGTCGCGGGTTTTCGGGGATCAGCCTAGGCCGGGCGGAAATGTCAGGACGTCCTCGCCAGCTTGCGCGTCAGGTCGGACGGGGACGGGATCAGCGCGCACAGTGCTTGCAGCGCGTGCTCGATGTCATCGATGGCGGATGGGTCAGGGACAGCCGCGTTTTCTTCGAGCATTTGCCATGCTTGGCAGTCCAGAAGGGCGATCAGGCCGCGGGTTTGATACCACTGCATGCCAATTCCATCGTTGACGATGTCGATTGCCCAACGGCCGGTTTTCTGGTCTTTCCCGTCGTCGATTTCCTTACACAGCTCCGACAACAGGGTCATCGTCGCCTGAAGCGCTTCGACGTTGATTTGAAGGTCGCCATCGCATTCGTGGCGATACTTGACGGCGCCAAGTGTCAGGCGGGCGACCGAACGCAGCTGATGAAGGTGGCTCACGGCGTCGATGATTGCAGCCTCGGCGCCGGCCTCGGTATTGGCGTTCATTTTAGGCATGGTCCGTCTCCTCGACATGGTTGCAACCGACTTGCTCGGCGTCCCAGTTCAAAGCGTTAGACAGTTCCGTCGACGTGTCGCGGATCATCTCAAGCAGCTTGGCGAGCTTCTGGCTACGCCACGGCGACAATGCGCGTGCCTCGGTGGCCAGGAGCGCATCCGCGCCGTGTGCGAGTGCTTCGATTCGCTCGGCATAGTCGGCGCAGCGGCGATCCATCTCCCGGATGGTCTCGGCCAGCTTGTCTTTGGTCGCGTTGCGCAGCATCGCGGCGCGGCGCTCGGCGTAGCGGGCGTGATTCTCGGCGGCAGCGGCGCCGGTGGTAAGGTCGTGTTCAGCCATGATTTGCACCTCCATTGTGCAGATTGTGGTCAGGGTCGCCGGGTGCGGCAAACACTCGGCGGCCCGCCTTGCCTGATACCGTCAGGCGGCAGGTTCTCCGATACAGCCGATGCGGTTTAGTGGCACGCGGTCGACGCTCCGAATGCGCTGCTGGAAGTCGAACACCAGGGCGGCGTGCGCGCTGTCGAACAGGGCCTCACTCATGGGGCTTCTCATGATGTCTGTGTTCCGGTTTCTCCAGGCCCCGCAGACGCTCCAGCGCGGCGACGATGCCGCGCGAGAGGCTGCCAGCGCCGAGCTTGCGCAGCATGGTCACGGCCCATGGGGGCAGCGTGATGTGGTGTCCCTCGTGCTTGACCTCTGCCGGCGGCCGGCCGGCTCCGGGCCTGGCGCCGCCGCGGGCGCTCTTGGGTTTGTCGTTTTGCATCGTGATCCTCGATCAGCGCGCCGGCCGCGTGCCTGCGCAGGTGACGCGGGCCCGGACGCGCGCCCGTGCGATGGCAACACCAGCGTCGCGCCACGCGCGAACTTCCACCCGCGCCAGGATGTCATCGGCCTCGGCCTGGTCGATCTGGAACGCGCCGACACCGGCGATGACCTTGAAGCAACGATGACCCTCGACCTCCGCCAGGAGATACACGGTCGGCACCAGGCCGAAAGTGTCCTCAAGCTTGGCACTGACGATAGTCAGCGTGTTGCCGACCCGAACGATGGCGCCGACATGCAGCTGGTCAATCTGGCTCATGGTGACCTCCGATTGCGATTGCGTTTTTTGAATTATGCGCCGTCGAAATCAAAAGTCAAGCGGGTTCGTCATGCCGCTGTGCGGCCTGCCCGGATCGGGATGACGTTCTCGTCGCGCCGCCACTCCTGGCCGCTCTCGCAGGCCTGCAGGAAGCTCGTCCAGGTGGTCAGCGCGGCGCGGCGCTCCTCGAGGTAGTCGTGCTGGTCGTAGATGCCGAGCATGCCGGCCAAGCGGT
>JAPTVL010000346.1 GCA_028065725.1 Betaproteobacteria bacterium
CGCATGCAGGGAAAATTTCCCACTTTCAAAAGGCAATCAAATGGCTGGAGTCAAAGGACGGAGCGGCGGCGTCCGGCCTGGGGCTGGCCGCAAGCCGAAACCGAAAGAGCCGGCGCCGCCGCCCGTGGTCGTGGCGACTCGCGATCCGCTCGAATTCCTGCTCGACGTGATGCAGGGAACGATTGTCCCGACACGGGAGCAGCTGAGGGCAGCGGTTGCCGCGACGCAGTACAAACACCCGAAGAAGGGGGATGCCGGGAAGAAGGACGGCGCCGCCGACAGGGCGAAGGCAGCTGGCGCCGGCAAGTTCGCCGCCGCGCAGCCGCCTAAGCTGGTCGCCGCGAATGGCCGCAAGGTCTGATGGAGTGGACAACTGCCTGTCCTGACTGGGCTGACCGGCTCAAGTCCGGGCGGTCGATCATTCCGCCGCCGATCTTCCCTGAAGAGGCAAAGCGTGCGCTGGAGGTGTTCAAGGCATTGCGCATCGTCGACGCGCCAGGAAGCCCGACATTCGGCGAGGCCTGCGCGCCGTGGGTGTTCGACCTGGTTGCGTCGATATTCGGCGCCTACGATGCCGAGAGCGGAAGGCGGCTGATCACGGAATGGTTCATCTGCATTCCGAAGAAGAACAGCAAATCGACACTGGCAGCCGGAATCATGATGACGGCGCTGATCCTGAACTGGCGCGAGTCTGCCGAGTTCTCGATCCTGGCTCCGACCATCGAGATCGCCAACAACAGCTACGCGCCGGCGCGCGACATGGTCAGGAAGGATGATGAGCTGGATGCGCTGATGCACGTCCAGACGCACATCAAGACCATCACGCACATGAACAGCAACGCCATGCTGAAGGTGGTGGCGGCTGACAGCAACACCGTAGGCGGCAAGAAATCAGTCGGCACGCTGGTCGATGAGGTCTGGCTGTTCGGCAAACAGCCGAACGCGGAAAACATGCTGCGCGAGGCGATCGGCGGTCTGGCCAGCCGGCCCGAGGGGTTCGTGATCTACCTGACCACGCAGTCAGACGATCCGCCGGCTGGCGTGTTCCGGCAGAAGCTGCAGTACGCGCGCGACGTGCGCGACGGCAAGATCAACGACCCGCGCTTCGTTCCGGTCATCTTCGAGCACCCGCCGGAGATGGTTGCCAGCGGCGAACATCTGCTGGTTGAGAATCTGGCGATGGTGAACCCGAACCTCGGCTACTCGGTCGACCGGGAGTTCCTGGAGCGCGAATTTCGCAAAGCGAAGGAAGCTGGAGAGGAGTCATTCCGGGGCTTCCTTGCCAAGCACGCAAACGTCGAGATCGGCCTTGCCCTGCGCTCTGACCGCTGGGCGGGCGCCGACTTCTGGCAGCAACAGGCAGACACCAGCATCACGCTGGACGAACTGTTGACGCGCTGCGAAGTCATCGACGTCGGAATCGACGGCGGCGGCCTCGACGACATGCTCGGCCTGTCCATCGTCGGACGCGAGAGGGGAGAGGAAGGCGAGCGCGCCCGCTGGCTGTCATGGAACGCGGCCTGGGTGAACAAGATCGTCCTCGAGCGCAGGAAGTCCGAGGCGGCCCGCTTCGCTGATTTCGCCAAGGCCGGCGACCTCGTCATCTGCGAGCGCGTCGGACAGGACGTGGACGACCTCTGCGAGATCGTCTCCAGGATCGAAGAGAGCGGGCTGCTCGACAAGGTCGGCCTCGACCCGGCCGGGATCGGAGGGATCCTTGATGGCCTGATTGATGCCGGCGTTCCGCAAGACAAGATCGTCGGCGTGTCCCAGGGCTGGAGGCTCGGCGGCGCGATCAAGACATCTGAGCGCAAGCTGGCTGATGGGACGCTGCTGCATCACGGCTCGCCGCTCATGGCGTGGTGTGTTGGCAATGCCAGAGTCGAGCCCCGCGGGAACTCGATCCTGATTACGAAACAGGCATCAGGGACGGCGAAGATCGACCCGCTGATGGCGACGTTCAATGCGGTGTCGCTGATGTCGCTGAATCCGGCGGCGCCGCAAAAATCCTACACCGAAGACGACCTGGTCCTCCTATGAATTTGAGAAACCGCATCGCATCGTGGCTGCTGCGCGGCATCCATCCGCGCGACCCTGCCCTGGCTCAATGGCTGGGCGGAGCCATGACGGCGGCTGGCGTGTCGGTCACTGCTGCCAATGCGATTAGCGTGGCTGCGGTGTATAGCTGCATCCGGGTGCTGTCCGAGACGCTGGCCGGGCTGCCGCTTATCGTCTATCGACGCAAGGCCGGCGGCGGTAAAGAACGCGCCACAGATCACTGGCTCTACTCGCTCCTGCACGGCGCACCGAATGGCTGGATGACCAGCTTCGCCTGGCGCGAGATGGGAATGGCCCATCTCTGCCTGCGCGGCGCCGCCTATTCGCGCATCGTCGGCGACGCACGCGGCAAGCGGCAGCTCATCCCTATCCACCCGGATCGCATGCGCACCGTGCTGCTCGACAGCGGCCGGCTGGCCTACGAAATGCAAAACCAGCAAGGCGGCTTCACCACGCTTCTGCAGGAAGAGGTATTGCGCATTCCGTTCATGACGATGGACGGTGTGCGACCTGTCACGCCGATTCAGGTGCAGCGCGAGACCATCGGCGCATCGCTGGCATCTCAGGAATACGGCGCGCGCTTCTGGGCCAACGATGCGCGCCCGACCGGCGGCTGGGTTGAGATGGAAGGTGACTTCAAGAGCGACGCATCTTCCAAGTCCTTCCGCGAAAAATGGCAGAAGGCCATGACCGGCGAGAATCGTCACATGACCCCGTTCCTCCCCAGGGGCATGAAGTACCACCCGCTGTCGCTCACCATGGAAGACGCTCAGTTCCTGGAGACGCGAAAGTTCCAGCGCTCTGAGATCGCAGGATTGTTCCGCGTGCCACCGCACATGA
>JAPTVL010000010.1 GCA_028065725.1 Betaproteobacteria bacterium
GGCCGGCTATCACCCGCACCAGCCCACCGATTCCTGCCACGCTACGCGATGGAATCCGGCACCCAAACCTCAACAACCGTGATCAAATCCGCCGGCGACCAGCATCAATTTGCTCGCGCCGGCTCACTCACTGGTGCGAAGGGTATGCGACGGGACTCTCGATCCGGGTGCTCAACGCCTTTCGGCATCGGAGATCGGCTCACCGCCCCGGTCCCCGTCACCCGGATATCGAATAGCCAGTGCTCAACGCCTTTCGGCATCGGAGATCGGCTCACGCATCGAGAGTCGCGGCGTAAGTCGCGGCGCGGATCAGTGCTCAACGCCTTTCGGCATCGGAGATCGGCTCACGTGGGAAGTGTCTGACGGGCGACAGCCTTGTTCCAAGTGCTCAACGCCTTTCGGCATCGGAGATCGGCTCACTGACCGCCGAGGCGACCGTGCCGGCTTGCAGGTGGTGCTCAACGCCTTTCGGCATCGGAGATCGGCTCACTTCCAAAATCGTACTGCTGGCGAACAGCAACACGAAGTGCTCAACGCCTTTCGGCATCGGAGATCGGCTCACTTGGAGCACTCCCGCATAGGCTTGCGCGCCTGCCTGGTGCTCAACGCCTTTCGGCATCGGAGATCGGCTCACTAGATCTAGTATCCGTCCGAGTCGCCCAGACCGATGTGCTCAACGCCTTTCGGCATCGGAGATCGGCTCACAGATTCCTCCGGGGAGAGGGCGGGATCGGCGGGAATCTGTGCTCAACGCCTTTCGGCATCGGAGATCGGCTCACTCACCGAGGCCCGGCTGCGGAAGATTCGCCAACAATAGTGCTCAACGCCTTTCGGCATCGGAGATCGGCTCACGTAGTGCAAGGAGGCGCGGTATTTGCCTATGATGAGAGTGCTCAACGCCTTTCGGCATCGGAGATCGGCTCACAAGTGACCGGAAAGCCCCTCGCGGACGTTGTTGCGCAGTGCTCAACGCCTTTCGGCATCGGAGATCGGCTCACATTACCCATCGGCGTCTTGGCGCTTTCGTATCTCATGTGCTCAACGCCTTTCGGCATCGGAGATCGGCTCACTCGCGACGAACTGGATCGAGGCCTACAAGCGTTAGTGCTCAACGCCTTTCGGCATCGGAGATCGGCTCACAGGAATTGGCTCTCCAGGAACATCTGCATCATGGTCTTGCGTGCTCAACGCCTTTCGGCATCGGAGATCGGCTCACAGAAAACCGGCTATCGAGGTATAGCTTCATGTCTGCGTGCTCAACGCCTTTCGGCATCGGAGATCGGCTCACTCAAGACAACTCGCCGCAGAATGTCGCCGCAACAATGTGCTCAACGCCTTTCGGCATCGGAGATCGGCTCACGACCTGCTCGATTCGCTCTCGACGGACAAGGAGTAGTGCTCAACGCCTTTCGGCATCGGAGATCGGCTCACGGCCCCAACGCGACGCAGAATGCCCAAGTGAACTAGTGCTCAACGCCTTTCGGCATCGGAGATCGGCTCACGCAGATCACGAACCCGCAACTGCTGCAATCGGCTCCGTGCTCAACGCCTTTCGGCATCGGAGATCGGCTCACTCCGCCAGAACTCGATCAAGCGTGGCCGCTACTGGTGCTCAACGCCTTTCGGCATCGGAGATCGGCTCACGTACTGTATGGGGACAACTCGCCCGGATGAAATATGTGCTCAACGCCTTTCGGCATCGGAGATCGGCTCACAGGCAGTTCCAGAAGGACGTGGCGGCCTACGTCCAGTGCTCAACGCCTTTCGGCATCGGAGATCGGCTCACGGAAGTGCTTGGGAACAAGTTCCGAGTCGGCCATGTGCTCAACGCCTTTCGGCATCGGAGATCGGCTCACTATCGGTAGATCGCGTTTCAAATTCGTAGCGGTAGTGCTCAACGCCTTTCGGCATCGGAGATCGGCTCACTTTCAAAAAGATGTTGGCAAAGTATCGAGGGCTTTTTGTGCTCAACGCCTTTCGGCATCGGAGATCGGCTCACTCGAGCTAGCACGCGTCACAGTAAAAACCATTTGAGTGCTCAACGCCTTTCGGCATCGGAGATCGGCTCACACCTAATAAAGTCAGTACCTAGCAATCGCCCCGGAAGTGCTCAACGCCTTTCGGCATCGGAGATCGGCTCACCCGTAATCGACGCCTCGTTCAACTCGCTGACATAGTGCTCAACGCCTTTCGGCATCGGAGATCGGCTCACTCGAAGGGCCGCGACGTCCTGGCGGTCGTGCAGTTGTGCTCAACGCCTTTCGGCATCGGAGATCGGCTCACCGCCAGCCTGATAGCGTATTGATATCAATGAATTTTTTCATCGTGTTTGCATGCATGTCCGCCCAACCGTGGCCGGACATCCCGGCGGATCCGGCTAGGAGCCGAAGTTTCCATTTCGAATCAAGAGGTTGCGCGCGGCATGCATCCCTTGCCCGATTCATGTCGGATTTTTCTTGTGTTTTCATGGCGTTATGGCGCGGAGGGCGGGGCGGAGACGGAGCCAGGAGGGGGTGCCTGCCTCCTTCCGGTCCGAGACAAGGGGCGTTCAGAATATCTCGAAACGGGGGCGGGTTTGGCTCCAGCCGGTGTTTTCGCCACGCGCCTGCACTCGGGCGGCGCAACCGGCGCAGAGGTGGATGATGAGCAGTTCGTCTTCCGGTGCGAGGGCTTTTTCCAGTTGCCAGCGCAGGGCTTCCAACTCGGTGCGGTTGAGGTGGCAGCGAAACAGGGAGTATTGCAGCCACTCCCCCGTCCCCCGCAGCGTCTTGTAGGCTTGGCGCCAGCGGCGTTGATCACGGATGTCGTAGCTGACCAGGTACCAATGGCGGTCGGCGTGTTCCAGTTCCTGGCTCATCCGCGTAGCCTCATGCGGGCGAAAAGGCCGGGGGCACCGCTCCATTCCTTTTCCAGCAGCCGTGCCTCCAGTTCTATGGCGCGCTGGTAGCTGAGGGAATAGCCGGCTACGGGGTGGCGCCAGCGTTCCTGCTTGCGGGTTTCATAGAGTTCGATGGCGAGCCGCCGGCCGGCGTCATTGAGCCAGACTTGCCGGCCGGTTGCGGTGAAATGGCCTTCCGTCCACTGCTGGCGGTTGATGGCAGCCACTAGGGGCATGTCCCAAAGGGTGACGCGGAACAGTTCCATGAGGTCCAGCGCCAGGGGGTACGCGGCGCTGCGCGGGGCGTGCAGGATGCCGAAGGCGGGGTCCAGACCCACGGTGATGATGGCGGCCATGACATCCCGGTACAGCAGCGCATAGCCGAAGCTAAGGGCGGCGTTGAAGGCGTCCGTGGGCGGGCGGCGGTTGCGCCCGTCGAATTGCATGTGGGCTTGGTCCGGGTCAAGCAGCCTGGGCAGGGCGGAGAAATAATGCCGACCGGCCATGCCTTCGTGGCCGCGCACCGCATCCAGCGAAGCATCCCGTTCCATGCCGCGCAGTTCGGCACGGATGCCCTGGAGGGCGGGATCGAGTTCGTCCCGCACCCCTCGTGCCCTGGCGCCGCGCAATAAGAAGCGCAACTGGTTTTCCACCTTCGCCCGCGTTAGCCGGCGGGCAAGCTGGAGAACCCGGTCCGCGTCGGCCAGCCCGTGGAACTGGCGGTGGCGGCGCTGCACTCCGGCGGGAGGCAGTATGCCGCCGGCATACTGCCCACCCCCGGTCAACCAATGCACGCCGATGTCGTGGGCCAGGCAGTAATGGATGGCCTGGCTGCTGATCTGGGCCGCGCCGTGCAGGACAATCGCGGACACGTCGTGGCTGGGTACTAGGTGCGCCTCGCCATCCTTGGGGGTGACGATGATTTCCTCGCCGTGCTTGCCCACCCGCATGCCCGGTTCTGTGACATGCAGCACTCGGCGTTCGTCAATTTCGGGAAACAACCGGGGCAGCGGCTCGACGGGCGTCTCGCTACCCTCCGCTTCAGCGGCGAGTCGTTCTTCCTCAGGCAGACAGACCGGAGCTAGGGAGCAGCGCGCGCACAGGTTTTCATTATCGGAAACCGGCGGCCGCTGTACCGCAATGGCCAGTTCGCGCGCCCGCCGGATGCTCGCCGTCAGGTCGGCTAGGGCCATGTCATCGATGGGGATGCGCACCGTTTTGTTGTTGGCATGGTAGTGAACCCGCCCTTCCCTGATTGGCCGCCCCACGTGCTCCGCCAGCAGGACGGCATAGCCGACGAGCTGCAAGCGGTCCGACGCCCAAGCCTCGGCTCCCCTAGACCGTCCGCGCTTGTGCTCATAAGGCACCAGGGCACCGTCCCGGTAACGCAAATAATCCAGCTTGCCCTTCAACCCCCAGGCAGCACTTTCCATGGTCACACTGACCAACTCGCCCCCGTCGTCGGGAATCTCCACCTCATGGACGATGCGCCCGGCATACACCCTATGATCGGCCACCCGGATTTCCTCCACCTCCTCCAGATAGAACAGCCGCTCGCAATAGGCCAGGGCGTGGAGGGACATGATGCGGAGCGGGGGAAGTTCCTCTTGCACGAATTCTGTCACCGTACCTGCCTCACCTGTCCGTTCCCTCAATACCCAACCGATGTCCAGGCGGATAAGGGCGGCGTGGGGTGTACCTCCCCGTCGAGACGAAACAACCCGCTCTCGGTCCGCGACATATCCGCCCTATCGATGATTAGGGTCAGTCGCATTGCGCCCTCCGCGAGATCATTCATCGCCGCGCCTTCTTCCAGGGGAAGCAGCCAACGCGCGCCGGCTTCGTTCTCAACCTCGTCGATACGGTCCGGCAGGAAATTATTGTCACCCAGGAACGGCAGGCCATAGCGCCCGTGTTGGCCCGCCAGGCCGGCGCGGATGTCGGCTTCCAGCTTATCGTCGCCTTGCATGGCCAGCAGGGCATCGAGGCGATGCAGCATCACCCGACGCGCCGGAGTGATGTTGTATTTGTTGCCTCGGGCGCAGGCTTCCCGCTCCTTGCCGGAGTTGCCCACGGGGTAGTTGTGCAACTGCTGGTACACCGTCTGCACGGTGGGCAGTACCCCACATACCCCCATGGCCAACTGAAAGCGAGGTAGGTCGGCAGCGATGAGCGTCATAGCCGATTTGCCGTCGTCCGGAGCGCGCATTTCCTGCCCCGCCAGATTGAGCAGCAGGCCATAGGCCGCGGAATAGGTGATGAACGGGGCGCTGGGGCGAAAGCTGCCCGCCGCGAAGCCGCGAAAGACGGCGAACGGTGCCCGGACTCTGAGGCGCAACATGGTGGCACCTCAGAGTTTCTGCGACACGGTTTCCAGCAGACGCTGGGGATTGCGGTCGAGTGTGACGCCCATGTCAGCCAAGGCATTCGCGGTCGCTTCGTCCATTTCTTTGACCAGCTTTCCGGCCAGATAGAACTCCTCGCCAGGATAGTCGCCTGCCAGCAGGCCTTCCACCACTTCCGGAAATTGGTGTTTGCCTTCCTTGATGCTGAACCCGTAGGTGTCATAACCCGCCACCAAGCGAGGAGTAAGTCGTAGCGCCAAGCTGGCCGGCGCCATCTCGTAATAACTGCGGGCGTGGTTGCCGGCCACACCGTTCAACTCGCCGATGGCCTTGAGCAGGGTACGGGTCCAGTCGAGATGGGGAGCGCAATCGGTGAGATTAAGGGCGAACGGGTATTGGAAAGCGGTGACGGCGGTTTCGCGCAGCAGTAGGTTGGAGCTGGTGTCGTTAGTGTGGGCCTTGATCGTCTTGTCGGTGGCATCCAGGGGAGACTGGGTAAATACCGTGTCATGGCGGTAGGGCTCCAAGGCCAGCGCCATGTTCATGCGCAGGATGGAATCGCGCTTGAAGGTAAAGTCCTCCGGATTGCGATTCCTGTCCTTCAGTTCTTTTTTGATTTTTTCCCTATCCTTACCGCTGGCAGCCACCAGCCAGCCCATGAAAAAGTCGTCGGCAAATCGGCTGCCGTCCGGGTAGTCCTTGAAACGCACGGCCAATTGCTCCTCGTCGCCCAGCCGCTCGCGGTTGCAGGGCAGCCCCAAGGCGGCCAGGGTTTCGCGCAGGGCGTTGCGCATCGCCTCGGGGCTGATGATGGCGTACTCGAAACGGCCGATGGTGATCTTCTGCATGACCGCCCGGTTCTCGGCGGATTCGCCGCGATAGTTAGCGCTCGGGGCGGTATGGGTGAGGACGGTTCCGAACAGGTTCTTGCTGGCGTTCATGCTGATGTCTCCTTGAAAACGGGGCGGTTCAATTGGTGGCTGTCGGGCCGGCGGCGTTTTCGTCGCTGTCCGCGCCAGGCATCCAGGAATGGGCTGAAAGTGCGAGCATGGCGAGGTCCTTGATGAGGTCGGGATCGCTGATCAGAGCCTGGGAGAGGGCGATAAAATCCTCCTGGCGGCCGAAGAACTGGGGTACGGAGCAGATGGTGCCGGTGAAATAGGCGACGAACTCCCGGTCATTGCGGCCTCGCATGGCGAGGAAGGCGTCCTTGGTCACCTTCTCCACCGCGTCGCGCAGTTCCTTGGGATAACGGACCTTGCTGTCCTCGCCCTTGATGAAGTCGCGCCGGCGTTTTCCGCAACGCTCCTGGGCACGGTGTTCGACATACGCACCGATGAGTTGATAGACGCGGGCGACCAACATATCGTCCACGGGCTTGGGCTTAGTTTGGCTCATAGTGATGCTCTCCTGTGCCTTGAGGTCTTGCATGAGGGCCTTGAAACGGCGGCGCGCGTCGGCGCCAAAAAAGGGAAAGCGTGGGGTTTTGGCGGTGTGGATGAAGAATTCGGATGGGTGCAACGCGCAAAGGCTTGCCGTCCCTTGATGCCAGGGCCTTTCTGCGAGCAGGTTGCCCAGGGTGAGGTGTTTGAACAGCGGGTTGCCGTGGCGAGCGCGGGCGTCTTCGTAGCGCCGCAACAGGTTGCGGTCGGCCCGGATGCGGCCCTGACCGTGCATGCGGATGTTGTTGCCCAGTTTCTCCTGGTGGTACCACTCCACGCCACTGATCGATAGTGACAGGCCGGTGTTGGCTTCGGCGTGGCGGTGGGCGAGGTCATAGAGAAACTCCAGGCCACCCTCCTGTGGCACGTCGATCACCGCCTGTTCGGGACGATAGCCGGCCACCTTGTCGGTGCGGGATTTCCAGAACGCTTCGATGTCTCCCAGAAAGCCTTCCAGATCTGATACCTCAGGAATGGCCAGCAGATAGCCGTGATCGGCCATGCGCCGATTTTTCACGTCGATGGCGCGAGGGGCAAAGACGGGCGTGACCAGTTGCCAGAACTGGAGCAGGAAATTCAGCTCCACCGTGCCCTGGAAGCTGACTTTTTCCGCGTTGACCGCTTGGGCGCCGACGAAGAGAGAGCCGGCCACCGTATCGACAATCAGCTTGTTTTTCGCGCGCCCCTCGGCGGCCTTTTGCAGGGCCTTCCAGGTGTGGGCCGGCAAAGCGATGGGCTTGCCGTCGGCGCTGGCCTCGTAGTCGCCCCGGGTGGCGGGCTGGGCGCGTAGTACAGCCCAGAGCATGTCCCGCCAGAGTTTGACCCAGGGGCTCTCGTTGCCACCCTTGAGCACATGAGTGAAGAAGATGCCATCGGGCCGGAATTCGTCATAGACGAAGCGCTTTTCCATCTTGCCCGAGTCATCGCCTTTGGCCGGCACATCGGCGATCCGCTTAGGCTCCTTACCCTGCCATTTGGAGGCGGACAGTACCTCGTGCCAACTCGCGGCGTAGAGGTCGTCGAAGGCCGCTTTCAAGGCGTCCTGGCCGACGATGATCTCGGCTTCATCCGGGGTCAGTTGGGCGATTTCGATGGCGGCAGGTAGCCCGCGCGATTGCATGTTCCTCGCGTGAAACAACAACCCGGCGAGCCCCGCCTTGTGCTGGGCCGTGGGTAGATCGTGGAGCCGGTAACGCAGACGTAAGCGCCCGTCATCCTGGGGGGTCAGTTTGGGGTTCATTGCCCTCCTCCTTGGGCGGCGGATAGGGGTTGCTTGAGAAACCCCAGAGCGGGGTCGTAATGGCTGGCCGAGGCGCGACGGAGATAGCGCGGCAGGCGGTCGTCTGTGGCGCCGAACTGGCGCGGCACCGGCAGGATGAAGCCATCGGTGGGCTCATGTCGGCGCTGGCCGGTCAGAAACGCGTCGACGGCGATATCGAGTACGGCTTGGACGGATCGGTCGTCGCCATCCCGCAGTTCCTCGCAGTGGCTATCAGAAGACCACGGTCCGTCGTCGAGAAAGGCGGCCCAGCGGTCCGATTCACTGCCCTGGCCACGCGTGAACTTCTCCAGCAGCCTCTCGAGATGGGCTTGCGAAACCAGCTTGCCCGCGATTTCGGTGATGAAAGGCGACACCGATTCCATCTCGCCCGGTTTGTAGGGGATGTCACTCTCGCCGGGGTATAGGAGCACCTGACCGGGGTCGTTCGCCCCTGGCCGGGCATGCCGGTTGCAGCGGCCCATGCGCTGAATGAGCGAGGGGATGGGGGCGTGCTCACTCACCAGAAGGCGTGCGTCCAGGTCCAGGCTCATTTCGCAGACTTGGGTAGTGATGGCGAGGCGGCCTTTGGCGCCTTTGCTCTGAAACACCGCGATGACCTGCTGGTGGCGATCCTTGCGGTCGTCGAGGGTGAAGCGGCTGTGATAGCAAATGGGGTCGAGGTCATGGAGTCTCTGGGCTAGAGCCTGGGCGCGGTCCACTGTGTTGACCACCCACAACACGTTGTCGCCTTGGGCTAAGGCGGCGCGAACCGCCGCTTCGGCGGCGGCGGCGTTGGCAACGGCTTTTACCTTGTAACGCTCCAGTTCGGAGTTGGCGGTCAGATCGGCCTGTTCGGCGCCGGTATAGAGGTGCAATCCCTCCGCTTCCAGTAAGCGCCGCCTCCCGTTGGGCAGACTCGCGGTCATCGCCAATACCGGCAGGTCGAAGTGGTGGAGGAACTTAAGGAAGGCATCGAACAGCCCGACATCGAAGCTGTGCACCTCGTCAAACACCACCACCGCGTCCGCCAGCACTGGCAGCAGACAGAGCCCCTTGTAGCACTGTTGCATGAAGGCCAGGAATTGATCCACCGTGGCACTGAACAGGCGTTTGTTCCAGTAGCCCAGGGCATACAAACGGGCCTCGGTGAGGTAGTCGACGCCGTTTCGGGTGTCGCTGGGGTTGGCGAACATGTCGCGCAGTTCGTAGGCGGCAGTGCCGGTCAACAGGCTGGCGTCGCTCTCCGGGGCATGCGCCACGTAGTCGCGGAAGCCCTCGGTGGCGGTGGCGCGGGTGGGGTAGAGAAATATCACCCGTCCCCGTGGCCGCTCGGCAAGCTGGGCCTCGATCCAGCGCCAGGCCGCCAGGGTCTTGCCCGCGCCGCAAGGGGCGATCATCAGGGTGCGCGCCGGCTGAAGGGCGGCTTGGTTCTGAAATCCGTGGTAATGGAAGACATCACCGTGGCGCGCTTCGATTTGGCTCTTTCGCGGGCCAAGGATATGGCGCTCGATGTACGCTCCATCGAGTCGCCGGGCTGGATCGAAGAGCCCACCGATCCAGCCGGGAATGTCGTAGCCTTCGCGGGCGAAGCCAGAACCCGCGCTGTCGGCGACGATGACGGCGGCCTTGACGGCGCGCATCAGCCGGCGCCGTGGCTCGTCGCGCCTCAGGGCGCATTCCAACTTGGCGAAACGGCGTTCCAGCCGTTCAGCATGCTCTGGAATCGACTCGCCTCTGCCTTCCAGGGACCACAAAGGCGGCAACGTAAAAACGGGATTAGGCAGGCCGAACTGTTGCGCCAGCCGTTGGAAAATACCTTGCACCTCGGCGTTATCGCCGGGAAATACCACTATCCGGCATTCCCCCATCCCCCTGGCCAGATCGCCCCGGCTGGCCTTCAAGTGATGGCCAAGTACGGCGCTCAACACCAGATCGACGTCGAGGAAAGACACCGAGCCAAGCCAGCGTTCCACATCGGGCATGGCGATGACCAGGACGCTCAAGTGCTCGTGGCGGATGACCTGCTCACCCAAGCGACGCACCGCTCGTTGAAAACCGTCATTCGCTTTCCCCAGGTCATGCAGGGCGATGGCCGCGGCGGAATTAGCCCAGAAGGCGGCTAGATGGGACGGTTCCAGGCGGAAGAATCGCAGCCAATCGGCGGCCAACGCGGAAGGGTGCGTCGGGTCGCCGAAAAGGGCATGAAAGGCGTCGAGATCATCGCGGATGTGGTCGCTCAGACGCTTCTCGCCGCCCACCCCCGACGACTTGGCCAACAGCGTGGTCACTTTCCCTCCCATGGCACAAACACCCCACACCCCAGCTTCCGCCGCCCGCCCAATCCCGCCTCTTGCAACCGAATCGACTCTTCTGCCGTGAGATTTGCCACAAGTAAGGTATGACCTACCACGCGCTTTTCCTTGATCCGGAAGGCGCGGCGAGGGCCACGTTGGGGTTTGCCCTGGATGCCGAGTGCCTCAAGCTGGCGGGCGATCTCTTCATCGAAGCGGACTTCGTCCTGGCCGTTCTTAGTGGTGACCAGGTGGGCATAGAGGTTTGCGGCAGGGAAAAGGATGGCCGACTGGGGGATGCCGAGGTGGATACGTTCGTCGCCAATCTGGAGGGTCTTGCCAGCCAAGGTGAGGAAAGCGGGAATCCGTTCGGCGGCGAGGCGCAGGGTGAGTCGGGAATGGGTGGTCAGCAGCAGTTTCCCCGGCCCGGCATGACGGCCGCGGATAAGGTGGACGCCCAGATCATCGCTGTCATGCAGCCACGGGTCGCCCGGGCGGTCGAGCACGCGCGAGAGGGAGGAATAGAGCGGATAACCATGGTCGATCGGGATGTGCCGGCCGGTGACGGGGAAATGAAGGTCAATCTTGGGACTGCTCATCAGTTTGCACGAGAGACCCCGGCGTTCAATGCGGGGGGGATAGCGCGGCACGCGGTGCGTGCCCCCTGTTCTCGCTTTCCTTTCTGTTTGCGCTACGCAATGACGTCTCTTTCCTTTTCGCCCGGGTCTTACGGCCCTGGTGACCCAGTGCGCGGCAAGCCACGCCGTTCAGGGCTGTATTTTCTCCGGCGGGGTTATCGTCGCCAAGGCCATCAATCGTCTCAGACTCCAACTTCTTGACCTGTCGTCTCGGAACAAATCGAACATTTTCTCGGGGTTGGCGTGGGCTGCCGGTCCTTTTGCTTCATGCATGACCGGCGCCGGGTGACCAGCGCTGGCCTACTACCCGGCCGCTCTAGCGCGAGCCGCGGCGCGGACTGTGCGGGCCGCGTACTCCGCCGCCGAGACCGGATCCCGCCGCTTGCGGTCCTGCAGCGCGCGCGCCGCTATGCGCGCAACGACTATTTCCGGCCCCACGCCGGCCCGGAGCGCGGCGACGGCGTACCCGAAATGCTGCGCGCTCCGGTCGCGGTCGCCAGGATTGCGATTTGAAGGGCGATTTGAAAGCACACCGCCCCCCTCCGGGGGAGAGAAAACCGGCGCGGCGCCGGCGCCCTGCCCATCGCCATCGGGAAGGTACGGCGACGGGTCGAGCCGCTGCCCGTCATCCTTGAACGAAATCAGGTTGACCCACACGCCGGCATCGCCAGGCTTCCGGCCCATAAATCCTGGGCAGCGCCCCCAGCGCGGCTCGCTGACAGCGCCGCGATCCGCGCCGGCAAGCGGCGCCAGCGCGCGTAGCACATCCTGCCTCTGCTCCCGGGGCAGAGGGCGAGCGAGGATCCAAACCTGGCAATTGCCAGGTCGGGTTTCGACCAGGGCGGACTGGTATTTTTTGGAGATGCGCGCGCCCATGCCTGGCGGCACGTCGTCCAACATCAGCAAGGGGTGCGCCGCATGCAAGGAATGAGGCCGGGTCCAGATGTTGCACCCCCCGCCCGCCGCGTTCTGCCGCGCGAGCCACCCGTAGACTCGCTCGAAATCCTCCGAGGATTTCACGGCCATCCGGCAGGGTATGACCTCCGCAACCTTCCCTTCGCCTCCGTATCGCGCCGCGGCGAATTCAATCTGGCTGGCGTGCAGCAGCATCCAATCAACGAATGCCCGGGCTTGGTCCCGTGGTTTTGCTCGGTTCATGGGGTGCATGCCTCGCTGTCCTTTCTGTTTTGCTCGGTGGATCGGTGGATGCTGGCGGTTTCTCTCCCCCCCTCGGGGGGGGCGTGTGGCTTCAGGGTTTGGGTTTCGGGCGGTGCGCGCAATAAGCGCGTCCGCCCCCCCCCACATTTCATGTGGGGGCCTTGTACACATGGCGGGAACCGCAGGAAGTGCCTCCCCGGCATGGATTTGCGGCGAGAGTGGCGTACTCAAAAACACGGGATGGCGTACTCGAAAACACGGGTTTCAGCCCGTAACGACGTCGCTGGACTGCTGCAAGCGCTCGATTCTGGCTGTCCCTCCGCAACGCCCGGCGGACACCGCGACCCGCCATTCGCGCGGCGGCAGGGCGGCAAGCGCCGCTCGGATTTGCTGCCGCCTCCTCCTCTGCAACGCATCGTGCGGGGCGTCGGCCGCGTCGCTGCCCCTGCCCCAGACATGTCGGCAAAGAGAGTCGATGGTGATCGAAGGGCACTTTCCGTGCCCTGGTCGCCAGCAACACAGCCACGCGACCAAAATCTGCGCGACCGGGGGAAGCTCAGCGAGCTGGAGCACATCGATGCGGGAGTAACTGCACTCCCCTAGCACGGCGCGGGTCAGCCGAAAATTCAGGGAGACCGTGACGGCCCCGCGTCCACGTCCGGCGCCGCCTCGGATAAGATTTGACGTTGCCCATTCCTCCCCGCTCCGGGCCTCTACCACCACACCCTGCAATCTCTTCAAACTTGCCCGAATCGACGTGTGGGCCCGCCCATCATCCGGGTCCCGCCCGATCGCCCGGCACATTTCTGCCATGCTGGTCTGCAGGCCGATGGCCTGCGCTTCTACAGCCCGGTTCCCATGGCGGTTTTTCTCTGCCGGGATCAGCCCGGCCGCCGCGCCGTCGACGCGCTGAGCCTGTCCCGCATTCAACTCGCGCAGGGCGAGATGCTGGATTGCCAACAGAACCAGCATGTCTTTCGAGTCAAGCTCCGGCCCGGCAAACTCCAAAAAACCCCCATTCCATTGCTGGCGAAGCCCCTCCAACCATCCGCGCTTGCCGCGAATTACTGGCCGAAACAGCCCCGCCAGACCGATGGCCATGTCTTGCCGCGCTATCCCCATCCGCGCATCCATTTCAAGGCGCGCGGCGGGGGAGAGAGAGGGGGGACGCCGCCGCCGCTTAGGCTTAGATTGCGCCATTTTTTTTCCTTTTCTGAGCAAAACAGGCATCAATCCTCAGCCGCTCGCGAACCTCTTGCGAGTCCATGACCATCTCGACCCGCCCTGCTCGTTGGCTGAAAATCGCCGGGGTGTGGTGGGTCCAGGACGTTGGCGGCGATTCGTTATGCTTACTTACCCCGACGGCGAAGAGGGTTCCGTCGAGCGCGGGGTCAAGCCCTTCGATCTCGCCTCCCCGCAACTTGGTCACGCCAGCGATGTGCCGGAGCGCGCCCGGAAACCCGTTGCCGCCCGCGCGACTGATGTAGTCGAGGCGATCGCGCAGTTCCCCGCTCGCGCTGGCTTGATTGGTGTGCGACGCGCCGATGCTGGTGCTGCCGATCGACTTGGTCCAGCGTCGGACCGTCTGGCCCAACGCATACTGCTGAGGCTGGTCCAGCAAGTCGCAGCCTTGGGCGACGGAGATGATGGTATCGAGCACAATCAAGGCAGGGCGCTGTGCAACAAGCCAAGCCGTGGTGCGCTCACCCCATTCGGTGAGCGCCCATTGGCCAGCACCGCCGCAGGCACGCCTGTCCCATCGCCAAATAGGCGGGCAGTCTCCGTCGCTGTCCGCTGGGATCCGCAGCGCCCCAGGATCCGGCGCGGGCCGCCCGGACCTGTGCAGGTCTCGCGCCAGCGCGGCGCGATCCGTGCGCTCCCCGCCGAGGATCACGACCTGGCCGCCAATGCAGTCCCGGCCATGCCACTGCCCCGACTCGGCTGCGACCGCAAGGCAGAGGTCAGTGAGCAAGGTCGTCTTGCCCGCCCCTGGCGGACCAAAGAGGTCCATTGTGCAGCCCAGCGGGATAAGCCCTTCTACAAGCCACTCAATCTTCGGCGGGGGAGCCGCCAGCAGTTGGGCCGCGTCCAGAATCACCGGAGGTGCCCAGCTATCGGAGCGCAGGCGCAGGAAGCCGTCTGGCGCGTTCATGCCTCGCCCTCCGCGCCAACGAACAGCAGATCAAGTTGGCCGGCTTCCTGCTGCTCGCGCCGTGCCCGCTCTCGCTGCTGCTGCCGGCGCGGCGTCGTTCCGAACTTCTTCGCCAGCTCGCACGCGCTAGCGGCCGGCATCGGCAACGGCAGACCCCCGCCGGTGGCCGCATGGATGGTTTGTTGTGCTATCAGGAGATCGATCGGGTCTGCCCCAAAAATGTCGCTCGCGGGGAGCGCCTCCGCCAGGTCATAGCCTTCCCCCTCCTCCACTTCCACCTGCAAGAAAAACTTTGGCCCGCGCTTTCCGCCCTCGCGCCTGTCGCTGCGCGCGACGCTCCGTGCGCGGCGCTCGGCCGCCGCGATCGCGTCACCCTCACCCTCATCCGCGCAGTCGCACGCCGCCAGCCAAATCGAGGCCGCGTCAATTCCATCGTCGAGGCGGCGCGCCGCCTCGAGCGCGTCGCGCAAGGCGCTGGGCAGCGCCGCCTCGCAGGCCGCCGCCCAAGCGCGCTCGCGCGCCGCAGCGTCGGCATCCGCGTCGATCCCAATCATTGCGCACCCCCGATCGACGCCGACTGGCGGGGCCGGCCCCGCCGCGGCCGGGCCGCAACCTGGGGCGTCTGCGGCGGTGGCGGGGCTACGTCACCAAATAGCGCCCGCTCCACTTCCGAGGGACGTGCCAGCCAATTCCTGCCAACACGCGCCAGCGGCACCTTGCCAAAAGCTAGGACCAATTCCCCACGCGACCCATCGCCGAGCCGGCGGACGCGGGAGCGGGCCGAGGCGTAATCGAGCCGCAGAAAGGCCGCGACCTCCCTCAATGTCCAGTTCCAATGTTGTTCCATCTCGCACTCCGTTTAGAGGAGCGCGCCTGTTTTTTTTGGGGGGGTGCGCGGACCTGGCAGGCGGGGCGGCGCGCGAATGAAAAGAAGGCCGCCGGCGCAGGGTTGCGCTGGGCGGCTCTCAGATCGTCAGCAGCCCGCGCGCGCGCGATCGATCTGCGGGCGCTGGGCCAGCAGCCGGGGGGTGAGCCCCAGGTGGGCGAGCCGCCGGCCCGATGGGGTGGCGGCTTCTGGCGGCGGCATCCGCCGGCGAAAAACCGCGGCAAGCGAGCGGAGCTCGATCGCGCGCGCCATCCGCGCCGCCGCCGAAATCATCATTAGCGCTCGGCGCGCTGCCGCGATGCCAGTCAGCAGGGGCACCGGCACACGAAACGTGGCTTCGATCGTTTGCGCCACTGCAGCCGCCCGCCGATCTGCTTGCCTCGCCAAATTTTGAATCATCTGCCGCGCGGCGACCAGGTTGCGCATCCACTCCGCGCGCTCACGCGCGTCATGGCGACGCGAGCGCGACTCCGATTCCGGCTCGGGAGGGAAATCCCAAGGGCTGGCCGGGACGAGATGGTGGCTGTCGATGCAGTACATACGATCAGTATACCTCATGACGCGCGAAAGTCAACATGAAATGGCTACAGATCGTTATTAATAAACGCAACACGACGGAGTTGTGAAATAAACGAAGCATTTCCAGCACCTGATACTAGAGCTCGGCGGCAAGACGCCAGCGGCCGACGATGGGTGTAGATGGGGGAATCCAGGGGGAACCGCGACTATGCGAAAGGCAACAAAAAGCGACGCAAGGGGGAATTGTGGGGGAACGCCGCCCCCGAAAGGCGCAAAAAAGCCCGACGGGTTAGGTCGGGCTTACGTTGCAATTCGTTGATTTTTAATGATTTTTTGGTGGGCCCAACAGGACTTGAACCTGTGACCAATCGATTATGAGTCGACTGCTCTAACCAGCTGAGCTATGGGCCCGGCGCGGACGCGCGGCGACGGGAAGTGTCCGGCGCCGTTCCCTTCCCCCG
>JAPTVL010000195.1 GCA_028065725.1 Betaproteobacteria bacterium
ACTGGAAATGACCGAGAGCCTGATCATGCAGGATGTCGAGGACACCATCGCCACGCTCACCCGGCTCAAGGCGATGGGTGTGAAACTGGCGATCGACGATTTCGGCACCGGCTATTCCTCCCTGAGCCACCTCAAGCGCTTCCCGATCGATATGCTCAAGATCGACCAGTCGTTCGTGCGCAACATCACCACCGACCCGGACGATGCGGCGATCGCCAAGACCATCATTTCCATGGCGCATGACATGCAGCTCACGGTGATCGCAGAGGGGGTCGAAACCGGGGAACAGAGGTCTTTCCTGCGCCTGCGCCATTGCGACGAGATGCAGGGTTCTTTTTTCAGCAGACCGGTGCCGGCCGGGGAGTTAGAAGTGCTGCTGCGGGAGCGGCGCTGCCTCCAGATGGACGACGCCATTGCAGGTTTGAATCAGCGTACCCTGCTGTTGCTCGATGACGAGGAAAACATCCTGACATCGCTTACCCGCCTGCTGCGCCGCGATGGCTACAAGATACTCAAAGCGACCTCGGCCATCGCGGCTTTCGAACTGTTGGCCGAGCACCCGGCCGGCGTCATCATTTCCGACCAGCGCATGCCGGAAATGAGCGGCGTCGAATTCCTGCGCCGGGTCAAGCAGATATATCCCGAGACCGTGCGACTGGTGCTGTCGGGTTACACCGATCTGAAGAGCGTGACCGATGCGATCAACGAGGGCGCAGTGTACAAATTTCTCACCAAGCCGTGGGATGACGACCTGTTGCGCGCCAATATCCGGGAAGCCTTCCAGCGTTACGATATGGCCCGGGACAACCGCCGCCTGAATGAGGAAATGACGCTGGTCAACGCGGAACTGAACCGCGCCAAGCGCGAACTGGAGCGGCGTGTCGCGCAAAAAACCGGCGAGGTGTTGCAGAACATCGGCGTGCTCCAGATTTCTCAGGAAATCTTCGAATATTTGCCGGTGGGCGTGATCGGCGTGGGCGAGGACGGACTGATCGCGGTGGCTAACCGCAAGGCGGACGAGTTGTTCGATGGAGAGAGCAAGGGGCCGCTGGTCGGATGCTACGCCACGGACAGGCTGCCCGGCGCCATGGCCGAGAGCCTGGGAGAGGACGGCGAGCGCCGGCCCTACCGGCTGGAAAACGGGCGCGATGTGTTATTCTGGAGCCGTTCCATGGGCGCCTCGTCCGGCTCGGAGGGGCGGGTGCTGGTGATAGTGCCGGGCAAGAAAGATGAAGGCTGAAAGATGACTGCCAAACGTTTTTCCCGTGATCAGCTTGAGGCCGGAATGGTGCTGGCGCAGGATGTCTGCGACGCGGCCGGCGGCCGTCTGCTGGCGCGGGGGGCGGAACTGTCGGATGCCACCATCGCTGCGCTCGGACGGCGCGGTATCGAGCATGTCATGGTGGAGGTGGAAGAAACCCTCACTGCGGAGCAGCGTGCCGCAAGGGAAGCGGAAATCCGCGCGCGGATCGAGCATCTGTTCCGCAAAGCCGGCAACGACCCGATGCTGCTCAAGCTGCGTGCCACGCTGCTGCAATACCGGCTTGCCGGGCTGGTGGAATGAGGCAAGACATGGGCGCGTTGACGATCGAGCAGGTGATCAGGGTAGTCCGGCAGGTCCCCTCGCTTTCCGCGGCAGTGCTGGAGATTCTGGCAAGCTTCGACAAGGAAGACGTCGAAATCGCCGAGCTGGTGCAGAATCTGAGCCACGACCAGGGGCTGACGGCGCGCGTGCTGCGCGTGGCGAATTCGCCTTTCTATGGCATTTCCAGCAAAGTCGGCTCGGTCGCTGAAGCTGTGGTGGTGCTGGGTTTCCACAATGTTCGCTCGCTGGTGGCGGCAGCCGGGATCATCAATCAATTTCCGGTGGCGGAGGGGAAAGACGGTTTCGACCGCCTGGCTTTCTGGCAGCACGGTATCGGCACCGGCGTGTGTGCCCAGGTGCTGGCGAAGAAGCTGGGCAGGGATCAGGCGCTGGCGTTCACCGGCGGGCTGCTGCACGATATCGGCAGACTGGTGCTGGACGCCTATTTCCGCGAGGATTTCGCGGTGGCGGTGGCGCGTTGCACGGCCGATGATGTAAGCCTGCTCGATGCGGAGCGTGCCGAGTTTGGGCTTGATCACGGCACGGTAGGTTACGAGCTGGCCAATCGCTGGAAATTTCCGTCCTCGATCCAGCGGGCGATCCGCGACCACCACCAGCCCGAGCGCGAACCTGCCGCCCTGACCGACCTGGTGCACGTGGCCAATACGCTGTGCCATGCGCTGGAAATCGGTAATTCCGGCTACGAAACCGTGCCGCCCCTGTCCAGCGCGGCATGGATGCGACTCGGCCTGGATTGGGAAGCGATGCCGGCGCTGATGGCCGAGATCGAGCTGCAGTACGCCGGCATGCACCTGCTGGTGAGCGAATAGGGCTTGCCATGTTATCGGACAAGGTGACCACGCTTTCCTGGGTTTACGATCTTTACCGGCTGGGCCAGTCCTCCGGGCTGCGCGACAAGCCGCGGCAGGCGCAGCATGCGGTTCTGCGGCACATCGTCGAGGGCTTCGGCGCCGACTGCGGTTCGCTGGCCCTGGTTGACGAAGACGGGCAACATTTAACCATAGTCGCCGGGATAGGCGTGCCCGATCACGTCATCGGCAGCAAGATCGAACCGGGTGGCGGCATTCTGGGCTGGGTGGTGAAGGAGGGGCAGGCGCTGCTGCTGAACGGCGATGTTTCCAGCGATCCGCGCTTCAAACTCTCCGAGCCGCGCAACGAATCGGTCCGGCCGCGCTCGGCGATGTGCTGGCCGCTGACGATCGAGAGCCGGGTGATCGGCGCGCTCAGCATCAACCGGCACGACGACGATGAGCCCTATGCTGACGCCGACCTGGACA
>JAPTVL010000448.1 GCA_028065725.1 Betaproteobacteria bacterium
GAACTGGATGGTGGTCTCGAACATCTCCAGCGGCGCCGGGTCGGTGGCGGTTTCGGCACGGCCGGCCTTGCCGAAGACGTGCGCCACTTCGGGCACGGTCTTGATCAGGCGGTCCGTCTGCTGCAACAACTCGCTGGCTTTCTGGGACGATAGCCCAGGCAGCGCAGACGGCATATAGAGAAGATCGCCTTCGTCGAGCGGCGGCAGAAATTCACCGCCGAGGCGGCTGATCGGCCAGGCCGCGGTGAGGAACAGCAGCGCCGCCGCCGTAAGGGTGGTCTTTGGCCGCGCCAGCACCGCATCCAGCAGCGGCCGGTAGGCGCCGATGAGCCAGCGATTGAGGGGGTTCCTCGCTTCGTCCGGGACCTTGCCGCGTATCCAGTAGCCCATCAGCACGGGAATCAGCGTCACCGACAGACCGGCTGCCGCGGCCATGGAATAGGTCTTGGTCAACGCGAGCGGGCCGAACAGCCGGCCCTCCTGCGCTTCCAGCATGAACACCGGCACGAAGGAAATGGTGATGATCAAGAGCGAGAAAAAGAGCGCGGGCCCGACCTCGACAGCGGACTCGGTCATGACCCGCCAGTGCGCCTCGCCGTGGAGTGTCTGGCCCGGATTTTGGCGCTTCCATGTTTCGACATGCTTGTGGGCATTCTCGATCATGACGATGGCCGCATCCACCATCGCGCCGATAGCGATGGCGATACCGCCCAGCGACATGATGTTCGCGTTCACGCCCTGGTAGCGCATGGCGAGGAACGCCGTCAGCACGCCCAGCGGCAGGGAGACGATGGCCACCAGCGACGAGCGCACATGCCACAGGAACAGGGCGCATACCAGCGCGACGACAATAAACTCTTCGATGAGTTTATGGGTGAGGTTTTCCACCGCCCGATCGATCAGCTTGCTGCGGTCGTAGGTCGTGATGATTTCCACGCCCTTGGGCAGGCTGGCCCTGAGTTGTTCCAGCTTCGTGTGCACCGCCGCGATGGTTTCTCGCGCGTTCTTGCCACTGCGTAGAATGACCACGCCGCCGACCGTTTCACCTTGACCATCCAGTTCCGCGATACCGCGCCGCATTTCCGGCCCGAGCTGGATGGTCGCCACGTCGCCAAGCAGGACCGGCACGCCGTTCGCCAGCTTGATCGGAATGGCCCGGAAGTCGGCGAGCGATTTGAGATAGCCGTTGGCGCGCACCATCAGTTCGGCCTCGCCGAGCGTCAGCACCGATCCGCCGCTCTCCTGATTCGCCTTGCCGATGGCGTCCTTCACGTCGGCCTGGGTGATGCCGAAGCCGGCCAGCTTCACCGGATCGAGCACGACCTGGTACTGCTTGACCATACCGCCCACGGTGGCCACTTCGGCCACGTTCGGCAGGGTCTTCAACTCGAATTTCAGGAACCAGTCCTGCAAAGCACGCAACTGTGCCAGATCATGCCGCCCCGTCCTGTCGACCAGCGCATACTCGTAAATCCAGCCGACGCCGGTGGCGTCCGGACCGAGGCTCGAGCGGGCCGTGGCCGGCAGCCGCGCCTGGATCTGATTGAGGTATTCCAGCACGCGCGAACGCGCCCAGTACAGGTCGGTGCCGTCCTCGAACAGCACGTAGACGAAGCTGTCGCCGAAAAATGAAAACCCGCGCACCGTCTTGGCGCCCGGCACCGAGAGCATGGTGGTGGCCAGCGGATAGGTGACCTGATTCTCCACGATCTGCGGCGCCTGGCCGGGATAGCTGGTGCGGATGATGACCTGCACGTCGGAGAGATCGGGCAGCGCATCGACGGGCGTCGTCTTGACCGACCAGATGCCCCAGGCGACGAGGAACAGCGTGCCCAGCAGCACCAGGATGCGATTGGCGACCGACCAGCGAATCAGCTTGGCAATCATTGGCCGCCTCCTGACCGCTCGATGCGTTCGACAACCAGTCCATCGTCGGTCTGGCGCACGCCGACGCGCACCTTGTCGCCCACCTTGAATCCCGTGGTCAATGCGGGCGCCCCCAAGGGGAACGCCATGGTCATGCCCGGCATGCCCAGCGTCTTGAAAGGACCATGCGCGAGGGTGATCTCACCCGGGGCGATACCCTTGATGGTGGCCTCCGCCTCGTCCATTGCGGGTGATGCCGACATGGCTGTTTTCTCCGCCGGCCGTGCCGCAATCCCGCTGAGACTGGCTTCGGAGTCGAGCAGGAACTGCCCGCCCGCGACCACCTGTTGTCCTTCGTCCAGTCCGGCCGTGATGACCGTTTGGTCGCCGATCTCCTCGCCCAGCGAGACCTCGACCGGCGTGTACCGGCCTTGTGCGCCCGCGAGCATGACCAGCGCGCGCCTGCCGGTTCGGATGACGGCCTCGGTGGGTACGGCAAGCGCCGTGCCTTTGGGCTTGCCTTGCAGGGACAATTGCGCGGACATGCCCGGGCGCAACTGTCCATTCCGGTTCGGCAACTCGATCCGTACCCGCAGGGTGCGGGTGGCGTCCTGCAGGACGGGCACGATGCTGGCGACGCGGCCCTCGATGGGGCTTGCTTCTCCCGCCACGGTCGCGCTCACGCGGTCGCCTGCGCCCACCCGATCCGCCAGCGCCTGCGGCACCGCCGCTTCCAGCCAGACGCTCGACAGCCCATTGATGCGTGCCAGCGTCTGCCCGGCCGCAAGCGTCATGCCTGCGCGCACGTCGAGCGACTGGATCACCCCGCCCATCGGCGCGGCGACCGTATAGCGCGACTGCACGACGCCGGATTTTTCGATCGCGTCGATCATGCGCTCGGGCATACCCAGCAAGCGCAGCCGATCCCGGGCCGCGGCCAGCAGGCCCGCATCGCCGGACCGCCGGATCGCCAGCAGCTCGTATTGCGCCGCCGCCCATTCTGGGACCAGGAACGCC
>JAPTVL010000271.1 GCA_028065725.1 Betaproteobacteria bacterium
CCCGTCCGCCAGTCCCGGCACACCGGACAGATAGACCGCCTCGCCGCTGGTGCGGTCGAAGCCCTCCTGCGCGTCGGCAGGCGCGAAACCGCCGGTATAGCCGGGCAGAATGGCGTAGGTGTTCGCGTCGGCGAGGATGTCGCGCGAACCGCCGGGGCCGACGGTGAATTCGTAGGCCTGGAGATCACCGCCGCCTGACAGGTCGACCTTCGCGCCGGCCTGCATGTCGATACTGGCCGCTTCCGTGCGGATCGACTTCTCCGCCAGCGCTTCCTGTTTGATCTGGCCTGCCGGAACCTGGTTCGGTGCAATATCCACCACCCATTCGCGCCCGTTCTGCAGCTTGCCGAACGGGATCAGGCTGCCGGACGCAGCCGCGACGGAAGTCAGGCTGCCGTCCTTGAAGGTCAGGGTATCCGTCGCCTTGAGCTTGATCTGCCCGAATGGCGCCCACAGATTGCCATCCTGCACGATGTCCCTGGCTTCCACCGTCAGGCTGCCCAGCGCAGAAAGCGGCTGCACCGGTGCATCGGTGGTGCGGGTGAAGCTGACTGTCTTGCCGGGCGCCAGAATGTTCACCTGGCTGTAGGTGCTGGGCGCAACGACTGCGCCGTGGAAAACCAGATCGGCCGCGCTCTCGATTCGTGCGCTGGGTCGTGCTGGCGCCGTGACCGGGAAGGTTCCGCTCAGCCGCACCTCCTCGGAGCCCGTCAATTCGGCACGTGCCATGCCGCGCAAGCGCATGTTCCCCGCCAGCTCGAGCAGGCGCGCATCAACCTTCAGCACGCCCGAGCTGGAATATGCAGCATCGCCACCCAGGCGGTAACCATCGTAGTTGCCCATTCGCACCGCATCGGCCTTGATCGCGGCATCGCCGCCCGTCGTTTCGATGCGGGCAGCATCGAGTTTCACTTCCCTCAACGGCAGGGCCCGCCCCGCCCCGATATTCAGGCCGTCTTCCAGCTGGATCGCATCGCGGCTGGACAGCGCGATACGGTCGAACCCGGCCTGTTCCAGCATGCCGGCGGAAAGCCGGGCGCGTACCGGACTGGCATCCGGAATCGCGACGTCCGGGTTCAGGCCTGCCGTCTGCGGTGCCACCGTTTGCGCCAGACTCAACACGCGGTTCTGCGAATCGAACGTGGTTTGCCCTTCCTGGCGCGCGTTCTTGCCCAGGGTGGCGTTGAATCTGCCGCCACGACTGGACGCACTCCCCGCCTGTGCCGCCAGGGCCCCATCCAGCAGCATGCCTTCCTCGGCGAACACATTCAGCGTACCGGCGTCGCTGCCGACCATGCGGCCAAGCCCGCCGGCTTCATTGGGCGTGTCCAGCCGCACCGGTGCCGCGCCCGACACGTCGATGCGTGATCCTGATTCGCTCACCACATAACCGGTCTTCGCATTCAGATTGACCGTACCGCCCGCCAGAACCTCGCCCCTGACCAGCCCCCTGCCGTCGACATAGGTTCGTGCGACACCCGACACGTCGAGCAATGCCTTGTCGCCCAGCCAGATCGGGTTGCGGTTGAGCGAGTCGAACACCGAACCGCTGCTGCGATCCAGCGTGGCCGAGATCGTGCCGCCGTGCGCAACCAGCTCGCCCTCGATGTCGATCTTGTTGCGCGCCTCCAGCTTGATGTTCGCCTTGGGATCGGTCTGGATATGCGCGCCGGCACCGATCAGAATGTCGCCGGTACCCATGCCGCTCTGCTTGGCAGCCAATGTCAGATTGGCAGCCTGACGCACCGGATCCTCGCGCCTGACCTGTTGTGTGAAATCTTCCACCCGGCCGCCGCTGGGATTCAGCACGTGTTCAGGCTTGACATCCAGACTGACGACGGTCGGCGTAATAACCGTACCCTCTGCCACGGTCAGCCTGTCAAGCGCGGTCAGGCTGAAGTCGGCAAAGCCGCCACGCCCGAAGAATCCGGCATCGAGATTGAGGGTCCCCGCTGCGGGATCGGGATTGCCCCCGACCCGGATCCGATGGCTGGTCAACGCGATCCTGCCGCCCTTGCCGGTCGCATAGCCTGCCAGATTGCGGTCCACGCCCTTCAGCTCATACGCCGACAGCTCGATGTCGCCGCCCTTGCCCGCAACCAGCTCGCCATTCGCGCGGACCCGTCCTCCGCTGGTCACGTCCACGCGTGTGTTCTGCCCCAGCTCGATCGTGCCTTGCGCCTCGTAGACGCCTGCCGCACTGCTCACGTCGGCTGCCAGCGACACTTTGCCGCCGTCGACCAGGGGCAGCAGGTTCTCTCCCCCGCCGCTTCCAGGCAATTCGTTCACCCAGGCGCCCCGTGCCGACAGCGTGGCCCCGTCGCCCACGACCAGCTTGGGATCGGGAAGCACGCTCATGACGTTGTTGCGTGCGGCGAGGTCGATCGTGCCGCTGCCAGCCTCGATATCCGCCAGTATCGTCAGGCCATTGGCCGCGATATGCACGCCGCCCCCCTGCGGGGTGCGCAGCGCCTCGCGCACCTCGGCAGCCTGATTGCTGAAAATCTCCAGCGTCGCCACCTTGTCCTGTCCCAAAAGCGCGGGGTTCACGACCAAGGTGTCTTTGAGGGCCTGCGGCAGCACGTCGCCAAACTTGAAGCCGGCCGGCAGGGTGGCGCCGGTGCTACTCACTTCCACCCGCTGGTTGAGTTTGTAGTCGTTGCGCACGCCATCGCTGACGGCATCGGTACCAAAGCTCACGCGCGCGCCTTCCGGAGGCAGGCCCGCATTCCGCTGCAGTTCGCCCACGGTGGTGCGACCCTGGACATCGGCCTGCATCACCACCGCCTTCATGCCGACCACGCCTAGCGCACCCGCGTCCTTGCCCTCGACATAGCCCGGGTCATAGCGGAAGCTCTG
>JAPTVL010000172.1 GCA_028065725.1 Betaproteobacteria bacterium
AAAGCCTTTCGGTGCCAACCCTGTTTGCGGATCGGCGGCCTTGCGGGCGTAATAGTCGTTGAGGGCCTGGAGTATCATCCCCGCACCTCCGGGCTTTCCGCATCCGGCACCGCCAGCACACCGCCCTTGAGTTCAGCACGAAAAAAGCGGGGCTTGGGATCGGCTGCGTTAGTGAAGTCCAGATCGTGGAGCATCCAGCCCAGATCGCGGGTTTCGGTGATGGATGCGGGCTCATCGCTCGCATCACCGACCAGGCGGAAGGCACAGGCGAATTCCCGGCAGCCCAGGTAGGGCTGGTTGACGCACTGCCCCTTGGCTGCACGGCGCTCGAACATTTCCCAAAACTTGGCCGGCGGATTGTTGGCGCCAGCATCGGCTTGAACATCCAGATCGGCATGAACGCGATAGGCCACATCCCGCAGGAACAGCCCCGCTCGCTGCGCTCTCTCTGTAGGATCATCGGCATAGATCGCCAAATCCGTTGCGCCACCATTCATAGCCTTCTTTAAGTTCGTAACCGACACAACAGAAGATACCTCGTTGCGCCGCAGGGAGATCCAGCGGATGGGCTTGAGCACTTCGATCCTCCTTACCCGCCAGCGGATCGCAGGCTTCCACAGTATGGCCTCGAACACGGCGCGGGCCGCCGAGGGCGTGATGATGTCGTAGCTCACCCGCTCCACTTTCATCTCGGGGCGGGTGAAGCAGGCGAAATCGCCGGAGACTTCCAAGCAATAGTTTTTCAACGCGGCTCCTTTCAGATCATCAGGCTTTGCGGCGAGTAATCCGGCACTTCCGGCAGCAGACCGAGCACGGGGTGGTAAAGCGCCTCGCTCCTCTGAATGAAGAAGTCATTGTGCATTTCCAGGTCTCCGCTCGCCAGCAGCTTTTTCCATTGATACTCATAAAGGGTGACGGTGTGCCGTTGCAGTTTGCGCATCAAATCGCGATTAGGGCCGATCTTCTTCAAAGTCTCGATCAGCGTCGCGCCATCACCCCAGAGTACGAGCACAGGGCGTTGGCCTTCGTCCGGGATCAGGCGGAACTTCTCCGCCGCCGTGCGGAACTGGATTTCCCCTTTTACTGCATCGCGGACCAGTAGATCCATCACGCCCTCTTTGTCGTGGCTATTCACGCTGCCGTAGAAGTGATCGAAGTAATGGGTGTAGTTTGCGGGGGTGAGTGGCTCACCAGATGCGCCTGCCAACACGCTTTGTGCAGCCTGCTCGGCTTTCAGCAAAAGCCCGCTGGGCGAGGGTTTCGGCGGATTGAACACGACTACGCGCCCCTTCCCAGACAACTTGCCTTCCCGATTGCAGCGGCCCGCCGCCTGTGCGATGGAATCCAAACCGGCCATGGCGCGATAGACCACGGGAAAGTCCAAGTCGACACCGGCTTCCACCAGTTGGGTGCTGACGACCCGCACCGGCTCATTCGCCGCGAGCCGGCGGCGAATGTCGGCGATGACCTGGGCGCGGTGTTGACCGCACATGCGCGCAGAGAGATGCAGGGTGTCGCGCGGCAAAAGGCTCCAGAGCGTCGCGGCGTCGTTTCGGCGGTTGACGATGCACAGCACCCGGTCGAGCTGCGCCAGTTCGCCGGCGATGTCTTCCCAGGTGCGCCGATCATCGGGCGAGGCGGGCAGGGTGACGGCAACCCGCTCCAGTTCGCGGTAGAGCCGTGCCGGGTCGGGAGCCAGTTCCCGAGCCTCGCCGAGCCCTTTCAATAGCTCTCGGCCAAAGGCATCGCGGCGCGTCTTCTGCAATTCCGGCTGCGTCGCGGTGGATAGCGCCACGGTCACGTTGTAGCGTTCGATCAACTGGCGCAGCGCATCGAGGATGGGAGCCAGGTGTTCGGGCGGCAGCAGTTGCGCTTCGTCCAGGATCACCACGCTGTTGGCGATGTTGTGCAGCTTGCGGCAGCGGGATGGCTTGGCAGCGTAGAGGGACTCGAAAAACTGGACATTGGTCGTGACCACCACGGGCGCATCCCAGTTTTCAGCAGCGATGCGGCTTTTCGGGGTTTCCTTTTCCGCTTCCAGGTTGCTGTGGTGTTCGATGACCGGCACGGGCTCGATGTTGGCGAAGACACCACGAAACACGTCGGCAGTCTGCTCGATGATGCTGGTGTAAGGGATGACGTAAATGATGCGCTTCATGCCGTGCCGCTCGGCGTGGTGCAGGGCGAAGCCTAAGGAGGCCAAGGTCTTGCCGCCACCGGTGGGCACGGTGAGGCTGAAGAGTCCTGGTGCGTCCGCGGCATGGGCGAGACAAGCATCGCGAATTTCGGCGCGTAGGCGTTTGACGCGGGTATCGGCCACGGCGAAGGTCTCGGTCATATGGCGGTCGTAGGCGGCCCGTAATGTCGGTATATCCGCATAGCCACCGCGCAAAGCGGCTCGACCGTCATCCATGAAGGTTTCGGTGTCGAGGAAGTCGGCATCGACAAGGCACGAGAAGAGCATGCGCAGCCACTGATGCAACTCCCCTGCCACACGTATTGGGGGCTTGGATAACACGATGTCCGGTGCAAGTATCTCCGGCGATGCGCCACCGGCAACGGCCTTATCCAGGGTGGACTTTTCTGCCGCCAGTTCTTGGGACAACGCTGAACCCTTGGCTTCTCCCGGGTGCCAGTCCGGCAAGCCCGCGTGGTGACCGGCGATCAGATAGGCCAGCAGGCGGCCATAAGGTCCGAGGGAATCGGCAGCATGTATCGCGCCGGCGATGGCGTGCTTGACCTTGCCCGGCGCAGTCTCGATGTGGGCATCGAGTCCGCTGGCTGAACGGATGTACTTCTGGAATTCCGGCTGGTGTTTGCCCAGGTCGTGCCAGAGGCCCGCCAGCCGCCCCC
>JAPTVL010000365.1:0-1773 GCA_028065725.1 Betaproteobacteria bacterium
AACTTCGCCGCCGGCTTGCGCCGGCGCAGCGGGAAGTCCGACCGTGACGCGATGAATGCGCGGCAGGCGAAAGATCAGCAGCGCGTGCGCGGGCGCGTTGAAGCGCACGCCCAGACCAGCAGACTCGGCAGCCTGACGCAGTTGCTGCTCCCAATCGCCCTGCTCTCCCCACGAGAGCCGCGTGTCCGTGGGAATGCTGTTGTCGACGTTGATCTCATACGGCTGTGGCACGATGAGCGCCAACGCCGTGAGCAGCCGCGCGGACTGGGCCTGCCCGGGCAGAACATCTGCCATCGCAGCCGGCAGACTGCAGACGAGTGCGGTCGCCACCGCCAGTTTGAACAAAGGTCGTTGCATGAAAGCGTCCTTGGTAAGGGGTCTCGTGACCCTTACTGGCTTTCGGTGAGGCGTTGCAACAGGGGGCCGCGCAACGCGCCAGCGAACCTGGGTATGGGGCCCATCACACTGAACGCCATCGAGGAATGCGCGCCGAAGGTGGCGGCCGTGACCATGGCGGCCATCGTCCAGCAGGAAAGCGGCGGCAATCCGTTGGCCTTGCACGACAACACAACCGGACAGTCGTACCGGCCCGCAAGTCTGGCCGAGGCGGCGAGGCTCGCCCGCACGCTCATCCAGGCGGGGCACTCGGTTGATCTGGGTCTGGCTCAGATCAACAGCAGGAATCTGCCCGCCCTGGGCTTGGATGCCGATCAGGTCTTCGCCCCGTGCAGCAATCTGCGCGCGGCGCAAGTCATCCTGCTGGGCGCCTGGTCGCAATCAGGCGGGTCGCTGCGAGGCGCCTTATCGGCTTACAACACGGGAAACGCAACCGGAATCACTGGAGCACGCTACAGCGCGCGCGTCTACGCGCAGGCAGGCGTCGTCGTTCCGGCGATCCCTGGCGGGATATTGGCACGATGGATTGGGAGTGACTTGGCCCAACCCCGCCCTGACCTCCCACCTGTGCAACCTCGCATCGCCTGGATGCCGGAGGCCAGCCCGCTAGCGCCCAACGGCTCAGGCCTAGGCCCAAAATGGTGAGATGTCCGAGCAAGCACCAGCATCGGACCGCCGGCCAGACTTGGCAAAGTCGAGGCAAGATGCCGTGCTGATCGATTACCGAGGTCGCTGCTCACTGGGATGTGACGACCCTGGCGACGGCCTGAGAAGCTGTATTGCCAATCCGACGCACCTGAGCCGGGCCTACTGCCCATAGACGCCCCAGAAGCGCTCGCGCTGCGCCTTGTCCACCTTGACCTCGCCCAGGACCCGCTCCGCATGACGCAGCAGGCCCTGGGCGTCGACGTTGTCGTCGGGGTAGAGCGTGATGCCCATGCTGATCGGGCATTGCCACAACACCGTGTCGGACAGGGTATAGGGCACGTCCAGGTCCAGTTGCAGGCGCTCCAGCAAGGGCGCGATGTTCCCCATGTGGTGGATGTCTTCCAGCACCAGCACGAAATCATCGGCATCCAGCCTGACCACCAGGTCGGTCCTGCGCAGGGCGCGCCGCAGGCGCTCGGCCAGTTGCTGCAGCACCAGATCGCCCAGGGCCGTGCCGTGCGCCTCGTTCACGCAGCGGAAGGCGTCGAAGTCGAGCCGCGCCACCACCACCTTCGTGCCGTTGCGCCGCGCGCGGTCCAAGGCGGTGGGCAGCATCTCGTCCAGGGCCGCGCGGTTGAGCAGGCCGGTCAGGGCATCGCGCAAGGGGCTGCGCTCGAGCTGTCGGCGCACATGGTCCCCAGCCAGCCGGTACCCTTCCATCTGCCAGGC
>JAPTVL010000365.1:1783-2851 GCA_028065725.1 Betaproteobacteria bacterium
TACAGGGCCGCCATCAGCGGCCGGCGCTGCGGCAGCGACAAATCGACGGCGAAGGCCTCGAAATCGGCGGCGAACAGCGACGACGTGGTCATGATCCACAGCGGCGGCAGCCTCCAGCGGTAATACAGATCCCCGACCTCGATCATGCGGTGCTGCAGTTGCAGGGTGTACTGCGGCGCGAGCAACTCCCGGTAGTGCTCCGCATGCATTTCGATGAGCTGGGCGCACTGGTCCATGCTGAGGGCGCTCAGCATGCCCCCCTGGGTGCTCAGGATCTCGACCTGCTCCTGAAAGGCGAGCGTGGGCACCTGCGCACGGTTCAGCAACTCGGGGGCGAATTCGGCCAGGGACTGGGCCTCGGCATCCGTCAACTGCAAAAAATCCATCAGGATCTGCATGCGTCATTCCATCGGTTGCAGGCTATGGGAAGATCATTCGCAGACCCCGGCGAATGCCCGGCTTCCAGCCAGATGCGGCTGAGCACCTCGGTCAACTGTCGGCGCGTCTCGACATACCCCGGGCTTCCCGTCCCCTGCAAGGCATGCGCGTGGTTGCGCGCCAGCAGCGCCGCCAACGCCTCGTGCGGCGCGGCGCACTGCGCCAGGTAGCGTTGAACCAGGCAGGGAGCGCGCACGAAGTCCTCCACCAGTTCGGGCCAGCGGGCCAAGGCCGCAAGCTGCTCGTCCCACAACAGATAGCCCGCCAGGGCGCCGAGCGCCGTACGCGGCTGCTGCGGATCGACGTCATGGCAGAAATCCCGAGCCCAATCGCCCAGCGCCTGCGCCGGCATCGGCCGGGCAATGCCATACCCCTGACCATGGTCGGCGCCGAGGATCGCCGCGGCCTCGATCAACCCATCGTTCTCGAGCCCCTCCACCGTCACCGGGATGTCGAAGGCGTGCGCCAGACGGGTGAGATGGTAGATGAATTCCAGCGCGCGCATGGGTCTGTCCAGGGCGCTGCGGACCAGGCCCTGGTCGATTTTGACGGCATCGAAGGCCATGTGGTCCATGCGCAGCAGCGAGCTGTAGCCCGAACCCAGATCGTCCTGCACGATCCGGATGCCCG
>JAPTVL010000017.1 GCA_028065725.1 Betaproteobacteria bacterium
GCCTTTCTGGTTGAAGTCGATCCTCACAGCCGCTCCTTCCACTGGTCGCAGACGGAAAACGCGCTGGTGATGAATCCGCCCTTCTTGCAGCGCACGGGCTCGCGCAGCGGGGCGCTGGGCGAGCCTGACATATCGCGGTGCGCGCACGTGGCGCAGCGCTCGCGCTGGTTGGCGTGCTTCCAGCCCATCGCCTTCTTGGCGTTCTCGATCGTGCTCACAGGCCCCCCAGATGGATGTCTACCTGCTCGATGTGGACATGGACGTTCAGCCGATCGAGGCCGGATGCAGCTTCCATTTCGCACAGGGTTGGCGCGAGGTCGCGCTTGAGGCGGGCGATGATGGCGTCGGCCAGGCGGGTATCCGCGCTGCGCTGGGCTTCGACAGGCTCAGCCAGAACGGCGGGTGCGGCGCTGCCTTTCTCGGCTCGATGGAGCGCGGCTTCGACTCGGCCTTTCTCGCGCTCGGTGAGTTGCGTATCTGCCGCGTAGCCCGGGGGTGGGATGTCGATCACCGGCAGGCTCGGCTTGGCGGCTGGCCTTGCTGCAGAGCGGGCGGGCGCGGGCGCCTTCGCCTTGGGCGGCGCGGCGTCAGGGTCGGCAACGTGCGGCCTGCCAGCCTTGCCGGCCGGCGCGGGTGCCATCACGCCGGCGGCGAGCTTGTAGCGGGCGCGGCCCTCGCCTTCCACCCGCACGATCTTCTCGGCATCCTTGAGCTGGAACAGGGCGTCGGAAACCTGTTTCATTTCGTCGGCCAGCTCGCAGCGCTCGTAGATTTCCGGGCCGGACAGCGGGGCGGTGGCGCGGCCGATGACGTAGAGGACTTCGTCGCGCAGGCTCTTGTGCTGGATCTCGCTCATTGCACGGCCCCCTTCGTCAGCGTGTTGGCGTGGGCCTGGTAGCCGGTGCGCTCGACGAACTTGATCAGTTCCAGCGCGTCGGCCGGGGCGAGCTGCAGCTTGACCGAGCCGGCCTCGATGATGAGGTTGGCGCGGCTGTCGACCAGGTAGGTCGGCTGCTCGACGGGTTCGGTGATGGTGTTCATGCGCGGGTTTCCTCCTCGGTTTCTGTGGGGGCGTACACGCTGGGCGCGGCGCCGTACAGCAGCGCCTCCAGCAGCGCGTGGCAGCGCGCGACCTTGACGGCGGCTTCGGCCTTTTCCGGGATTTCGTCCGGCACGCGGTTCTTGATCCAGTCCAGCAGCGAGATCGCGTCGGCCAGCTCCGCGATCTGCGGCTGGGTGAGGGTGTAGGTTTTCTCGCTCATCACGCGGCCTCCATCGGGATCACCCAGCGGATCTCCACGCCGTAGCGCGTGGCGGCCCAGTGGCTGGCGCCGCCCTGGCGCGCCACCTCCACGCCGTCGAGCGCGTCGCATTCGCGGCTATGGCTCACCAGGATGCGTTTGTTGCGGCTGCGGTCGGCGTCGACGGAGATGATCTTCAGGCCAAGCTTGTCCACCAGCGCGATGGCGGACAGCAGCATGCGCGTCTCGTCGTGGATGCCATCGTTGAGCGGGCTCACCGCGTCGGAAAACCGGCGCGGGCGGAAAACCTTGGGAATCTCCTGCCCTTCGACAGGCGCATGGCGCATTTCGATCAGACCTTTCTCTTTGATCAGCATGGTCATACCCCCCTCGCGAGTTCAGCGGTGATGCGGGTCTCGCCGATCTGCGCGGCGAGGTTCATGGCGCGCACCACCAGGCGGTTCACGGTCAGCGGGTAGACCATGCTGACGGTTTCGCGCGGATTCTTGCCGGGGTGGGACAGGCGGCTGCGGATGCCGTCGCAGGCGTCCGGCGCGAAGATGGCGTCGAAGTCCGCCCCCACGCGCTTGAGCTTCAGCCGCAGGTAGTCCTCCAGCACGTTGTCCAGCGGCATCAGCTCGGCGATCTCGCAGCGCCGGATCACCTCCCGCGCCTGTGGGTTGCGGCGCTCGTCCAGCTTGTCCTTCAGCTCGGTCTGGCCGATCAGGATGATGCCGAGCAGCTTCTTGAAGCCGCTCTCCAGCTCCCAGAACCGCTTCAGGTACTTCAGCGTCTGGATGTTCAGGTCGTGCGCTTCCTCGATGACCAGCACGTGGCTGTTGCCGGCGCGGCTCGATTCGATCAGCACGCGTTCCACCTGGCGCGCCTGCGCCTCCAGGCTGCGCGGCACCTTGGCGCCGGGGTTGAGGTCGTCGATGATCGCGTGGCAGATCGCGCCGGCCGTCAGCACGGCCTTGTCGATCGAGCGCGGCTGGATCGCCACCACCGGCAGCTGCTCACGCTGGATGCGGTCGAGCATGTCGCGGCGCAGCGTGGTCTTGCCGCTGCCCGATTCGCCCGCCACCGCGACGAAGCCGCCGTGGCGCGCGGTGGCGAACAGCACCTCGCGTATATAGCGCTGGTCGGCGCTGAGGAACACGTCTTCGGGGCCCTGCACGTCGTCGGTGAAGGGGTCGCGGAACAGGCTGAACAGTTTTTTGGCTTGGGTTGTGAGCATCTCGGTTTCCACTGGGTCGATTTCGGGGATGGGCTGGCGGCTGTGCTGCCCGGTGTGGCAGCCCTTGGGGTGGTGCGCGTGGTGGGTGTCTTCGGGATCGAGCTCGAACGCCGCCTCGACCAGCGTTTCCGGCACGCCCAGGGCGCGCAGGAATTCCTCGGTCTGGCTCACGATCAGCTGCTTTGGCGTGAAGGCCGGCCACACGTTGTTGTTCATGATGGCGGCGGCGGCGGTCAGCGACAGCGGCTTGCCTGTCACGTAGCCGCCGGTCTGGGTGATCGCGGCAGCGTAGGCGCGCTGCTCGACGCCGTAATCCATGAGGATTCCCTTCAGCTTCAGCGGCATGTGCGGCTCCAGGTCAACCTTGCAGGCGAGTCTCGGCATGACGGCCTCCGCTGCAAGATGGGTTGATGTACAATTTCACGGTCGTTTCTCCTTTCAGGTTGCGACAAAAAAGCCCAGGCACGGGCAGCTTCAAATCGGCGTCCGGCTGCAACCGGGCGCCACCTCCTTAAACCAGTCTCATCCCGCCAGACGCCGCCACCGGCGCGGCCTCTTCGCCCTGCAGCCGGGCCAGCATCGTTTCCAGCTCCGTCTCCGGCACCCCGTCCGGCCAGGTCGCGCGCACCAGCGCGTTTTCTTCCGGCAAGAGCCCGCGGCCGAGGCGGCCCACCGCCCAGCGCGTGGCTTCCACGAACGACAGCGGCTTGGTTTCGATCTGCACCGGACTGGGCACGTTGAGCTGGGTGCCGCGCTTGGGCAGGTAGGTCGGCAGCACGGCATCGGTCACCGGCTTGTAGGGGTCGAGCTCGCCGCCGAATGCAAGGGTGCGGCCCTTGCGCTTGGCCTCGGCCTCGCCCTGGGTGTCGGCATCCATCGCCAGCCGTTCGTTGCCCTTGGCGTTGATCTGCGCCTGGGTGTCGGCGCGGCTGCGGTAGCCTTCGCCGATCACCGGCGCGTCGATCGGGAAGCCGTATTCGTTGCGCAGCACCGGCTCGGCCACGTGGTAGGTCTCGCGGCCTTCGGCGTTCACGGTCACGATCTGCACGGTGTCGGGCCGCCACGGGTTGCGCACGAAGCTGAGCGTGTCGCCTACGATCACGCCCGGCACGCCGGACACGTCGTAGTCCACGTTGTTGAACGGGATGGTGAGGCGGCTGCTCACCTTGCGGGTCTGCGCAGCGCTGTTGGCCAGCTCGCGGCACACCTCCACCGGCGGCGCCTTGCGCAGCTGCTCCTGGGCGATTTCCATCCACACGGCATAGCGGCTGCGGCCGGTGCGGCTGTGGATTGCCTGGCCGTTGAACACCTGCATCCAGCGCCAGGCCTGCGCGTTGAGCGCGTCCAGCGTTTCGACTGCGGCGAACTTCAGCCCGGATTCGAAGTTGCGCTCCACGATGTCGTGGGTCTTTTCCACCTGGCCCTTGCCGCGCGCGTTGCCCACCGAGTTGACGATCAGCTCGATGGAAAGCGCGCGCGCCAGGTTCTTGAACACCGCGCCGGTGTTGGCGCTGCCGGGGTCCATCATCACTGTCCAGGGCACGCCGTGCATCACGCCGTTGCCGGCCTGGATCGCGTTGATGAAGCAATGGGTGAGGTTGTGGCCGCTTTCCGCGCCCAGCACGTATTCCAGGTAAAACGCCCCGCTGGTGTGGTCGCTGAACACGTAGCGCCACACGCGGTCGTGCTCGATCTTCGCCACGTTGCGCGGCTTGTTCTTGTAGAACACCTCGGCGTCCATCACCTGCAGGCCGCGGTTGGCATCGGCCTCGCGGCGCAGGTAATACAGCACGCACAGGCTGGCATCCAGCGCCCACACGTGGTTGGGGTGCAGGCTGGCCAGCTCGGTTACCGGAGCCGGCTGCAACAGCTGGTCGGGGTGCAGCTTGTATTGCCGCAGCGCGCGCGCCATCGTGCTGGGGCTGGTGCGCACCAGCTCGCCGGTGGATTCGTCCAGCGTGCCGGCGGCGATGCGGCCGTTGGCGATCAGGATCTCCATCGCCTGCTGGATGCTCATCAGCCGCTTGTTGTTGCGCCGCATCGATTCCATCAGCACCGTCGACACCAACTGCGCATCCGCCCGGCTCACCGTGATCTGGCCGGCGTCGGCGCGCTGCTTGCGGCCGCTGGAAACGCCGAACTGGGCGAGCTTGCGGTACAGCGTCGCGTAGCTCACGCCGATCTGCTCAGCCATCCGGCTGAGGTAATCGGTCTTGGCCCCGTGGGGCAGCGTGCGCAGTTCCTGTGTGATTTCCATCAGTCGCTCCATGACGATCGCCGACATGCCTGCTCCCTTGTTTCGTTATTTGCCTGCGGCTTGCATCCGGGCGTTGAAGTCCGCAATCTGCGGCCCCAGCGCTTCCTTCACGATCTCTTCAGTCGGTCGCGTGTCCTTGATCCAGTCCGGCACCGGGTCGGCGTCCGGCTTGGCCTTCACGTTGAATTCGCCGCGGACGGTCAGCAACGCGCCCTCGATCTGCGCCAGGCAGCCGGACATGAAGTTTTCGTGGGTGCAGTTGTTGGCATCGGCGTGGTCGGCCAGCGCCTGGAAGCCCGCGCGCAGGTTGCCCAGGATCTCGGCCTCGGCGGCAAAGGCGAACTGGCCCACCTCGTCGCGCAGCTGCTGGCCCACCTCGTCCGGCGTCATCTTCTCGATGCGGCGCTTGAGCTTGTGGTTGGCCTCTTCCAGCGTGGTGATCTTGGCTTCCTTCGACTTCACCACCTGGTCGCGCGCCTCGGCGGTTTCCTCGGCTTCCTTGGCCTGCGCCGTCAACGCGGCCTTCTCGCTGGCGTGGCGCGCGGCCATTTCCTGCAGCAGGTCGATCACCTGGTCGCGGTCTTCGGTAGCGATCGCCTGCTTGATGATTTCCTGATCGCCGGCGGGCAGGGCCTTGATGGAGCGATAGTCATCGCGCTTGAACCCAAGCTTCTCGGCGCGCTCGTACAGCTCCGCGCCGACCAGGTGGTAGTTGTCCGAAAGTTCCTTAACGGTACGGTAGGCCGACCCGAAATAGAGTTTGCAGAACTCGTCCAAATCTGCGCAACGGCGCAGATTTCCGGACTCGTCTCTAAACTGAACTGCGCGATAAGCCTTGTTTTTACTGAGTTTGTCGAACTCTTCAACTACAACTCTGTCTGCGCACGCGCGCAGAAAAAGCGCGGAGTTGACGCCGCCAACCCTTTGCCCTGCTTCGAACACCATATTGCGTTCGATGTCTTGCGCCTGCTGATCTTCGGCCACCGTCAGCGCATGCGCTTCGGCGACCGCGCTCGGGTCTGGCAAGGTGGGGGCAGGTTTGTGTGGGGCGCGTGGCATTGATTTCTCCTTGATTGTTAGGGTTGCGGAACAAGCGGAATGAGGTCGGCTATGGTGAGGAGATCGAGTCCTCCCCTGCTGAACCACCCCGCTTCCGCCATTGCCGCGATAACGCGGTCATCGCTCCAGCTGGGTGTGATCTGTGTTTTTGCGTAGACGAAGAAATTTCCCATGTCGGCGAGCGCATGCGCATGAAACTCGCTGATCGGGAGGTCATTCAACGCGGCGTTTCCGACCTTCAGTTTTTTCTGAAACAACATCACGCCGACATGGACGATCATCTCTTGCAGCAGGGTTGCCATCAGAGTTCCCTCCCGTAGCGCTGGCGGGCTTCATCCAGCCGCGCCTGGGCCTTTTCGAAATGGCGCATCACCGCGAATGCGCCCTGCACCGGGCGGGTGCTGAGACGCCAGCGCTCCGAGTCGGGCAGCTGCTCGGCATAGCCGGCCAGCTTCAGGTTCTGTAAATCGCGGAAGATGTTGTTCTTCTGGTTGGCTACGGTCTTGCCCACACGCTGCGCCCAGGCGGCGGCGATCTCGGTCATGGAGAGGCCATCGATCTCATGCCCGTACAGCGCTGATTGCACGAACAGCAGCCGCTGTTGCGCATCGCAGGCATAGCCTTCGTCCTTGCCGTTGTGCTTGCTCATTGGCCCAGCTCCAGCTCGGGCTGGCTGTGCGCCAGCACGTTGGCGCGGTGCCAGGCGGTGGCCTCCATGTGCTGGGTCAGCGCGGCCAGGGTGGCGTCGCCGCTGGACTTGCCGGCGTAGAAATCGGCCAGCAGCGACATCGCGCCGGAAAACGACTGGTGCATCCGCAGCAGGTCGTCGTCGCCCAGGTCGCGCCCGCTGGGGATGGCCACGGTCAGCTGCCCGTGGCTGTGCGCCAGGTGGTCGCTCACGAAGTGCGCGCCGCAGATGTGTTCGTAGGCCGGGATCAGCGCGGCGTGCATCTGGCCGTTGGACAGCCACTTGTAGAGCAGGTCGGCCGACACGCCCATGCGGTCGGCGATGCGCTCGACGGAGAGGTTGTGGCGGTCCTTCGCAAAGTCCTTGCACAGCCGCATCGCATCCACCGTGGAGCGGGGTACAACGCGTTTCCAATTTCGGGCCATCTTCGGAAATTCCTTTTCAGCAGCGGTTCTGAACAAAAACGTAGTTGGAACAGGTGACACGCTGTTTCATTGAGTAAAATGGGTTCATGGCTCAGGCGTCCCGGGCGACGATGGCGGGATGGGCGCCATTGACGGCATCGTAGGCGTCCATCTGATCCATCATCTGCGCGGCGCGCAGCAGGCGGGCCAGGGTGTAGAGGCGGCGCGGCGTGCCGGTGTAGCGCAGCTCGTCGGCGACCAGCCCGCGCGGCGCGGGGTGGATTGAGGCCAGAAATACGGCGGTGCGGGCGTGGGGGTGGTTGATGGATACGTGGGTCGTGTTCATGGTTGGCTCCGTGTGGGTGGGTTGATCAGGCGGCCTGGCGGTCGAGGGCATGGGCGACGTCGTTGACGATCTCGCCTTCCTTCAGGCCGAGAGCGACGGCGATCTTGTGGGACTGGCCGCGATCGCCTTTCTTGCGGCCGGAAAGAACCTCAAACACGAGGTTGGTGCTGTAGCCGTTGGCGGTCGCCCACTGGGCGATCGAGATGCCTTTGTGCTTGAAGGTGGCTTTGACTTCTTCTGGGGTGCGGAGCATGGCGCCTCCTGTTTTGGTGGTTGTTAGGCGGTTAATGGTGGTGGCTTGTGGTGTCATAGTGACCCCAGAATAGTGTCGTTATGACACCCTGTCAAGGGGGTATGGAGCGTGCATGAAGAAAAATTTCGCCGGGAATCGATAGAGGGTGTCGAAGCCGTTCTTGAACGCATGTGGGAAGCCGTTGGAAAGCCGCTGTGTGGGTACGCGTTGGCATTCGATGTTTCCGAGAACGACATAAAGAACTGGCGGCGTCGCGGGCGGGTGGCACGCGGCTATTTGGAGGGTTTTGCTTCTGAGCATGGTGTTTCGCTCGACTGGCTGCTGCACGGCGACGCCGCGCCGCGGCTGGCGCCAGCCTCCGGCACAGGCGAACAGCTCAACGAAGATGAAGCGAAGTTGCTGGAAACCTATCGGCGCATCAGCCCGGAGGCGCGCGTTGCCCTGCGGAATCTGCTCAAGGTCATCGCGACGGAAGGCCAAGCCGAGGTCCAACAGAAGAAACCCAAGCCGCGACAGCCTCGTCATGCCGGCGCAGTGGAACCGGTGTCGCGGCGCAGTGCCCCCCCAGCCAAAAAGCCCGGCCGCGCTCGGGGGCCGGGTGGTGATGCGTAATGAAACCGCCCTTTACCCTCATTCATGCACACCCGCCGGACGACGTGGTGGAAGCCCTGGAATACCTGCTCACGGAGGCACGGTCAGGACGCCTGATCGGGCTAGCCTACGGTGCGATGTTTCGCCGCCGGCACTACATCGTCGAGACTGCCGGAGAGGCGCACCGCAACCCGCTGTTCGCGCTCGGTGTGATCGATATCCTGGAAGACGAGCTGCGTGCGAGGGTGCGCGGCAACAAGGCTGCGTAGGAGTGAATGATGGCTAGATCGGGTGACGACAAGGCGCTGTGGGGTTTGCTCGGGCTGCTACCGTGGTGGGGGTGGGTCGGCGGCGCGGCGGTGGTGTGGCTCTACTCGGTTGGCGGCTGGCTGCTGCTGGGTGGCCTGGTCGTTGTTGGCGTACTCGGCCTGGCCGTGCAATCCATGTTGGCGGCTCAGCACCAGGACGCGCAAGAGCTGATCCGGCGCATGGCGAGGGAGCAGTTGCAACCGAACGAGGCGCGCCGACTAAACATGCGGTTGATGCGGAGCGATTCACGGCTGGCCGAGGTCGTGCGGTCCGTGCAGATCATGCGAAACTCGGTAGACATCGCGGCCAAATCAAAAAAACGTGAGATCGTCGAATCGCGGCTGGGAAGCGTGCTTTCGCTACGCGGCGATATTCGGCGCAACTACCAGGGCGTGTGCGACGAAGAAACGGACAAGGTGCTGGATTGGCTGGCTGACGATGAGGTGCGCTCGGCGTGGACCGCCTACTTCCTGAACGCGGCGCGGCAGGCTCGCGACAAGGCTATGACCTTGAAGACTGAAAAGAGCCGGACGAAATACGAAGAGGCGGCGCGTTCATTTTTGGATGAGGCTATGGCTCACCCGATGACGAAGAAAGCTCAGATCGAGGCTTTGCTTAAAAACATCGCCTGAGCGTTTTTTATTGGCGCATACGCCCCGAACTACCCCCGCGCAAAATAAATCGGTTTGGGTGCGGTTTGTGGGCTCAAACTGGGCTGTCCGATTCGACTCCCGCGTGACATAACACGCCCGCCGTCCGGCGCGTGCTTTTTCCCCTTCGTAAAAAGTTAACCCGGATTAAAAGACCGGCCCGGCCCTCGCCCCTATCGTGGCGCCATGCCTGTCGCCTACGCCGCCCTTTCCATCGCCTTGCCGTCCGCCGCCGGACGCGAGATCCAGCTGACGCCAGCCGGCGTGTTCCGTTCACGCGACGGCCGCCCGGCCGGGATCGACGGCTGGAAGCTCGACGCGTCCACGGCGCTGAAGGTGGCGGCGCTGGCCGCCGCCCGCAAGACGCCTTTCGTGATCGACTACGAACACCAGACCCTGGCCACCGAGAAGAACGGCCAGCCCGCGCCCGCCGCGGGCTGGTTCAAGAATCTGGAATGGCGCGAGGGCGCCGGCCTTTACGCCACCGATGTGGAGTGGACGGCGAAGGCGCGCGCGCACATCGAGGCGGGCGAATACAAGTACGTCAGCCCGGTGTTCGGCTACAACCCCAAAACCGGCGACGTGCTGCAGATGCAGATGGCGGCGCTGACCAACACTCCCGCGCTCGACGGCATGGATGCCGTGGCGGCGCTGGCGACCGAGTTTTTCAACCGCGCGGACGACGCGCACCCCCCAAAGGACCCGAACATGAAAGCACTCGCCGTATTGCTCGGTCTGGCCGCAGACGCGAGCGAGGCGGACATCAACGCCGCCATCGTCGCGCTCAAGGCCAAGACCGCCGAGCAGGAAACCAAAATCGCCGCGCTGACCACCGAAACCGCCGCGCTCAAGACCCAGCAGCCCGACCCCGCCAAGTTCGTGCCGGTGGAAACCGTCGCCGCGCTGCAGGGCCAGGTGGCCGCGCTCACCACGCGCCTGAACGACACCGAACTGGAAGACGTGGTCCAGGCCGCGCTCTCCAGCGGCAAGCTGCTGCCGGCGATGGAGGCCTGGGCGCGCGACCTGGGCAAGTCCAACCTGGCCGCGCTGAAGACCTACATCGACAAAAACCCGGCGATCGCTGCGCTCAACGGCAACCAGACGGGCGGCCGCGAGCCTGGCGAAACGGGCGACACGCTCTCTGCCGACGCGCTGAAAATCACCCGGATGATGGGCAACGATCCCACCGTCATCCTCAAGACCATGAAAGGGGAATGACATGCCGCTCACCGCTGACCGCAACACCCAAATGAAGGACGGCGAGCTGATCTCCGTCCCTGTGGCCGCCAACGCCAAGATCTACGCCGGCGCCATCACCGTGGCCAATGCAACCGGCTACGCCGCCCCCGGCGCCGCCGCCCTCGACCTGACCTATTTGGGCCGCGCCGAGGAGGCGGTGGACAACACCGGCGGCGCTGACGGCGCCAAGACTGTTCTGGTGCGCCGTGGCAAGGCCTTCAAGTTCAAGAACTCTGGCGCCGACGCGGTGACTCAGGCCGAACTGGGCGAGCCCTGCTACATCGCGGACGACGAGACCGTGGCCAGGACCAGCGCCGGCGCCCGCTCGGTCGCCGGCGTCGTGGTCGCGGTGGATGCCGACGGTGTCTGGGTGGCTGGTGCACCCAAGTTCGCCCTGAGCGTCGCCGCCGCGCTCGACTACGCCGCGATCGCCGCGGCCGCCAGCGCAGACCTCACCATCGCCGTGCCCGGCGCGGCCGTTGGCGACTCGGTATCCCTGGGCCTGCCCAGCGCGCCAGCCGCCGGGCTGATTTTCCAGGCGTTCGTTTCCGCCGCGAACGTGGTGACCGTGCGTGCCACGAACATCACCGCTGCGGCGGTCGATGCGGCCTCCGCCAGCTACCGCGTGACCGTGCTCAAGGCCTGACCCATCCATAGGAGCCCAAAATGATCATCAACAAAGCCAACCTCTCGATCATCTTCGTCAACCTGAAGACGATCTTCAACAACGCGTTCGAGGCTGCGCCCAGCCAGTGGGCGCAGACCGCGATGCTGGTGCCGTCCGGCTCCAGCCAGAACGACTACAACTGGCTGTCGGCGTTTCCGCGCATGCGCAAGTGGATCGGCGAGAAGGCCGTCAAGTCGCTGGAGGCGTTCAAATACAGCATCGTCAACGACGACTGGGAAGCCACGGTCGAAGTCAACCGCAACCACATCGACGACGACCAGCTGGGCATCTATGCGCCGCAGGCGCAGATGGCCGGCTTCTCGGCCCGTCAGTTGCCGGACGAGATCGTGTCGGACCTGAAGAACAACGCGTTCGCCAGCCTGTGCTACGACGGCCAGTTTTTCTACGACACCGATCACCCGGTGGCCGGTGCCAGCGTCAGCAACAAGCTCGCGGTTGCGCTGTCGGCGGCCACCCCGGCCGCCGCGCTCGCCAGCTATGGCGCTGCGCGCACCGCGATCATGAACTTCAAGGACGACGAGGGCCGCCCGCTGGCGCTGATTCCGAACGTGCTGGAAGTGCCGCCTGCGCTGGAGTCGGTGGCGCTGACGCTGATCAACTCGGACAAGCTGAACGACAACTCGCCCAACCCCTACAAGGACACCGCGACTGTCCTGGTCAACCCCCGCCTCACCAGCTCCACCGCGTGGTTCCTGCACGTCACCAACATGCCGGTCAAGCCCTTCATCTACCAGGAGCGCAAGGCCCCGGTATTCGTCGAGCAGACCGACCCGCAGGCGGACGACGTGTTCAACCGCAAGCTGTTCAAGTTCGGCGCGGAAGCGCGCGCCGCCGGCGGCTACGCCTTCTGGCAGATGAGCGTGGGCAGCACCGGCGCCTGATCGCAGTAGCAGGTTGATTCATGGCGGCTGGCAACCCCAGCCGCCATCGGTAAACCGGCTACCGCTTCCAACCCAAAGCGGCCTTCAACCCTGGAGAACGACATGGCTAAGTCCAATAGCAGCGCCCCGTCCAAGAAAGCCACCGATACCACCCCGGCAGCAGCGGCTTCGCCCGGCACGGAGAACGCATCCGTGCCGGGTGCGGATGCTGAAGGCGCGACGTTGTCGACCAAGGGCAAGCCCGATCCCGTCATCGGCCTGCGCATCGCCGCCGCCCGCGAAGGCTTCCGCCGCGCCGGCCGCGCCTGGAGCAAAACCCCCATCGACGTGCCGCTGGCCGACCTGAGCGACGACCAGGTGGCGATGCTGCGCGCCGAGTCCATGCTCACGGTCGAGGAAGTGGTCCTGCCGTGACCTACGCCACCCAGGCCGATCTCGAATCCCGCTACGGCGCCGAGGAGGTGCTGCAGCTGGCCGACCGCGACGGCGACGGCGTGATCGACGCCGGCGTGATCGATCAGGCGCTGCGGGACGCCGACGCCGAGATCGACGGCTACCTGGGCAGCCGCTACCAGCTGCCGCTGGCCACCGCGCCGCAGATCATCAACGTGTACGCCTGCGACATCGCGCGCTACCGGCTGTATGCCAGCGCCGCCACCGAGGAGGTGCGCAACCGCTACCAGGATGCGCTCAAATTCCTGCGGTTGGCGGCGGAGGGCAAGGTGATGATCGGCCCGTCCGCGAACGGCGCGGCGCCGCTTTCCGCCGGCAGCGCGGAAATGCAATCCGGCGGCCGCGTGTTCGGCCGGGAGGGTTTTTGATGGCCGCGATCGCCGCGGTCGAATCCGCCATCCTCGCCCAGGTGAACGCCACCCTGGGCGCCGCCGTCAAAATCACCGAATCGCTCGGCGGCTCCTGGACGCTGGACGCGCTCAAAAAGGCGATCCAGAACGCGCCCGGCGTGTATGTCGCGTTCCTCGGCGCGCGCGGCGTGCCCGGGCGCGACGGCTACGTCGACGGAAATTTCATGGTCTACGCGGTAACGCGAGGGCCGGTCGAACCGCTGCGCCGCCAGGGCACGCCGCGCGTGATCGGCGCGTACGACATCGTCGAGCGCCTGGTGCCGGTCCTGGCCGGCCTGCGGGTGGCCGGGACCGGCACGCTCGATGCGACGAGCGTGGACAACCTGTTCAAGGAAGCCACGTGGGAGCTGGGCGGCACGGTCTACGGCATCGCCCTGACGCTGCCCAACATGCCCCTGACGTACCAGGCCGACCTCGCCGGCCTGGCGCCGTTCCTGCTGTTCCATGCCGAGCATTCCCTGGTGGCGGGCGTGGATGAGCCGGCCGCGATCGACGACGTTCAACTGCCCCAATGAGAGGTCAAATCATGAGTAACCAGATCCACGCCAAGCCCGCCCTCGATGCCGACGGCAACCCGTTGCGGATCCGTCTGCCCGACCGGCCGATGGAATTCCTGCCGCCCGAAGGCGCGCTGGTCGAGAAAAACACCTTCTGGCTGCGCCGCCTGCGCGACGGTTCCGTCGTCGAGGCCAAGCCCGTCAAAACCAAATCCAACTGAGGATTAAGCCATGCCGCTGCCATTCAACGATATGCCCGCCAATCTGCGGATTCCGGGCGTCTACATCGAGTTCGACAACTCCCTCGCCGCGCAGGCCGCGCAGGAATTCAAGGTCATGGTCGTCGGCCAGCGCCTGGCCGCCGGCACCGTGGCCCAGGGCGTGCCCACCCGCGTGACCAACGAGGCGCAGGCCGACAAGTTCTTCGGCCGCGGCTCCATGCTGGCCGAAATGCTGCGCGCCATGAAGGCGAAGGACCGCTTCATGGAAACCTGGGCCGTCGCGCTGGACGACAACGCCGCCGGCGTCGCCGCCCTGGGCTCGATCACCTTCGGCGGCGCGCCCACCGTGGCCGGCACGCTCAACGTCTACATCGCCGGCAAGCGCGTGCAGACCGCCATTTCCGCCAGCCAGGCCAGCACCGCCATCGCCACCGCGTTCGCCGCCGCGGTCAACGCCGACACCAGCCTGCCCGTCACCGCGGCCGTCGACGGCACGAATACCAGCAAGGTCAACCTCACCGCGCGCCACAAGGGCGAATCGGGCAACGGCATCGACATCCGCCTCAACTACTACGGCGAGGCCACGCCCAATGGCATGACGGTGGCCATCGTCGCCATGAGCGGCGGCACCGGCAACCCGGATGTGGCCAACGCCATCGCCGCTTTCGGCGACGAGTGGTGGAACTGGATCGTGATGCCCTACACCGACACCGCCAACATGGTGGCGCTGGAAGCCGAGCTCACCCTGCGCTGGGGCCCCACCCGCCAGAAGGGCGCGCGCGCGTTCTGCGCCTATCGCGGCGCGCACGCGGCCACCGGCACGTTCGGCTCCGGCCGCAACAGCCCGCACGTCAGCTGCATGGGCACCAACATCGTTCCGCAGCCGCCCTACATCTGGGCCGCCGTCAACGCCATCGCCGCGGCCAACCCGCTGGCGCTGGATCCGGCGCGTCCGCTCAACACCATCGAGCTCACCGGACTCATGCCGCCGGCGGTGGCCGACCGCTGGGACGACGACGAGCGCAACCTGCTGCTGTGGGACGGCATCTCGACCTACAAGACGACCAGCGACGGCCGCTGCCTGATCGAGCTGCAGATCACCATGTACCAGCTCAACGCCTCGGGCCTGTCGGACGTCAGCTACCTGTTCATCAACCGCCCCGAGACGCTGGAGCGCATCCGCTTCGAGCAGCGCGCGCGGGTGGCGGCCCGATTCCCGCGCCACAAGCTGTCGGCGGACGCCAACGCGCGCTTCGGCGCCGGCCAGCCCATCGTCACCGACACCGTGATCAAGGCCGAGCTGCTCTCGCTCTACCAGCAGTTCATCGGCAATGGCTGGTGCGACGACCTGGAGGGCTACAAGGCCAGCCTGATCACCGAGATCGACACCGCCAACGGCCGCATCAACTGGAAAGACGAACCGCGCCTGATCGGCCCGGCCAACGTCTTCGCCGGCCTCGCCCAGTTCCGCATCTGAGGAGTAAACCATGAGTGATCGAATCACCGGCCGCGCCACCATCTACATCGACGGCAAGCGCATCGCCACCGAGAACAAGGCCAAGCTCATGCCCGGCGGCTTCAACCGCAAGGAAGAGCGGCACGGCGGCAAGACCTACTTCGCCGAGGAGGAAGTGGCGCCCGGCGTGGAGTGCACCGTGCTGCACACCGCCGATGCCGACATCGTGGCGCTCTCCGCCATCGTCGGCGCCACGGTCATCTTCGAGGCCGACACCGGGCAGAAGTACGTGCTGCGCGGCGGCTTCGTCACCGGCCCGGCCGAGCTCGACGGCGACCGCGTCCAGCTCAAGTTCGCCGCCGATTCCTGCGACCGGATGTGATCATGGCCGCCGTCAACCTGACCCTGACCCACGGCCTGCTCATCGGCGGCGACACGCTCACGGACGTGGTGCTGCGCGAGCCCACCGCCGGCGACATCATCGAGGCGCAGGAGGAATCCGAGAAGCTGGTCTACGCGGTCGAGGGCGATGGCAGCCGCATCGTGCCCACCCTGGTGGCCAGCCCCACGATGGTGGGCGTGCACGTGCTGCGCCGCCAGATCGTGAAAATCGGCAACCTCTCCGGCCCGCTGGAACTGGACATGATCAAGCGCCTGCACCCGGAGGACTTCGGCCAGCTGCAGGCCAGGGCCGACGAGCTGGACGCCGCCATGTCCGCCGAGATCGCGTCCCGCGAGGTGGCGCAGCGGGGGCGAGATGATGGCGACGGCGGCGGCGCTGGATAGCGTCGCGCCCGCCCTGCTGCTGCGGGGCTGGCGCCTCGATGACATACGGCAGCAGTCGCTCAGGCGGCTGCTGCGCATCCTGAACCACATGAAGCCCGCCGAATGACTGCTGAACTGCGCACTGGAATCGTTTTAA
>JAPTVL010000282.1 GCA_028065725.1 Betaproteobacteria bacterium
ACAGCCGGGAACCGCGGACACTTCGGGCAGGATCAGAACCCGGAAACGCCCGGAATCCAGCTGGTTCCCGCCAGCGGCACCCGCGCCATCGCCGCCGCTTCCAGCGTCAGCGCCACCAGGTCTTCGCGCTCCAGGTGGTGCACGTTCTGCTTGCCGCAGGCGCGAGCGATGGTGGTCAGCTCCATGTTCAGCGTCTTCAGATAATTCTTCAGATGCCGTGCACCAATCTCGGGCGTCAGCCGCTGCTCCAGCACGGCGTCCTGGGTGGTGATGCCGACCGGGCACTTGCCGGTATGGCAGTGATGGCAGTAGCCGGGCGCGGTGCCGAGCGCAGCGTAGTCGGCGGTGGCATCATGGTGCGCACCATTCTGGAACCAGCTGTCGTGGTTGCAGCCCAGCGCGATCAGCACCCCCTGGCCGATCGACACGGCGTCGGCACCCATCGCCAGCGCCTTGGCGACATCGGGGCCGGTGCGGATGCCGCCGGAAACGATGAGCTGCACCTTGCCTTTCATGTCGAGGTCTTCCAGCGCATCCACCGCCTGGCGCACTGCCGCCAGCGTCGGGATGCCGACGTGCTCGATGAAGCAGGTCTGGGTCGCCGCGGTACCACCCTGCATGCCGTCGACCACCACGACATCAGCGCCGGAGTGGACGGCGAGCTTGACGTCGTTGAAGGTGCGGGTGGCACCGACCTTGACGTAGATCGGCTTCTCCCAGTCGGTCAGTTCGCGCAGCTCATGGATCTTGATCGCAAGGTCGTCGGGGCCGGTCCAGTCGGGATGACGGCAGGCCGAGCGCTGGTCGATGCCGGCCGGCAGCGTGCGCATCCCGGCGACGCGCGGCGACACCTTCTGCCCGAGCAGCATGCCGCCGCCGCCGGGCTTGGCGCCCTGGCCGATCACCATCTCGATGGCGTCGGCGCGGCGCACGTCGTCCGGGTTGAAGCCATAGCGCGAAGGCAGGCACTGGTAGACCAGGGTCTTCGACGACTGCCGCTCCTCTTGGGTCATGCCGCCGTCGCCGGTGGTGGTCGAGGTGCCGACCTCGGTCGCGGCGCGCCCCAGCGCCTCCTTGACGTTGGCGGATAGCGAGCCGAAGCTCATGCCGGCGATGGTGATCGGGATATCGAGTTCGATCGGTTTTTTCGCGAAACGCGTGCCGAGCACGGTTTTGGTCGAGCACTTCTCGCGATAGCCCTCGAGCGGGTAGCGTGAAAGCGAGGCACCGAGGAAGACCAGATCGTCGAAATTCGGCAGCTTGCGCTTGGCGCCCATGCCGCGGATTTCGTAGAGACCGTGCGCCGCCGCGTTGCGGATGTAGTCGATGGTTTTGCGGTCGTAGCCGAAAGATTCCTCTTTGGCGACGGGCTTGGAATGTTCGTTGCTGCTCATGTCAGTACTCCTGATCCGCGTCGGCGTTCCAGTGATAAAGGCTGCGGGCCGAGGCCACGCGCTTGAAGTCGTGCGGGTCGTGCTGCATGCCCGCCGCGGCCAGCAGTTCCTTGACGGTGGCGTAGTCGGCCTCAGTCATCGGCTCGATCTGCGCGTCGGCGCCGAGCGACTTGATGTTGCCCTTCACATAAAGCACCGCCTCGTACAGCGAATCGCCGAGCGCATCGCCGGCGTCGCCGCAGATCACCATGCGCCCGGCCTGCGCCATGAAGGCGGAAAAGCTGCCGACCGATCCGCCGACGACGATGTCACCGCCCTTCAGGGAAATACCGCAGCGCAGGCCGGCGTCGCCGTCGATGACCAGCAGCCCGCCGTGCATCGAGGCGCCGGCGCCGTTGGAGGCGAAGCCCTTCACCTGCACGCGGCCGGACATCATGTTCTCGCCCACGCCGGTGCCGGCGCTGCCGAAGATCGTGACCGTGCCGGTCTTGTTCATGCCGCCGGCGTAGTAGCCAGCGTGTCCGTGCACTTCGACTTCGACCGGACAATCGAGGCCGACGGCGATGTTGTGCGCGCCGTCCGGATTCGTCACCACCACCTTCTGCACGCCTTTGACCGGAGCCTCCCGGTGGAGGAAGGAATTCAGCTCGCGCAGCGGCGTTTGCGCGAGGTCGAAGCTCATGCGTTCCATACGTACATCTCCTCGGGAGCCGGCTCGAAAACCCTGGCATGCTGAATGTCGGGCAGATGGGCCAGCGAACGGAATTCGGAGGCGATCGCCACGTAGTCGTCGGTTTCCGCCACCACCGCCGGCTTGCAGGCGAAGGGGTCGCGGATCAGGGCCAGCTTGTCCGCCGTGCCCATGAGGAAGGTGTAGAAACCGTCGAGTGCCTCGAAGCCTTTCTGCAACGCGGTTTCCAGATCGTCGCCTTCGCGCAGCCGCCATTCGAGGAACCGGCAGGCGGCCTCGGTGTCGTTGTCGGTCTCGAAGCGGATGCCGTGCGGCTCCAGCATGCGGCGCACGCCATAGGGGTTCGACAGCGAACCGTTGTGCACCAGGCAGAAATCCTCGCCGGCGGTGAAGGGATGCGCGCGGTCCGGCGTCACTGCCGACTCGGTCGCCATCCGCGTGTGGCCGACCAGATGGCTGCCGGCGAGCCCGCTGAAGGCATAGCGCGCGGCCACCTCGGCCGGCGTGCCGATGTCCTTGTAAAGATCGATCGCGCGCCCGGTGGAGAGGATGTGCAGTTTCGGGTAGCGCTCCTTGATACAGCGCTTGACCGGTTCCGGCGCGATGGATGCGGTGAGGATCGCGTGATTGCCCTGTGGCGCAACCGTCGCCTCGACGCCGAGGTGTTCCTTCAATTCATGGCCGAGGCCGAGCCAGTTGAAGTCCGCGCCTTCCTCGCACATCCCCGAATACAGGCTGATCTTGTGCATGTTCTC
>JAPTVL010000451.1 GCA_028065725.1 Betaproteobacteria bacterium
GGGCGGCAGCGCCATCAGCGAGGCCAGCGCGGTGCAGTATTTGAGAAAGGCGCGTCGGCTGACGCCTTGCCTGCGCAGTGACTGGTCGAGGGTTTCACGCATGCTGTTCCTCCTTGGCAGGGATGGATGGCGCGGCATCGCCGGTCAACTGCTCGCGCAGTCGCTGCAGGCCGGAGGTCACATCTTCCGGCTGGCTGTTCAGGATGTCAGGGCACCAGGTGGTTTCCAGCATTTCCGTGATGATGTCGCCATCGTGGCTGCGGTAGGTGTGCCACCAGATGCCGGGAATGCCGGTTTCGACGATACTCGCTTCGCCCATGGCGTCGATGCGGGCATGCACTTCGCCTTCGCCAAGCACGGCGCGCAGACGGGCGAAATCTGCTGCCGCGAGCGGCAGCGCACGCAGGTCGATCATCCCGCTGCGCCCTTCGCGCAACAGAACATCGAGCATGTGTGCCAGTTCGTGCAACAGCGCCTGGCCCTGGCCCGCAGCGGATTCGGCGGGCATGATCCTTACGGGAATTTCGTCCAGGCGGCTCATGACTGCCATTCTCCGATCAGGTGGCGCACGGCGTCGCATATGTTGGGCAGGGCATCGGCCACCGCCGGTGTGGGGCGTTCTCCCAGCCCGATATGGGCAGGCTGGATGCCGATCAGCGCACGGCGTTCCGGCAGGTTGCCGGTCAGGTGGGCAACGTGCATCAGGTCGGTCAGGCCGATTTCGTGTGCGCTGCTGCGTCCATAACCGACGAACCGGTCCATGTCGGCATCGACGAACACGCGCACGGTGCCGGGTGACGCATCCAGTTGGGCGGCATCGATGACGATCAGGTGGCGGGTGGAGGCTATCGGGCCGGACAGTATGAAACCGAGGGTGCCACCGTCGATGAAATGCAGGTCGTCCCGGGAGGAAAACTCGGCTTCGAGCTGACGCAACGCGTGAACGCCGATGCCTTCGTCGCTGAGCAGCGTGTTGCCGATGCCCAGAACGAGGATTTCCGGTTTGCCGGTGTTGCTGCAGTTGCTGACCGAAGCCATACGCGCCCACTCACAACATGACGATGTGCTGACCAGCCTAGCATGGGCTGCAGGACAATTCAAGCTTGATGACATGGGTATCCGATTTGGTAAAAATCCGCGTTGGCAGGAAATTGTCAAGCGCCGACATCGTGCCTATACTGTGCTCAGGCAGCTGAGGGATGGGCGAAGTCATGTGTCTGGCGATACCGATGCAGGTGATCGAGATCAATGGTTATGTCGCGCGATGTGCCGCGCGAGGCGTGGAGCGCGAGGTCAGTCTGTTCCTGCTGCAGGACGAACCGCTCGAAACCGGCGATTTCGTCATGGTGCATGTCGGGCACGCGATTCAGAAGATGACGCCCGAACACGCCGAGTCGGCCTGGCAGATCTACGACGAAATGCTGGCGGCGGAAGGCTTGTCCGGCAGTGCATGAACTGGCCATCTGCCAGGCGCTGGTCGAGCAGCTCGACGGCGTGGCGCGTCAGAACGGGGCGAGCGGCATGAGCGCCATCTGGGTCAGCATCGGACCGCTGTCCGGCGTCGAGGCGGAACTGCTGCGCAGCGCGTGGCCGTTTGCCTGCGCCGGCACCGTGGCCGAACAGGCAGTGCTGCACCTGCAGCCGTCGTCGGTGCGCGTCGTGTGCCGACAGTGTGGCGCCGAGAGCGAAGCGCAGGCCAACCGGCTGGTGTGCGGCGCATGCGGGGACTGGCAGACCGATCTGGTCAGCGGCGACGAACTGATGCTGACGCGCGTGGAACTGGTGCACGACTGAACGTTGAGCGGAGGAACGACGCATGTGCAATACCTGCGGATGCAACATCACGCCGGGCAACCGCCATCTGGCGCGCCGGACCCAGCCGGCCGGCACGACTGCCGTCGAGGTGCTGCAGCGGTTGCTGTCGGGAAACGACGCCTGCGCAGCCGGCAACCGGACGCGATTCGATGCGACCGGTCTGCTCGTGATCAACCTCATGTCCTCGCCCGGTTCGGGCAAGACCAGCCTGCTTGAAGCCACCATCGACGCCCTGGCCGACCGGGTGCGTATCGGCGTGATCGAAGGCGATCTCGAAACCGAGAATGACGCCCGTCGCATCCGGGCGCATGGCGTGCCGGCAGAACAGATCACCACCGGCAGCGCCTGTCATCTCGATGCCCACATGGTCGCCGGCGTGCTCGACCATCTGCCGCTGTCTTCACTGGACATCCTGTTTGTGGAAAATGTCGGCAATCTGGTTTGTCCGGCCGGTTTCGACCTCGGACAACACTGTGACGTGGTGTTGCTGTCGGTGACCGAAGGCGATGACAAGCCGGCCAAATATCCGGTCATGTTCCGTGCCGCCGACCTGGTGGTGCTGAGCAAGGCCGACCTGTTGCCGGTGCTGGGCGATTTCGATCCCGGACGTGCGCGGCAGCAGGTGCGCGAACTGGCCAATGCTGCGCCAGTCATCGAAGTTTCTGCGCGGCAGCAAGATGGGCTGCGCGCCTGGACCGACTGGCTGCTCGGCCGGCTGCAGCAGCACCGGGCGGATGCCGGGACGCAACGCGCAGCTTCTGCTCCCGCGCTGCGTTACCGGCCGGTCGGACTCGGGCAACCGGCATGAGCGAGGCGCGCGCACGCTATTGGCTGGAAAAAATCCACGCACTGCCGCTGCAGCAGCGTGTCCGTATCATGAATGTGTGCGGCGGGCACGAGCGGTCGATCACCCATGCCGGATTGCGCGGCGCATTGCCCGCAGCGGTGGAGCTGATTCCCGGGCCGGGCTGTCCGGTGTGCGTCTGCCCGGAAGAAGACATTTATCAGGCCATCCGGCT
>JAPTVL010000473.1 GCA_028065725.1 Betaproteobacteria bacterium
GCGAGCCCCTTCGCGGCTTCGAAGACCGCATGGAAGTAGTTATCCTCTAGCAACTCAGCCCGACAGTACTTCAGAACTTCGGGATGCATGCGTCGGCCCTGAAACTTTGCCTTGATTGTTCGCACACGGGCTTCAGCTTCGCCCAGCGTGCGGGCGACCTCGACGCGTCGGAACTGCCCATCGCTGCCGTACTCCAGTCCCGAAAACGCGAGAATCGCATTGAGTTCTTGCCTTCGACTCTCAAACTCCTCGCTTCGGCCCACGAACCTGGCAGGCGTCAGGAAGGTCATTACGAAGTCGACTACCTGATTGGCGCAACGATGCTCCTGCTGCGATTGCAGAAAGATGGAGTACAGGCGACGCCACTTCGTTGACTCGCCGGAATTGTCATGAAGGCCGCGGTCGCGAAGCACGCGCGAGATATCCGTCCCGGACCCGCATTCACCGAGCAGGCGAGCGAGTGCCTCCACTTGTCCCTCCGAAAAAGAAGGAACACTTGCCATGTCAGAGGTTTCCCTGGAATGCACGGTGCTGGAGCGACGAAAAGAGAGCATCAAGCTCGACCAGCGCATTGCTGAACGTCGATGTCGACCGTTCAATTGTGGCGACCAGCGCAGCAAACTTTCGCTGTGCCGGCAATGGCGGTACCGGCACTATCACATCCCGCACGAGGTCAATGTTTAGATTCTTCACCGTGGCGCCTGGCGCACGCCGAGCGAATTCGGCATACACGGCCTTCGAACCCAGGAGGGCATAGAAGTAGTTGGGTTCCGCCTCCTCGCTTCGCGGTGACAGGACGAGCCAGCCGTCATGAATGCACCCAGTGGTCCGCAAGATGTAGGGCCTGCCGAAGCTCATCGAATTCGTGAGCAAGAAGTCGCCCGGCTTGACGGCACGGGAGCGACGGGCGCCTTCCGGTCGAATGCGCTTCTTTGTTACGGTGATGTACTTGCCACCCTCAACAGTGTCACCAATCATGATCCAGTTGATGCCATCAGGAGCATCCGTGATGTAGTCATCGATCGGTCTCGGGCTACCGCCACGAGCTATTTCGAAAAGCTCTTCCAGTGACGTTTTTTTCCACCCCTTCGGATTCGTGGCGGGGTCGCCGAACATGTCGAGGAAGATGGATTGGGTGAGGGTGTCGAGCTGGGCGAGGGCGGCGCGGCGGTTGGCCCGCAGCGCGTCCGCTTTGTCCAGAATCTCCGCAATCCGCCGTTGCTCGGGGAGGGGTGGGAGAGCGACACTGGCCCGCTTGAGGTACTTGAAGTGTCGGTCATACCCGCCTTCTGTAAGGCGCACTTGCCGTAGGTAGTGATAGAGGTACTTGACTTCGGCTTCGACCTTGGGTCGCAGTACCTTCACGCCGTCTGCACCCATACAGAATGGAAAGTCGACGTACTTGAAGCAGCGGGTGTGATCGCCGAACACGATCACTGGAAGCTGCGCTCGACAGAGACGCGATTCGTCATTGGTGTAGCCGGCAATGAGTTCCTTTCCCTGATCCACAATTGCGTAACGCCCGGAGAGCAGGAACTCGCTCTGCGGAGTCTTGAGATTGCCTCCCGACTCGTCAGCAATGACGCTGTCGAATGGCTCGCGCCGCCAGCCATTCATCGGAGCATCCCCTCCAACTCCTTCATGCCCCGCTGGATCTCCTCTTCCAGCTTGGCCAGCTCGGCTAGGATTTCCTGCGGCGCGCGGTGTTCGACCGCCGCGTGCACCACTTCCTTGTAGCGGTTGAGCGAGAGGTCGTAGCCCTGCGCGGCGATGTCGGCCTTGGGCACGCAGAAACTCTGCGCGGTGCGCGGGCGGGAAATCTCGGGTGATTGCGTACCCTCGCTCCCGGCCCCCCTCCCGACGGCAGAGGGGTGCAGGGTGCGCCAGCGCGCGAGCACGTCGGGCAGGTTGTTTTTCGCGTGTTCGACTGGTGAAAGAACTGGATCCCGGCTTTCGCCGGGATGACGAAATGAGAGGTCGCGATGACGGCTTGGGACAGGGCCAAGCAAATCGTCGGGCAGCAGCGGCGTGCGCTTGTCGTCGAGGCTCCAGCCGTCGGCCTCGACGTTGTAGAACCAGACCTGGTCGGTGCCGCCGGAGTTGGTCTTGGTGAACAGCAGGATCGCCGTGGACACGCCGGCGTAGGGCCGGAACACGCCGCCGGGCAGTTTGACCACGGCGTCGAGCTTCTGGTCCTCGACCAGCATCCGGCGCAGCGCCTTGTGCGCGGTGCTGGAGCCGAACAGCACGCCGTCGGGCACGATCACCGCGGCGCGCCCGCCGGGCTTGAGCAGGCGCAGGAACAGCGCGAGGAACAGCAGCTCGGTCTTCTTGGTCTTGACGATCTGCAGCAGATCCTTGGCGGTGTTCTCGTAGTCGAGGCTGCCGGCGAAGGGCGGATTGGCCAGCACCAGGGTGTACTTCTCTTCCTCGCCGGCGTGGTCCTGTGCCAGCGAGTCGCGGTAGCGGATGTCGGGGTTCTCGACGCCGTGCAGCAGCATGTTCATGCTGCCGATGCGCAGCATGGTGTTGTCGAAGTCGAAGCCGTGGAACATGCGGTGGTGGAAGTGCTCGCGCAGCACCGGGTCGTGCAGGATGTTCGGGTGACGCTCGCGCAGTGCCTCGCTCGCCGCGACCAGAAAGCCGGCCGTGCCGCAGGCCGGGTCGCAGATGACGTCGCTGGGCTGCGGCGCGGTCAGCTCCACCATCAGCCGGATGATGTGGCGCGGGGTGCGGAACTGGCCGTTCTGCCCGGCGCTGGCGATCTTGCCGAGCATGTACTCGTAAAGATCGCCCTTGGTATCGCGATCCTCCATCGGAGATC
>JAPTVL010000426.1 GCA_028065725.1 Betaproteobacteria bacterium
CCCGAAGGGGTGGCGCAGCAGGGCGGCTTTCTCTTTGGTTACTTTCTCTTGGCCGTCCAAGAGAAAGTGACTAGCCGCCGGGCTACCCCCGGCCAACGGACGCTTCGTCATTCCGGCAAACCCCAAAGGGCACACGCGTCGGAATCCAGCCTGTTCAACTGGACCCCGGCGTTCGCCGGGGTGACGGCCACCCCTTACTGGCACGCCTCGCATTCCTCGAACCCCGGATCCCCCGGCCGCATCGTGCACGCGCGGCCTTCGATCTCCGGCTCCGGCAGGTTGGCCGCAGCCTTGCTCATCGCGCTGCTGCCGCTGCTCATCGCCCCCGCGCCGCCGCTCGACGACACGGCATTCAGCTCGCCGCCCTTGCCGGTGGATTTCTCCGCCGAGGTGGCGCCCAGGGTGCGCAGGTAATACGTGGTCTTCAGGCCGCGTATCCACGCCAGCTTGTAGGTCTCGTCGAGCTTCTTGCCCGAGGCGCCGGCCATGTAGATGTTGAGGCTCTGCGCCTGGTCGATCCACTTCTGGCGACGGCTGGCGCATTCCACCAGCCAGCTGGTTTCCATCTCGAACGCGGTGGCATACAGCGTGCGGATGTCGGCCGGGATGCGGTCGATTTTGGCCAGCGAACCGTCGAAGTACTTGATGTCGGCGACCATGACTTCGTCCCACAGACCGAGCTTCTTCAGGTCGTTGACCAGGTACTTGTTGGCGACGGTGAATTCGCCCGACAGGTTGGATTTGACGTAGATGTTTTGATACGTCGGCTCGATCGACGCGGAGACGCCGACGATGTTGGCGATGGTCGCGGTCGGCGCGATCGCCAGGCAGTTGGAGTTGCGCATGCCGTACTGGCCGATGCGTGCACGCAGGCTGTCCCAGTCCAGCGTGCTGGAGTTGTCCACTTCCAGATAGCCGCCGCGTTCTTCGGCCAGCAGCTTCAGCGAATCCTGCGGCAGGATGCCGCGGCTCCACAGGCTGCCTTCGTAGCTGGAATAGCGGCCGCGTTCCTGCGCCAGTTCGGTGGACGCCCAGAAGGCGTAGTAGGCGACGGCTTCCATCGAGCGGTCGGCGAATTCCACCGCCTCGTTCGACGCGTAGGCCACGCGCAGCTCCTGCAGCGCATCCTGGAAGCCCATGATGCCGAGGCCCACCGGACGGTGCTTGAGGTTGGAATTGCGCGCCTTGCCAACGGCGTAGTAGTTGACGTCCACCACGTTGTCGAGCATGCGCATCGCGGTGTGGATGGTGGTCTTCAGCTTGTCCAGATCGAGCTTGCCGTCCTTGAGATGGTTCACCAGGTTGACCGAGCCGAGGTTGCACACGGCGACTTCCTGCTCGTTGGTATTGAGCGTGATCTCGGTGCACAGGTTGGAGCTGTGGACGACGCCGACGTGCTGCTGCGGGCTGCGGATGTTGCACGGGTCCTTGAAGGTGATCCAGGGGTGGCCGGTCTCGAACAGCATCGACAGCATCTTGCGCCACATCTGCAGCGCGGGAATACGGCGGAACACCTTGATCTCGCCGCGGTCGGCACGGCGCTCGTATTCGGTGTAGGCCTCGGCGAACTTGCGGCCGTAGAGGTCGTGCAGGTCGGGCACGTCGTTGGGCGAGAACAGCGTCCAGTCGCCGCCTTCCATCACGCGCTGCATGAACAGGTCCGGAATCCAGTTCGCGGTGTTCATGTCGTGGGTGCGGCGGCGGTCGTCGCCGGTGTTCTTGCGCAGGTCGAGGAATTCCTCGATGTCGAGGTGCCAGGTTTCGAGGTAGGCGCAGACCGCGCCCTTGCGCTTGCCGCCCTGGTTGACCGCGACGGCGGTGTCGTTGACGACCTTCAGGAAGGGCACGACGCCCTGAGATTTACCATTGGTGCCCTTGATGCGGGCGCCCATGGCGCGCACCGGGGTCCAGTCGTTGCCCAGGCCGCCGGCGTACTTCTGCAGCATGGCGTTTTCCTTGATCGCCTGGTAGATGCCGTCGAGGTCGTCGGTGACGGTGGTCAGGTAGCAGGACGACAGCTGGCTGTGGCGGGTGCCGGCATTGAACAGCGTCGGCGTCGACGACATGAAGTCGAACGAGGACAGCACCTGGTAGAACTCGATGGCGCGCGACTCGCGGTCGACTTCGTTGATGGCGAGGCCCATCGCCACGCGCATGAAGAAGGCCTGCGGCAGTTCGATGCGCGACTCTTCGATGTGCAGGAAATAGCGGTCGTACAGGGTCTGCAGGCCCAGATACCCGAACTGGTAGTCGCGGCCGGCGTCGAGCTCCTTGGCCAGCCGCGCCAAATCGAACTGGGCGAGCTTCTCGTCGAGCAGTTCGGCGGCAATGCCCTTCTTGATGAAAGCGGGGAAATACTCGGCATAGCGGGCAGCCATATCAGCCTGCATCACCGCCTCGCCCAGCACTTCGTGGCGGATGGAATTGAGCAGCAGGCGCGCGGAGACGAAGGAATAGCCCGGGTCCTGCTCGATCATCGAGCGCGCGGCCAGCACCAGCGCCTTTTCGACCTCCATCATCGGCACGCCGTCGTAGAGGTCGCGCAGCACGGTGTGCATGATCGGCTCGGCCTTGACGTTGTCGCCCAGCCCGGTGCAGGCGTCGGCCAGCAGGCCGGCCAGGCGCGCGGTGTCGAGCGGCTTCTTCACGCCGTCCTCGATCACGTGCAGCGTGGCTTCGGGGACGCCGGCGGCCTTCTGCGCGGCGCGTTCCTGGGTGCGCTTTTCGCGGTACAGCACGTAGGAACGCGCGACTTCATGCTCGCCCGAGCGCATCAGGGCCAGTTCGACCTGGTCCTGGATGTCCTCGATGTGGAAGGTG
>JAPTVL010000311.1 GCA_028065725.1 Betaproteobacteria bacterium
ACGCACCGCCGCGTTGACTGCGCCGGTTTCACCTCGAACGAGGACGGTGACATAACCGCCGCCGACGAACTGGCGGCCGATCAGCCGCACCTCCGCCGCCTTGGTCATTGCATCCGCCGCCTCGATCGCGGGAACCAGACCGCGCGTTTCGATCATGCCGAGCGCGACGCCGGTCGCCGTGACCGCCATGACCTTGCGCTTGACTTCAACAGCCATGTCCATGACGCACCCGATCAGGCCGCGGCCGCCGTGGGCAGGATGTTTTCGACCTCGCCGTGCACGCGGGCGATGATGTGGGCGGCGACCAGGCCGTCGCCCACACGCTCACAGGCATCCGCGCCGGCACGCACCGCCGCGTTGACTGCGCCGGTTTCACCTCGAACGAGGACGGTGACATAACCGCCGCCGACGAACTGGCGGCCGATCAGCCGCACCTCCGCCGCCTTGGTCATCGCGTCTGCCGCCTCGATGGCGGGAACCAGACCGCGGGTTTCAATCATGCCCAATGCAATGCCAGTCATTCCGGTAGCCATTTCAGATCTCCTTAAAAGTACGTTTCAATCAAAATCAAGCTGCTTCAGCGGTGGGAAGAATGTTCTCCACTTCGCTGTGAACACGCGCGATGATGTGTGCCGCCACCAGGCCGTCACCCACCCGTTCGCAGGCATCGGCCCCCGCACGCACCGCCGCGTTGACCGCACCGGTTTCGCCGCGCACCAGCACGGTCACATACCCGCCACCAACGAACTGGCGTCCGATCAGCCGCACTTCGGCCGCCTTGGTCATGGCATCCGCCGCCTCGATGGCGGGAACCAGACCACGTGTTTCAATCATTCCGAGGGCGATGCCCGTCATTGCGCTTGCCATGATGTTTCTCCTTTACACGGTTGATAAAACTGCCTTGCCTGCTGCCTGCTCGCGGAGGCCTTCCTCCGCATTCCACTGATCGATGATCCCGAGGATCGTCAGATCGGTAAGAACCTTGTAATCGCCGGCGCCGTAGCGGGCGGCCGAGCCGCCGGCGGTAAAAACCCATTTGTTTTCCGGCACGCCCACGGGGTCGACCGCCACCGAAAGCCTGCCCTTCTCGTCCGCCATCACCCTCAGCGAGGCGCTGTACAAGCCCGGAATACGCCGGGTGCACACCAGGTCGGACACCACGCGCAGGATTTCCATTTCAGTGCTCCTGCCAGTGGTCGATGATGCCGACGATGGTCAGGTCGCTCGGAAAATCCTTGGCACCCGCCGCCTCGCGCGCAGCCGAACTGCCGACGCAAATCACCCAGTCGCCCGGGATGCAGCCCACCGCATCCACCGCCACCTGACGCCCAGCGCCTGCCTTTTCGCGCACCACCAGCAGCGGGCGGTGCCCCATTTCCCGGACGCGGTTGGTCGAAACCAGCGTCTTTTCCACTTGCATGATCTTCATGACTTCACCTCAATGCCCGTGTACGTTCAGCTCGTTGTCAGCCACTGTTTCCAGGGCACTGCCCGGCTCCTTGGCCTGCACCGACATGCCGCAGAACAGCAGGCCCTGCTTCACCAGCGCCGGGTAGCGCGCCTCGATCGCGGCCTTCACCCGGTGGCAGCGTTCGACACTGCGCTCGCGTGAGCCCGGTACCTGGCTGTCGTAGCGGTAGTGGATCGCCACCGGCACCGGCAGGCCGTGCGCCACGTTCAGGCCGGTAAAAATCCGTATCCCCACATCCATGTCCGCCGCGCCTTCCTCCACCGTGTGCATGTGGCCGAAGTAGGCCAGGTTGCGCAGGTGCACCTCTTCGAAGCCGTCACCGATGCTGATGAAGCGCTCGGCATGGCCGACGTCGGCGTAGCGGCCGCGGTGGTTGTCGCAGACGTAGTCGATCTGCGACAGATTGTTCAGGAGCAGGCGCTCGATCAGGCGGCGCATGCCGGTGTCCGGCGCGCTGCGTCCGTGCAGCCGCGCGGTCTCCTCGACGATGGCGCCAAGGCGCCAGCGCGCCTCCGACTCGGAGCGCTCTGCCGTCGCCTGGTACAGGGCCATGTTGTCGACCAGGCAGTCGAGGCTCATTTCGCCCTGCGCGTCCGGCACGTGCACCCGGATCGCGTCGTTGTCGGTGTCCACCCCGATCAGCAGCGTCGCCACCGAGGCGCCGCAGCAGAAGCCGTTCTCGATCGCTGTGCCGAAGGCCTGCAGGCGATCCAGCGCCGCCTGGGCCGCACGGCGTTCGTCGCTGCCGTGCGCCGCGCAGCCTTCGTGATGCGGATCCGAACTGCTGAAGTGGTACACCGCGATCTTCAGGTAGCGCGTGCCCGCGTCGGCCAGCGTCGGCACCCCTTCGCGGAAGCGGCGCAGCTCGGTCTCGGTCCACTGCTTCACATTCGCCTCGACATCGAACAGCGTGCCGGCATAGGACTTGTGGCGCCGGACTGCCTGCTTGGGCAGGCGCAGGATGTACTGCAGCAATCCCTTCAAGCGACCATCGGCACACGCACTCACGTCCACTTCGTGGAAGCCGCACTCGATGAAGAACTGCGTCATCGCCTGTGCTTCCGCAGCGCCCTGACGCCATTGCGCCGCGCAATCGTTGGCCAGATCGCGGAATGCGCGCAGCACGCTGGCGCCGTACAACTTGCGCATGTCGAGCGTGGTCACCCAGGCATCCGCCAGCACGGCTGCAGGCAGCTCGAAGCCGAGCCGCTCGCGCGCGATCTGCTGCGCCCGTTGTTCGAACCCCTCTTCGTGCTGCAGCGCCGCGATCTGCTTGAGCGTCGGCACGATGGCATCGAAACGAGCCCGCACGGCGTGCTCATAGTCCGCCAGACGCGCATTCCGGGTCGGGTCCGCAAGCGGATGGGCGCGCGGCACGCACAGGTTGCTCACGCACTCGCCGCTGCTGTCAGCGCCCATGCCGGGCGGACAGAAGCTATGCCGCTGTGGCCAGCTCGGCACCGCAGCCGGCGCGGCGCGCATCGCCATCCCCACGGGGGCGGCAGCGGCGGCCTGGCGCATGCGTTGCGGGCGGTTGCGGGTGTTCATCGTCGTGGCTCCGTCGTTCCGTTCAGCCGCGTGCGCCGCCAGACAGGGTCACTGCCGCGCCGGCTCCGCTGTTGCCGCTGCTTCCCGTGATGCGGCTCGTGGCCGGTTCCGGGTGCTCCACTTCACGAAAGGCGCGGGCGTTCACGCCGTTGCCGCGCGGATCGCCACGCAGCGTCGGATTGCGCTTTTTGGCGGAAAGGCCTTCGGTCCCGGTGATGCGGCCGCTGCGGTCCCAGGCGTCGCCGGTGATCTGGCGCTCGCGACCTTCGCCGGTAATTCGCTCGGGGGCCGGCTCGGATGCAGCCACCGCGGGCGCGGCCACAACGGCGACATCCTCGCGGTAACGGAATTCAGGCGTACCCGACACCAGTCCGGTGGCGCGCGCCAGCGGGCCGGTGATGCGGCCGCTGCTGCCATAGGCGTTGCCGGTGATGCGCTGCGTTTCGCTGGACTGAGCGGTACGCGCAGGCGAGAGCACCGAGAATGCGTCTGCTGGCCGAGCCTGCTGGGCATCCATGGCATTGCCGGTGATGCCGGGGCTCGGCAGCGAGCCTTCCGGGCCGCGGCTGCGGTAGTGCATGGCCATCGGCATGCGGCCGCAGGCCGCGACTTGCTGCTGCTCGCCCACGTAGGGCGTGCCGCTCACGGCCTGGCATTCGCCGCGTTCGTTGCCGGTCATCTTGCTGTCAGGGCCGGGCTGGATGCCCGTCAGATCGGGGCTGCCTCCAAGGCGGGCACGGCTGATCGCTTCGGCGGCCGCACGGGCTGCGCAAAACTCAGCGTACTGGTCGGCCCCGATATAGGAAGTCCCCGTCACCGGCTTGCAGGCGCCGTATTCGTCGCCGGTCACCCTGGCCGAGCGCCCAACCTGGGTGCCGGACACCTCCTGGTCATGCAGGGTGTGCGACACACCCACCTTGGCCGGCGGCAGATGTGGCTCCGCACGGCAGAAGGACACGAATTCCTCGGCACTGATGTAATCGGAACCCGTCACACGCTTGCACGCGCCAAGCTCATCGCCGGTAACTTTCGACGAACGACCCACTAGGGTGCCGCTCACCTCGCTGCCAGCGCTCGTGTGACGGGTTTGAACCTTTTTTGGCGCTTCTCCCGCCGTGCCACGGAAAGCGGACGCATCGGCGTAAGCGCTGCCGGTGATCGAACGGTTCGCGCCGGTCTCGGTGCCGGTCACGGCGGTCTTCCGCGTCAGATCGCTGCCCGAAACCATGTTCTGGCGGGCAGTCATGCCGATGCTGAACTTTTCCGGATGAGGTTCGGGCGCGGTGCCGCAGAACTCGCCCGCCTGCTCGGCGGCCAGATATTCGGTGCCGGTCACGCGCTTGCAGGTGCCGGTCTCGTCGCCGGTGACCCTGGTGCTGCGGCCCACTTCGGTGCCCGTCACGCGTCGGCCGCGGCTGGTGCTGGTGGCGGCCACCTTGGCCGGAGACGGCTCCGGCAGGCTGCCGCAGAACTCGCCATATTGCTCAGCACCGATGTATTCGGTTCCAGTAATGGTTCGGCAGCTGCCGGGCTCGTTGCCCGTCACGCGCGAGCTACGCTCCACCTGGTTGCCGGTCACGGTGCCACCTGCCAGGGTGGTGCCCACCTCGACCTTTTGCGGTTCGGGGCGCACCCGCCCGCAAGGGCGGCAGGGGGCGGCATCGCCGCGCCCTTGCTGCGACTGCTTGATGCGGCGCTGGCGCGAGGCCGACATGGGCTCCGGCGCAAAGGAGGGACGCGCGTACTCGACACGCGTCTCGGAGGTTTCAGTATGCTGGCAACCGCACTGGGCCGCTTCCGGCTCGGGGGCGGCCTGTGCCATGGCGGGTGCAGGCGCGGGGCTTCCGCTGCGTGCGGCGAGACGCGGCGCGGTGGCGCTGGAGGCGGACGGCGCGGCACCACCGTTCAGGCCCTTCTTCCCGTAAAGGGAGAGCGCTTGACGGCGGGCCATCGCGGCTTCCCTGCCGCTCAGCCGCTTTTCTGTAGAACTTGTCGCTTGGCTCATGGATGCATTCCTTTGCTTCAGCAGTTAATCGTCGGATCGAGCGCATCGGGCATCGATTGATCCAGCCCTTGAGGCGAAATATACGGACGGCCATGCATATTGAAAAATGAATACTTCTTATCGTTAGCATTTACTATTCTGCATACATGACTACCCGATACTCGAGCGAGGACAACCATGAATGTGACGTTTCGCCAGTTGCGACTGCTGGAAGCCGTGGCGCGCAATTCCAGCTTTACCCGTGCCGCCAAGGAGTTGCATTTGACCCAGCCCGCGGTATCAACGCAGATCGGGCAACTCGAGGAAGAAGTCGGGCTGCCACTGTTTGAACAGATCGGTAAAAAGATCTACCTGACCGAGGCAGGTCGAGAGGTATATGCCTTCAGCCGCACCATCGCGGAGCAGTTTCGCGACATCGAATCAGTACTGGACAGCATGAAGGGGGTGAAGCGCGGAACGTTGTCGCTCACGGTGACCAGTACCGGCAAGTACTTCGCGCCCTACCTGCTGGCGGAATTCATCAAGCACCATCCCGGCACACAGGTTCATCTCGAAGTCACCAATCGCGCGGAACTGGTCGAGCAGCTGCAGGAAAACATTCCGGACATGGCCATCATGGGCACGCCGCCGGACAACATGGAGCTGAGCGCGCAAGCTTTCATGCAGAATCCGCTGGTGATCATCGCCCGCCCGGATCACCCGCTGGCGCAGATGAACCGCATCCCCCTCGGTCAGCTGGCGGAGGAGAATTTCATCCTGCGCGAGCGGGGCTCGGGAACGCGCAATGCCGTGGAAAAATTTTTCTCGCAACGCGGGATCAAGCTCAATGCCTCGATGGAAATGGGCCGCAACGAGGCGATCAAGCACGCGGTGATGGCCGGCCTGGGCCTGGGCATCGTCTCCCTGCACACGCTGGAGTTCGAACTGGCGCTGAACCGCATCGCCATTCTCAGCGTGGAGGGCTTTCCGATCATGAAGGAGTGGTATCTGGTGCACCGCAGCGGCAAGCGCATGTCGCCGATCGCGCAGGCCTTCCACGATTTCGTGTTGAACGAGGCCAACCGGGTGGTCGCGCTGCCGCAACCCCGACCAGCCACCCGGTCGGCGCGCCGCGTCACCCGTTCATGAGTCGTGAATCACCCACATCGCGTCCGACACCAGGCAGACGCCCCCGTAGCGCTTGAGAATGGGCCGGATGGCCTCGATCACCTGGTTGGCCTGCCGCTCGTCGCAGGCAATGGTCATCAGGACGTTGCCCAGTCCCTGGACACTTTCGTAGCGCACCCCGCGCTCGCCGCGACCGGTCGCGCGCGGCACGATGGTGTAGCCAACCACGCCGATTCGATCGAGTTCGCCGATGACGTTGTCGAGCTCGATTTCCTCGATGACGATCTCGATGCGCTTGACTGGTTTCATGGGCTTCCTTACAGATTAACGAGCGAGCCACTGGGCCGCGCTGAAGTATAGCGGGATGCCCACGATGATATTGAAGGGGAAGGTCACGCCCAGCGATAGCGTAAGGAACAACGCCGGGCTGGCCTCGGGGATTGCCAGGCGCATGGCGGGCGGCACCGCGATGTAGGAGGCGCTCGCCGCCAGCACGGCAACCAGCAGCGTGCCGCCCACCCCGAACCCCAGTAGCCAGTGGCCTACAGCCAGGCCGACCATGCCGCCGATCAGCGGCATTGCGATGCCAAACACCAGCAAGGATGGGCCGACCTTCCTGAAGTCCCCGATCCGGCGCGACGCCTCCATCCCCATATCGAGCAGGAACAGGGACAGCACGCCCATGAACATCGTTTCGTAAAAGGGCATGATCTTGTTCAGCCCGGCAGGCTGGGCGATCGCGCCGATCAGCATGCTGCCCAGCAGCAGCACGACACTGCCGTTGGTAAAGGCATCATGCACCAGTTCGCGGCTGACCCGCTTCTGGTGGCCGTTGCCATCTTCCTTGCGCGCCAGGTTGGCGAGCGCAAGACCAATGATGATGGCCGGCGACTCCATGATGGCCAGCATGATCACCGGTTGGCTTTCGTAAGACACCTTAAGCGAATCGAGAAAAGCAATCGCGGTGACGAAAGTACCGGCGCTGACCGAGCCATAGTGGGCTGCAATAGCCGCTGCATTGAGACGGTCGATGCGCACCACCCGCGACAGGACGAAATAGGCGACGACAGGCAGACCGAAGCCCAGCCCCAGCGCCGCGATCACCGCACCGATGGCATCGGCGGGATCGATCTTGGCAAGTTCCATCCCGCCATGAAGGCCAATGCCGACCAGAAGATAGATCGAAAGCGCCTTCGCCAGGTCGGGAGGAAACTTCAGATCCGAGCGTATCAGTTGCGCCAGAAACCCCAGTGCAAAAAACAGGATCGCCGGAATCAGCATGTTGGACAGACTGAACATAGTTGGCTATTCCACGGAGCGCCCCCAGCCGGGGTCTCGACACATCCTAGGGTCAAATAACCATAAGTAACAATATTGATAATAAATAGTAATGATTTACTTTTATGAATGGTAAGCACGCGGGGGCTCGTCCGGATGCCCCGGGGACGATTGGGGCGGCCGGCTCGACAAGACATGGAGGTGGGCGTTCCAGGCGCCGTATGCCCCTCGCTGAAAATTCTGTTGACGCGTTAACGCGTCACTCGCGAAAATACCTGCCGTCGGGGTACCGGCCCCCGGCGTCTGGATGACTCCTCATCCGCAAGACGGTGTCCCGTCCAAGCCTGGTTTTATCCAATCAACCTGGAGCGTATCGCTTGGACACCGTCGCCACCACCGCACCCGCGCCCGTCACCCTGGGCGAATCTTTCAAATACTGGCTCAAGCTCGGCTTCATCAGTTTCGGCGGCCCCGCCGGGCAGATCTCGATGATGCATCAGGAACTGGTGGAGAAGCGCCGCTGGATTTCCGAGCATCGCTACCTGCACGCGCTCAACTACTGCATGCTGCTGCCGGGTCCGGAGGCGATCCAGCTGGCGATCTACATCAGCTGGCTGATGCATGGCGTGTGCGGCGCGATCGTCGCCGGCGTGCTGTTCTTCCTACCCGCCTTCGTGCTGCTGTCGCTGCTGGCCGGCCTGTATCTGGCGTACGGCAATCTCGCCTGGGTGCAGGGCATCTTCTACGGCATCAAGCCGGCGGTGGTGGCGATCGTTCTGTTCGCGGCCTGGCGCATCGGCAGCCGCGCCTTGAAGAACGAGGTGCTGTGGGGGATGGCGGCGCTCGCCTTCATCGGCATCTTCTTTTTCGACATCGCCTTTCCGTGGATCGTGCTGGCCGCGGGACTGATCGGCGCGATCGGAGGCAAGCTCGCGCCGCACAAGTTCAAGGCAGGCGGCGGCCACGGCGCCAGCGCGAAGGAATACGGTCCGGCGATCATCGACGACGACACCCCGCCGCCCGCCCACGCACGTTTCAGCTGGCGCAAGCTAGCCATCAAGGTCGCCGCATTCGTGCTGATCTGGCTGGGAGTGATGCTGGCGGTCCACGGCGTGCCCGATCTCTACGACATGGGAGAGTTCTTTACCAAGGCGGCCTTCCTCACCATCGGCGGCGCCTACGCGGTGCTGCCCTACGTCTACCAGGGCGGCGTCGAACATTTCCAGTGGCTGACCGGCCCGCAGATGATGGACGGCCTGGCGCTGGGCGAAGCCACGCCGGGGCCGCTGATCATGATCGTCACCTGGGTCGGCTATCTCGGCGGCGTCGCCAAGGCGGTGTTCGACAACCCGGTCGCGGCCGGCCTGGCAGGCGCAGCGGTAGCAACCTTCTTCACCTTCCTGCCCTCCTTCCTGTTCATCCTCGTCGGCGGCCCCCTGGTCGAAGCCACCCGCGGCGAGATCCGCTTCACCGCACCGCTGACCGGCATCACCGCGGCGGTGGTCGGCGTCATCCTCAACCTCGCGGTATTCTTCGCCTGGCACGCCTTCTGGCCGCAGGGCACGGCAGACGCGCCGTTCGCCGGGACCTTCGACGGGTTTCCGGTCATCGTCGCCGTTGCCGCCTTCGTCGCCCTGTGGAAATACAAGGCCGACATCATGAAGGTGATCGGCGTGTGCGCCCTGCTCGGGCTGGCTTATTCGTTATCGATGTGAGGACACCATGGAACCCAAGACCCAACCCCTCAAGCGCTGCGGCTGCGGCAGCCCCACCGACAAATGCCCTGACCTGCCGCGCACCATACAGCCCGCCAAGCTGAACCCGGACACCACGCTGGTGTTCGACGTGCGGCGCGAAGCCGACTTCGCCGCATCGAACGAGATCATCCCCGGCGCACTGTGGAAAAACCCGGACAAGATCGACGCCTGGATCGGCGCCCTGCCGCTCACCCAGGACGTGGTGATCTACTGCGTGCGCGGCGGCGCCGTGTCGAACACGGTGGTCGACCGCCTGCAGGCCGCCGGCGTCAAGGCGCGCTACATCGAGGGTGGCCTCGATGCGTACAAGGCGGCAGGCGGCAAAATCGCCCGCAAATAACAGGCACCTGATGCGCACCCCGTAATCACTCTGCAGACCCTCCCGCGATGCTCGCCCTGCGCATCCTCTCCATCGTCTTCCCGGTCTTCGCGATCATCGGCATCGGCTGGTGGTACGGCCGGGTCAAGCGTCCCGACATCGGCGTCACAAACCAGATCAGCATGGACGTGCTGGTGCCGGCGCTGGTGTTCGCGGCGCTGGCCTCCAAATCCTTCGACTTCGCGCACTACTGGCAGCTGGCGCTCGCGGGCGTCGCGGTGATTCTGGGCTCGGGCCTGCTCGCCTGGCCTTTGGCGCGGCTGCTGAAGGTGGACGCCAAGACCTTCGTGCCGCCGATGATGTTCAACAACTCCGGCAACATGGGCATCCCGCTGATCGTGCTGGCCTTCGGCGAGGCGGCGCTGGGGGCGGCGATCATCCTGTTCCTGGTGGAGATGGTGCTGCACTTCTCGATGGGCCCCTACATGCTGGCCCACCGCATGCGGCTGTTGCAGCTGCTGAAAACCCCGGTGATGGCGGCGACGATGCTGGGCGTGGCAGTGAGCCTGTCCGGCACGAGCCTGCCGCAGCCGCTCTACACCGCGATCAAGATGCTCGGCGACGCCTCGATCCCCATGCTGCTGTTCGCGCTGGGGGTGCGGCTGAACCAGGTGTCGTTCGAGGACTGGCACATCGGCCTGGCGGGCGGCATCGTGTCGCCGGCCACCGGCATCGTCATGGTGCTGCTGGTCTCCCCGTTCCTCGACCTCGATCCGGTGCAGCAATCGATCCTGCTGGTGTTCGGCGCGCTGCCGCCCGCGGTGCTGAATTACCTGATGGCGGAGCAGTACCGCCAGGAACCGGAGCGGGTGGCGTCCATCGTGCTGCTCGGCAACCTGGCCGCGCTTGCCGTCATGCCGGTTGTCCTGGCATTCGCCCTGCGCTGACCGACTGGTTTCCCCTGGGCGCTCACCGTAGCTGTGAAAATCGAATACCCACATCAGGTAAATGGTTGACTGATTTACTAGGTTATTCTATTGTGCGCCATCGCAATTTTTAATGAACACAAGGACTGCATCATGGAACGTGAAATCAACGGCAAAATGGTCGAAACCGACCCCGAAGGCTATCTGGTCAACCTGGAAGACTGGTCCGAGGAACTGGCTGTCGAACTGGCCAAGGAAGACAAACTGGAGCTGGGCGAGAACCACTGGAAGGTCATCCACTACATGCGCGACCAGTTCGCCCAGAACGGCACCGCCCCCAACCTTCGCTTCCTGCAGAAAGGCCTGAAGGAAGAGTTCGGCGACGAATGGGGCGACAAGAAATTCCTGTTCGACCTGTTCCCGTTCGGCCCCGCCAAGCAGGCAGGCCGCTACGCCGGCACCCCGAAGCCGACCGGCTGCGTGTGAGCGTGGTTGTTTGACGCTTGAGCGTCTTACAACCAGAGCCTGCCTCTTGCGGGCAAACAGTTTCCGCTTCATCAAAAGCCCCGTTATTCACGGGGCTTTTTTTCGCCCTGTGCCGTTGCATTGCAGATCGCTGGGTGGGCCAGATGACGCGTCGCGCTATCGGGCGACGCCGCTGGCGGCAGGCGATTTGAGAAGGCATCTAAACCGGTGCAACCACAGAGGCTGGCCTGCTGTCTGTCGAGTCGAAATGGCTCGCGACCGGCACCGGGCGCCGATCCAGGGAGAACAAGCGGTTCCCCTTTGGCCGGGCTGGCCGTTCATAATGTTTTCATGCCAGATGGAATGTTGATGCGCATGCACACGAACACACCTCAACCGACGCGCTTGCTGCTCATGCTCGCCGGCCTTGGCCTTGCGGGATGCGCCGCGGTCGGACCGGACTACGTGCCGCCGGCAACCGACGTGCCCGCAGGGTGGAGCCGGCTCGATACCGCGTCCCAGCCGGTGACGCGCGCCGACGCGCCCGGCGATCTCAGCCAGTGGTGGCAGCGCCTGAACGATCCGCTGCTGTCCCAACTGATAGCCGAAGCCCTGCAAGCCAGCCCCGATCTGCGCAGCGCGCAGGCGAGATTGCGCGAAGCGCGTGCCCGCCGCACGGTGGCCGCCGCCGCGCGCTTCCCCAGCGTGGCCGCGTCGGGCAACGCCCGCCGTAGCCGGTCGAGCGAGGAAACCGGCAGCGGCGACTCGCGCAATGCCTTCAGCGCCGGCTTCGACGCCAGCTGGGAGATCGACGTGTTCGGCGGCGTGCGCCGCGGCATCGAGGCGGCCGAGGCCGACCTCGAATCGACCGTTGCCAACCTGGACAACACCCGGGTGTCGCTGGCGTCCGAAGTGGCGCTGAACTACGTCGAGCTACGCGCCCTGCAGACTCGCCTCGGCATTGCCCGCGCCAACCTCGCCAGCCAGTCCGAGACGCTGCAGCTCACCGACTGGCGCGCGCAGGCCGGACTGGTCAGCAGCCAGGACGTCGAGCAGGCACGCAGCAACCGCGAGCAGACCCGGGCGCAGATTCCGAGTCTTGAAACCAGCCTTGCCGAATCGGAGCATGGCCTGGATAGCCTGCTGGGCCGTGCGCCGGGCGCGTTGCATGCGCGCCTCGCCGCAACCGGCGAGCTGCCGGCCGTGCCCGATCAGATCGCCGTCGGCATCCCGGCCGACACCCTGCGCCAACGTCCGGACGTGCGCGCCGCCGAGCGCAAGCTGGCGGCGGAAACCGCCCGTGTAGGCGTGGCCGAAGCGGCACGCTATCCATCTTTCACGCTCTCGGGCTCGATCGGCCTCGAAGCGCTGACCCTGGGCGCGCTCGGCAACAGCGGCGCCGCCACCTCGTCGCTGCTTGCCGGCATCACGAGCCCCATCTTCGACGCCGGACGCCTGGGTGCCCAGGTCGAGATCCAGGATGCGGTGCGCGAGCAGGCGCAGCTTACGTACGAACAGGCCGTGCTCGCCGCGCTGCAGGAGGTGGAAAACGCGCTGGTTGCGCTGGCCCGCAACCGCGAGCGCGTCGAGGCGCTGGCGATCGCCGCCGAATCGGCGCGCAACGCGGCGCAACTGGCGCAGCAGCGTTACAGCGCGGGGCTCATCGATTTCCAGTCGGTACTCGACACCGAGCGCAGCGTGCTGTCCGCCGAGGACAGCCTCGCCAGCAGCCGCGCCGACGGCGTGCTGGCGCTCATCCGTTTGTACAAGGCACTGGGCGGCGGCTGGCCTCATGCGACCGAAGCCAGCCCGCTCAGCAAGGACTCCCCATGAATACCACCAACACACCTGAAACCAGGCGGGGCCCCGCACTGAAAAACCTCCTGGCAACCCATGGCGGCGGCCTGCTCTCGCACTACTGGCTGTGGCTGGTCGTCGTTCTGGCTGTGTTCGCCGTCGCGGGCTGGCTGACACTGCGTTCCGGCGAGGACAAGTCCGCGCCGCGCTACACGACCGAAGCCGCCACGGTCGGCATGCTGGTGGTCAAGGTCTCCGCCACCGGCAACCTGCAGCCGACCAACCAGGTGGATGTGGGCAGCGAACTGTCCGGCATCGTCGACCAGGTGTTCGTCGACGACAACGACGAGGTGAAAAAGGGACAGGTGCTGGCGCGGCTGGATCTGTCCAAGCTGCAGGATGCGGTCGCGAAGTCGCGCGCCAGCCTGGTAGCGGCCGAGGCGCAGGTGCTGCAGGCGCAGGCGACGGTGGCGGAAGCGCGCGCCACGCTGTCGCGCTACCAGCAGGTGTCGCAGCTGTCCGGCGGCAAGGTGCCGTCCAAAACCGAAATGGACACCGCCGAGGCCAACCTGAAGCGGGCCGAGGCCAATGTCGCCAGCGCGCGCGCAAGCGTGACCCAGGCGCGGGCCACGCTGCAATCGGACGAAACCAACCTCGGCAAGGCCAACATCCGCTCGCCCATCAACGGCGTGGTGCTGGCGCGCCAGATCGAGCCGGGGCAGACGGTGGCCGCCTCCTTCCAGGCGCCGGTATTGTTCAAGCTGGCCGAGGATCTTTCGAAAATGGAACTGCAGGTCGACATCGACGAGGCGGACGTCGGCCAGGTGAAGGCGGGCCAGAAGGCCATCTTCAGCGTCGACGCCTGGCCCGGCCGCGAATACGATGCCGTCATCACCCGTGTCGGCTACGGCGCACAGGAAAAGGACGGCGTGATTTCCTATCTTGCCGTGCTCGAAGTAGGCAACGACGACCTCAGTCTGCGCCCCGGCATGACCGGCACCGCCGAGATCACCACGCTGACGCGCGAAAACGCGCTGCTGGTGCCGAACGCCGCGCTGCGCTTCACCCCTGCGACTACCGATACCGCGCAGAGAAAATCGCGCAGCAGCGTGATGAGTGCGCTGATGCCGCGCCCGCCCAGGCAGACGCCGAAGGTCCGGACGACGGCGAACAGCGATACGCCGCGCGTGTGGGTGCTGCAGGATGGCCTGCCCGTCGCCCTGGACGTCAAGGCCGGCGCCACCAACGGCCGCGTGACCGAGATCACGGGCGGTCCGCTCAAGGCCGGCATGCAGGTGATCACCGAGACGTTGAGCACCGGGCAATGAGCGACGCTGCTGCGCTGATCCGGCTGTCCGGCATCACCAAGACCTACGGTAGCGGACAGGCCGCATTCCAGGCGCTGAAGGGCATCGATCTCGCCATCGAGGCCGGCGATTTCGTCGCCATCATGGGCCCGAGCGGCTCCGGCAAGTCCACCGCGATGAACATCCTCGGCTGCCTCGACACGCCCACCCAGGGATGCTACGAATTCGAGGGCGTGAAGGTCGAGCAGCTGACGCGCAACGAGCGCGCGCTGCTGCGGCGCAACTACCTCGGCTTCGTGTTCCAGGGCTTCAACCTGCTGGCGCGCACCACCGCGCTGGAGAATGTCGAATTGCCGCTGATCTATCGCGGCGAGCCCGCCACGGCGCGCCACGCTGCGGCACGCGCCGCGCTCGAACAGGTCGGCCTGGCCGGCTGGGAGCACCACACCCCGGGCGAACTCTCGGGCGGCCAGCAGCAGCGCGTCGCCATCGCGCGCGCCATCGTCACCCGGCCGGTGGTGCTGCTGGCCGACGAGCCCACCGGCAACCTCGACACCCACACCGGCGAGGAGATCATGGACCTGATCAGTGCGCTCAACCGGGACCAGGGCATCACGGTGCTGATGGTCACCCACGAGGCCGACATGGCGGCCCATGCGAAGCGGGTCATCCGCTTCGTCGACGGCCGGGTCGAGAGCGACCGCCGCAACGGGGAGAGCGCCTGATGCTGTGGAACACGCTGCTGCTCGCGCTGCGCTCGATCCGGCGCAACCTGATGCGTTCCTTCCTGACCATCCTCGGCATCGTGATCGGCGTCGCGGCGGTCATCACCATGGTCACCCTCGGCAACGGCGCCACCCGGTCGGTGTCGGACCAGATTGCCAGCATGGGCAGCAACCTCCTGATGGTGCGGCCCGGCCAGCGCTTCGGCCCAGGCGCCGAGGTGGCGCCCAACTTCAAGAGCACCGACGTCGACGCCATCCGCAACCAGATCACCGCCGCCCAGGCTGTCGCGCCCGTGGTCAGCATGACGGCCACCGCCGTATACCAGGCGCGCAACTGGTCCACCATCGTCGCCGGCAGCAACAACGACTACTTCACAGCCGGCAACTGGGAACTCGCGGCCGGCCGCAACTTCAGCGAAACCGAGGAGCGCGCAGGCAAGGCGGTATGCGTGATCGGCGAAACGGTGCGCGACAAGCTGTTCGGCCGGCAAAGTCCGGTGGGAAGCGAAATCCGCATCAAGCAGTTTTCCTGCGAAGTGATCGGGCTCTTGAAGGCCAAGGGCCAGTCGGCCATGGGCTCGGACCAGGACGACACCGTGGTGATGCCGCTGCGCACCGTGCAACGGCGGCTTTCCGGGAGCCAGGACGTCAGCCGGCTGAGCATCTCGGTCAGGGAGGGGGCCTCGATCGACGCAGTCAAGGACCAGCTCAGCCTGCTGCTGCGCGAGCGGCGCAACATCGCCGAAAACGAGGATGACGATTTCCGCGTGATGGACACCCGGCAGATCGCCGAGACGCTGACCAGCACCACCAAGATCCTCACCATGCTGCTCGGCGCGGTGGCCGCGGTGAGCCTGCTGGTCGGCGGCATCGGCATCATGAACATCATGCTGGTGTCGG
>JAPTVL010000371.1 GCA_028065725.1 Betaproteobacteria bacterium
CTGGCGCCCATGGTCGGCGCCTCGCTCGAGGTGATGGACCGCGACGCCAAAAAGATGCGCGGCGAGCGGCCGTTCGTGTTTTCCAATCTGAAGACGGGCCATGGTCTGGCCGAGATCATCGGCTTTATCGAAACGGCGGGCATGTTGGAGAGCCGGTCGTAGGTCGCCCCGGGCCGCGGTTGGCAGAAAGGGCAAGCGATGGGCGGCGAGCACCCAAGTGGAAATCGAGTCTGCCCCATTTACTTGAACACATTCCGGCATGGTCAGTTCTGTGGGCTGTTCGCTTTGCCGGCTGTGTCTCAGCGGTATGCGCATGGTGCATAATCGGTCCGCTGTCTGTCTTGTCCCGTTAAACAATGAAAATCAGAGAGTGAATATGGCCACACAGCCAAACCAGCCGCTCGCGCATGTGCAAGATGTCACCCAGAACCTAGGCAATGTCACCGCCGTTGCCGTGACGCCAAACGGCCAATTCGCCTACGCGGTGAATTTCGGCAACCCCAGTCAGATCACACCATTCTCGGTCGATGTCGCCACCGGCCAGCTGACGGCCATCCCGGTGAAGTCTCCAATCCAGTCCGGCTATCAGTCTTCCTACGCGGCGATCGACGGGCTTGGCCGGTTCCTGTTCGTCGCCAATTCGGGCAACAACCAAGCCGACGCCAGAAACGTTGTCGAAAGCTTCCGGATCGAGGCGGACGGCACGCTCACCCAAGCGGGCAGCTCGCCGCAGCTGCCAAGCTGCCCGGTCGGCATGACGGTAGACATCAATGACAACTACCTCTACGTGCTCTGCTACAACGCCGCCTCCGATGGCTCGCCGGCGTTCATCGCCTCTTATGAAATCCAGTTGGACGGCACGCTGAGCGCGGTCGGCAGCGTAAACATCGGCAGTTTCGGCGCCGCCATTGCGCAGTCGGCGGATGGCGGCTTTCTCTTCGCCGTCACCTTCGCGCCCGATCCGAACAAGCGCGGCCAGATTGCGGTGTACCCGCTGAACCAAGGTACGGTCGGCGCCAGCCCGGTGGCGCAAGGGCGCACCAACACCAACCTGCCCAACTCGATCGCCGTCACCGCCGCCAACGTCGTTTATGTCGGCGAAGACCCGTCGGTATCCGGGCACAACCCCCACCTGATCAACAGCCAGGCCATCTCGGCGTTTGCCTTTGCCGGCGCCAGCCAGACGCTGACGGCGTTGCCGCCGGTCCAGCCGGCTCAGGCGGTCACGGGGCTCGCGGTCGATGCCTCGGGCAGCTACCTCGTGGTCACCGGTGACGGCAGCGTCTGGGCGTATCCGATCAAGCGCGACGGCACGCTGGACGCGGCCTCGGCCACCCTGCCGGCCGGGGCCGAGTTTGCCAACCCCGTCATCGCCCCTTCGACGCGCTTCGTCTACGTCGCCGACTACAGCCCGGCGGCGTTACACGTGTATTCGCTGGCGGCGCCCGCGCTGCAGGGCGGCCTGCAACAGGCCCTGGCGGGCACCACGCTCACGCTGAGCTTCACGTTCAAGAGCGGCGCCGCCATCCCCTCATTTACGGCCTGCGGCTTCGAGTTGGTCACAGCCGCCGCCTCGCGGTTCCCCGTTTACTCGACGGTGGCCTCGTCGAGCGGCACGGCGTTCACTACCCAAGTCCAGCTCCCGCTGGCCGACCTGCCTGCCGGCTGCCTCGTGCGTCCATTCGTCAGCGCGCCCAACGGTAACAAGTATGTCGGCCCGGTCCAGCCGTTCAACTACGGGCCGCCGCTGTTCATGGCGTCGGCCGGGGTCCTCTACGACGGCTCGTACCGGAAACTGGAATTTCGCGGCGCCATGCAGCCCGGCCAAAGCCTGAGCGACATCACCTTCCAGTGGAGCAAGAGCGCCGACATGCAGAATCCGACCACGGTGGTCGCGGCCTTCGACGGTACGGCACTCACGGCGCGGGTCGATCTGGCCGCGCCCAAGTCGGCGACGACCTACTACGCCCGGGTCGTCGCGAATGGCGGCGCCATCGCATCGAGCGTCGTGACCTTTGCGGACGCGCCCGACGTGTCCATCGCGGTCACGCCGGGCCAGGCCTCGGTGTCGTATCAGGTCACCGTCAACCCCATCGTGACCGAGATTGCGCTTGTCGGCGTCGCGTATACGCAAGGCTCGCCCGACCCATGGCACGGGTTCAACGTGTCGCCGCCATACAAAGGCACCGTGAATCAGCTCACATCGGGGGCGCGCTATGAGTTCCGCGCCGAAATCAAGCGAGTCGGCTACCCGACCATCAGGAGCATCGGCATCTACGTGACACCCGCCTGAGCGACCAAGCATGGTTTTGCTGCTGGCGCATGGCGGTAAGCGTCACCGCATAAAGCGGCAGCTTCAGGCGGGCGATCTGCGCGGCGATCTTTTGCGGTATCACCATGGCCAAGGCTCGCAGAGAATGTGCTGCCGCGCTTCGGCTTTTATTACTCCGAGCCGAAACTCTCCGGGCCGAAGCTTCTGTTGCGTTCGATATCAAGAGCGGCGATCAAGCGAGAAATCGCGGACATGTGGTCGGCCCGGTCGGCCCGATGCGGCCGCCAGTAGCTGGTGTGCGCCAGCCAGCCGCCCCTGGTGGCGGTCCCTACGGGGATGTCGACGATACCCGGTCCCAGGTAGTCGGCGATGGGGCCGCCGATGAAATCGCCCTTGAGGACGAACCGCGCGGGGAAATACAGGTTCGTCCAATTCGTTACAGCGAAAGGCGCGGCATGATGCAGTACATGTGCCGTTCTCTGCGCATTGTTCTCAATTGTGTAGTAGTTCCTGAATGAAAAGGTTTTGTCTTTTTCCAAT
>JAPTVL010000341.1 GCA_028065725.1 Betaproteobacteria bacterium
CATTTTTCCGTGGGGTTCGTCAGGCGCCCTGATCGGATTGTGTGGTGACGGCGTGACGCTTGCGCAGGCTCGGTCCCTTCAGTTCGATGCGATGTGCGCGGTGCACGACGCGGTCCAGGATCGCATCTCCCAGGGTGGGATCCCCCACCAGGTCATGCCAGCGATTCACGGGCACCTGGCTGGTCACCAGCAGGGAGCCCTTTTCATAACGATCATCAACGATTTCCAGCAGGTCGCGGCGCTGCTCGGCGGTCAGGGGCTCGGGTCCCCAATCATCGATGATGAGCAGGCGGGTGCGTTCAAGGGCGGCCAACATCCGGGGCAATCTTCCTTCGCCGCGCGCCGTCGCGAGTTCGGCAAACAGGCGTGGCGCCCGCCGATAGAGGACCGAGAAGCCCTCCCGGCACGCCTTGTGGCCGAGCGCGCAGGCGAGCCATGATTTGCCCACGCCGGTCGGGCCGCTGATGACCAGATGCTGGCTGTGCGAGATCCATTCGCAACCGGCAAGTTTGTGGAACAGGGCTCGGTCCAGACCGCGCGGTGTCCGGAAGTCAGTATCTTCGACGACCGCATTCTGGCGCAGCCGCGCCTGGCTCAGCCTGCGGGCGAGGCGCTTGTTGTCCCGGCTGGTCGCCTCACGGTCGACCAGCAACCCGAGCCAATCCTCGCGGGTCAGATCGTCAGCCGCCGATTGGTTCTGCATCTCGATGAACGCGTCGGCCATTGCCGTCAGGCCGAGGCCGCGCAGGCGCTCCACCATGGGATGGATCAGCATCTTGTTTCCTTTCAGTGATAGTAGCCGGGGCCACGGATGTTCTCGTGGAACAGGCTGGGTTGTTCGGTCTTGTCCGTGGTCTTCCTCTCCTGAGCATTCTTCAGGATCGCAGCGACCGAGCCGTAGGAGCGGGTTCCGAGTGCCAAGGCACGGGCGCAGGCGGCATCCAGCCGCTCGGGGTCGTAGCGCTTTGCCAATCCGAGGATGCCAATGCAGGAGCGGAACCCCTGTTCGGGATGCGGGCGCGAGCGCAGGATGATTTCGACCAGGGCGGCGGTGTCGTCACCGACCGCAGTGGCTTCGCGCAATATCCGTTCGTGGGTCCAATCGCGATAGCGCCGATGCGAACTCGGCATGTGATCCGCGATTGTGGTCGGCCGGTGCTGGCGGAAGCTGCGCTGGTGCGTGGCCAACAGCTTGCCCCGGTGGAAGATTTCCACCGTCTTCGCCGTGATCCGTGCCTCTACTGTTTCGCGGATCAACCGGAACGGCACCGAGTAAAAGTGCTTGTCGATCTCGACATGGTAATCGAGGTTCACGCGGCAGCGCTTCCAGTCCGCGTATTCGTAAGGCGTGGGCGGCAGTGGTTTCAGGGCCGGGCGGTCAAGCTGCTCATAGAGCGCCCGCCGGCTGGTGCCCCAGCCGCGCATCGGTCGATCGTTCACCTGATCGACCAATTCGCGAATCGCCTGGTTCAATTCAGCCAGCGAGAAGAAGCGGCGGTTGCGCAGCCGTGCCAGGATCCAGCGCTGGACCACCTGCACGCCGACCTCGGCCTTCGCCTTGTCCCGCGGCTTGTAGGGCCGCGCCGGAATGATCGCGGTGCCGTAATGCGCCGCCATGTCGGCGTAGGTGCGGTTCACCGTCGGCTCATAAAAGCACGCGCGCGTGATCCCCGCGCGCAGATTGTCGCTGACGATCTGCCGCGGCGTGCCGCCAATCGCGGTCAACGCGTTAACGTGCGCGCCGATCCAGTCCGCCAGCCCCTGGCTCCAGGTCGCTTCGGCGTAGATGAAGCTCGAGGCACCGAGTACGGCAACGAAGATTTCGGCCCGCCGGATCTCCCCGCTCGCCCCGTCGATCACTTCCATGGCGTGGCCAGCGAAGTCGACGAACAGCCGCTCTCCCGCCATATGCACCTGGCGCAGCGTCGGCTTCAGACGACCCACCCATTCCCGGTAGAGATCGCAAAACCAGGAGTAGCTGAACCCGTCCTGGCCGCCGGTGCCGGCCCGGTATTCTTCCCACAGCAGCGACAGCGTCACATTCGGCCGGCGCAATTCACGATGCACCGCCGCCCAATCCGGCACCGGCCGGCGTTCCGCCGCCACGTCCGGCAGCGGCGGATATAGCCGCGCCTCAAGCTGCACGTCGCCAAGGTCTTCAGGAAGCGGCCAATTCAATCCCGCCAGCCGCGCCCGGCTCAGGTAACTGTTCACAGCTCCTATGCTCAGGCCCGTACTACCCGCAATCGCTCGCTGGCTCAGTCCCTGCGCAAAGCGCAGCCGCAAAACATCACGTATCTTCCGCATCGACAATCTCTCTCCCGGCATTCCCATCCCTCGCTGCTCAGCAAAGGATCGGGATTACCCCTGGTTGAAGACTGTCAGCAGCAGCGCCCCACCATCGCACTCCAGGGCATGTTCATGAACACCCGAACCGGTGTTCATCATCCGCCGGAATCCGCGTTCATGATCAAACGGATTAGGCGTTCACAATCAAACGGAATCGATGTTCACAATCAACCGGAACGCGCACCAATCGAAGCGCGCGCGACCTGCCAGGCTCGCTCGAGATCGCGGAGGAGGTCCTGGGCCGCCGCGGCCTCGTTCGCCAGTGCATGGAGCAGAAGCGGGATCCAGCTCTCCCGATCGAAGGGAAGGTCGCCGCCGAGGGCCTGCGGCCCGGTGATCGGCACCGGGAGGTGCAGCAGTCCGCTCTGCTGCCAGAAGCGGATGAGGGCGCCCCGCAATGGAGCTCGTCTCCCGCCCCCGGCCAGCCAGGCATGGGCCGCGTGCGCCGCGCCGAGCAGC
>JAPTVL010000260.1 GCA_028065725.1 Betaproteobacteria bacterium
CCTGGCGGCGGGGGCGTCGTCGCGCGAGGCTGACGTGCATTACGGCGTGGGCACCACCGAGTACATGCGCGCGCAGGGCGGCATCGCGCTCACGCTCGAATGCGGTCAACACGACGATCCGGCCGCCCCGGACGTGGCCTGGCGTGCCATCCACAATGCACTCGCGCATCTGCGATTGACCGCGGCGCCCGCGCCAGGCGCCGTGACCGGCACCGAGGCCCTGCGCCTGTATCAGGTGATCGATCGCGTCCATGCAGACGATCAATTCGCACGCCATTGGTCGAGCTTCGACCGGGTGCGCACCGGGGAATGCATTGGTACGCGCCACGACGGCACGCCGGTGGCGGCCGACCGGGATGGGTATATCGTGTTTCCCAATCCGGCGGCATTGCCGGGACAGGAGTGGTTTTATCTGGCGAAACCCGGCACGCGGGTTTGAGCGAGGGCCTGTTGGCAGGCCTTAACCGCGCGGGTGGTGCTGGGCGTGCAATTGTTTCATTCGTTCGCGCGCCACGTGGGTGTAGATCTGGGTGGTGGAAATGTCGCTGTGCCCCAGCAGCATCTGCACGACCCGCAGATCGGCACCGTGGTTCAGGAGGTGGGTGGCGAAGGCGTGACGCAGCGTATGCGGCGACAGCGGGCGGGTGATGGCGGCCGCCTGGGCGCGCCGCCTGATGAGATACCAGAATGCCTGTCGCGTCATGCCGCCGCCGCGTGCGGTCACGAACACGGCATCGGAGAGGCTTTTTTCCAGCAGCAGCGGCCGGGCGTCGGTCAGGTAGCGCCTGAGCCACTGCACCGCTTCCTCGCCCAGCGGCACCAGCCGGTCCTTGTTGCCCTTGCCGGTCACGCGCAGCACGCCATCGTTGAGATTCACCGCCGTCAGCTTCAGCCCCACCAGTTCGGAAACCCGCAAGCCTGTGGCGTACAGGGTTTCCAGCATCGCGCGGTCGCGCAGACCCAGCGGCGAATCGGCATCGGCACTATCGAGCAGGCGTTCCACATCGGACTCGGTCAGCGTCTTGGGCAATGCACGCGGGAGCTTGGGGCTGTCGAGGTTGAGCGTGGGGTCGGCCGCGACCAGGTTCTCGCGCAGCAGATAGCGATAAAAGCGTTTCAGCGCCGAGGTGTAGCGTGCCGCGCTGCGAGGTTGTGCGCGGCGGGCGAAGCGCCATGCCAGGTAGGCTTCGATGTTGCCCGGAACGACAGCGTCCAGGCCTTGCTTGTGTTCCTTTTCCAGCCAGGCGCCGAAGGTCTTCAGGTCGCGTCGGTATGCCGCCAGCGTCAGGTCTGCCAGCCCGTCCTCCAGCCACAGATGATCGCAGAACCGGTCAATCAGTGCGTCGTTCATGCGCCAGCAGCCAGGATTTCACGTCCAGCGGCGCGCCGCTGGACGAATGCATGAAGCCGCCCAATCCATGGGCTGCCAGTACTCGGTGGCAGGGGATGAGGATGGGCAGGGGATTCGCGCCGCACGCCTGCCCCACCGCACGCGGCGCCGTGCCCAGCTTTTTCGCCAGCGTGCCGTACGTCGTCGGCTGCCCGACCGGAATATTCATCAGCGCGTGCCACACCCGCAGCTGGAACGGGGTGCCGGCCGGCACATACAGCAGGCTGAAATCATGCACGGGATTGTGCCAGTAGGTGTCGAGTTCGTCCGCCAGCTGGCGAACCCGGCTATCGGCTTGTCCGGACACGGGGGTACCGACGGGCAGGAAGTCCAGCCGGGTCAGTACTTCGCCGGTGAAGACCGCGCCGAGGCGGCAGGGCGGAGCGTCCAGAATGGCATCGTAGTGAAGCATGCCGGTATTTTAGCGCCCGGCGAAAACAAAAACGCCCGCATGAAGCGGGCGTTTTGTGTTGCGGCAGAAAGGCTGCTTATTCGGCAGCTTTGGCTGCCGCCTTGCGGGCGGGCAGCTTTTCCTTGATGCGCGCGGACTTGCCGGAGCGCTCGCGCAGGTAGTACAGCTTGGCGCGGCGGACGTCGCCGCGGCGTTTGACTTCGACGCTGGCGACCAGCGGCGAGTAGGTCTGGAAGGTCCGTTCGACGCCTTCGCCGGCGGAGATCTTGCGCACGGTGAAAGCGGAATTGAGGCCGCGGTTGCGCTTGGCGATGACGACGCCTTCGTAAGCCTGCAGACGCTCGCGGTTGCCTTCCTTCACTTTCACCTGGACGACGACGGTGTCGCCCGGGGCGAAATCGGGGAGGGTCTTGCCCAGGCGGGCGATTTCTTCCTGTTCGAGTTGCTCGATGATGTTCATGCTATTTCCTTGCATCTGGCGGGAGAGGTGCGCCCAGTCGGGGCGGACGTCACGCCGTTTCACATTGGCGCCGGGGTTTGTTCTAACCCCGGCGCCGCTCATTCCCGGTTTGCCTTGAGGGCAAACCGGTCAATCCGGTTTGTGCTGCGCCTTTTCAAGCAGGTCGGGCCGCAGCGCGGCGGTCAGCCGCATGCTTTCTTCATGTCGCCACTTGGCAATCGCCGCGTGGTTGCCGCTTTTCAGTACTGTCGGCACTTCCATCCCCTGCCAGACCTCGGGCCGCGTGTAGTGCGGGCAGTCGAGCAGCCCGTGGCTGAACGAGTCCTGCGCGGCCGATTCGGCGTCATTCAGTGCCCCCGGCAACTGTCGGATGATCGCATCCATCAGCGCCAGCGCCGGCAATTCGCCGCCCGACAGCACGAAGTCGCCGAGCGAGAGTTCCTCGTCGACGCGGCGCTGCAGCAGCCGTTCGTCTATTCCTTCATAACGCCCGCACAGTAAGACCAGTGCAGGCTTTCCCTTCAGTTCCATCACCCGCTGATGGGTCAGCGGGCAGCCACGGGGAGAAAAATGCACTACCCACGGTGTCAAGTTCTCGCTGGCCAGATCCTGCTGCACCGCGTTCAGCGTGCGGTCCAGCGGTTCGGCCAGCATCAGCATGCCGGGGCCGCCGCCGTACGGCCGGTCGTCCACCGTGCGGTGCGGATCATCGGTGAAATCACGCGGATTCCACGTCTTGAACCGGTACAGCCCCCGATCCAGCGCCCGCCGGGTGATGCCGTAATCCAGTACGGCATCGAACAGCTCGGGGAAGAGCGTGACCGCATCGAAGCGCATCAGTAGTCTTCGCCCCAGTCCACCTCGATCGTCCCGCCTGCCAGATCCACCTTGCCGACGAAGGCCGCAACGAACGGAATCAGGTGCCCGCGCGTGCCCTTGACGACCAGCAGGTCGTTCGCCCCGCTTTCCATCAGGCTGTCGACCTTGCCCAACTCGATGCCTTCACGGTTGACCACGGTCAGACCGATCAGGTCGGACCAGTAGAACGCGTTTTCTTCCGGCGGCGGCAGATCGCGCTTCGCCACCGAGATTTCCTGTCCGCGCAGGGCATACGCCGCGTCGCGGTCGTCGATACCGGCCAGTTTGGCGACCAGGGCCTTGCCGTGGTCCTGGATGGTCTCGACGGTGTAGTGCGTCTGCTGCTCGCCGCGCCCGACACGCCAGGATTCGAAATCCATCAGCGTGCCCGGGTCTTCGCTGAAGGGTTGGACCTTGACCCAGCCCTTGATGCCGAACGGGGCAGCGATGCGCCCCATAACGACCCAGTCGTTATTCAATTCAAGTGGCCGCCCCAGGCTTCTTTTTCAGCCAAATCAGGCTGCGGCGGGCTTGTTCTGCTTGACCAGACGGGCGACGGTGTCGGACATCTGCGCACCGTTGCTCACCCAGTAGCCGATGCGATCCTGATCCAGGCGCACGGCTTCGGCGCCTTCGGCGGCGACCGGGTTGTAGAAGCCGACACGCTCGATGAAGCGGCCGTCACGGCGGCAGCGCGAATCGGCCACCACAACGTTGTAGAAAGGACGGTTTTTGGCGCCGCCGCGCGAAAGACGAATAACGACCATGATTTGACCCACCGGGTAAACGGAGAAAACCGCGAATTATACCCAAAAAACCCCGGTTTGCCAGTGGAGTGGGATCAGCGCATCCCCGGCATCATGCCCTTCATGCCGCGCATCATCTTGGACAGCCCGCCCTTGCCCATCATTTTCATCATCTTCTGCGCCTGCTCGAACTGGTTCAGGAGCTTGTTAACGTCCTGCACCTGCACCCCGGCGCCGGCGGCGATGCGACGCTTGCGGCTGGCCTTGATGATGTCGGGCTTGCGGCGCTCGAGCGGGGTCATGCTGTTGATGATGCCCTCCACCCGGTTGACCGCCTTGTCGTCGGCGCCCGCCGGCATCGCCATCTGCCCGGCGCCGGGGAGCTTGTCCATCAGGGCCGACAGGCCGCCCATCTTCCGCATCTGCTGGATCTGCGCCTTGAAATCCTCGAGGTCGAAATCCTTGCCTTTCTTGACTTTGTCGGCGAGCTTCCTGGCCTCGGCCATGTCGACCGAGCTTTGCGCCTGCTCGATCAGCGAAAGCACATCGCCCATGCCGAGGATGCGCTGCGCCATGCGTTCGGGGTGGAAGGCCTCCAGCCCGGTGGGCTTTTCGCCGACGCCGATGAACTTCAGCGGCTTGCCGGTAATGTGGCGCACCGACAGCGCCGCGCCGCCGCGGGCGTCGCCATCGAGCTTGGTCAGTACGATGCCGGTGAGCGGCAGCGCCTCGTTGAAGGCGCGGGCGACGTTGATCGCATCCTGGCCCTGCATGGCGTCGACCACGAACAGGGTTTCGACCGGCCTGACCGCGGCGTGCAGCGCCTTGATCTCATTCATCATCGCCTCGTCGATCGCCAGCCGACCGGCGGTGTCGACGATCAGCACGTCGTAGAACTGGCGGCGCGCATGATCCTGCGCGGCCTGCGCGATTTTCAGCGGATCGCGTTCGTCGCCCGCTTCGAAAAAGCTGACGTCGAGCTGTTTGCCGAGCTGCCGCAGCTGGTCGATGGCGGCGGGGCGGTAGACGTCGGCGGAGGCGAGCAGGACCTTTTTCTTGCGGTGCTTCAGCAGCAGGGCGAGCTTGCCGCTGGTGGTGGTCTTGCCCGAACCCTGCAGGCCGGCCATCAGAATGACGGCGGGCGGGGTGGCAGCCAGGTTGAGGTCGGCATTCTCGCCGCCCATCAGGCGGGTGAGTTCTTCGTGGACGATGCCGATCAGCGCCTGACCCGGCGACAGGCTGGTGAGCACGTCCTGACCCAAGGCGCGGGTCTTGACCGCTTCGATGAAGTCCTTGACCACAGGCAGCGCCACGTCGGCTTCGAGCAGGGCCAGCCGCACCTGACGCAGCGTGTCCTGCACATTGGCTTCGGTAATGCGTGCCTGCCCGCGCAGGCTTTTGACGACGCCGGCGAGGCGTCCGCTAAGGTTTTCTAACATGGCTTCCTTGTTGCCGCTGTGGGCGGCATGGATAATGAGGCTCGCTGAATTCAGATTTGCATTTTAACGAATGTCTCCGCTATTGCTGGTTACTTTATGTGTGAGCGCGCTCTATGGCTGGGTGGCCTGGCGCCTGCAGCGCACGCCATCCGCCGCATCGGTGCGCTGGGTGCTGCCATTGGCCCTGCTGGCGCATGGCGCGCTGATTTACCAGTCGATGCTGGGTCAGGGCGATATCCGGCTGGGATTCGGCAATTCCCTGTCGACGATTTTATGGCTGACCGCGCTGGTTTACTGGCTATCCAGCCAGGGCGCACCGCTGACGCGCCTGCAGTCGTGGGTGAGCGGCCTGGCGGCGGTGTCCGTCCTGGTCATGGCGTTTTTCACCGCCACCCATGAGATCCCCAACTCGCAGGCGCTGGCCCTGCGCGCGCACCTGGTGGTGTCTTTCCTTGCCTATGGCTTGCTGGCGGTGGCAGCCCTGCATGCGGTGTTGATGACCATGCTGGAAAAACAGCTCCACCGTGGTTCGCTCCTGCAGGACGGTGCGCCGCCCCTGCTGACGCTGGAAGCCATGCTGTTCAGAACGATCGGTGTCGGGTTTGCGCTGTTGACCCTGGCGGTGTTCAGCGGCGTATTCTTCTCGGAAGAGCTGTTTGGCACACCATTGCAGTTTTCCCACAAGATCGTGTTTGCCATCCTCTCCTGGCTGGTGTTCGGTGGGTTGCTGGTGGGGCGGCATTTTCGCGGCTGGCGCGGACGCATGGCGCTCTACTGGACGATCACCGGTTTCACGCTGCTGCTGCTGGCTTATCTGGGCACACAGTTCGTGATGGAAGTGGTTCTCGGTCGTTGAGATGACTCTGAGTGGATAGTATTTCCACCAGCACGCTTTTTGCCGCGCTGGCTGTCTTGCTGCTGACCTCGGCGTTCTTTTCCGCGTCCGAGACCGCGATGATGGCGATCAACCGCTATCGCCTGCGGCATGCCGCCGAGTCTGGAGTGCGCGGTGCAATGCGGGCGCAGGCGCTGCTCAACCAGACCGACAAGCTGCTGGGCGTCATTCTGCTCGGCAACAATCTGGTCAATTCCGCCTCGGGCACGCTGTCTGCCGTGCTGGCCATCCGCCTGTTCGGCGCCGGCGAAATGGTGTTGTTCGTGGCGACGCTGTTGCTGACTTTCCTGATTCTGGTGTTCAGCGAAGTGACGCCCAAGGTGCTGGGTGCCTCCTTCCCGGAGCGGGTCGCCTACCCGGCAACGCTGCTCCTTACGCCACTGCTGAAGCTGGCGTACCCGGTGGTGTGGTTCGTGAACCTCTTCGTGCAGGGCATCCTGCGCCTGCTGCGGATCAGGCAGCCCGAGCCCGGGTATGTCAATCGTCTCGGTCTGGAGGAGTTGCGTACCATTGTGCTGGAATCGTCCGGGTTGTTGCCGCGCGAGCACCACCGGATTCTGGTCAACCTGCTGGAGCTGGAGGACATCACGGTGGACGACGTGATGACCCCGCGCAACCAGATCGAGGCGATCGATATCGAGGACGACCCCGAGCGCCTGCGCCAGCAGATTTCCACGAGCCACCACACCCGACTGGTGGTGCAGCAGGGGTCACCCGATAACCTGCTTGGTGTGCTGCATGTGCGTCGGGTGCTGCACGCGTTGACTGGCGAGGAGTTCGATCCCCAAATGCTGAAGGAGAACCTGGAGGAGCCGTATTTTGTCCCGGCGGGTACCCCGCTCTTTACCCAACTGCGCAACTTCCAGAGCAGCCGTCGGCGGCTGGCCCTGGTGGTCGACGAATACGGTGAACTGCAGGGCCTGGTGACGCTGGAAGACCTGCTGGAGGAAATGGTTGGCGAGTTCACCACCCAGGCGCCATCCGACATGGGCTATCTGCGGCGCGAGGAAGATGGCAGCTGGCTGGCCGAGGGTTCCGTGCTGCTGCGCCATCTCAATCGCAAGCTGGGTCTGTCTCTGCCGCTGGACGGGCCGAAGACGCTGAATGGCCTGCTGCTGGAGCAGTTCGAGGACATTCCCGAGGCAGGGGTGAGCCTCAAACTGGGCGATGTGCCGGTGGAAATCGTGCAGACGCAGGATCGCGCCGTGAAGATGGCACGCATCTATCCGCCGGCGCTGGATGTCCCCTCGTCTGACAACGCCTCAATTTAGTCGAAAAATCGCCGTTAAGGCCTGTGATCGCCCATCCGCCGCCTTCTGGCGGGTGGCGCGGACAATATTTTGACGCTGGACTTGTCTGAACCGAGCTATGGCTGCTGTGACAAACACCAACAATTTAACCGGACTGGCGCGTGCCATGGTCAACCATGGCTGGCTGTCCGAGGACGACGCCGAGGGGGTGTGGAAACGCGCGAGCCATTCGGGCGATTCCTTTGTGACCGAGCTCATCAAGGGGCGGAGATTCAAGGCCGACCAGGTCGCTGAATTCGCCGCTGTCTCGTTCGGGTTCCCCTATCTGGACTTGAGCGCAATGGATGCCGAGAGCCTGCCGCAGGGGCTGCTCGATCCCAAGCTGGTGCAAAAACGGCGCGTGGTCGCCTTGTACCAGCGCGGCAACAAGCTCTATGTGGCGACCTCCGACCCCACCCACCTGCAGGCGCTGGACGAGGTGAAGTTCCAGACCGGCCAGGCGGTCGAGCCGGTGGTGGTGGAAGACGACAAGCTCGGCAAGCTGATCGAAAAGGTGGGCGAGGTTGCAGACAACACGATGGCCGTGCTGAATGCAGAAGACCTCAACCTGGATTTTGCCGACGAGGAAAGCGCCGCGGCCGCGCAGCAGGATACCGGCGGCATCGAGATCGATGACGCGCCGGTGGTGCGCTACCTGCAGAAGATCATGCTCGATGCCATCAATATCGGCGCATCCGACATCCATTTCGAGCCGTACGAAAAGTTTTACCGCATCCGCTACCGGCGTGACGGCATCCTCTCCGAGGTCGCCCAGCCGCCGATGGCGATCAAGGACAAGGTGGCGTCGCGCATCAAGGTCCTGTCGCGTCTGGATATTTCGGAAAAACGGGTGCCGCAGGACGGCCGCATGAAGATGGTGCTGTCGAAGAACCGCGCCATCGATTTCCGGGTCAGTACCCTGCCTACGCTGTATGGTGAAAAGATCGTCATGCGTATTCTCGACCCCACCAGCGCGCAACTGGGGATCGAGGCGCTGGGTTACGAGCCGTGGCAGAAGGATCTGCTGATGAACGCGGTGCAGCGCCCCTACGGCATGGTGCTGGTGACCGGACCGACCGGTTCCGGCAAGACCGTGTCGCTCTATACCTGCCTGAACATCCTCAACAAGCCCGACGTCAACATCTCGACCGCGGAAGACCCGGCGGAAATCCAGCTGCCGGGCATCAACCAGGTCAACGTCAACGACAAGGCCGGCCTGACGTTTTCGGCGGCACTGAAATCCTTCCTGCGACAGGATCCCGACGTCATCATGGTCGGCGAAATCCGCGACCTGGAAACCGCCGACATCGCCATCAAGGCCGCGCAAACCGGCCACATGGTGATGTCCACCCTGCATACCAACGATGCGCCCGGGACGCTCACCCGGCTGTTGAACATGGGGGTGGCGCCGTTCAACGTCGCCTCCTCGGTCATCCTGATCACCGCACAGCGGCTGGCGCGGCGGCTGTGTTCGTGCAAGCAGCCCGTCGATCTCCCGCAGGAAGCCCTTCTGGCTGCGGGCTTTACCGAGGATCAGCTCGACGGCAGCTGGCAACCCTATAAGCCAGTGGGATGTGACATTTGCGGCGGCACAGGCTACAAGGGACGGCTGGGCATCTATCAGGTGATGCCGATTACCGACGATATGACCCGCATCATCCTCAAGGGCGGCAACGAATCCGATATCGCCGATCAAGCGCGGCGCGAAGGCGTGCTCGACCTGCGCCAGGCTGGATTATTGAAAGTGAAAGCTGGACTCACCTCGCTGGAAGAGGTCGAGGCCGTTACCAACATTTAAGGGATTTTCTCTATGGCTACAGCGGCAAAGGCAGTCAAGGACGCCACCTTCCTGTGGGAAGGCATGGACAAGCGCGGCAAGAAGGTCAAAGGCCAGATTCAGGCCGGCGGCGAGGCTGTCGTTAATTCCCAGCTGCGCAAGCAGGGCATCACTGTCACCAGGGTCAAAAAGCAGAGCACGCTTTTTAGCGGCGCCAAGCGCATCACCGACAAGGATGTGACCCTGTTTACCCGCCAGCTGGCCACCATGATGAAAGCCGGGGTGCCGTTGCTGCAATCGTTCGAAATCGTGGCGCGCGGGCATTCCAACCCGTCGATGCAGCGTCTGCTGATGGAAATCAAGGCAGACATCGAAAAGGGCAGCAGCCTCACCCAGGCATTCGGGCGCCACCCGCTGTATTTCGACGCGCTGTTCTGCAACCTGGTGGGGGCGGGCGAATCGGCCGGTATCCTGGAAGGCGTGCTAGATCGCCTGGCGGTGTACAAGGAAAAAATCCTCGCCATCAAGGGCAAGATCAAGTCGGCACTGTTCTATCCTGTTTCCATCATCGTGGTGGCGTTTGTCATTACCGCCATCATCATGATTTTCGTGATTCCGGCGTTCAAGGATTTGTTCAGCAGCTTTGGCGCCGACTTGCCAGGCCCGACCCTGGTGGTGATGGGGATCTCGGACGTCTTTATCGAATGGTGGTGGGCGATATTCGGGGGGATCGGTGGCGGCATCTATGCCCTGTTGCAAGCCTGGAAGCATTCGCGCAAGGTGCAGATGTTCATGGATCGCGTCATGCTGAAACTTCCGATTTTTGGCCCGGTGATCGAAAAAGCCACCATTGCGCGCTGGACCCGCACCCTGGCCACGATGTTTGCCGCCGGCGTGCCGCTGGTCGAAGCCTTGGAATCGGTGGGTGGGGCGTCGGGCAACCAGGTATTCGTCGAAGCTACTAACAAAATACGCGGCGAAGTATCGACTGGTACGGCGCTGACGCAGGCCATGCAGAACTCGGGGCGCTTTCCCAACATGGTGCTGCAGATGACTGCTATCGGCGAAGAATCGGGATCGCTCGACGCCATGCTGGGCAAGGTGGCCGACTTCTACGAGGCCGAAGTGGATGACGCAGTCGATGCGCTGTCCAGCCTGATGGAGCCGATGATCATGGTGGTGCTGGGCACCCTTATCGGCGGCATGGTCATCGCCATGTACCTGCCGATTTTCAAGATGGGCGCGGTCGTCGGGTGATGGATTTGCTCCATGCTGAACCAGCCCTCTTCACCGGGCTGGTTTTTTTATTCAGCCTGCTGGTCGGCAGCTTCCTCAATGTCGTCATCCACCGGCTCCCCAAAATGATGGAGGCCGAGTGGAATGCGCAGTGTGCAGAACTGCGCGGCGAGACCCTGCCCGATGCGCCACGCTATAACCTGTGGCTGCCGCGTTCGGCCTGCATCAAGTGTGGACATCAAATCACCGCGCTGGAAAATATCCCACTGTTGTCGTGGCTGTGGCTGCGCGGGCGCTGCTCGGCCTGCAGCGCGCCGATCAGTGCACGCTATCCCCTGGTGGAACTGCTCACCGCACTGCTGTCGGCCGCGGCCGCCTGGACGTGGGGCGTGAGCGCCGAGACGCTGGGCGCGCTGTTTCTGGTGTGGGCGCTGGTCGCGCTGGCGTTCATCGATCTCGATACCACCCTGCTGCCCGACAGCCTTACCCTGCCGCTCTTGTGGCTGGGGCTGCTGTTCAGCCTGGGCGGACATTTCGCCAGTCTGCCGGACGCCGTCATCGGCGCCATGGCTGGCTACGGGGTGCTGTGGACGGTGTACTGGCTGTTCAAGCTGGCCACTGGCAAGGAGGGCATGGGCTACGGCGACTTCAAGCTGCTGGCGGCCATCGGTGCCTGGCTCGGCTGGCAGATGCTCCCCGTCACCCTGCTGCTGTCGTCGGTGGTCGGCGCGTCGGTCGGCATCGCAATGATTGTGCTGGTGAAGCATGACCGGCGCGTGCCGATTCCCTTCGGCCCCTATCTGGCTGGCGGCGGACTGGTGGCGCTGTTCTTCGGCGCTGACCTGACGCAGGCCTACCTCGCGCAATTCTGATGTTCGCAGTCGGCCTCACCGGCGGCATCGGTTCAGGCAAATCGACGGTCGCCGACCTGTTTGCCGAGCTGGGCACGCCGGTGATCGATACCGATGCCATCGCGCACCAATTGACCGAGCCCGGTGGCGCGGCGCTCGGGGAAATTCGTGCGCAATTCGGCGATGCGGTGATGCACGCGGACGGCACCCTGGATCGCGCCACCCTGCGCCGCCGCATATTTTCCGACACCGCAACACGTCGCCAACTCGAGGCTATCCTGCACCCGCTTATCCGGCAGGAGGTGGAGCGGAGGCTCGACACGCTGGTCGCTCCCTATGTCCTCATCGTGATTCCACTGCTGGTGGAAACGGGCGGTTACCGGGACGTGCTGAACCGGGTTCTGGTTGTCGATTGCCCGGAAGATGCGCAGATTGCGCGGGTGATGACGCGCAGCGGACTCGGCCAGGATGAAGTGACAGCCATTCTCGCGGCGCAGGCCGGGCGTGCCGAACGGCTGGCAGTTGCGGACGATGTGATCGTCAACACGGCTTCTCCCGAAGCGTTGCGCGCCCAGGTTGCAACCCTGCACCGGCGTTACCTGGCGTTTTCCACTACGCCGCCGCCTTGATTTTCCACATGAATCGGCGACAATCGGCCCATTAAACCCTGCGCGTTGCGGCGTGATCCACTACGAATATCCCCTAAGCGAACGCATCCGCACCCTGTTGCGGCTGGAAGACCTGTTCGATCGTTTCGATGCCTTTGCCGCATCGCCCGATCCGTACGCCCATCATGCGGCCTTGCTGACCTTGTTCGAGATGACGGAAGTCGCGGCGCGCGCCGATCTCAAATCCGATCTGCTGCAGGAACTGGACCGGCAAAAGGCCGTGTTGTTGGCGCTGCGCGGCAATCCGCAGGTGCAGGGCGCGACCCTGGAACAGGTGCTGGCGGCGATCGAGGCGGCCCATCAGGGCATGTATCAGTTGCCTGGCAGGGTGGGTCAGCATCTGCGCGATGATGACTGGCTGATGACAGTCAAGCAGCGCGCGGCCATTCCGGGCGGAATGTGCGAATTCGATCTGCCGTCCTACCATTACTGGCTGCACCAATCGGCTGACAGCCGCATGAACCAGTTGCAACGCTGGCTGGCGCCTTTCTCATCGATACGTGCCGCGGTCGGCATCGTGCTGGGCTTGCTGCGCGACAGCGGCCAGCCCGAGTTGCAGCATGCGAAGAATGGCAGCTATCAGCGCATGCTCGAATCGCGAAATCCGCAACTGATCCGGGTTGCCCTGGGCGATGATCTGCCGTGCGTGCCCGAAATTTCGGCCAATAAATACATGCTTAACATCCGCTTTGTGCATGTGGGACCGGGGTCGATGCGTACCTGTACCGACCAGCCGATCGATTTTGACCTGACTTTCTGCAACCTGTGAAACCCGCAGCCAAGCCCCCGGTCGTCAGTTGCCCGATTTGCGGCGCGGCCGTGAAATGGACGGCGGAGAATCGCTGGAAACCATTTTGCAGCGAACGCTGCAAGCTGATTGATCTCGGGCAGTGGGCCACGGAAAAATATCGCGTGCCTGTTGCGCCCGGTCCAGAGGAAAGCGAGACGCCCGATGAAACCGAGCGTCCGCAGTAGTTATTTTTTATAGGTCTTGACGCCGGATTCGGTTCCCAGCAGCAGCACATCCGCGCCACGCCTTGCAAACAACCCATTCGTGACCACGCCGACGATGTGATTGATCGCCGTTTCCAGCGACACGGGATCGACGATCGACAAACCGTGCACGTCGAGGATGATGTTGCCGTTGTCGGTGGTGAATCCCTCTCTCAACCGGGGTTGTCCGCCCAGCTTGACCAGTTCGCGCGCCACATAGGAACGCGCCATCGGAATCACCTCCACCGGCAGCGGAAACTTGCCCAGCACCCCGACCAGCTTGCTCTCGTCGGCGATGCAGATGAATTTCTTGCTGCATGCTGCGACGATTTTCTCGCGCGTCAGCGCACCGCCGCCACCCTTCACCATGGCGAAGTGCTCGGTGATTTCGTCGGCGCCATCGACGTAGATTTCCAGCTCGCCCACGCTGTTGAGATCCAGTACCTGGATGCCATGGCTCTTCAAGCGCGCAGCAGTGGCCTCGGAACTCGCAACGGCGCCGTCGATGCGGCCCTTGACCTCGGCCAGCGCGTCGATGAAATAGTTTGCGGTCGAGCCGGTGCCTACCCCGATGATGCCGCCACGGGCATAATCCACCGCGGCACGTGCCACGGCTTGCTTCATTTCGTCCTGAGTCATGATGTTTTCGTCGATTTGGATGCAGCCGGCTAAGATAGCGGCATCGCGCCCTTTTTACAAACCTCGCCCCGCTGCCGCCATGAGCCAACCTGACGATTACCTCGAACGCATTCTCACCTCGCGCGTCTACGACGTGGCGATCGAGTCGCCGCTCGATGTGGCCCACAATCTGTCGCGCCGCCTCAACAACCAGATTCTGCTCAAGCGCGAAGACCTGCAGCCGGTGTTTTCATTCAAATGCCGCGGCGCCTACAACAGGATGGCGAAGTTGACGCATGCCCAGCTGGCGCGCGGCGTGGTGGCGGCGTCGGCCGGCAACCATGCGCAGGGGGTGGCGCTGGCGGCGCAGAAACTCGGTGTGGCGGCGATCATCGTGATGCCGGCGACCACGCCGAAAATCAAGGTCGACGCGGTGGCGGCGCGCGGCGCGCAGGTGATCCTGCATGGCGACAATTACGACGAGGCTTGCGCCCACGCGACCCAGATCGCCAGGGAGTCGAGGGCCACATTCGTCCACCCCTACGACGATCCCGACGTGATCGCCGGGCAGGGCACGGTGGCGATGGAGCTGTTGCGCCAGCATCCCGGCCCGATCCACTCGGTCTATATTCCGGTTGGCGGCGGCGGACTGATCGCCGGCATGGCGGCCTACATCAAGCGGCTGCGTCCGGAAATCCGCATCGTCGGCGTCGAGCCCGAAGACGCCGACGCCATGGCGCGATCGTTGTGCAAGGGCAAGCGCATCACGCTGCCGCGCGTGGGCATTTTTGCCGACGGCGTGGCGGTGAAAACGGTCGGCAAGGAAACCTTCCGTTTGGCGCAGCTGTACGTCGACGAGATCGTTCGCGTCAACAACGACGCCATCTGCGCTGCGATCAAGGACGTCTTCGAGGACACCCGCTCGATCCTGGAGCCGGCGGGTGCGCTGTCGATTGCCGGGATGAAGGCCGCGATAACCGGCGACAAGCTCAGGGGCAAGACGCTGGTGGCGGTTGCTTCCGGGGCCAATATGAACTTCGACCGCTTGCGCTACATCGCCGAGCGCGCGGAGTTGGGCGAAAAGCGCGAAGCGGTGCTGGCCGTCACCATTCCCGAAACGCCGGGCAGCTTCAAGAATTTCTGCAGCCTCCTGGGCGCGCGCAACATCACCGAGTTCAACTACCGCTATTCCGACCCCAAGGTGGCGCGCGTGTTTGTTGGCCTGTCGGTGCCGGGGGCGGGTGAGAGCGCGCGCGTCGTGGAGCTGCTGCAGCGCCACGGCCTCGAAGCGATCGACCTCACCGACAACGAAATGGCCAAGCTGCACGTCCGCCATCTGGTGGGTGGACGTGCGCCCGAGGCGGTCAACGAACTGCTGTACCGATTCGAATTTCCGGAACGCCCCGGTGCCCTGATGCAGTTTCTGCAGAGCATGAGCCGCGGCTGGAACATCAGCCTGTTCCACTACCGCAACCATGGCGCCGACTATGGCCGGGTGCTGGTCGGCATCCAGGTGCCGGAAAAGGAAAAGCCCAGCTTCCAGAAATTCCTGGACGGGCTGGGCTACCGCTACTGGGACGAATCCCGCAATCCGGCCTACAAGCTGTTTCTTGCCTGAATCCTATTTTTTCAGCCCGCAGGTGTTGATGCCGAGCAGGCTGTAGGTCGGACAGATACTGAGCAGCCCGGTGGCGAGCGGCAGCACGCCGATCCAGGCCCACACCGGACCATTGAAAAAAGCCACCCAGGCGATGAGGGCGAGGCCTGCAACAATGCGGATGATGCGGTCGATCGTGCCGACGTTGGCTGTCATGGAGAGCTCCTTGGAACGGGGATAAGCAGCTTTCACTATAGCGCGCCTTCGGCGCA
>JAPTVL010000296.1 GCA_028065725.1 Betaproteobacteria bacterium
CTCTTATTCCCGCATAGAAAACTTCGATTGAGATAGCGCGCTTGCCCGTGGCGGCAGGCGCGGCCTTCGGAGTACCATTTCGGATGTCGAATTCGGGTTTAAAACCCTGCTGTCCGGGAGGAGGTTTCCGGGTGGTTTCTGATTACTTTGCATCCATCGGATGGAGGAAACAACAATGACGGAGCATGTTGCGACCAACGAGACCATTCTCGTGGTGGGCGGCGGGATTTCCGGCATGACCGCCGCGCTCGAAGCGGCCGAAACCGGCAAGAACGTCGTTCTGGTTGAGAAGAATCCCGCACTGGGCGGACGCACCTCCCAGCTGTATCGCTACTTTCCCAAGCTGTGCCACCCTACCTGCGGTCTGGAAATCAACCTGCGCCGCCTGAAGAACAATCCGCGCGTGCGGGTGCTGACGCTGGCCGAAGTGACCGGCCTCTCAGGCAGCAGCGGCAACTACACCGCCAGCATCAAGGTCAAGCCGCGCTACGTGAACGAGAACTGTACCGCCTGCGGCGACTGCGCGCGTGCGGTCGACACCATGGTGGACGACCCGTTCAACTACAACCTCGGCCAGCACAAGGCGGCCTACCTGCCGAACGCGATGGCCTATCCGCAGCGCTACGTGCTGGACCCGGCGATCATCGGCAGCGCCGACGCCGACAAGGCCAGGGCCGCCTGCAAGTACGGCGCGATCGACCTCGACATGAAGGAGGAGACGATCCAGGTGAAAGCGGGCGCCGTGGTGTGGGCGACCGGCTGGCAACCCTACGACGCGGCGAAGATTCAGCCCTACGGCTACGGCCGCTTCAAGAACGTCATCACCAGCGTGGAATTCGAACGCCTGGCCGACATCCACGGCCCCACCGGCGGCAGGATCCTGCGCCCCAGCGACGGCAAGGAAGCGAGGAACATCGCCTTCATCCAGTGCGCCGGTTCGCGCGACGAGAACCACCTGCGCCACTGTTCGCGCATCTGCTGCATGGCCTCGCTGAAGCAGACTCATTACGTGCGCGAGAAGTATCCGGAAGACGGCAAGTCGACTATCTACTACATCGACATCCGCGCCATCGACCGCTTCGAGGATTTCTACCAGAAGGTGCAGGCCGATCCCTCGGTCACCTTCATCAAGTCCAAGGTCGCGAAGATCACCGAAGACGAACACGGCAACGCGGTGTGCCATGGCGTCGATACCGAAGGCTACAAGCGCTACACCACGCCGCACGACCTGGTGGTGCTGGCGGTTGGCATGGAGCCCTCGGTCAAGGGCATCGACATTCCCGGCCACATCGTGGCGGATTCGAGCGGCTTCATCGAAGCCGATCCGGCCAACGGCGCGGTGTTCGGCGCCGGCTGCGCGTCGAATGCGCTGGATGTGAACCGTGCAGTGCAATCGGCCACGGCGGCGGCATTGAGAGCCATCCAGGTGGTCAACAAAGTAGCAAAGGCGGAGGCTTAAACAATGGCTGACATCAAAGTCGCAGCGTATATCTGCAAGGGCTGCGGACTGGGCGAGCGTCTCGACGCAGACGCGCTGGTCAAGATCGCACAGAAGGACGGCAAGGTGCCGCTGGCGAAGTCGCACGAGTTCCTGTGCAACGCCGACGGCGTCGCGATGATCAGGAACGACATCGCCAACGAGGGCGTCACCCACGTCATGATCGGCGCCTGCTCGCGCCGCGCCAAGACCGAGGCGTTCTTTTTCCCCGAAACCGCGGTGGCGCGCGCCAATCTGCGCGAAGGCGTGATCTGGATCCGCCCCGACACCGACGACGCGCGCGAAACCACACAGGAGATGGCGGAAGACTACATCCGCATGGGCTGCGCCGAAGTGAAGGCGATGACCGCGCCCGGCGGCAACACCAACACCGGCACCAGCAAGACCCTGCTCGTGGTCGGCGGCGGCGTCACCGGCATGACCACCGCGATCGAAGCGTCGAAGACCGGCTACCCGGTCGTGCTGGTGGAAAAATCCGGCGAGCTGGGCGGCTGGGCCGGCAAGCTCTACAAGCGCACTCCGGTACACGAGCCGTTCAAGTCGCCGGCCGACACGGGCGTGGCCGATCTGGCGTCGCAGGTGATGGGCGACAGCAACATCAAGGTGTATCTGAACGCCACCGTCGCCAAGACCGACGGCGCACCGGGGCGTTTCGTCGTGGACATCGCCACCGAATCGGGTTCGACCCACACCGAAGACATCGGCGCGATCGTGCAGGCGACCGGCTTCACGCTGTACGACATGAACAAGCTGCCGGAACTCGGCGGCGGCAAGTCGCCCAACGTGGTCGACCAGGCCGGCCTCGAAACATTGGCGACCGCGGCGGCGGCAGGCGACGGCGTGATCCGCCGTCCCGGCGACGGTCAGCCGGTGAAGTCGGTGGTGTTCGTGCAGTGCGCCGGTCAGCGCGATCCCAGCGGCACGCACCTGTCGTACTGCTCGGGCTTCTGCTGCAACGCCAGCATCAAGCAGGCGATGTACTTCAAGGACGCGAACCCTTCCGTCGACACGACCATCATCTACACCGACCTGCGCACCCCGGGCAACGGCGAGGATTTCTACCGCAGCGCACAGGAAAAGGGCGTGATCTTCACCAAGGGCAAGGTTGCCCAGGTCGTGCCCAATGGCGCGACCAGCACGGTGAAGTTCCATGACCTGATCCTCGACGATACCGATGCGGCTGTGGCGGACGTCGATCTGGTGGTGCTGGCCACCGGCCAGGTGGCGAATTCGGGCATCGATATTTTCGCAGCGCCCAAGACCGCGGAGGAAGAAGCCGCGGTCGAGGTCAAGCCGATTTCC